>NZ_JBITJZ010000001.1:0-705008 GCF_044460595.1 Streptomyces sp. NPDC050085 | reverse complement strand
CCTGACGCGGCGGCGCGGCGACCCCGTGGCTACCGCCACGGGTCTCCAGACGCCCTTCTGCGCCGGGGGGGGGTGCCGGCGCAAAGGGGGGGGCCCCCGGCACCCCGGCGGGGTCCCCGGGGCCACCCCCTTCGTGCTGCGTGATCAGCGCGCCGCGACGCCGAAGTCCGCGCCCGCGGCGGGCAGTCCGCCCGTGCCGGGCTGGTACGTCGTCACCGGGGCGACGGTGCCGCCGGCGGTCACGTTCGACAGCGGCAGCGCGTACAGGGTGCCGTAGGCGGACGGGCCGTAGGGCATTCCGGCGTAGAGCTTGGTGCCGGTGAAGTGGAGGCTCTTGCCCAGGGCCTGGTTCGCGCCGGCCGGGCCGGGGATGCCGTCGCCGTCGCCCGCCTCGATCCAGCGGTCGTTGGCGCCGGCCGTGCCGAGCAGCGAGAACGTGTGGATCGCACCGGCCTTGGTGGCGGTGCCGATCGCCTCGCCGGGCACGCCGACCGCGAGCTTCATCGTCGCCTCGGTGGAGACGGCGCGCGGCGCGGTGTTGATCGCCGTGACCGTCTCGCCCATGCGGTCGCCCGCCTCGGAGGTGCCGGAGACGTCGTCGTCGGCGGTGCCCTGCTTCAGCTCGCGCAGCTCGCTCCAGGTGCCGTCGGCCTTGATGCGGACGAGGACCACGCGACCCGCGTCGAGCCGGTTCTCGGTGCCGACGACGACGCCCTCACCGGGGGAGCCGATCGCCAGGATCGACTCGGTGGCGGCCGCGGCGCCCGAGGGACGGTACGCGGTCATGGCCAGCGAGGCGCTGAACTCGTCGCCCTCCTCGGCCGACCCGGAGATGGTGTCCATGTCCTGGTCGATGCCGCTGATCGGGGTCGGGATCTTGTCCGCGTTCAGCTTGTTCGGGTTGAAGATCACCATGCCGCCCGCGTCGACCTTGGCCCCGATGTTCTCGTTCGGGCCGCCGATGGCGAGGTGGTTGGCGTTGCCCGCGACGGCGGCGCCGAAGCGGTCGTTCGCCTCGGGGGAGCCGGGGACGTCCGTCTTGTCCTGGTGGATCGAGACGCTGGTGCCGCTGTGCACGTAGAACGCGGCGCCCGCCTTCTTCACCGTGCCGAGCGCCTCACCGGGGACACCGATCAGGACGTACGGTTCACCGGCCTGGGTGGTGCCGGCGGCGAGGGCGTGGCCCATGCGGTCGTCCACCTCGGAGGTGGAGCCGGCGATCGTGCCGGTGCCCGCCCCCTGCTCGAGGTGGGTGGCCTTCGTGGCGCCGCTGCCGAGGCCGCCGGGACCGCCGTAGAACACGTCGACGAAACCGGAGTCGGTCGCGCTGCCCACGTCCTCGGAGGGGGAGCCCGCCACGAGGTCGGTGTAGCCGTCCTCGTCGTAGTCGACGGTCGCGAGGGTCTCGCCGAAGCCGTCGTTCGTCTCGGCGGCACCGGCCACCCAGTCGAGGTCCTGGGTGATCTCGGCGGTGCCCTTGCCGCCGCCGAGCACGACGCGGATCAGGCCCGCGCCGGTGACGCCGCCGACGGTCGCCTTCGGGTCGGAGACCGCGATGTCCTCGACGCCGTCGCCGTTGAAGTCGGTGATGCGGGTCGCGCCGGTCTTGGCGCTCACCCACGAGGCGAGGTCGTCGACGCGGGACACGACGCCGTCGGTACGGGTCTCGGCCGCGTCGGTGCCGAAGCAACCGCCCTGGTACGACCGGCTGTTGAGGCCGACGAGGGTGGCCGTGCCGCCCGTCCCGCGCAGCACGGGGCCGCCCGCGTCGCCCGCGCACGCGGCCACGGACTTGCCGGTGACCGAGGCGGACGTGGCGTCCGCGCCGTTCACGGTGTAGGTGCCGGTGTGGGCGGCGACGGCCGACCACTCGGTCGTCGTGCGGCCGTACCCGGCGAACGTCAGCTCCTCGCCGGCGGCGGGCGCGGTGGCGGCCAGGGCGACCGGCGCGATCGTCGTGACGGGGCGGCTCATCCGGGCCAGGACCACATCGCGGTCGGTGCGCGGGGCGAGTTCGACGATCCGGCGCTGCTCGGTCGTACCGACGACGGCGGTCGTCGGCGACTTCGGCGCACCGGTGGGCACGGCGCCCGTGGCGTCGGCGAAGCAACTGGCGGCCGTCAGCAGCCACTCGGTGTCGACGAGCGTCGCGGAGCAGCCGCGGTCGTGGTCGCCGACGGTGATCTGGGCGGTGTACGCGTACGACGTCGGCGCGGCGGCGGCACCGGTCACGGCCTGCGCGGGGGCGCCGGTGAGCACACCGGACACGACGCCGGCGGCGAGCAGGGTGCTCGTCAGCGCGGCGCGGGGGCGTATGTGAGACACGTTGATGTTCCTGGGGTTCGGTGCGCGCTGACGGGCGACGGGCGCGCGGAGAAGGAGTGCGGGACCGGCGGGACCGGGGTCAGCCGGTGACGCGGATCTCGACGAGGACCGAGCGCAGGCCCGAGTCCCCGGATTCGCCGACCGGAGTGAGGTCGTTGGCGGGGGCGCTGACGACGGTGTCCTGGCCCTCGGCGGTCAGCGTGGCCTTCACCGGGTGGTCCTGGGTCCAGATGCTGAAGGTGTCGGGCAGTTCGAGCGTCAGGAAGCCGGACTTGGCGTTGGTCTTGAAGCAGAAGACGCCCTTGCGGGACTCGATCGCGATGTTCGAGGCGTCGGCGCAGTCGCCGAGCGTGGTGGCGTCGGTGAGCCAGACGTGGCCGTCGCCGCGCTTGAGGGTGACCCCGCGCTCGGCCAGGACCTTGGCGGAACCCGGGTAGTTGAAGTCCTCGACCAGGCTCGGCACGTCGGAGGCCGCGGCCGCGGCCCGGGGGGCGGCGGGGGCGCTCTGCGGGAGGGCAAGCGCGGTGACGCCGAGGCCCAGCGCGAGGGCAGCGGTGAGACCGCCCAGAAGGGTCTTCCGGGCAGGGGATATCGCCATGGATTCCTCACAGGGAGATGACATATGGAGCAAATGTGCTCGCCAGGTAATCACTAGGGTTGGCTAAAGTAAAGCACATGTAAGATCCGGACCGCGCACTTCCATTTCAGCGAAGACCTGCAGGAATGCCGGTTCTTGACGGTGTGTCATTTGTTATGGGTGTGTCAAGGTTTCGCATTCGCATTCACTTCCCCGCGATCTCCCAGAAAACGGACATAGCGCTGCGTGTCCCTTTTGGGAGTTCTCTTCGGGTGAGTGGTGATTGGTTAACGAAGGACCTTTAGGTGAATCGACCATTGCGCTCCATACGCCTGGGGCGAACGAACAGACCTCGCGGTGGCGGGATGCCGAGTGGGCTCGGGCTGCGGGCGGCTTGTGCGGCGGTGCTGTCCGTCACGCTGACGGCGACACTTCTGGGCACCACCCCCGCGTCCGCGGAGGACCCCGCGCCGACCGCGAACCGCGGCCTGGCGGTGGGGTACTGGCTCGATGGCGGCACCGGCATCAAGGAGGCGGCCGAGAAGGCGCTTCTGGGCTCGGACGACGACATCCGCCAGTTCCTCACGGACGCCCCCGCGATCGCGCAGATCGACGACCGGGTGGACGTCTCCCGTGTGGTGAACGCCGGTGGTCCGGCGGTGCGGGCCGCGGCGAAGCAGGCGCTCGCAGGCACACCGGCCGACGTCGAAGCCTTCCTGGACACGGGCTGGAAAGCCCCGAACGAGCAGGACCTGCGGGTGCAGGCCACCTCCGTCGTGAACTACGGCGGCCCCGGGGTGCAGGACGCGGGCAAGGCGGCGCTGCTCGGTACCGCCGCGGACGTCAAGCAGTTCCTCGAGGCCGGTCAGTTCACGGCACAGGCGACCGACGACCGGGTCGAGGTCACCAAGCTCTACAACTCCGGCGGCGTCAACGTGAAGGCCGCCGCCAAGCTGGCGTTGATGGGCACGCCCGACGACATCGTCGAGTTCCTCGAGGTCGGCCAGTTCGTCGCGCGCAACCGTGACCAGGAATACGCCACGATCGCGCAGCTGACGGCGCAGGCGGAGAAGGCGGGCAAGCAGGCCGAGGAGGCCACGGAGAAGGCCGAGGAGGCGTCCGCGAAGGCGATCGCCGCCGCGGCCCTCGCCCAGGAGGCCGCGGAGAAGGCCGCCCGCGAGACCGAGGCCGCCAAGAACGACGCCAACCGCGCCTCGGTGAAGGCGAAGCAGGCCGCCGACGCCGCCCGCGCGGCCGCAGAGGCCTCGCAGCAGGCGATCGGCGCGGCCAACGCCGCCAACCGCTCGGCCCGCCGCGCGGCACTCGCCGCCGCGCAGACCGCAAACGCGGCAGCCGCCGCGGCCGAGGCCGCGGGCCGGGCCTCCAGTGCCGCGTACGCCGCGAGCCTGGACAAGGACAAGGCGCAGGCTGCCCGGGACCGGGCCGCCGAGGCGCGCAAGGCCGGGGAGCTGGCGAAGAAGTCGGCCAAGGCCGCCGAGCAGGCAGGCAAGGCGTCGCTGGCCGCAGCCGACGCGGCCGCCGCCTCGCGCAGCGCGACCGGCAACGCCAACAAGGCCGCCGACGCCGCCGACGACGCCGCCGACTACGCGGCAGCCGCCGGTGGTTCCTCGGCCGAGGCCCGTGCCGCCGCGGCGGAGACGCGCCGCCACGCGAACGAGGCCAACCGGGCCGCCAACGCCGCCGAGGCGCTGGCCCGCAAGTCGGCCTTGGCTGCCAACGAGGCGCGGGACGCGGCCAACTCGGCCGCCACGCACGCCGAGAACGCCGCGGCGGCCGCCGAGGAGGCGGCCGCGCACGCCGGTGAGGCCGCCGACCAGGCAGCCGAGGCCAAGAAGCAGGCCGCCGCCGCCAAGACGGCCGCGGACACCGCCACCGCGGCGGTCGCGACCGCGCAGAAGACCTTCGACATCGCCCGCGAGACCGAGGCCGAGGACCTCAACACCCGTACCAACGCGGGCGTCGAGTCCGCGATGACGCACAAGGCGACGGCCGACGAGTTCACGGTCGAGGTCTCGAAGTCGGTCGTCGAGGGCCAGTCCATCGTGGACGACACCAAGGCCCTGGCCGTCGAGGCGGACAAGCCCGGGGCCGACCAGGCCGCCATCGCCACCAAGGGCCGCGCGGTGGCGCTGCGCTCCCTGGAGTACTTCGGCTCCTGGCGCAAGGACGCCGCAGCCGAGGCCCTCGCGGGCACCGACGCCGACGTGATCGCGTACCTCAAGACCGGGTACGGCAAGGCGGTTGCCGACGAGACGCGCCAGCAGGTGACCGACCTCGCCTCCGACAGCCCCTACGAGGCCGTGCGCACCGCGGCGACCGCGGTCCTGAACGGTACCGACCAGCAGATCCTCGACTTCTACACCACAGGTCAGCACGAGGCCGCGAACGCCGACTACCGCGTCGCCGTCACGAAGCTTGCCAACGACGGTGGCCCCGGCGTCAAGGAAGCCGCCAAGACGGCCCTGGCCGACGGGAGCACCGCGGCGCTGCTCGACTTCCTCAACAAGGGGCAGTACACGGCCCAGCAGGCCGACGAGCGGGTGACCAGCACCACCCTGTTCAACAACGGTGGACCCGAGGTCAAGTCAGCGGCGAAGATCGCCCTGGCGGGGTCCGCCGACGAGGTGCACAAGTTCGTCCAGGCCGGCCAGTACATGGCCGACCGCAAGGACCAGCTCGCCGCCACGCACGTCGCGCAGGTCGAGCGGCTCATCGCCGAGGGCCAGGAGATCGCCGCCGAGGCCCGCAAGAACAGCGCGCTCGCCGCGCAGGCCTCCTACCTGGCGCAGAACGCCTCCGACCTGGCCGAGCAGGCCAGGGTGGAAGCGGAGACCAGCGCCGGGGAGGCCAAGGGGTACGCCGACGACGCCGACGCGGCCGCCGACCGGGCCGAGACGAGCGCCGCGCAGGCCAAGACGTCCGCGACCACGGCGCGCGCCGCCGCGACCCGGGCGAACCAGGACGCCGTCGCTGCCGAGGAGTCGGCCGCTCAGGCCGAGTTCTCCGCCGACTACGCGCGTACCTCGGCGTACGAGGCACAGGAGGCGAGCGACCGTGCGCACGCGGACGCGATCGCCGCGGGCAAGAGTGCCGACGACGCGAAGGCCGACGCCACCGCCGCGTGGAAGGACGTGGTCAAGAAGCGCGAGGCCGAGGAGGCCGAGCAGCGTCGCCTCGCCGAGGAACGCCGCAAGAAGGAGCGGGAGGCGGAGGCGAACAAGCCCAAGTGCTACATCCCGATGAACCGGGACAGCCTGCCGCCGTGCGCCCTGGCCGGTCAGGAACTCGTGTTCCCCACGATCGACCCGACGATGAAGGAGATCGTCTGGGAGGTCCTCGGGATCAACGACGCGAAGAAGTGCATCGAGAACCCGGCTCTCGGCCAGTGCGCCCTGGCCGCGATGAGCTTCCTGCCCGTCGGCAAGCTCAAGCTCCTCAAGAAGGGCGTCGAGGGCGTCGAGGGAGCGATCGACAGCAGCCGGGCCGCACGTATGGCCCAGAAGTGCGCCCAGTGTTTCCTCGCGGGCACGAAGGTCGTCATGGCCGACGGCTCGACGAAGACCATCGAGTCGGTCCAGGTCGGCGACGCGGTACGCGCCTCGGACCCGGTCACAGGTGAGACCGGGTCCCGCAAGGTCACGGACCTGATCGTCACCGAGGGCGACAAGTACTTCGCCGAACTCACCCTCGCGACGCCCGGCGGCGCGGAGAAGCTGACGGCCACGGAGGAGCACCCGTTCTGGTCCCCGTCCGAGCAGCGCTGGGTCGAGGCGGCCGACCTCGAGCCGGGTATGACCCTGCGCACGGACACCGGTGACACCGTCACCGTCTCTGCGACCCGGTTCTTCCCTCAGTACGCGCGGACCTACAACCTCACCGTCGAGGGTCTGCACTCGTACTATGTGCTGGCGGGCGGCACTCCGCTGCTGGTCCACAACAGCCGGTGCCTCGTCGGCAACGTGCTCGGGCCCAAGGGCGAGTCGTTGTGGCTGCCCAAGGGGCGCAAGGCCGTTGCCACCACCGACAAGGGCAGCGGCTGGGTCTACGAGATCAAGAAGGGTGAGGCCGCGGCCAACGGGCTCCACGACCGCGTCGCCTACGTCCGTGTGATGGACCCGGTCACGAAGGGCAAGTACCAGTACCCGAACGGCTATGTGATCTATATGGACGAGGCGGGCCATTCCATGAACCCCATCACGGGGCAGGTCGGAATCCCGAACAGTGACCCCTACAACCACATCGCGATCCCATGACACGTATCGAAGACCACTTCATCGGCGCCGTGGACGGCATGCAGGGCGTTCCCACCGACTGGGATCCGCTGCGCGAGTCCGACGCACTGCAGGAAGCCGCCCTCCTCGACTGCCGGGTGTGTCCGCTGACCGGCCGTGCCGGGCTGCTCCTGGACATGCGTACGGCCCTGCAGTACCGCACGGGGAACGCGGCCCTTCTGGTCGTACGCGGACTGCGGTCGTTCAGCTGGAGGGAGACGCCTCCGGAGGTTGAGCTGTTCAACTTTCCGGTGGGGTCGAGCTCTCCCTCCATGACCAAGGGGGCCTGGCGGATCGACCTCGGCCTCTTCCTGGACGGCGAACTGTCCGTCGAGGGCAGGGCGGCGGACTTCCGTCTGCTGGAAGTCCGCGGAGTGCCTGAGATGCTGCCGGACTACTCGGGCCGCCGGCTCGACCAGGTGCGCCACGCACTGCCCTGGTGGGACGCGGAGTGCACGGTGCTGGAGTGGTCCAGCACGGACAGCGGCTGACACAGAGGTACGGCCATGACCGAAGCGGCCCGCCGGGGTTCCCCCTTGGCGGGCCGCTTCGCCGTGTGGGCCGCGAACGGCCTCAGCCCATCCCACCCGGATCCCGATACACCCCGTCCAGCGCCAACTGCGCCCCGCCCCGCGCCGCCGCCGCGAACCCGAGCCCCGACAGGACCACCTCGCAGCCGCCGCCGTCGGGCGCGATGACCCGCTCCCGCACCACCTCGCGGACGCGGTCGAGCATCAGGTCGCCGATGTGCGTGAAGTAGCCGCCGAGGACCACCAGGCCGGGGTTGAGGAGGTCCGCGAGCAGGGCGATGCCCAGGCCCAGGGCGTCCGCGACGCGGGACATCGCCTCCAGGGTGCGCGCGTCGCCGGCCTCGGCACGGGCGTGGAGTTCGGCCAGGCGCAGCTCCAACTCGACGGCGGGGTCGTGGACTTCGTCGTCGGGGTCGGCCGCGAGGCGCAGGATCGCGTCGAGGCCGACCATCGTCTCCCAGCAGCCGCGTCGCCCGCACACGCAGGGACGGCGCTCCGGGTCGAGCGGCATGTGGCCGACCTCGCCCGCGAAACCGGCGAAGCCGCGCAGCAGCCGGCCGTCGCTGATGATGCCCGCGCCGATGCCGCGCTCGCCCGTGATGCAGACCATGTCGTGCACCTGCGTGTCCTGGGCGCGCAGGTACTCGGCGACGGCGCCCAGCTTCGCGTCGTTCTCCACGGCGAGGGGGAGCGCCGCGGCCGGTGCGAGGCGCGTGCGCAGGCCCTCGGTCACCGGGACGTCCCGCCAGCCGAGCGCGGGCGCGTACGCGACGACGCCGGAGGCCGTGTCGACGACACCGGGCACGGCGAGCGAGAGGCCGACCGGGCGGATTCCGTCGCGGGCCAGGGCCGTGGTGCAGTCGGTGACCGCCCGCGCCGTCAGGTCGAGGACCGCGTCGGCCCCGGCGGCGCCCGCGGCGAGCGGGCTGCGGTGCTCGTACGCCGTCCTGCCGTTGAGGGTGAGGGCGAGGACATGGACGTAACTCGTGCTGATCTCGACACCGATGCCGCAGATGTTCCGTCCGTCGACGTGGACGAGGGTGCCGGGGCGGCCCACGGAACCCTCGCGCGCCGTCGAGCCCTCGCCCGCGAGGCCGAGCTGGACCAGCTCGGCGACCAGGCTGGTCACCGTCGGCTTGGGCAGGCCCGTGTCCGTGGCGATCCGGGCGCGCGAGCGCGGGCCCTGGTCGCGCAGGATGCGCAGCACCAGGGCCAGGTTGGCGCGGCGCACGGAGCCGCGGTCGCGCGGCCGGGACGGCCCGGACAGGGCGGTGTGCTCCGGCGTCGTCGCGCGCAGGTCGGCCTTCACTCGGTCCTCACCTCTTGTGTTCCTCACATCATGGCAAAGCGCCCGGTTCCAGCGGCAGTTGGGTAAGGGCGCCGTGCCGTGGGTCTTGACAGCCTCCCCTATTAGTTCGGATCGTAGTCGAACTAATTCAGTGCGGGAGAGGAGCACTCTGTGTCAGCCCGTTCCAGCCGTTCCAGAGCAAGAGGCGTCATGGCCCTTGCGGCCGTGGCCGCCGTCCTCGGCGGCGCGGCGGCGTCAGGCCCGGCCACCGCGGACACCCCCACGTACACGGTGACCGTCGGGGCGAAGGGGCCGTGGACGAACCCCGACGACTCGCCCGCCGCCACCTTCATCGACAAGGACGGCACGTTCCACTACCAGTCCGCGCACGCCCTGTACGACGTGAACGACCCGCGCGAGTGGGGCTTCTACACCGGCAAGGACTTCGACTCCGCCCCGCGCGACGCCGCGCTGAGCGACGCGGTGAACCCGGCGAACGCCGACGACCGCAACAACGACACCACGTGGCGGTGCAACAACAGCCCGACGGGCCGCGAGGCCAGCTACGCCCCCGCGGGATCGCACTACGCGCAGAAGAACTACTGCGACCTGATGGGCGTGTGGGTCGACCCGGACACCGGCGACTGGTACGGGCTCGTGCACAACGAGTTCACCCCGCAGCCCTTCGGCGACGGGCTGCACTACGACGCCATCGACTACGCCGTCTCCAAGGACCAGGGCCACACCTGGGACATCAAGTCCCACGTACTGAGCTCGCCCTACAGCACCAAGCGCGGTGACACCGCGGCCTTCCCGAACGAGACGTACTACTACGGCGACGGCGACCCGCGGCTCTTCGTCGACACCGCCTCCGGCTACTTCTACGTCTACTACAACTCCCGCGTCATCCCGAAGGGCGGCGTCCCCGGCGGCTGGACCGACGGCAGCCGCGCGCACGTCGCCCGCGCGCCCATGTCCGGGAAGATGGCGCCCGGTTCCTGGAAGAAGTGGTACGACGGCGCCTGGTCGCAGCCCGGCATCGGCGGCCTCGAAAGCAACATGGAGCCGGTCGACGCCACGCACACCACGGGCTACACCCCGGTCGCGCACGACTACGACCCGGCGAACAAGGGGACCGTCGCCCAGCAGCAGGCCGCCGGTGAACTCCCTGCGAAGGCCGACCTGTTGACGATGAACGTCAGCTACGACGCCTACCTCGGCCTGTACATCGGCCAGCCCGAGGCCATCGTGCAGGACAGCAGCGAACCGCAGCGGTTCTACGCCACCGACGACCTGGCCACGCAGAAGTGGCGGCTGCTCGGCGACACCGGCGCCTACAAGACGGGCTCCTGGTACCGGTGGATGCTCGACCCGGTGAACAAGTCCGGGTCCACCATCCTCGGCAAGAAGTTCCGCAGCTACTGCTCGTTCCAGTGCTCGGGCGGGGTGAGCGGCGAGTACTACGAGACGACCGTCGGGACGAACGCCCCGGCCGCGCCCGTCGCCACCGGCACCCCGTACGTCATCGGCAACGGCGCCGGCCGCTCCCTCGCGGTGAGCGGGCGGAGCGTCACCTCGGTCGCCTCCGACAACGGCTCGCAAGCGGGCAGTTGGACCTTCACCGCGAACGGTGACGGCTCCTACCGCATCGCGAACGCCGCCACCGGACAGCTCCTCGGCGTCGACTCCACCCGCAACGCGGGCCGCGCCTGGGGCGCCAAGCTCTCCGTCGCGACGGCGTCCGGCGGGCCGGCCGTCGGCCAGCAGTGGTTCGTCGTCCCCGGCCGCACCGTCGACGGCCGCGCCACCGGCACCTTCCACCTGGTCAACCGCTACAGCGGCCTGGTGATCGGGATGTCGGGCAAGAGCGGGCGGCTCGCCGAGACCACGCCCACCCGCGCCTGGACCGACACCAGCGGGAGCAGCGTCGGCGGTGCCCGTACGGCCGCCGAGCAGACCCTGACGCTCAAGCCCGCCGAGCGCGGACACCACCACCACTGAAGGTGCCACCACTGAAGGCGCCGCCACTGAAGGCGCCACCACTGAGGTGAGCGGGCGGGGCGTCGCACCCGGCGACGCCCCGCCCCGACGCCGCGTACCACCCCCGCACCAGAGGAGACCCCGCGTGCCCGCCGCCCGCTACCACCTGCGGTTCCAGATCCGTCCCGGCCGCGACGCCGGGCAACAGGCCCTGGAACTCGCCGAGTTCTGCCAGGAGGCGGGCGTCGACGAGGTCGTCCTGCTGCTCGCCGCCGAGGAGTTCCACAACGGGCACCCCTCCGGCGAGGCGGAGGACCGGCTCTACGACGCCACGGCCGCCACGGCGGCGATCCTGCGGGACGCCGGACTCGACGTCGGCCTCAACCCGTGGGTGACCACCGGGCACGCGGACCGCGGGCGGCGCGACCGGCACGGCTTCGCCCCCATGGTCGGCCCGGACGGGACCGTCGCCACCGCGCAGGCGTCGTTCGCGTGCCCGCTGTGGCGCTCCTGGCTGACCGCCCACTACGGCAGGTTCGCCGAACTCGGCCTGCGCGTCCTGTGGTTGGAGGACGACTTCCGCTACCACAACCACGCCCCGCTCGGCTGGGGCGGCGGCTTCGAACCCCTCATGCTGGAACGGCTCGCCGCACTCGTCGGCGCCCCCGTCACCCGCGAACAGGCCGTCGCCGCCGTCACGGCACCCGGCCGTCCCCACCCCTGGCGTGCGCTGCTCCAACAGGTGTGGCGCGAAGCCCAGTTGGAGGTGGCCCAGGCAGTCGCCGAGGCCGTCGACAAACACTCCGAGGGCCGCTCCCGGCTCGGCCTGATGAGCTCCGTGCCCGCCGCCCACAGCGTCGAGGGCCGGGACTGGGCCGCCCTGTTCGACGCGCTGTCCATCGACGGCGAGGCCGTGCAGCGCCCGCACTTCGCCGGATACGAGGACGGGCCAGGGCGTGAACTCAGCCGCTCCGTCTGGCTGTTGGAGCAGCAGCGCGCCCTGCGCCCGCCGGGCGTGCGCAGCGAACCCGAGATCGAGAACTGGCCGCACACCGCCTGGTCCAAGTCGGACACCCAGACCTGGTCCGAGCTGGTCACCGCCCAACTCTCCGGCGCGGACGCCCTGTTGCTCAACCTCCACCCGACCCACTCCGGCCGCGCCCGGCGCCACCCGCGCATCGCCGAGCTGCTGCGCCGCGCCCGGCCCGCCCTCGACCTGGTCGCCGCGCGCGCCCAGGACGAACAGGTCACCTGGGGCGTGGGCGTGCCGACGCGTCCCGATGCCGCCGCCCATGTCCGTACGAGCCGGGCGGGCCACCTCGGCGACCTGGTGGCTGACCCCGGGCCCACCGCCGACTTCCTGCTGCGCCTCGGCGTACCGGTCACCGCCGAACAGGCCCCGGTGCAGGCGCTGTTCGGGCAGGCGGCCCGGGCCTTCGACGACGCGGAACTGCGCCGCATGCTGACCGGCGGGCTCCTCCTCGACGGGACCGCCGCACAGATCCTCGACGAGCGCGGCTTCGCCGAGTGGACCGGCGTCACCGTCGACGGGATCGTGGGCCGCGAGGACACTGCCGGCGAAGGCCCGTACGCGTACGAGCAGACCGCCGACGGCACCGTCCTCAGCGTCAACGTCCAGCCCGCGCTCGCCCGACTGCGTCCCCGGGAACGTACCGACGTGTGGAGCACCATCTGTACACCGGACGGCCGGAGTTGGGGCGCCGGACGGTGCGTCCACACCAACGCTGGGGGCGGTCGCGTCGCCGTCCTCGCCGCGACCGCCCCCGCGCTGCTGCCCTGCGACGACGAAGGGCAGCGGCTGCTGCACGCCACCGTGCGCTTCCTGGAAGGTCCCGACCCCCGGCTGCCGCTGGTGAGCGGCGGCCCGTATCTGATCCCGCACCTGTCCCGCACCGCGGACGGCGGGGTCCGGCTCGCCGTCGTCAACGGCAGTGCGGATCCGGCCGTGCCCCTTGTCGCGCTCCCCGGTGACGCGACAGGAGCCACGGCGTGGATGCTCGCCCCGCTCGGTGTGCCCGTGCGGGTGCCGGTGGGTGCGGAGGACGATCGTGTCCTCACCGTGTGGGGTGAAATCCCGCACCGGGCCTGGGTGTTGGTGGACTGGACTCCGGTCGGCTGAGCGCCTCGCGCCGGCCCGGGTACAGCTGGTCCGCGTCCGCCGTGAAGGACTCGAAGGCGCCGCGCAGCTCCTTGTGGTCGTTCGCGTACGCAGCCGCAGCGCGTTCATGCCGCCGGAGACGATCGGCGTGGTCGCCTTCATGCCGAGCCGGTCCTGGTGGAAGCGCGGGCCCTCGGCCGCGTCGCCCTCCATCTTTCCGTATCCCAGGTACGAGGAGCCGAGCGGGTCGGGGACGTAGTGCAGGACGAGGGTGGACGAGGGCGGACACGGCGCAGCCGATGCCGCCGCAGTAGGCGACGGTGGTGCGCCGGCCGACCCGGTCGCCGATGACGCCGACGGCGAGGATCACGGCTACGCGCTCGCGCCGCTCAGCGACTTCGATCTTGGGCTCAGGGGGTCTTCAGCTCAGGGGGGTCTTGACTCCCTTCTCCGTTCAACCGAAGATTGGTATACCAAAACCATTGACCGACCCTCCCCGGCGCTCTAGCGTCACTCCGCAATGAGGAAACGAAATTCCTCTATGTGGAAGCGAGGGAGCGCGTCATGGTCGCCGTGCACGAACAGAGCCCCACAGTCACGGCTGAGGTGCCGGACGGGACCAGTCCCGGTCTCTACAGTCCCGACCTCGCCCCGACGCGCAGAGAGGGCAGGCGCTGGGGCGCGTACAACGTCTTCACGCTGTGGGGCAACGACGTGCACAGCCTCGGCAACTACGCCTTCGCGATGGGCCTGTTCGCCCTCGGGATGAGCGTCTGGCAGATCCTCATCGCCTTCGCCATCGCCTCCGCGCTGCTCTTCGGACTGCTCACGCTCTCCGGCTACATGGGCCACAAGACCGGCGTCCCGTTCCCCGTCATGAGCCGCATCGCCTTCGGCATCCGGGGCGCGCAGATCCCCGCGGCCGTGCGCGGAGCCGTCGCCATCGCCTGGTTCGGCATCCAGACCTACCTCGCGTCGTCCGTGCTGCGCGCCGTCGTCAAGAAGCTCGCGCCGGGTGCCGCCTCGCTCGACCACAACTCGATCCTCGGCCTGTCCACGCTCGGCTGGATCACCTTCGTCGCGCTGTGGATCGTCCAGGTCGTCATCGTCAGCTACGGCATGGAGCTGATCCGCAAGTACATGGCGTTCGCCGCGCCCGCCATCCTCATCACGATGTGCGCCCTGGCGGCCTGGATCCTCACCAAGACGGACTTCTCCGTCGCTGTCTCCACCGGCAGCGCGCCCACCGGACTCGACGCCTGGCGGCAGATCCTCGAGAGCGCCGCGCTGTGGGTCGTCATCTACGGCACGTTCGTCCTGAACTTCTGCGACTTCACCCGCTCCGCCAAGAGCCGCCGCGCCATCGTCGCCGGCAACCTCGTGGGCATCCCGCTCAACATGCTGTTCTTCGCCGGGATCGTCGTGGTGCTGTCCGGCGGCCAGTTCAAGCTCGACGGGCACGTCGTCGCCGGGCCCGAGGACATCGTCGCGACCATCCCCAGCACCCCGCTGATGGTGCTCGCCTCGGTCGCCTTCCTCACGCTGACCATCGCCGTCAATCTGCTGGCGAACTTCGTCGCCCCGATCTACACCCTGGTCAACCTGTTCCCGCGCAAGCTCGACTTCCGCAAGGCCGGACTGGTCAGCGCCGTCATCGGCCTCGTCATCCTGCCGTGGAACCTCTACAACTCGCCGACCGTCGTCAACTACTTCCTCGGCGGCCTCGGCGCCCTGCTCGGCCCGGCGTTCGGTGTCGTCATGGCCGACTACTGGCTGGTGCGCAGGACACGGGTCAACGTGCCCGCCCTCTACACCGCCGCCGCCGACGGCGACTACCACTACCGCTCCGGCTTCCACCTGCGCGCCGTCGGCGCCTTCGGCCCGGCCGCAGCGGTCGCCGTCGTCGTCGCCCTCGTGCCCGCCTTCACGTCGATCTCGGGCTTCTCCTGGTTCATCGGTGCGGGCCTCGCCGCACTGCTCTACGTCGTCCTCGCCGACCGCAGCCGACCGGCGCGGGACGTCGACGGCGAGGCGATCGCCGTCGACGCCGCCTGACCCGCCGAGGCCGCCCGGGCGCCCGGACGTCGCAACACCCTTGACCGCGACCGCCGTTCACGGTCGCGGCCCCGCACAGAAAGCAGCCACCATCACCGCCATGCGCATACTCGTCTGCAACGTCAACACCACCACGACGATGACCGACGCCATCGGCGCCCAGGCCCGGTCCGTCGCCGCGCCCGGCACCGAGATCGTGGCGCTCACCCCGGCGTTCGGCGCCGAGTCGGTCGAGGGTAACTACGAGAGCTACCTGGCCGCGATCTCCGTCATGGAGGCGGTGCGGGCGTACCCGGAGCCGTTCGACGCCGTCATCCAGGCCGGGTACGGGGAGCACGGGCGCGAAGGCCTGCAGGAACTCCTCGACGTACCGGTCGTCGACATCACCGAGGCCGCCGCCTCGACCGCGCAGTACCTCGGGCACCGCTACTCGGTCGTCACCACGCTCGACCGGGCCGTGCCGCTGATCGAGGACCGGCTGAAACTGGCCGGACTCACCGACCGCTGCGCGTCGGTGCGGGCCAGCGGGATGGCCGTCCTCGACCTGGAGCGGGATCCCGACGCCGCCGTCGAGGCGATCGTGGAGGAGGCCGCACGAGCCGTCGAGGTCGACCGGGCCGAAGTGATCTGCCTGGGCTGCGGCGGGATGGCCGGACTCGCGGAGCGGGTCAAGGAGCGGACCGGGGTACCGGTGGTCGACGGGGTCGCGGCAGCGGTGACCGTCGCCGAGTCCCTGGTGCGGCTCGGCCTGTCCACGTCGAAGGTACGCACGTACGCCACGCCCCGCACGAAGCTGATCCGGAACTGGCCTCCGCGTAGCGGGAGTTGACCCCGGGCCGGGAGCTGCGGGGCCCTCGCCCCCGCTGCTTCCGCGTGAGCCGCACCGGCCGTGCTCGGCCTGTCGCCCTTCGGAAGCCGCAGCGGCAGGCCGTGCGTCAGGAGCGTCGCCCCGGCGTGTTCGGCGCCGGTGCCGCTCGCCGCACTGCCCGACACCTGGGCCGACTCCGGCTCGGTCACCGGCGTCGGCGCCCGCGGCGGCTTCGCCGTGGACGTGACCCTGGAGCCGGGGCAGGCGGTGACGATCCGCTGACGCCCCGCGGCCGACTCCTCTAGGGTGATCGTGTGACGGAGCGTACGGGGAGCACGGGGAGCACGGGCGACGCGGTTCCGGAGGGATCGTCCGAACCGGCGGCGCTCGCGGCGGAGTTGGCCGCCGCGCTCGGCCGCCAGCAGGAACTGGCGCGCAGCCGCGAGGAGATCGTCACCCGGCTGCACGACGAGGTCGAGCGGCTGCGCCGCGGCGAGGTCGAGGCCGCCCTCGACCTCGTCCGGCAGTCGATGATCCGGCTGCACGACCAGATCCAGCGGCAGGCCGAGCACGTCAGCGAACCCCTCGGCGTGGACGAACTGCGGGCGCTGCTCGGCGCGTTGGCCGACGAGGCCGCCGACGCCGTCGCCCGCACCGGCGCCGAGCGCTACCGGCCCGAGCCGGGCGAGGAGTTCGACCGGGCGCTGCACCGCCCGGTGGCCAGGTCCGCGGCGCCCGCACCGGAGGCGGACGGCACCGTCGCCGCCGTCCGCACCGCGGGATTCGCCCGCGGCGAGCGGGTCATCCGCAAGGCCGATGTCGTCGTCGCGCGGTGGGAACCGCAGGCTTCCGTGGAAGCGGACGTGGAAGTGGACGTGGAAGTGGAAGGGGCGTAAGGAACCATGGCCGTGTACGGGATCGACCTCGGCACCACCTATTCGTGCGTGGCGCGCATCGACGAGGTCGGCAGGCCGACCGTGCTGCGCAGCATCGAGGGCACGGACACCACACCGTCCGTCGTGTACTTCGAGAGCGCCGACAGCGTCGTGGTCGGGCAGAGCGCCAAGGACGCCACCGTGCTCGATCCCGAGCACGTCGTGCAGTTGATCAAGCGGGACATGGGCGATGTGGTGCCGCGCGAGTTCCACGGCCGCCCGTACACGCCCGAGGAGATCTCCGCCCGCATCCTGCGCAAGCTCGCCGACGACGCCGAGGTCAGCGGCGGCGCCCCGGTGAAGGACGTCGTCATCACCGTGCCCGCGTACTTCGGCCTCGCCGAGCGCGACGCCACCCGCAAGGCCGGGGAGATCGCGGGTCTGAACGTGCTGGACGTCGTCGCCGAGCCCATCGCCGCCGCGCTCGACTACGGCGCGCTGGAAGGCCTTGACGAAGCCGGGGGCGGCGACCGGGCGGTCCTCGTCTACGACCTGGGCGGCGGCACGTTCGACACGACCGTACTGACGCTGCGCGGCCGGGAGTTGACCGTGCTGTGCACGGACGGCGCGAAGGAGCTCGGCGGCACCGACTTCGACGACCGGATCGTGCTGCACCTCGTGGAGCGGTTCCGGGAGCGGTTCCCCGACGCCGACGACCCGCTGGCCGACCCGCAGTCCGAGACGCAGCTGCGCAAGGACGCCGAGGACGCGAAGAAGACGCTGTCGTTCCGCGAGCGCTACACCGTACGCGTCATGCACCAAGGACTCGTCGAACCCGTCGAACTGACCAGGGAGTTGGTGCAGGACCTCACGCGTGATCTGCTCGACCGGACCGTCGACATCACGCAGCGCACCGTGGAGCTGGCCGCCGAGCGCGGGGTGAGCGCGTTCGACGCGGTCCTGCTGGTCGGCGGCGCCACGAAGATGCCCGCGGTCGCACAGGCGCTGCGCGACCGGTTCGGCTTCGACCCGCGCCTGCACAACCCGGACCTCGCGGTCGCGCGCGGCGCCGCCCTGTACGCCCTGGACCGGGCCGCGTTCATCCTCGCCGGCGCCGCGGACGGGACGCTCACCGAGGGCGAACTGCCGGATCTGGACGGGACGGGGCTCGGGCACCGCCCGTACGACATCACCACCGTCGCCTCGCGCGGCTACGGCATCAAGCTCACCCACTTCGACACCCGCGAGGACTACGTCACCCACCTCGTGCACGCCAACGACGTACTGCCCGCCTCCGTGACCGACACCTTCCACACCCTCGACGCGGGCCAGCGCCGCGTACTCCTGGAGGTCATGGAGCAGGCGGGTTCGGTGGAGTCGGACGACGTCGTGCACAACACGGTCGTCGCGCAGGGCACGCTGAAGATCCCGCCGAACAAACCGGCACGCTGGCCCATCCAGTGCGAGTTCACGCTGAGCGCGTCCGGACTCCTGAGCGTCGTCGGCACCGAGCACGAGACCGGCGAACAGGTCGAGATCAGCGTGCAGATCGGCGGGATGACCGAGGAAGCGGTGGGTCTGGCCCGCCAGGCACTCGGCGACCAGCGGCTGAGCTGACCGCCCTTCTTCGACGGGGCCGCGGGGGAACCGGATCATGCCGTACGAGTTCGACGAAGTCCGTTACCGCGCCGAGGTGTTGGACGCCGGTACGCCCGTGACCGGGGATCTGCGCGTGCGCTACCAGCTGCCGCGCCGCCTGGACGGGCCGGGTGTCACCGCGGCCGTCACCGCCGTGCGCGCCTGCTGGCGGCGCAGCCGCGGACGGCTCAAGTACCGCGCCGTAGTCGACGAGTTGGAGGCGGGCCACCTCGCCCACCGGGCACTCTTCGACGCGGCCGCGGGCGGTGACCTGGGGCCTCTGCGGGCCGCGCTCGACGCGCACGGGCGACAGTCGGAGGCCGACGTCGAGCGGCTGCGCACGGCCCTCACGGAGGCGGCCGACGGCCTCGGCCTGCTCGCCCCCGGGACCCTCGCGGAAGCCGCCGCCGCACACCGGGCCGACGAGCCGCGCCTGCGCGCCCTGCTCCCCGGCCTCGGCCTGCGCGTCACCGAGCCCGACCCGCTGCCCCCGACCGCCCCGCACCCCGCCTACGCGCGCGGCAGACGCCAGTTGGAGGTCCTCGGCCTTCGCCACCTCGCCGACTTCCTGGCCGCCGCGGCACCCGGCGGCCGGGCCGCACGGCCGGTCCGGGTGTTCGGCGGACCCGGGCCCGACAGGGCGGAACTGGAGGCGGCGGCCCGCCGCTGGGGCCGCCTGCCGCACGGCACCGCGCACACCGCGGCCCAGACCCTGGTCGCCGCCGTGCGCGCCGTGCACGCCGACGAGGGCTCCGCCGGACTTGTGCGCCTGCTCCTGTACGACGTGACGGTGCCGCTGCGCGAGCGCCGCGCGGCACGCGCTGCCGCCGGGTCCCTCCTGGCGTACGCGACAGGGGAGTTGGGCATCGTCGAGGCCGACGCGCGGCGGCTCGTCTTCGCCGTCCTGCACGAGGAGGGCGCCGACCCGGTCGCCGTCCGGCTCGGCCGGCTCGTCGCCGACGGCCGGCTCGTGGAGGCCGCGGCCGTCGCCGACCGGCTGCCGCCCGGCACCGCCGCCGACCTCGTCACGCAGGTGCGCGCCACCCTCGCGCAGGCCCGCGCGCTCGTCGACCGGGCACGGGCGCTGCCGCCCGCCGAGTCCGACCGTGCCTGGGACCTCATCGAGCGCGCCGAGGCGATCGTCCGCGACCTGCCCGGTGTCGACGCCGCCCGCCGCGACCTCGCCGTCGCCCCCGTCCCCGCGCTCACCGCGGCCCAGGAGGGCCCCGTCATCGTGGTGACCTGGGACCCCACCCCCTCGACCACCGGCGAACCCACCCACGTCCTGATCCGGGCCGCACACCACCGCCCGCGCACCCTGCGCGACGGAGTCCCGCTCACCCCGGCGTCCCCGCGCGCCACCTCGTACGAGGACCGGGACCCGCCCCCGAACGTCCCCCTGTACTACGCCGTCGCCGCCCGCCGCGGTGCCGAACCCGACGGCGCAGTCTCGGAGTTGAGGGTGTTCGGCCCGCTCGTGCACCGGCCCGAGGTCGCCGAGCTGCACCTGCGCGCCGGCGACGCGGAGGTCGCCGCCGCGTGGACCTGCCCGGCCGGGGCGGACTCCGTCGACGTGGTGCGCTCCGCGCCGGGCGCCCCCGACGTGGCCGTGCCCGCGCACCGGGACGGCTTCACCGACAGCACCCTGATCAACGGCACGGCGTACACGTACCGCATCCGCGTCGTCCACCGCGACGACGACGGACGCCCGGTGCGCACCGACGGCATCCGGCGCACCGTCACACCCCAGGGGGCGCCCGAGCCCGTCGCCGCGCTGACCGTCGGGCCCGCGCCCGACGAACCGGGACGCCTCCTGGCCCGGTTCACCCCGCCGCGGACCGGCACGGTGCTGCTGTACGGCTTCGACGCGGAGCCGCCGTGGACCACGGGCACCCGCATCCCCGCGGGCGCGCTGCCCGCGCAGCCGCTCGCCACCGCACCCGACCCGGAGGGGCTGCGGCTCGTGCCGCCGCAGCGGCCCACCGTCGTCCTCGCCGTCACCGTCGCCGACGACCGCGCCGTCACCGGCGGGCACGCCCTGGCCTGCGCCCAGACCCTCGGTACCCCGCGCCTGGCCCGGCACGGCGCGAGCGGGCCGCTCGTCGTCTTCGCCTGGCCGCAGGACGCGGGCGACGAGGCCGAACTGGTGTGGCGCGTGCCCGGCACCGGCGCCGAGCACCGCCGCACGGTGACCCGCGCCGCCTACGAGCAGGACACCGGCGTCCCCGTCCCGGAGGCCGACGGCGCCGGGGGCCTCGACGTGGAGGTGCGCCCGGTCGTCCGGCTCGGCGGGCTGCGCGCGCACGGCACCACCACCCGGGCCCACCTCGCGGGCCGCACCCACGTCGACTACCGGCTCGTCCGCGCGGGCCTGCCGGGACGCCGCACGGTCACCGCCGAGTTCACCGCGCAGACCCCGGTACGCGCCCACCGGCTGCTCCTCGTCGTCTCGCACGGCCGGGGCTGGCCCCTCGACGCGGCCGACGGCACGGTCCTCGCCGAGGCCCACGACGTGCTGCTCGCACCGGGCGCCCGCCTGACCGCCCCGCTGCCGCGCGGCCGCGAGCGGCGCTGGCTGCGCTGCTTCGCCGAACCCGCCGACGGCACGCCGCTGGTCCTCCGCGACCCCCCGCAAGGGTCGCTCAAACTGGGCAAGGAGCAAGGGAGTTGAGCAGTCTCACGCGACGCCGCCGCACCTGGGTGTGCCCGCACTGCTTCCGGCGGGTCGGCCGCGCGCAGATCGCGTATGCCTGCGTGTCCGGCGGCTCCGACTGCGCCGACGGCGCTGGCCTGCGGCGCGCCGACCCGCTCGCCGGACGCGCCGTGTGCACGGTCTGCCGCAGGTCCACGACCCGGCTGCGCTGCACGGCCTGCGACGGCCGCTTCCCCGAGGGGTATCTGCGCACCCCGGGACGGCTCGTCGCGCTCGCGGGTCCCGTCGGCTCCGGCAAGAGCACGTACATCGGCGTCCTGCTCCACGAACTCCTGCACCGCCTCGGCGCCGAACTCGACGCCGCGCTCATGCCCTGCGACGACGCGACGATGGCCGACTACCACGAACGCTACGAACGTCATCTGTACGAGGCCCGGCACACCGTCCCCAAGACCGCGGCGGGGGGCGGGAGTTCACCTCTCGTGTACCGGCTCGGCAGGACCCGGCGAGGCCGCTTCGGGCGCAGGCGCGAGCGGGTCCTGACGCTGGTTTTCCTCGACACGGCGGGCGAGCACTTCACGTCCCAGGACCGCGTGGAGAGCGAGCTGCGCTATCTCGCCGAGGCGGACGCCGTGATCGTCCTCGTCGACCCGCTCGACCTGCCGGGCAGCCCGCTCGACCGGCCCGTCGGCGGGCCGGGCACCTCTGGCGGTTCGATCGAGGTGCTGACCCGCCTGCTCACCCATCTGCGGGCCGCGCACGGCACGGCGGGCGACGAGAAACTGACGCTGCCGGTCGCCGTGGCGCTCACCAAGGCCGACCTGCTGTGGCCGCACCTGCCCGACAACTCGCCGCTGCACCGCGGCCGCCGCCCGGGCCCCGTCTTCGACGCCGACGACCGGCTCGCCGTCCACACCGAACTCGACGCCCTGCTGCGCCGCTGGAACGAGGACCAACTCCCGCTCAGGCTCGACCGGTTCTGCGCCACGTACCAGTTGTTCGCCCTGTCCGCCCTCGGCCACGCGCCGCACGCCACGGGCGGCCGGCTCGGCGACGGGGGAGTGGTGCGGCCGCACCGGGCGGAGGACCCGCTGATGTGGCTGCTGCACCGGTTCGGAGTGCTCGACGAGACGGGCGGGCGGTGAACGGTAGGTGAGGGACGGCGCGTTGGGGCAGGCCAAGGGACAGGCGATGGGGCAGGTCATGGGGCAGGTCATGGGGCAGGTCATGGGGCAGGCCCACTACACGTCCGCGCCTCCGGACGCCGGATCGCGGCACGGCGGCTTCCGCTTCACGGCCGTCTCGCCCGCGGCGCGGGGCGCACTCGACGCGATCCGGCCCCGGTACCTCCCGCCGCCCGACGAGGGTCAACTCGCCGCTCTCCCCGTGGCGTTCGCGTACGACCGCCCGGCCGACGGCCTTGCCGTGCTGACCCGCACGCACGCCACCGGCCGCGACTACTCGGGCCGCCTCGGCAACTACTTCTGCCACGCCCTGGTCGCGGCCCCCGACATCCTGGTCGGCCTCCGGCCGGTCGAACTGTGGGGCAGCCCGCTGTGGGCGAGCGCGCCCGCGGCCGAACTCGGCGACGTGCCCGAGCCGTTGCCCGGCGGCGCCGTGGGACCCGCGCGCGTGCGCCGCCTGCTCGACGAGACGGGGGAACGGGGCGAGGCGCTGCTGGCACGGCTGCTCGACCGTACGCTCCGAGCACTCGACGCCGGGACGCGGGGAACCGGCGCCGCCCTGCTCGCCGACAGCACGGACCGCGTCGTCGACTGGATCGCGGCGGTCTCGTACGCCCTGCCGGCGGGCCTCGCCGCAGACCTGACGTTCACGAGCTACTCCGGTCAGCCGGACGGGGAGCGCGTCCATCTGGTCGGCACGACAAGGGAGTTGGGGGAGCGGTGCGCACGCCCCCGCCTCGACCTCGACACGCTGGAGGCCACGGATGCGGGGGAGCCGTGCACAGCCGCCCGGTTCCTGGCGGCGGCCTGGGCGCGCGACGATCTCGACGCGGTGGACGCGGTGGCCGAACTGTGGGACGCGGCCCCCGGCGGTGTCCCAGGGCTGCGCGAAGCGTGCGCAGTCCTGGCCGGTACGCGGGAGGCGGCGCCGCTGCTCCAAAGGTTCGCGGCGGCACGGGAGTTGCTGCCCGCGGCCGTGCGCTCCGTACTCGAACGGTCGGAGGCGGTGCCGGACGCGGGGATCGCCGGACGGCTCGCGGACGTCGCGCCGGAGATGCGCGACCGGGCGCGCGCAGCGGTCGAAACTGCCCTGGACGAGGCAGAGTTGGGGAGCGACCTGTCGTCCTTCGTGCGTACTCTCGGTGAACTCCGGCTGCCGTCCGTCGGTGTCGACCCCGAGCGGGTCCGCGACGCCGCCGCACGGCACGCCGCGCCTCCCTTCGGCGGCGTACCGGCGACGCTCGCACCCCTGCCCGAGCCGTACCGCACAGCCGTCCTCGCCGGACTCCTCGCCGCACTGGAACGGAACCCGGAGCTGCGCGCCACCGCCCTCGACCCGCCCCTGTGCGCCTACTTGGCCGACGCCGATGACGTCCCGCTGCGGGAGGCGCCGGGCGTCGCCCTGCATGTGCTGCGCAAGGCGGTGTGGGCTCCGGAACGATCCGGTGTGCGCCTCTTGAAGCTCTATGGAGAAGGCCTGTTGACGGAGGCTCAGACATTCGCTGCCTTACGGGACTTGGTGCTGGAGTCCGAGCGGCGCGAACGTCCGTCGCTGCTGCACTGGCGGCGCGGATCCACGCCGGAATCGGGGTGACCGCATGGAGAGCCTGGTGATGTTCGTCCTGGGGCTCGCCTTCCTCGCCGTGATCTGCGCGGCGTACGGCATTTTCGTGGCCCTGCCGCGCCTGCTGTGGGCCCAACTCGCGGCGATGTGGGCCACGTTCGGTCGGGCCTCTCGCATCGCGCTCGCCCGGGACGGCGAACCCGCCGTGCCCGCCTACCCCTGCGTCACCGGCCCGCGCGACCTCCTGCACGCCTGGCGCGAGAGCTTCGCCGGGCAGCGCCGGGTGCTGACCGCGGCCGAGCGGTTCCTGCCCGGCATCACGACGCCCAGCGGACAGGGCCCCCGGCCGCTCCCCGGCTGCCTCGCCATCGTCCTGTACCCCGTGCTCGCGGCCAGCGTCGCCACCGCACTGCTGATCACGGCGGCCCTGAGCGTGCTGCCCCTGCTGAGCGTGCTGCTCGTCTGGGCGGTGTCGTGCCTGGTGTGGGCGGCCTGGTACGCCCTCTGGCTCCTGATCGCGCGCGTGGACCGGGCCGTACGCGGCGCGGGGCGCCCGGCCCTGTGCCCGTACGCCAACTGTGCGGGCACCATCGTGCGCCCCCTGACCCTCTGCCCCAACTGCCGGGCCCAGCACGCCCAGGTGGAGCCGAACGCGTACGGCGTGCTGGCGCACCGCTGCCGCTGCGGCGCCCGGCTGCCGACCGTCATCGGCCGGGGACGGCTCGACACCTGCTGCCCGCACTGCACCGGCCTGCTGCCGAAGGGCTGGCACCGGGCGCGGGTGGTCCTGATCGTCGGCCCGTCCGCCGGCCGCCGGGCCCAGGTGCAGCGACGCGGCCTCACCGCACTCGGCGTACCGGCGGCACGGGGCGTCCCGCTCGCCCGCACCGCCGGACGACCGCTGCTCCTGCACAGCCCGCCGGGCGGCACGTACGCCACGCAGGCGGCACTCGACGGGCTCGACGCGCTGCGGCACGCCGACGGACTGCTGCTGCTCGTCTCCGACCCGGCCCCGTACGGCGCGGACGCGGAGGCCGTGATCCGGGTGCTGCGGGCCGTCGAAACCCTCCCGGCGCGGCGTCGCCGTTACGCGGTGCTGTACGCCGGTGCGGCTGAAGACACCGATGTGCGGGGGCAGTTGACGGCTTCCGGGGGCGGTCATCTGCTGCGGGTGCTGGAGGCGACCGGCGGCGAGGTGCGCTGTGTCGCGGCGGACGACCCCGGCCTCGACGCGACGCTGCTGTGGGCGTCGTCGTCCGGTGCCGGGCGCGCGAGCGCGGCGGATGCGCATCTCGCGCCCCCGTCACCGCCCGGCGAACCCGGGGAACACGTAAGGGAGTTGCCCCGTCACCGCCCTGCCCGCCACACACTGCTGCTCGCCCACGTGATGGGGTATCTGGCGCTGCCCCTCGCGTTCGTCGTCCTGCAGTCCGGGGTCCTCCCGGCGGCGTCACTGCACGGGCTCCCGCGCGCGTACGACCGCTGGCGGCACCCGCTGACCGCGACCGTCCACGAGGTCGACATCCTGGCCCACACCACCGCCGACTGGCCCAGGATCACCGGGGATTACTCCGCGCCCGGCACGTCCCCGAGGAACACGCTGCCGGGGCACGCCGGGTACTGGTCGGTGAAGGGGGCGCCCAAGGAGAAGGACGCCCTCGGCCTCGACTTCGCGGACAACTGGTTCCGGCTCGACTTCGGGCTCCCGCTGCCGCTGAGCGAGGTTTCGTACGACTGGGACCCGGACAGCACCGAGATGTGGTCGCCGGTCACGATGTCGGTGGAGGGCCAGCTCGGCTCGAGCACGTTCTTCCCGTCGCACGAGGGCGTGCGCGACCACAAGCAGGCCGAGGGCAAGAACATGACCAAGACGTACGGCCGTGACTACCCCCTCAGGCGGACCGCCGACGCCGTGCGCTTCAGCCTCAGCTCCCTCCCTGGCGGAGCCGAGGCCCGCGCCCGTGCCCGGCTGCGCGAGGTCAACGTCCGCTGGACCAGCTCCGACGCCCTGCGCCTGCGCCCGCTGACCGACGGCGCACTCCGTATCGAGAACACCCTCGACCGGCCCCTGGACGTGGCCGTCCAGCCGCCGATCCTCCCGTCCGGCCGGCAGGCCCGACTCCTCGGCCCCGCCACCGTCACCCTCGACGCGCACCGCTCCTACACCGCCCGCTGGCGGCTCACCGCCCCGCACGACGCGCAGGGCCCGTCCCCGATCGCGTACGCCGTGAACGCCACCGACGACGGCCGCACCGTCACCACGCGCTGCCTCGCGCTGCTCACCGGCGGCGGGACCGGAGTCCGGCCTCTGTGCTGAGAGCCTGTCCGGGCGTCGGGCGTCGGGCGTCACCGGCGCCAGCGTGCGCCCGCGAAGTCG
Organism: Streptomyces sp. NPDC050085; assembly: GCF_044460595.1. NCBI lineage: Bacteria > Bacillati > Actinomycetota > Actinomycetes > Kitasatosporales > Streptomycetaceae > Streptomyces > Streptomyces sp. NPDC050085. The sequence goes on along the minus strand of NZ_JBITJZ010000001.1, from coordinate 678,743 downwards.
ACCAGCGCCGCGTCCACGGCGGGCGGCAGCTCGGGCGCGAAGCCCAGTGGCGCCACGAAGCACCAGCCGGCCCCGGCGCGCAGCCGGCGCCTGGGCAGCGGCGCGTCCGCGGTGAGCCGCACCTGGAGCGCGTAGAACCCGCCGTCGCGCCCGCGCACCACTGCGCGCCGCACCGCGATCTCCTCGACGTGCCGCCACTCGTAACGAACGTGGACGCGTCCGGTGGTGGCGGAGACGGCTTCGCGGGTGAGCTCCAGGTCTTGGGAGCGGGGCGGGAGGGCGTAGCCGATGGCGGTGATGAGGATGCCGATGAACGGCCACAGGAGCAGCGCGACCCATGCCGGTGCCTCGTCCCACGCGCCAGTGACGCCCAGGCGCACGGCGAATCCTGCGGTGATCACCGAGATGCCTGTCCAGTGGGCCACCGGGATCCGCTTGGACTTCCCGCTGAGCCGGAAATGGTGCGCGTCGCGAACGACGGTGAAGTCCTCGGAGCGGGCGGCCGGGATCGGCAGCGCCGATCGCTGCGGCACGTCACCGGCGAGGTGCTCCTGGAGGCGGCGGTTGCGGAAGCGGTAGACGCCGCCGCTCTGTTGCAACAGACCTGCGGTGCGCGCGTCCTTGAGGAACCGCATGAGCGCCCACGGGCCCTGACCGGCCACGGCCATGACGGACTTGGCGAGGATCCAGCGGCTCCAGGGGCTCAGGAGGATGAGGGTCGCGGAGGCGGCGAGCCAGGCGGAGATGCCGTTCTGCCACCCGAGGAACAATCCCAGCCCGAGGCCGGACAGCGGTGCGACGGTCGTCAACAGGCCCATCAACGTGGACTGTTCGCTCTGCAGGAGTTGTTCGGGCGATGCGGTGTCCACGGTGTCCGACGGAGCCGCGTACACGATCATCAGCAGCGGGGCCAGGATGAAGCTCAACGCGATCCAGGCGAGGGCCGGGTCGGTGTCGGTGAAGAAGTGCAGCCCGAGCATGACGGCGGCGAGCGTGGGAGCGCCGCTCAGCACCGCGAGGCGTACGAGCGGACCGGCCTTGGAATGCCGCTCGACAGCACGCAGATGGGAGAGGAAGAGCAGGGGGTTGGCGCTGCGCCTCGGTTCACCGAGGCCGCGTTCGAACCACACCTCGGTCAGCGTGCGGCCGATGAGGACGGAGAGGACGCCTCCCCAGGGGACTTGGCTGTCCGGCATGTAGGAGAAGCCATCCTCGGGCGTGAGGGCCCCGCTCACCAACGACATCACGATCCCCACCACCAGCAGCGCCGGCACCGCCAACACCCGCGGCAGCGGCGCCGCGTACAACCTCCACCAGGCCAGCTCCGAGCTCCGCCGCCGCGTCATCCACCGCGCCAGATACCGAAGCCACCCCTGCGCCCGCCCCGCGTCCCACGCCAGCGGCCGATGCATCAGCCCGGGCCGGCTCGGCAGGGAGGGGAACGCGGCGTGCACGGCCCCGTCGAGGAGGTGTTCCTCCACGGCGGCCCGCGAAGCGAAACGCTCCTCGCGCACCAAGTCCGTGGTATCGCCGCCGGGTTGACCGTATGTGGCCCGCAACAGCCACACCATCAGCGGTCGCGTGAGCGCCTGGGACACCGGACTGCCCGGCTCGTCCCGCAGGTGGCGGGCCAGCGGCGCCCAGGCATCGGACGTACCCGTGTGGCGGCCGACCAGGGTGAGGTGGTCGGAGACGTCCTGCGCGCGCAGCGGCAGGGACTCGATGACCGCGGCGCCGTGCAGTCCGCTGCCACTGCGGTCGAGCTGCGTGTACTCCGCCGTACGGGAGACGAGTACGACCCCGCCCGCGGAGGCGATTCCGTGGTTGAGGGCGCGCAGGACCTCCGCGCGGCGGTGCTCGGGCAGTTCGTCGAGGCCGTCGAGGACCGGCAGGACGCGCCGGTCGGCGACGAGCCGCCGGGCGGGATGCGCGCCGTCCACGAACGGCAGCCCGGGGTGGTCGAGGCGCAGCCGGTGCTCCACCCACTCGTCGAAGGCGTGGCGACCGGTGTCCCAGGACTCGAGGGACAGGGGCACCGGCACCGGCACGTCCTCCTCGAACTTCAGCCGCTGCGCGAGGAGTTCGATGGTGAGCAGCACCGCGTGGACGGTCTTTCCCGAGCCCGCCGTACCGAGGATGACGAGGCGGCGCGGCTCGAGGCCGAGGAACGTACCGGCCATCGTGTCCGTCCCGGACCGGGGCGCCACGGAGGATCCCTGCCGGGAGAGCCGATCGCTGGGCGTCCAGCGCACGGGCAGCGGGGCCGGGTCCGTCATCCGCCAGGTGTCGGCCACGGCGCACCACTGGTGGATGAGGCTGCTGGCCAACCTCCTTTCCGCGCGGCGCAGTTCGGTCTCGTCCGGGGGGATGTCGGCCCGCAGCGTCAGATTGAGGTCGCCGTGCAGGATGCCGACCTGGATCAGATAGTCGGCCGTGCTGTCGATGACGGTGTTGCTGATGTGCGGCTGCCCGCCGCCGTCCCGCTGCGATCCCATGCGCCCCCGCCACCCCACACCTCGGCCTGGTGATCCACCGTAGCGGGAAAGGGAGTTGAGGGTGGGGAGGGGTGGGAGGAGGGGGCTTTGAGGGCGCGGCGGTCAGGAAGTGCTGGAGCTGGAGCTGGAGCTGGGGGACCCCTTGCCCGACGCCTCCAGCGCGGCGACCGCGTCACGTGCCGCCATGGTGGCGCCCTTGCGCACCGTGTCGGCGGACGGGGCGCCCTTGGACTCGAAGTCGCTGCCGTTGTAGGTGATGGTCACCAGGGTGTTGGCCCTGCGGACCGTGACGACGGCCTCGCGGGTCTGCTGCTTGTCCTTGGTGGTGACGTTCGTGCTCAGCCGCGCCTCGTCGCCGATGTCCTGAGCCGTGGCGCCCGCGGTGTCGCTGCCGTCCTTGAACGCCTGCTTGGCGGCGGCGTCCGAGCTCTTGACCTCGAAGGAGACGTCGAGCCAGCGGTAGTCGTACCCCTTGAGGGCGCTCCAGGAGCAGCCGCGACGGACCGACGCGTCGGTCGCCGCGAGCTCCTTGCCGGCCGTTTTCGCACCCGGCACCAGTGAATTGACCGTTTTGTCGGCAATGGTGTCGCACGGTGCGGGCGGCTTCGCGTACGTCTTCGCCGCGACGGAGTCGCTCGGACCGGGCGACTGCGACGACTGCGGCGACGCCTTCGCGTGGTCCTGGTCGGCGGAGTCGGACATCGGCCCGGTGGACCAGGCCCAGCCCGCGCAGGCGAGCACGGCGACCGGCAGCAGGCGGGCGGCCAGGGTGACCGGGAGCGGGAGAGAACGCACGGCGTACGTCCCTTACGTCAGGTGGGGTGGGGGACGTCAGTCTCACATGAGTTCCTGTACGGCGATACCGCCACTTCTGTCACGCGGGCATCACACACCGGCATCGTCCCGGCGTACGGCGGTCACCAGCCACACCCCGGCGCGTGTCCGCACGCCGCGCGCGGTCGCGTACGGACGGAGCGAACTCTCCAGCACGGCGCGCGTCGCAGCCGACACGCGCCGGGTCGGGGTGCGCGACAACAGGAAGTCGACGGCGTCGGCCGGCGAATCGCCCCAGTGGGTGTGGATGTCCACGGGGCTGACGGTGATCTTCTCGTACGTGCGGTGCAGCACGGCGTGGATCCGGTACGGCTCGGACAGCGACGACATGGCGGTGTGCGCGGCCCGCGCGTCGGGCTCGTGCCCCGACTCGGCAGCCTCGCTCATCGCCTCCAATTCTTCTACCTCCTCTACCTCCTCGATCTCCTCCGTCTCCTCCGTCTCCTTCGTCTCCTCTGCCAAGTGCCGGGCGAACAGGGCGAGGGCCGTGCTCTCCTCCGAGTCGGGACCCGGGCGCCGCGGGCAGACGAAGACGAGCCGCCCGCGCCTGCGCAGGGCACGCGCCACGTTCGCGAACGCCGCCACGTGGTCCTCGAAGAACATCACGCCGCCGCGGCTCAGCGCGATGTCGTAGCCGCCCGCGGGGAAGGGGTGCGCCTGGGCGTCCGCGCGTTCGTACGCCGCGTTGCCCACCCCCTCCTCGGCGCCGATGGCCCGGGCCCGGTCGAGCAGCGGCGCCGAGATGTCCACCCCGACGGCGTGCCCGGGCGCCGCGAGCCGGGCCGCGGCCCGGGTCGTCGCCCCGGCGCCGCAGCCGATGTCCAGGACCCGGTCGCCCGGCGCGATGGCGGCGGCCGTGAACAGCGCCTCGTCCGCCTCCCCGAGCAGGGCGTCGAAGCGGCGGTGGTGGGTGGCCCAGTGCCGGCCGAGCGGGCCGTTCCAGGCCTGTTCCTGGCGCAGGTTGACGATGCGGGCCCGGGTGAGGGTCATGACACCTCCATGAGGTCGGGTACGGGCAGGGCGGACTCGATCCGGTCGACGGCGGCGAACGCCCCGAACGCGATCAGATGCACCAGGCAGTGGTCCGTGAACGGCGGCACCTTCCAGGCCGCGACGTCCTCGTCGGTGATCCGGTACGGGGCGAGCGCGGCCAGCAGCGCGAGCCGTGCGCCCGGCCGGTCGGCCCGGTCCGGCAACTGGGGCCAGACGGCCGGCGGGTGCGAGCCGTCCCACTGGGCGACCGTGTCCTGCACGAGGGCGAGGTCGGCGTCGTCGAGGAGTCCCGCGCCCTTCGTGGCCGCGGTGCGCAGGGCGTCGTAGGCCGGGCCGACGGACGTACCGGCCGCCCACGCGGGACCCGAACCCGGTGAGTCGAGCAGGGGCAGCGAGGTGCCGGGCGTGTGCGTGGCGCGGACGACGCGGGAGATGCCCCGTCCGGCGCAGGACCGCACCGCATGGAAGCGCTGGGCGCCCGCGGGCAGCAGGTTCTCCGTGAGCAGGGCGGACACGATCCGGTTGATGAAGTGGAAGGTCAGGGCGGTGCCGATGTGCGAGGCGAGGTCGGCGCGGGCGAACGGCGGCGGCGTCAGCGCCGGCGATCCCGGCACGCGGGTCGCCCGGCCCCACTCCAGGATCCGGGCCGCCCGCGCGTCGCGCGGCTGCTCGGCGCGGGCCACCGCCTCGCCGAGCGCGTGGTCGCCGGTCGCGTGCAGCAGCACCGCGTGCGCGTCGACGCAGAACGGGCAGCGGTTCGCGAGGGAGGTCCCGGCCGCGACCAGCTCGCGGTCGGTGCGCGACCCGCTGCCCGCGATCAGGGACTCCCGCAGCAACGCCCAGGCGGGAGCGAGGAGTTCGGGCGCCGACGCGAGGACGACTAGGGTCGCGGGCCGCGCGATGCCGAAGTCCGTCGCGGTCTGCGCGTAGACCGCGGCGGCCGTGCCGGTGGCGGACTTCGGGTGCGGAGGCTGGGTGTAGCGGTACGGGCTGGACATGCTGACTCCTCGGGCCGGTGCTCGGTGGCGCTGCGGACCTGCTCAGACTCGCGCCGGGGCCTGCTTCCGGGCGTCGTACGGCGGAGCCCACCTCCCTCTACTCCCGGGGAAGTAGACGCGCGCCCGGAGCCGTCCTCGCGGCTGAGGACGATGTCAGTGGCGGCGTCTAACCTTCGAGGCAGGCAGGGGGACTTGGGCGCGGGAGCCGGGGATCGGGGGAGCGGATGAGCGGCAGCGGAGCGGGAGACGGGGACGGCGGGGGAGCGGTCACGGGGCCCATGGGGACCACAGGACTCACAGGGCCTACGGGGACTACCGGGCCTGCGGCGACTGCCGGTACTACGGGGACCACGGAGGCCACGGCCACGGAGGCCACGGCCACGGGGAGCGTGTCGCCGTCGGCGGCTCGGCTCGCGTACCTGGGAGACGCGGCGCTCGCCGTCATCGTCGGAGCGGCCGTCGTGCTCGCGGCGGCGCTCGGCGAGGAGGGCACGGGAGCGCTCGACTACGCACTGACGCTGGCGTCGGCCGCGGCCCTCGCGGGCTGCCGCCGCCTGCCGCGCGAGGCCCTGTTCGTCTCAACTGCCCTGACGACGGCGTACGTTGCGCACGCGCACCCCGGACCGCTGGCGGCCCTCCCGGTGTTCATCGCGGTGAACACGGCGTGCAGGGCGGGCCACAGAAGCCTGGCCGGGGCCCTGGCCGCCGTCTTCCTCGGCTTCTACATCACGCAGGACGCGCTGACCGCGGACGGCGCCACCACACGGGGCATCCTGCTCGGCGGCTGGTTCCTGTGCGCGGTCCTCGCGGGGCAGGCCGACAAGAACTGGCGGGCGTATCTGCACCAGACCGAGCAGCGCGCCCAGGAGGCCGAGCGCACCCGCGAGGAGGCGGCCCTGCGTCGCGCGGGCGAGGAGCGCCTGCGCATCGCACGCGAGCTGCACGACTCGCTCACCCACAGCATCTCGATAGTGAAACTGCAGGCGGGAGTCGCCGTGCACCTCGCGCGCAAGCGGGGCGAGGACGTACCGCCCGCGCTGCTGGCGATCCAGGAGGCGAGCGGCGAGGCGATGCGCGAGCTGCGGGCGACCCTGGACGTGCTGCGCACGGACGAGCCGACGGGCAGCCCCGCCCTGCTGGTCGAGCGCGCCCGCTCGGCGGGCATCTCCGTCGCCCTCACCGTCACCGGGACCGAGCAGCCGCTGTCGGCGCCGCTGGACCGGGCGATGTACCGGATCGTTCAAGAGGCCCTGACGAACGTGGCACGGCACGCGGGCCGCGAGGCACGGACGGAGGTCCGACTCGCCTACGGGGACGAGGAGTTGGCGATCACCGTGACGGACACCGGCAGTGCGTCCCCGGACAGCCCGCCCACCGAGGGCACGGGCCTGACCGGCATGCGGGAGCGGGTCGCCACGCTCGGCGGCACGCTGGACGCGGGACCGCGACAGGACGGCGGCTTCGAGGTGCGGGCCACGCTGCCCCTCGGCGGAGTGCCCGAGGCGATACGGCGGACGGGCGGCGCCGCGCCCACGCCACCACCGGTGCGGACACCGGCCCCGGAGACCGCCGCCCCCGGTGCCGCGCACGGGGCTCGCAGGGTTCACGGGGTCGCCCCGTGAGCCCGACGATCAGGGTCGTGCTCGTCGACGACCAGGCGCTGATGCGCGCCGGGTTCCGCGCGCTCCTCGACGCCGAGGACGGGATCGAGGTCGTGGGGGAGGCGTCCGACGGGGAGGAGGGCGTCGGACTGGTCCGCGCGCGCGTGCCGGACGTGGTGCTCATGGACGTACAGATGCCGGGGACGAGCGGCATCGAAGCGACCCGGCGGATCGCCGCGGACCCCGCCCTCGCCGCCGTCCGCGTCGTGATGCTCACGAACTACGGAGTGGACGCGTACGTCTTCGAGGCACTGCGCGCGGGAGCCTCCGGGTTCCTGCTCAAGGACAGCGAGCCGGAGGACCTGCTCACCGGCATCGCGGTGGTCGCGCGCGGCGACGCCCTGCTGTCGCCGTCCGTCACGCGCCGCCTCATCGGCGAGTTCGTCGCCCGGCCGCCGGACCGGGCGACGGCGCCGGGCCTCGAGTGCCTCACGCCGCGCGAGCGCGAGGTCACCGCGCTCGCGGCACGGGGCCTGACCAACGAGGAGATCGCCGCGCACATGGTCATCAGCCCGTTCACCGCCAAGACCCACATCAGCCGCGCCATGACCAAGCTGGCCGCCCGCGACCGGGCCCAACTCGTCGTGTTCGCCTACGAGTCGGGTCTGGTCACCGCCCGCACCCAAGAGGCCGGGGAAGCGGGTGCATAGGATCGCCGCATGAGGATCAGGGGGAGCGGGAGAAGGGCGGCGCTCGCGCGGCTGGCGGGGGCGGTCGCGGGTGCGGCGCTCCTGGCGGGCTGCGGCACCGCCACGACCACACCCGCCGGGGCGGCCGAGGCGCGGAAGACGTACCCCGGGGGCGTGCACGCCGAGTCGCTCGACCCGTCGAAGTTCGCGCAGTACGGCGAGGCCCCGCAGCCGAAGGACGCCCGGCAGCCGACCGCCTCCCCGGCTCCCACCTCGACCTCCTCCTCGGCCTCCTCCTCGACCTCTTCCCCGACGGTCTGCCCCGCCTCCGGGACGCGCATCACCGCGGGCCGCGGCGACGCGGCCATGGGCCTGCGCGTTCTCGATCTGACCCTCACCAACTGCGGCAGCACCACGGTCGAGCTGTACGGCTATCCCCGGCTGACGCCCCAGAAGCCGGACGGCACTCCCGTCGAGCGCGTCCGCGTGCTCGAAGGCACGGACGGCATCACCACCGGCGTGGACGCCGGACCGCGCCGCATCACCCTGCGCCCCGGCGAATCCGCCGTCACCGACCTGGTCTGGCGCAACACCTACGACGACACCACGCACCCGCCGGTCACCGTCGACCAGGTCGTCGTCGACCCGCGACCGGCCCGCGGCACCGCGACCGTCATCCCCGACCCGCCGCTCGACCTGGGCAGCACGGGACGGCTCGGCACGACCGCCTGGCACCGGGCGCAGGAGGCGGCCGCGGGCCGCTAGGATCCGCTCAAGTTGCAGAGGATGCGGACACTTTGGTCCGCCGTGGTGGTTGGGGGTCGGCATGGTCGCTGGTCGTGTGGTGCGCTTCGACGGAGCGCGCGGATATGGGTTCATCGCGCCGGACGACGGAGGTGAGGACGTCTTCCTGCACGTCAACGACCTCCTCATCCCCGAGTCGTATCTGCGCACGGGCCTGAAGGTGGAGTTCGACATCGAGGACGGCGATCGCGGCCCGAAGGCGTCGTCCGTTCAGCTCGCCGAGGGCGCCTCCGCACCGGCGCCCGGCCGGCACGCGGCCGCCGACGGCGACGACGTGCTGTGCGACGTCCTGCGGGTCGACGAGTTCACGAACGAGGTCACGGAACTGCTGCTGCGCGCCGCCCCGTCACTGACCGGCGAACAGATCCTGACGATCCGCCGCGAGCTGGTGCAGAGCGGCCGCAAGCACGGCTGGGTGGACAGCTGAACCGCAGGAAGCGGCGACGTGCCTACGCGGCACGAAGCGCCGGGATCTGCGCCGCCCCGCACCGGCGTCCGACCATGCCGAGGCCTTCGTACGTGGCGATGGCCGGCGCGTTGCCGGTGAGGACCATGAGCGCCGCACGGCCGTAGCGGGCGACGAGGTCGTCCAGGACGAAGGCGGACACCGCGCGGGCGAGGCCGCGGCCGCGGGCGGACGGGTGGGTGAGCACTCCGCCCATGAACCCGCACCCGGTAGCGGACCACGCGTCGGCCGCGACCGCCAGCGGCTCCGCCCCGCCGCTGCCGTCCGTCTCCCCGACGACGCCGGCCCACCGGCGTACGCCGGTGCGCCCCGGCTGCGCGTAGGAGTCGGGGAAGAAGCGATCGAACAGCGAGGCCGTCCCCTTCTCCTCACCGGCGTCCAGCCACCGCACGCCTTCGATGGCGGCGGCACCGGGGGAGGACGTGGTCTCCATCCAGAAGAAGTGGTGCACAGGCACCAGACCGGGCACCTGCCGCACCAGTCCATCGACCAACTCGGCTTCCCCCAGGACCCGATAGGACGCCCCGACCTCCGCCAGGACCCGCCGCACCAAGGCGACCGCGTCCGCGCCGTCACCTTGCACCACGAGTCGGTCCTGTTGCCTGCTGGGGCTGGCCACCGCCAACGCCGCCCCGTGACGCCAGGCCCGCACCCCCGGCCCCAGCCCCTCGCCGCCCTGCCCCTGGGCGGCCCAGATCACCTGCCCGTGACCGGCCGCGGCCTGCTCTACATCGCTGAGCCGCGCGAGTTCTTCCATGGCGATGCCTATCGATGGATGTCTGCTGATCTCTACCGATGTCTACTGGGCCCTGGTCGACGCACCCACCACGCCGTAGGCGCGATCGCCGATGCTGAACTCTCCCAGAGGGGTCATGCCGAAGCCGTCGACATGGACCCTCCAAGACGTCCGATTGGCGAGTTCGATGAAGGCGACCAGTACGTCGGCGCGACCGGTGGCCGCGCGGAGCGCCGCGTCGAACAGCCCCCGGGCCACACCCTTGCCGCGGTACGCGGCGGCGACCACCACCGGCCCGTAGAGCAACACGGTTACCGCACTGAGGAGTTGGCCTTCCCAGTGCAGCGAATCCCGCGCATCGATCAGGGCCTGCACCGGCGGAGGCGGGCTCGGCACGCGCTCCGGGGCAGCGAGTCCCAGCAGACCGGCGAGGCGCCCCTCGTCGTCCGCGACGAGAAGGCCGCCGTCGTCCGCCATCGAGCGCAGCACGTCCTCACTGAAACCGCCCTGCACGAAGCCCTGTTCGGCCCGCTGCTGCTCCGTGAGGGCGTCGTGGTGATTGGCCGCGAAGAGTTCAGCCATCGCCGGGGCGTCGGCGGCAGTGGCGTACCGGTAGTCCATGGCGCTGATCCTTTCACGACCGGGTACGACCGGGCAGAAAGAATTCCTGGCCCCCGGGCTTCCGCCTGGGGTTGGATGGAGGCGGCCAACTCCCGCGAACCGCAAGGTCAGAGATGCATTTCACCACGCGCCCCACGCTCCAGGGCACCTTCGGCATGGTGTCCTCCACGCACTACCTCGCCTCCCAGTCCGCCATGGCGGTCCTCGAGAGCGGCGGCAACGCCTACGACGCCGCCGTCGCCGCGGGCTTCGTCCTGCACGTCGTCGAGCCGCACCTGAACGGGCCCGCGGGCGAGGTCCCGATGATCCTCGCCCCGGCCGGTGGCGAGCCGGTGGTGCTGTGCGGGCAGGGCGTCGCCCCCGCCGGTGCCACCGTCGCGCACTACAGGTCCCTGGGCCTCGACCTCGTCCCGGGCACCGGACCCCTCGCCGCAGCGGTGCCCGGCGCCTTCGACGCCTGGATGCTCCTCCTGAAGGACCACGGCACGAAGTCCCTCGCCGACGTCCTGCGGTACGCGATCGGGTACGCCGAGGACGGGCACGCGCCCGTGGAGCGCGTCGGCGAGACCGTCGAGACCGTGCGCGCGCTCTTCGAGGAGGAGTGGCCGTCGTCCGCCGAGGTGTACCTCTCGGGCGGCAGGGCGCCGCACCCCGGCGAACTGCTGCGCAACCCGCAGCTGGCCGCCACCTGGAAGCGGCTCATAGCGGAGGCCGAGGAGGCGGGCGGCGCCGGCCGTGTCCACCGCGTGGCGCAGATCGAGGCGGCCCGCCGCATCTGGCGCGAGGGCTTCATCGCCGAGGCGCTCGTGCGCCAGGCGCGGCGGCCCACCATGGACACCAGCGGCGAGCGGCACACCGGCACGCTGACGGCCGCGGACCTGGCCTCCTGGGAGGCGACGTACGAGGCCCCCGCCACGTACGACTGGAACGGCTGGACGCTGTGCAAGGCAGGCGGCTGGAGCCAGGGCCCCGCCTTCCTCCAGCAGCTCGCCCTCCTCCCGCCGGAACTGCCCGCCTACGGGAGCGCCGACTACGTCCACCTGTTGATCGAGGGCTGCAAGCTCGCCATGGCGGACCGCGAGGCCTGGTACGGGGACGCCGCTCCCGCAGGAGTCCCCGTGGACGCGCTGCTGTCCGACGAGTACAACGCCGCCCGCCGCGCCCTGATCGACCCCGAGAAGGCGTCGTACGAACTGCGGCCCGGCAGCCCCCTCGGCGTCGAGCCGCAGCTGAGTGCCCACGCGCGCGTGGCCGCCGCCGGGGAGCCCGGCGTCGACGCCGCGGCCGTCGCGGGCGCCGGCGAGCCCACGGTCCAGAAGAGCGGGGGGACCCGCGGCGACACCTGCCACCTCGACATCGTCGACCGCTGGGGCAACATGGTCGCCGCCACCCCGTCGGGCGGCTGGCTCCAGTCCAACCCGGTGGTGCCCGAACTCGGCTTCCCGCTCGGCACCCGCCTGCAGATGGCCTGGCTCGAGGAGGGCCTGCCCAACTCGCTCGCCCCTGGCCGCCGCCCGCGCACCACGCTGACCCCGTCGCTCGCCCTCAAGGACGGCGTCCCGGTCCTGGCCTTCGGCACGCCCGGCGGCGACCAGCAGGACCAGTGGCAGGTGCACTTCTTCCTGGCGGTGGCCCTGCGCGGATCCGTCCGCGGCGGCCTCGACCTCCAGGGCGCCATCGACGCCCCGAACTGGCACAACGACTCGTTCCCCGGTTCCTTCTTCCCGCGCGGCATGCGCCCCGGTGCCGTCACCGTCGAGGGGCGGATGGACGAGGGCGTCGTCGCCGAGCTGCGGCGCCGCGGCCACGACGTGACCGTCGGCGGCGCCTGGTCCGAGGGCCGCCTGTGCGCCGTCGCCCGCGACCCGCGCACCGGCGTCCTGTCGGCGGCGGCGAACCCGCGCGGCATGCAGGGATACGCGGTCGGCAGGTGAGGTCCGGCAGGTGAGGTCCGGCAGACGAGACCCGGCAGGTGGGGCCGAGTGACTCCTGGAGGGTGGAATCGCCGATTTCACGGCGATTCCACCGCCTGTTCACCCTGCCGGTACGCGTTGTCAGTGGGCCGTGGTCTCATGGAGTCATGATCACAACCAGTACGGAAAGCATCGACGACTTTCTGACCGAGCACATCACCGACCGCCTCCTGACGGACGTGGAGCGGATCGTCCGCGCCGCGGCCGCCGCCGAGATCACCCCGCGCTTCCGCCAGCTCGCCGCCCACGAGATCGAGCAGAAGAGCGCCCCGCACGACCTGGTGACGGTCGCCGACAAGCGCGCCGAGGAGTACCTCACGCGCGAACTGCCCGCCCTGCTGCCCGGCTCCGTCGTGGTCGGCGAGGAAGCGGTCGCCGCCGACCCGTCGACGTACGAGGCGGTGCGCGGCACGGCGCCGGTCTGGATCGTCGACCCGGTCGACGGCACCCGCCAGTTCGTGCACGGCGACCCGGGCTTCTGCACCCTCGTCGCCCTCGCGCTCGACGGCGTCGTCCTCGCCTCGTGGACGTACGCGCCCGCGCTCGACGAGTTCGCCGTGGCCGTACGCGGCCGGGGCGCGACGCTCAACGGGAGCCCGCTGCACGCCGGTTCGCCGGAGCCGGGCACGGACCTGCGCATCGCCACCTCGCACCCCGACTACACGACCGAGGCCCAAAAGCGCGCCCTGCTGGGTCTGCGCAGCGAAGGCCTCGCCCCGCGCCCGTGCGGCTCGGCGGGCCTGGAGTACCTGGCCGTGGCCCGCGGCGCCAGTGATGCCACGGCCTTCAGCTGGGAGCTGGCCTGGGACCACGCGGCGGGCCTGCTGCTGGTCGAGGAGGCGGGCGGCGCCCACCTCACGCGGGACGGCGTCCCGTTCACGATCACCGGGGGGAACGCGCTGCCGTTCACCGCGGCCCGCGACGCGGCCACCGCGCGGCGGGTGCGTGAGGTGCTGTCGGCCGGAGCCTGACCTGAAGGCCGGTCGGCGGCCCGGCGTGGAACCGCACGTCGGTGACCTCGTACGAGCCGGCCGCACCGACCCTCGGCCACTCCTCGGGCGCCCGGGGCAGCTGCCCCATGTCGACGAAGGCGGGCAGCGGCAGCCCGGGCCCGAGGTCCAGGAACAGACCGGTCACCCCCGGCCCCCACGGGACGGCCCGCACCGTGCCGACGCACCGGGTCCCGTTCGGCAGTGGGCCGCTCACCCGCGGCGCGAAGTGCCGGTCCCTGCGGGCCGCGCCCCAGGCCCGCTCGAACGCGGTCTCCGTGACAGGCCGCGCCGCCGGACTGTCGGGCAGGCCGGGCAGGGTGCGCGCGGTGAGCGGCCCGTACGTCGCCTCGTAGAGCCGCGCCCCCAGAGCGCCGAACCGCCCGGCCAGCCAAGCGAGTTCGCCCCGCGCGGACGCGACCACGGAGCCGCCCCAGGGCGCCGGTTCGAGCACGGCGGGGAGCTCGGGAGAAGGCCGGTCGGCGTCGAAGAGCGCCTGCCGCAGCACCAGCCCGTCGGCGGCCACCTCGACCCAGGAGGTGAGCGATCCCTCGACGAGGCGGAAGCGGCTGATCACCGGCCACACGCTACCCCCGCCCGGGATTGTCGGTGCCCCGGCATATCCTGTGCGGGCAGTGTGGCCATCGGCTGACGAAGGAGTCCGAGGTGCCGGCGATGCTCGATGCCGTCGTGGTGGGTGCGGGGCCGAACGGGCTGACCGCAGCGGTCGAACTGGCCAGGCGCGGTTTCTCCGTGGCCCTCTTCGAGGCCGAGGGGACCGTCGGCGGCGGGGCGCGCACCGAGGAGCTGACGCTGCCCGGATTCCGCCACGACCCCTGCTCGGCGGCGCACCCGCTGGGCGTCAACTCCCCGGCGTTCCGCGCCATGCCGCTGGAGAGGTACGGGCTCCGGTGGGCGCAGCCCGAGCTGCCCATGGCCCACCCCTTCCCCGACGGCACGGCCGCCGTCCTGTCCCGGTCCGTCGCCGAGACCGCCGCCTCGTTCGGCCCGCGCGACGCGGGCACGTACCGGCGCATGGTCGAGCCGCTGCTGCACCGCTGGGACACCCTCGTACAGGACTTCATGTCGCTGCCGCTCAGCGCGCTGCCCCGCGACCCCGTCACCCTCGCCCGGTTCGGGCTGCTCGGACTGCCGCCCTCGACCTGGCTGATGCGCCGCTTCCGCGACGAGCGGGCCCCCGCCCTCTTCTCCGGACTCGTCGCGCACACCATCGCCCCGCTCAGCGGCTTCGCGACGTCCGCGATCGGCCTCGTCTTCGCGCTCTCCGCGCACGCGCGCGGCTGGCCGCTTGCCAGGGGCGGCTCCCAGTCGATCTCCGACGCGCTCGCCGCGTACCTCGAGGACCTCGGCGGTGCGATCCACACCGACTTCGAGGTGAAGCGGCTCGACGACCTGCCGCCCGCCCGCGCGTACGTCTTCGACACCACGCCCACCGCCCTCGCCCGGATCGCCGGCCTGGGCCGCTACTACGACCGCTTCCGGTACGGCCCCAGCGTCTTCAAGATCGACTACGCGCTCGACGGACCGGTGCCGTGGACCGCGAAGGAGGCGAGGACCGCCGGGACCGTCCAGGTCGGCCCGTACCGCTCCGACATCGGCAAGGCCCTGCGCGCGGCCTCCGTCGAGGACCGGGCCCCCGAGGTGCCGTTCCTGATCACCGTGCAGCCCGGTGTCGTCGACCCGACGCGCGCGCCCGCGGGCAAGCACACGTTCTGGGCGTACGGACACGTGCCGAACGGCTGGGACGGCGACCTGACCGACGCCATCGAGCGTCAACTGGAGCGTTTCGCCCCGGGGTTCAGGGACCTCGTCCTCGCCCGTGCCACGGCGGGCCCGCCCGAGCTGGCCGTGCGCAACGCGAACTACGTGGGCGGCGACATCGCCTCCGGCACGGTCGCGGGACTCCAGCTGATGCTGCGCCCCAAGCTGTCGCTGTCCCCGTACACCACCCCGCACCCGGCAGTCTTCCTCTGCTCCTCGTCGACGCCGCCGGGCCCGGGCGTGCACGGCATGTCGGGGCACAACGCGGCGAAGGCCGTCTGGAAGAGGCTGCGCGCCTCATGAAGCCCGTGAAGCCCCAACTGGTCCTGGTCCAGGGCGACATCACCCGGCAGGAGGTCGACGCCGTGGTGAACGCGGCGAACTCCTCCCTGCTCGGCGGCGGCGGAGTCGACGGCGCGATCCACCGCCGGGGCGGCCCCGAGATCCTCGCCGCATGCCGCAAGCTCCGCGCTTCGCACTATGGCAAGGGCCTGCAGACGGGCCGCGCGGTGGCCACGACCGCGGGCCTGCTCCCGGCCCGGCACGTCATCCACACCGTCGGCCCCCGCTGGTCCGCGACCGACGACCGCTCGGAGCTGCTCGCCTCCTGCTACCGCGAATCGCTGCGCGTCGCCGACGAGCTGGGGGCGCGCACGGTCGCCTTCCCCGCCATCTCGACGGGCATCTACGGCTGGCCGCTCGCGGACGGGGCGCGGATCGCGGTGGAGACGGTGCGGGCGGCGGCGACCTCGTCGGTGACGGAGGTCCGCTTCGTGGTCTTCGACGAGCGGGCCGGGGCGGCTTTTGGCGAGTACCTGTAGCTCGGTGCCTGTAGCTCAGTGCCTGTAGCTCGGTGCCCGTAGCTCAGTGCCGGTCACGCCGCACGTGCCACGGCGGTACCCGTAAAGGCCACCCCGCGTTCACGGTCCCGTCGCACCCCGCCGCGATCATGACGCCGACCACAAAGGTCACCAGGTCCTCGGAGGGTCCATGCACCGTCGTCAGTTCGCCGCAGCCCTGACCGCCTCGCTCACCGCAGCGCCGCTGGCCGCCGCCGCGCCCGCCGCCGCGAGCGACGGCGCCGGCCGGAAGGCGGCCGGGCTCGCGCCGCACATGCGCGCCGCGCTCGGGCGGGAGTTGGACGACCGGGCCACGGCCGACGCCGTCGTGCCGCACCTCCTCGACGTCGGCTTCGACTGGCATCCGCAGACCGTCCCGGCGCGCCACATGGATTTCGTCCTCGCCTACGGATTCGGCAACCGCCCGGCGACCGGCGGCGGCGACCCCGCCAAGACGCTGCCCGAGCCCGGCCCGGTGAACGAGGCGCTCGCGGACACCGTCGCCCGGATCCGCGCCGAGCGCGACATCCCCGTCTACGCCCAGTGGGAGATCGCCCGCTGGCTGGACAGCAAGTACGGGATGGACGACGTCACCTCCATCGAGCCGGTCGTCGCGGAGGACGGCACGATCACCTACCTCAGCACCGACGGAGTGGCCGCCCAGGTCGCCGACGCCCGCAAGGACCTGCCGGGCGGCATCGGCACCGCCTGCGTCGTCGGCTTCCGCGACCACCACAAGCGCTGTGTCCAGACCACGCGCGACCGGGGCATCACCGCGTACGCGCCCCGTGGTGTCGCCATGCCCGGCACCTACGACCCCGAGTCGGGCCAGCCCTGGACCCGTACCCGCGAGCTGTACCTCGTGCACGACATGGCCGCCCAGTGGCAGGTGCTGCGGGCCAAGCTGATCGCGGAGGCCTACCCCCACGGGTAGGGCGCGGCCGCACCTGGACCCAGCACATCGTCCACGGCTTGCGCGAGTCGGCGGGGGAGTCGATGACGTTGTCGGAATCTCGCCAGCCGAGCCGCTCACCATGCCCGATGCTGGATTCATGCCCACCGACAAGGTGCTCACCGAAACGGACACGGACCGCGGCACAGCAGCCATGCACACCGACACCGAGCGGTGCGTACGCGCCGTGCAGGCCAAGGACACCCGGTTCGACGGCGTGTTCTTCACCGCCGTCCTGACCACCCGCATCTACTGCAGGCCCGGCTGTCCTGTCGTGCCGCCCAAGCCCGCCAACATGGTGTTCTACCCGAGCGCCGCGGCCTGCCAGCAGGCGGGATACCGGGCCTGCAAGCGCTGCCGCCCCGACACCAGCCCCGGTTCCCCCGAGTGGAACCAGCGCGCCGATCTCACCGCCCGCGCCATGCGCCTGATCGGCGACGGGATCGTCGACCGCGAGGGCGTGCCGGGCCTGGCCCGCCGCCTCGGCTACAGCGAGCGGCAGGTCGAGCGGCAGCTCCGCGCCGAGCTCGGCGCGGGGCCCCTCGCCCTGGCCCGCGCCCAGCGCGCCCAGACGGCCCGGCTGCTCATCGAGACCACCGCACTGCCCATGGCGGACATCGCCTTCGCGGCCGGATTCGCCTCGATCCGCACCTTCAACGACACCGTCCGCGAGGTCTTCGCCCTGGCCCCCGGCGAGCTGCGCACCCGCGCCCCCAAGGCCGGTACCGGCGCCCCCGGCGCGATCACGCTCCGGCTCCCGTTCCGCAAGCCGCTCAACCCCGACAACCTCTTCGGCCACCTCGCCGCGACCGCCGTCCCCGGCGTCGAGGAGTGGCGCGACGGCTCCTACCGCCGCACGCTCCGCCTCCCGTACGGCCACGGCATCGTGGCACTCACCCCGGGCCCGGAGCACATCGGCTGCCGGCTCACGCTCACCGACCAGCGCGATCTGACCGTCGCCATCAGCCGCTGCCGCCGCATGCTCGACCTCGACGCCGACCCGGTCGCCGTCGACGAGCAGCTGCGCACCGACCCGCTGCTCGCGTCCCTCGTCGACAAGGCGCCGGGGCGGCGCGTCCCGCGGACCGTCGACGAGGCCGAGTTCGCCGTCCGCGCCGTGCTCGGCCAGCAGGTCTCCACCGCGGCCGCCCGCACCCACGCCGGACGCCTCGTCCTGGCCCACGGCGACCCCGTCGACGACCCCGAGGGCGGGCTCACCCACCTCTTCCCGTCGCCCGGCGCACTGGCCTCGCTCGACCCCGAGTCGCTCGCCCTGCCCGGCAGCCGCCGGACCACGCTCCTCACGCTCGTCCGCGAACTCGCCGACGGCACCCTCACGTTGGGCCCCGAGTCCGACTGGGCGCAGGCCCGTGCCCGCCTCGCCGAGCTGCCCGGATTCGGGCCCTGGACCATCGAGGCCATCGCGATGCGCGCCCTGGGCGACCCGGACGCCTTCCTGCCCACCGACCTCGGAATGCGGCGCGCCGCACAGCAGTTGGGCCTGCCCCACACGCCGGCCGCGCTCACCGCACGGGCCGCGGCCTGGCGCCCCTGGCGCGCGTACGCGACCCAGTACCTGTGGGCGACCGACGACCACCCGATCAACTTCCTTCCCGCGTAAGGACGTACGACCATGAGTCACGCGACGAAACAGCACACCGTCATCGACAGCCCCTACGGCCCGCTCACCCTCGTCGCCACCGACGGCACGCTGTCCGGCCTCTACATGACCGGGCAGCGTCACCGCCCCGCCGAGGAGACCTTCGGGGAACGCGACGAACGGCCCTTCGGCGCCGTCATCGACCAGCTGGAGGCCTATTTCCAGGGGGAGTTGAAGGAGTTCGGCCTCCCGCTCGCCCTGCACGGGACGCCCTTCCAGCGCTCCGTCTGGCAGCAGCTCCAGCAGATCCCGTACGGCGAGACCCGCACCTACGGCGAACTGGCCGAGGCGCTCGGGAACCCCGCGGCCTCCCGCGCGGTGGGGCTCGCCAACGGCAAGAATCCCGTCGGCGTCATCGTCCCCTGCCACCGCGTGATCGGCGCGAACGGCGACCTCACCGGCTACGGCGGCGGCCTGGACCGCAAGCGCCGCCTGCTCGACTTCGAGCGTGGGACGGCCCTGTTCTAGGACCGGGCTCCAGGACCGGGTTCCAGGACTGGTTCTAGGACCGGGCCAGTTCGCCGAGCAGCCGCGGCAGCGCCGTCCCGATCGGTTCCCGTACGACCTCGTCGGCCACGTCGTCGTACGGCGTCGGCTCGGCGTTCACCACCACCAGGCGCGCCCCGTGCTCGGCGGCGACGCCCGCCAGACCTGCCGCCGGGTGGACCTGGAGGCTGGAGCCGACCGCGAAGAACACGTCGCAGGCCTGGGTGATCGCGACGGCCTCGGAGAGGACCGCAGGGTCGAGGTTCTCGCCGAACATGACGGTCGTGGACTTGAGGATGCCGCCGCAGATCAGGCAGGCGGGGTCGTCCTCGCCCGCCTCGACGCGGGCGAGCGCCGACTCCATCGGGCCGCGCCCGCCGCACCCCGTGCACACGAACTGCCGGGCGGAGCCGTGCAGTTCGAGGACCTTGCGGGCGGGCATCCCGGCGAGCTGGTGCAGTCCGTCGACGTTCTGCGTGATGACGCGGACCGGGACGCCGGACTCGGCGAGCTCCGCGATCGCGCGGTGCGCGGCGTTCGGCTCGGCGGTGAGCGTGACCGCCCGGCGCCGCACCTGCCAGGCGCGGCGCCGGATGTCGGGGTCACCCATGTAGTACTCGTACGTGACGAGCTTCTCGGCGTCGGGATCCTTGCGCCACACCCCGTTCGGCCCGCGGTAGTCGGGGATTCCGGAGTCCGTGCTGATACCGGCGCCGGTGAGGATCGCAACCAGGGTCATGACCTCACCGTAGGTCAGGCAGTGGCCTCCGCGTCCACCGGTTTCGGGATCAGCATCGAGGCGAACAGGGCCGCCACGATGAGCACCAGGCCTGCGATGATGCCCGCGCTGTAGCCGCCGATCGACGTGCCGTCCGAGGGTGCGATGGCGTCCATGGCGGCGTACAGGACGACGAAGCTGAGGCCCGCGCCGAGGTTGAAGCAGCCCGCGTTCAGACCCGGCAGGAAGCCCGGGTTCTCCGACGGGGACAGGACGATGCCCAGGCCGTTCAGCATGATGTTGACCGTGCCCGCGTACGTCACGCCGAGCAGGATCGACACGGCGAGCAGCAGGCCCGACGAGTCGGTCTGCAGGGTCAGCAGGGCGAGGACCGTGACGGCCGCGGTGGCGACCAGGCCGATGCGCAGGATCCGCCCGTAGCCGTACGTCGCGGCGAGGCGTCCGGCGATCGGGCCCATCGCCAGGCCCGCGAGCGCGTACGGCGTCAGCGTCCACCAGGTGGCACCCTCGGCGCCGAGGCCGAGGCCGACCGAGGTGTCCTGGGCGAAGCCGGGCAGCAGGCCGTTCATGATCGCGAAGACGCCGGTCATGGTGAGCATCGTCGACAGCAGGATCGACCAGGTCGCCCGGCGCTTCAGCAGGTGGGTGGTGACGAGCGGGTGCTTGGCCCGGTTCTCCATCCGCCAGAACGCCCAGAAGGCGAGCGCGGCGAGGACCAACAGGCCGACGGCGAGCGCCCAGTTGGCGTCGGCGAGCTTGCCCGCCTCGTTGAAGGCGATCAGCAGCGCGCCGACGGAGACGACCAGGAGCGCGACGCCCGGCCAGTCCATCGGCGGCCGCACGTCCGCGCGGGACTCGGGCGCCAGGAAGTGGACGAGGAGGGCGGCGAGCGCCGCGAAGCCGGTCATCACCCAGAAGATCGCGGCGAAGCCCGAGTGCTCGGCCAGCGAACCGCCCGCGAACGAGTCGACGCCCGCGATGCCGCCGTTGACCGCGGTGACGATGCCGAGCAGCGTGCCGTACTTCTTCGGGTCGGGGACCTCGACGCGCAGCATGATCAGCGCGAGGGGGATCGTCGGGCCCGAGGCGCCCTGGACGACGCGGCCCACGGCGAGCATGCCGACGGACCCGGCGAGCGCGGAGATCACACAGCCGACGGCCATCAGGGCCATCATCGCGGTGAGCACCTTGCGGCGGCCGATCAGATCGCCGAGGCGCGGCAGGAACAGCGAGAACAGGGCGGCGGCCGTGAAGAACGCCGTCTGGGTCACGCCGATCGCCGAGGCCGTGGTGTTCAGCTCGTCCGCCATCGTCGCGAGCGCCGGGCTGAGCATCGACGCGTTGAGCTGGAAGGCGAAGCTGGCCGCGAGCAGCGCGACCATGAGGGCGCCGACCCGGGCCGGGCGACCCGAGCGGGTCCGGCCGGCCGGGGTGTGGGGGGAGGCGGTGGGGTTCATGCTGCGGGCTCTCCGATGCGTACGAGTGCGTCCACGACCAGGTTCCAGAACCGCTCGTGGTCGAGGTCGACGGCGACCTGGGTGTGGCAGTCGGCGGGCGCGGGGGAGCGCAGGTCGGTCACGGTCATGCCGAGGGTGAGCGCGCCGCGCAGTTCGATGTCGACGGGCGCCTTGCGTACGGTCATGACGTCCGGGTCGATGACGTACGCGACGGCGCACGGGTCGTGCACGGGCGGGTGCTCGAAGCCCTGGTTCTCGCGGTAGGCCTCGCGGAAGAAGTCGAGGAGTTCGAGGACGAACGCGGCCGGCTTCGTGCCGACGGCCCTGATCCGCTCCTCGACGGCGGGGGTGGCGAGCGCCTGGTGGGTGAGGTCGAGGCCGACCATCGTCAGCGGCCACTTCTCGTTGAAGACGATGTGCGCGGCCTCGGGGTCGATCACGATGTTGAACTCGGCGACCGGGCTCCAGTTGCCCTCGTGGTAGCCGCCGCCCATCAGCACGACCTCGCGGACGCGCTCGACGATGCGGGGCTCCTTGCGGGCGGCGAGCGCGATGTTCGTCAGGCCCGCTGTCGGCACGAGGGTGATCTCGCCGGGCTCGTGGCTCATGACGGTGTCGATGATCAGGTCGACGGCGTGCCGCTCGTCCAGGGGGAAGGCGGGCGCGGGCAGGTCGGGCCCGTCGAGGCCGGTCTCGCCGTGGATCTCGGGGGCCGTCTCGATCTGACGGACCAGCGGCCGCGGGCACCCGGCGGCGAACGGCACGCCTGTGATCCCCGCGACGGCCGCCACGGACAGCGCGTTGCGGGTCACCTTCTCCAGCGTCTGGTTCCCGACGACGGTCGTCACGGCGACCAGCTCGATGTCGGGATTTCCGTGCGCGAGAAGCAGGGCGATCGCGTCGTCGTGCCCCGGGTCGCAGTCGAGGATGATCTTCCTGGCCAACGGTTCGAGCCCCTTTGCTCCGGTTGGGAAAAACTGTCCACGCAAACCTCACCTGTCGCCACATGAGTTTGTCAACGCGCGTAGATGACCACGCTGCGAGAACTGTGCTTCGTAGAGACGTCCGAATCTTCCGAGGCGGGTGGGCGGGCGGGGCGGGCCCCGGGTCAGCCGGCCGAGTCAGCCGGTGACGGGCTCACCGTTCTCGAGTTCCGCCGCGCCGGTGCCCGCGGCGAGGACGTCGAGGGCGGCCGCGACCCGGCGCCCGAGCGAGCCCAGCAGATACGCCGGCAGCTCCGCACGCGCCACGAACCGCCACGAGTCCAGCTCCTCCTCCTGCAGCCGGATCGCCGCGATCTGCTCGCCGCTCAGCACACCCCCGTCGTACAGGTATGCCACCAGCGGCGGCCGCCGCGTCCCCGCCGACCAGTCCACGGCCAGCAGTCGCCCCACGGGCACGTCGAGCCCGATCTCCTCCAGCGTCTCGCGCCCCGCGCCCTGCCGCGGCGTCTCCCCGGTGTCCGACTCCACGGTCCCTCCGGGCAGCGCCCAGCCCTCGCGGTAGTTGGGCTCGACGAGCAGCACCCGCCCGGCGTCGTCCCGGAACAGCACGGCGGCGCCGACGAGGACGCGGGGGAGGCTCGCGATGTACGTGGCGTAGTCGAGGAGAGTCATCGGCTCACCCTAGCGACGGGGGCTTTCGGCGCCGCGGCGGCGCGGGCAGACTCGGAGCATGACGGCGGACCTCGACGGGCTGTGGGACTGGATGGTGGAAGCCGCGCGGGCCGCTGACCTGAGCGTGCTGGGGGCACCGTCGTGGGTTCCGCCCGTCGAGGAGTCCCTGGTGCGGGCGGCCCGGTCGACGCACTTGCACCGGCTGCGTCCCTTCATGAGTCACACGAGCCTCTGCTTCGTGGACGGCCCGTTCCCATGGGACCCCGGCGGCCGCCCGGACGTGAAGGTGCTGCCGGGTGCCGTCTCCTTCGACTCCTCGGGGCCGGACGGGGCCGCCGTCTTTTGGGTCTGGAGCGGCGCGCCGACCGGCAGGGCGCCCGGGCCCGTGCTGGTCGGGTCGACCCCGTCCGCCACCCGGGCGGCGAAGGCGCTGGCCTGCCTTCTGGCGCCCTAGATCTCCACCAACTGCACGGTCCGCTGAGCCAGTTCGCTGATGCGTACGCCGTCGAAGCCGAACACCGCGCTGCGCACCCGGTCCTCCAGCGGCTCCTTCCACCGGTCGGGGATCGCCGTCGCGCCGCACAGGACGCCCGCGACCGAGCCGGCCGTCGCGCCGTTGGAGTCCGTGTCCAGGCCGCCGCGGACTGTCAGGGTCACCGTGCGGGTGAAGTCGCCGTCGCCGTACAGGAGTCCGGCCGTGATCACCGCGGCGTTCGGGACCGTGTGGATCCAGCCGAGGCCGCCCGTCTCCTCCTCGATCGTGGCGAGGGTCTCCTCCCAGGTCAGGCGGGAGTCGTGGAGCGAGATGGTGCGGCGTACGACGCGGGCGAGGCGGCTGCTCGCCGGGATCACGGCCAGGGCCGCGTCGAGAGCGGCGCGCGGGGTCGGCGCCGTGAACGCCGCCGAGACCAGGGCCGCGGCCCACATCGCGCCGTACACGCCGTTGCCCGTGTGCGAGAGCACCGCGTCGCGGCGGGCCAACGAGGCGGCGCGGCGCGGCACTCCGGGGCAGGTCCAGCCGAAGACGTCCGCGCGGATCAGGGCGCCGATCCACTCCTGGTACGGGTTGTCGTACGTGGCGGTGAGCGGCGGCTTGAGGCCGTTGGCCAGATTGCGGTACGCCGCGCGCTCCGCCGTGAACGTCTGGAGGTAGGGCAGCCGCAGCAGCCAGAGTTCACCGACCTGTTCCGTCGTGAACGCGAAGCCGTGGGTCTCCAACAGGTGCAGACCGAGCACCGCGTAATCCACGTCGTCGTCCCGGCAGCTGCCGTGGATGCGTCCGCGGACGCACCGGCGCCACTCCGGACGCAGCGCCAACTCCACGTCGTCCGACGGGGGTTCGGGCAGATAGTCGGTGAGCGGGAGGGCCTCTGCCTGGCGCAGATAGCGGTCGATGCGGTCGCGCGTCCACACCTCGCCCTGCTCGACCGGCTTGCCGAGCATGTTGCCGGCGATCCGGCCGAGCCAGCCGCCGAGCACACGGTCGGCGAGGACGCGTTCGGTGAGCGGGGGGCTCGTTGGCGTCATGAATCCGGTCTACCCGTTTCCGTACATCAACTGACAGCCCATCCCGGCTTCGCTCAACTGTCTTCCTGGTTACGGGACTTGGCGACCCGCCGGCGCAGCCGGTGATGGGCGCCGCTCGGCGAAGGGCCGGTCAGCGCGTCGCCGACCATCGCCCGCACCGCGTCCCGCAGACCGTGCAGCGCGTGCCCGCGCACCGGACCCGCCCCCGGGTCCTCGCGCAGTTCCTTCAGGAGCGCCCAGCACAGCGCCAGCATCACCACCACGAACGGCAGCGCCACCAGGATCGTCGCGCTCTGCAGCGAGTCGAGCCCGCCCGCGACGAGCAGCACCGCCGCGACCGCCGCCATCAGCACGCCCCACGTGACGACGAGCCAGGTCTTCGGGTGCAGCGCGCCGCGGCTGGTCAGCGACCCCATCACCAGGGACGCCGAGTCGGCGCTCGTGACGAAGTACGTCATGACGAGGATCATCGCGACCCAGGACGTGATCGTGCCCAGCGGCAGCGCGTCCAACATGGCGAACAGGGACGACTCCGCTCCCTCGGACACCTTCGACGCCATGTCGACCTTGCCGGTGGAGTCGAGCCTGATGCCGGTGCCGCCCATCACGCAGAACCACACGACGGTCGCCCCGCTCGGTACGAGCAGCACGCCCACCAGGAACTCGCGGATGCGGCGGCCCCGCGAGATGCGCGCGATGAACGTGCCCACGAACGGCGCCCACGACAGCCACCACGCCCAGTAGAAGATCGTCCACGCGCCGAGCCACTTGCGGTCCGTGAACGCGCCCGTGCGCGACGCCATCGGCAGCAGCTGGTGCAGATAGCCGCCGACGCTCGCCGGGATCGCGTCCAGGATGTAGACGGTCGGACCGAGGACGAAGACGAAGAGCATCAGGCACGCGGCGAGCGCGATGTTCATCGTGCTCAGCCACTTCACGCCCTTGTTGAGGCCGGAGAAGGCGGAGCAGACGAAGGCGGCACCGAGCGCGACGATGATGATCAGCTGGACCCTCGTCGTGTTGTCCACGCCCGCGGTCAGTTCGAGCCCCGTGGCCACCTGCAGCGCGCCGACGCCGAGGCTCGTCGCCGTGCCGAAGACCGTCGCGAAGACGGCGAGCAGATCGATGACCCGGCCCGGCCAGCCCGCCGCCCGCTGCTCGCCGATGAGCGGCACGAACACCGAACTCAGCCGGTTCCCACGGCCCTTGCGGAAGCCCGCGTACGCGAGCGCGAGCCCGGCGATGCCGTAGATCGCCCACGGCGTCAGCGTCCAGTGGAAGAACGAGTACTCCATCGCGATCAGCGCAGAGCTGCCGCTGCGGGGCGGCGCACCGCTGGCCGGCGGCGGGTTGAGGTAGTGCGTGAGCGGCTCGCCGACCCCGTAGAACATCAGGCCGATGCCCATGCCCGCGCTGAACATCATCGCGATCCAGGCGAGATTGGTGAACTCCGGCTCGGAGTCGTCGGCGCCGAGCCGGATCCGCCCGAAGCGGCTGAGCGCGAGCACCACGCACAGCACCAGGAAGACGTCCGCGGCGATCACGAACAGCCAGGCGAAGTTCTCCAGGACCCAGGCCAGGGCCGTGCTGGACGCGCTGTCGAAGGACTTCTTCCCGAGGGCCGCCCAGGCGACGACGGCGAGGACGGCGACGACGCCGATGCCTACGACGGTGAGATCGGGGGAGTCGTCACCGGATGAAGGGTCCGCGGGGTCCGGGCCGGGGCCTTCCGGTCTTGGCTGATCGATCATTTCCGTGCTCATCCGACCCACTATGGCCGCACATAGGAGCATTTAACGGCTGGGCACGCCGTTCCTTGGAGCGGACGACCATGGGCAGGGGCCCCCTCCTGCGGTTATGGTCGCAGCGGCGCGACTGCCTTGACGCGAGCAAGGCCCGAACAGCAAGGGGAGAGCAAGGTGGCGGACGCTGCACAGGCCGCGCGGCACGTGTTGATCGCGGCGGACAAGTTCAAGGGGTCGCTCACCGCGGTGCAGGTCGCACAGCGTGTGACAGCGGGACTGCGTCGGGTGGCCCCCGAAGTGGAGATCGTCTCCGTGCCCGTCGCGGACGGCGGCGACGGCACGGTCGCGGCGGCGGTCGCGGCCGGGTTCGAGCGCCGCGAGGTGCGCGTGACCGGCCCGCTCGGCGAGCAGGTCACGGCCTCCTACGCGCTGCGCGAGGGCACGGCCGTGGTGGAGATGGCGGAGGCGTCGGGCCTGCAGCTGCTGCCCGAGGGCGTCTTCGCCCCGCTCACGTCCACGACGTACGGCTCGGGCGAGGTGATCGCCGCGGCGCTCGACGCCGGGGCCCGCTCCATCGTCTTCGGCGTCGGCGGCAGTGCCACGACCGACGGCGGTGCGGGCATGCTCGCCGCGCTCGGTGCGCGGTTCCTGGACGCGGACGGCAAGCCGGTCGCCCCCGGCGGCGGCCCCCTCGCGACCCTGGCCTCGGCCGACCTGTCCGGGCTCGACCCGCGCCTGGCCGACGTGGACATCGTCCTCGCCAGCGACGTCGACAACCCGCTCACCGGGCCCAAGGGCGCCCCCGCGGTCTACGGCCCGCAGAAGGGAGCGAGCCCCGAGGACGTGGCCGAACTGGACGCGGCCCTCGCCCACTTCGCGAAGATCCTCGGCGAGTCCGTCGGCCCGAAGGCCCTCGAATACGCCGAGTCGCCGGGCGCGGGTGCCGCGGGCGGGATCGGGTACGGGGCGCTCGTCGGCCTCGGCGCGAGTTTCCGGGCCGGCATCGAGGTCATGCTCGACGTCCTCGGCTTCGCCTCGGCGCTGGAGCGCGCCACGCTGGTCATCACCGGCGAGGGCTCCCTCGACGAGCAGACGCTGCACGGCAAGGCCCCGGCGGGCGTCGCCGCGGCGGCCCGTGCGGCGGGCATCGAGGTCGTGGCGGTCTGCGGCCGTCTGGCCCTCGAGCCCGCGGCGCTCGGGCGGGCGGGCATTCGCCGCGCCTATCCCCTGACGGAGGTCGAGCCCGACGTGGCCCGGTGCATCGCCGAGGCGGGGCCGATCCTCGAGGACGTGGCGGAGCGGATCGCCGTGGACTTTTTGACCTGACCTGACCTGACCTGAGTCGATCTGGGCCGATCTGGACTGATCTGATCTGACCTGGGTCGGGCTGAGCGCCCGCGCGGCGGAGCCGCACATCTCCGCCGCGGGGCGTGGTGTTTTCCGTCGGCGCACCGCTCCCGAGAACTGCCCCGTGCAGCCCCGGCAGCGGCCCCCGAAGGGAATCTCCCGCCCCGGCCGAGGAGGCGGCCCCGGCGTCGGCGCGGCACCCGTCCAGCGGGGCGGCAGCCGCCTGGCCCGACTGTGCCGAAAACCCTCTGACCTGGGCAGACACCCTTGCCCCTACTAACCTTTCCGTAGGCCGATTCGCCGCCGGAGGGGACCCGTTGAACAGAACCATCCGCACCATCGAAGACGTCCTGCGCATGCTCGACGGAGCCTTCCCCCGGGGCGGCGCCGACTGGTGGGACCAGTTCTACGTGGACCGGGACCGCGACGTGCCGTTCTTCGTCGACAAGCCCGACGAGAACCTCGCCGCCCACCTCGACTCCGGTCTCTTCCCGGCGGGAGCGCGCGTGCTCGACCTGGGCTGCGGGCCCGGACGCAACGCGCTGCACCTCGCCGCGCGCGGCTGTGACGTGGACGCCGTCGACCAGTCGGCCACCGCCACCGCCTGGGGCCGGGAGCGTGCGGCCGCCGCCGGGCTCGGCGTGCGGTTCCATCAGGGTGACATCTTCGACGTCCAACTGCCGTACCAGACCTACGACGTGGTGTACGACTCCGGGTGCCTGCACCACCTCCCGCCGCACCGCCGCGTCAGCTACCTCGCCCTCCTCGACCGCCTCCTCGCCCCCGGCGGGCACTTCGGCCTCGTCTGCTTCGCCGCCGGGGCCGAGGGATCCGTGGCCGGTGATGAGGAGCTGTACCGCACCCGTGACCTGGGCGGCGGGCTCGCCTTCGCCCCCGACGAACTGCGGTACCTCTTCGGGGAGTTGGCGGAGGTCGAGATCCGGGCCATGGCCGGCCAGGGCGAGGACTCGGCCACGTACGGGAAGGACTTCCTGCTCACCGGGATCTTCCGGCGGCGCTCAACCCGGTGAAAGGCGGTACGCGTCCAGGGCCAGCGTCATCTCCATCAGGTCCCGGGGACGCGACAGCGAGCGCGACGTCAACTGCTCCAGCCTGCGCAGCCGGTTGAAGACCGTGTTGCGGTGACAGTAGAGCCGCCCGGCCGCCCGGCCCGCCGAACCCTCGCAGGCCAGCCACGCGTCCAGCGTCTCCAACAGCACCGCCCGGTCCGCCGGTTCGAGGGCCAGGAGTTCACCGAAGACGCCGGAGACGAGACGCTGGGCCAGGTCCGGCTGGCTCACCACCAGGGCCGTCGGCATCCGCCGGTCGAGGCGGACGACGCCGCTGGTGTCCGGCGGGCAGGTGCGCAGGGCGAGTTCGGCCAGGCGGCGGGCGTGGCCCAGCTCGGCGAGGCCGGTGACGACCGGGCTGAGGCCGCCGGGCCCCGGGCACCGCCCGTCGAGCAGCGCCGCCAGTTCGTCCAGGGTGCGGCCCGCGCCGAGCGCCGCCACGCCCACCTCGCAGTCCGCCCGCATCCGCCACACCAGACGGAACCCGGGGTCCTGGATCCGCCGGTGGAAGGCCTCGCGCCCGTCCCGCCGCTCCACCCGCAGCACCACGACCGCGTACGGGCCGTGCTCGGGCAGATCGAGACCCGCCGCCGCGCGCGCCGCGAGGCCCGGCGTGGGGCGGCCCTCCAAAAGCGCGTCGAGCAGGGCCTGCATCTGCTCGTCGGTGCGCCGCCGCAGCTCCAACTCCGTGGCCCGGTACGCCTCCGAGGCCGCCTCGGCCTGCGCGTCGACCGCCGCCCACACCATCGTCGCGGACCGCATCAGCGCCGAGAGCCGGTCCGGTTCGGCCGACGCGCTCTCGATCAGCGCGTCCCAGACCAGATAGCCCGCGTTGCGGTAGGCGTGGATCAGCAGGTCGAGCGGGAGGCCCTGGCCCGCGCGCCGCCGGCCCGCATCCTCCGCGTACTCCAGATCCTTGCGCGGCGCGTCCCGCGGCGCGGCGATCGTCTCGACGCCGATCCGCATCGCCTGCTCGGCCTCCCGCCACTGGACGTCGTACGGCAGCACCCGCGCGTACACGTCGGAGTACGCGAACAGCTGCTGCAGATGCTCGTCGACCAGCTCGGGCAACCGCTCCGACAGCTTCCCGCACGCCTCCCTCAACAGCTTCCAGTCCTGCTCGGTGCGATGCCTGCGCCCGCCCATCGCCCCTCCCCAACGGCCCGTAAAGCGACGGCAAAGGACTTTCCCGCTTGTGCGGAGGATGCCACTGCTCGGCCCTTCCCGGCAGGCCCCTGACGCGGGGTCTTGTGCGCGCGCACAACCGAGGCGGGCGGGCGCTGGTCCCGCGCAGCGATTCCCGGTCGCGGCGTGGACGGGCCGCCCGCGCGGTGCTGTGGTGAGCGCCACCGGAGGCCACCGGAGGCCGCTGGAGGCCGCTGGTGGCCACCGGACCGAGGAGGAGCAGGCACCGTGACCGACCAAGACGTACCCGGGCTCGCCGTGGACGACCTGTCCGTCGGCTACGGGCCCGTGCGCGCCCTGCGCGGCGTGACCCTGAACGTGCCGCAGGGCGCCGTCGTGGCCGTGCTCGGCGGCAACGGCGCGGGCAAGTCGACCCTGCTGCGCGCCGTCTCGCGCACCCTCGGCTTCCACGGCGGGACGGTCACCTCGGGCCGGGTGCGGTTCGGCGGCCGCCGGATCAGCGGCCTGTCCGCGGACCGGGTCGTCGCCGCCGGAATCTGCCAAGTCCCCGAAGGCAGACGGGTGTTCGCCCGGATGACCGTCGCCGACAACCTGCGCGCCGGGGCGCTCGGCTCGACGGGCTCGCGCGCCGACAAGGCCGCCGCGCTGCGCCGGGTGCACGAACTGTTCCCGGTCCTCGCCGAGCGGGCGGGCCAGCGCGCGGGGCTCCTGTCCGGCGGCGAACAGCAGATGCTGGCCGTCGGCCGCGCCCTGATGGCGGGCCCGCGGCTGCTCCTGCTCGACGAACCGTCCCTGGGCCTCGCCCCGTTGATGGCCGCCCGCATCGCCGACACCGTCCGCGAGATCAACGCCCAGGGCGACCGCCAGGTCTCCGTCCTCCTCGTCGAGCAGAACGCGGCCCTCGCCCTGCGACTCGCCTCCTACGCGTACGTGATGGAGGTCGGCGAGATCACCCTGCACGGCCCGGCCGCCGAGCTCGCCGGTTCCGACGAGGTGCGCCGCCGCTACCTGGGCGTCGTCGACGAGACGGCGGCCGAGGACGCCACCGGCGGCGCCGCACACGCACCGACCCTGCGCCGCTGGGGAGGTGCGTGATGGCCGTGGTCAACAGTGACGTACTGCCCCTGGAGGTACGGGACTTGACCGTCCGGTTCGCCGGGCTCACCGCCCTCGACCGGGTCGGCCTCACTGTCCAACCCGGCACCGTGCACGCCGTCATCGGACCCAACGGCGCGGGCAAGTCCACCTGCTTCAACGTCCTGTCCGGGGTGTACCGGGCGACCTCGGGCAGCGTCCGCCTCGGGGGCCAGGAGCTCACCGGCCTGCCCCCGCACCGCATCGCCGCGCTCGGCGTGGCCCGCATCTTCCAGAACCTCGCCCTGCCGCCCCGCGCCACGGTCGCCGACAGCCTGCTGCTCGGGCGCCACCGGCTGACCCGCGCCGGGTTCGTCGCCGCCGGGCTCCGACTGCCGTCCGCGCTGCGCGAGGAGCGGGCGCACCGCGAACGGGTCAGGGAGATCGCCGAGTTCGTCGGGATCGGCGACCAACTGAACACCCCCACGGGCGCGTTGCCGTACGGGCAGCAGAAACTCGCCGAGCTCGCCCGCGCCCTGTGCATGGAACCCCGCGTCCTGCTCCTCGACGAGCCCGTCGCCGGGATGACCGCGGACGAGCGGCGCCGCACCGCCGCCGTCATCGCGGGCGTCCGCGAAGGGCTCGGCATCTCCATCGTTCTGGTCGAACACGACATGGGAGTCGTCATGCGCCTCGCCGACGAGGTCACCGTCCTCGACTTCGGCCGCCGGATCGCCGCGGGCCCACCGGACCGCGTCCAGAACGACCCGGCGGTCATCCAGGCCTACCTGGGCGCACCGGAGGGAGGGGCCGCGTGACGACGTTCCTCGAACTCCTCCTCAACGGCGTCTCGATGGGCTCCGTCTACGCGCTCATCGCCCTCGGCTTCGTCGTCATCTTCCGCGCCACCGAAGTCGTCAACTTCGCGCACGCCTCCCTCCTCCTCGCCGGCGGCTACGTCACCGCGTCGCTCCACGACGACCTCGGCTTCTGGCCCGCGCTCGGCGTCGGCATCGCCGCCGCCGCGGTCGTCGGGGCGGGCGTCGAGTTCCTCGTCATGCGGCGCTACCGCGGGCACGACCACAGCGTCCTCGCCATCGTCACCATCGGCGTCGACATCCTGCTCACCACCGAACTCACCCGGCGCCTCGGCACCGACGTCCTCACCCTCGGCGACCCCTGGGGCGACGCCGTGCTCACCGTCGGCGGCGTGACCGTCGCCCACACCCGCATCGCCGCGTTCGTCGCCGCCGCCCTGCTGATCACCGGCTTCCTGCTCGTCTTCCGCTACACGTCGTGGGGCGTCGCGATGCGCGCCGCCGCCGAGAGCGGGGAGACGGCCGCGCTGATGGGCGTACGGCTCGGCCGGGTCTCGCTCGGCGCCTGGGCCGTGGCCGGGGGACTCGCCGCCGTCGCCGCGCTGTTCCTGACCGTGTTCCCGACGCCGGGGCTCGAACGGGCCACCTCCCTGGCCGCGTTGAAGGCCTTCCCCGCCGCCATCCTCGGCGGCCTCGACTCCACCACGGGCGCCCTCGTCGGCGGCCTCGTCGTCGGCGTCACCGAGTCCCTCGCCACCGGCTATCAGAGCGAACTCGCCTTCATGGGCAGGGGACTCGGCGACCTCGCGCCCTACCTGGTGATGACCGTGATCCTGCTCCTGCGGCCCTCCGGACTCTTCGGCACGAAGGAGCTGGCCCGTGTCTGACGACGCCCTGGCCGCCGCCCGCGAGACGCGGATCAAGTCCGCCTCCTCGTACGGGAATTGGCTGCGCGCCGCGCTCACGCGACCCCGCACGTACGCCGTCGCCGCCTGTGCCCTCGTCCTCCTCGCGCTCCCCTTCTACCTCGACCGCTTCTGGCTGCAGGCGGGCCTGTTCGCGATGGTCGCCGCCATCGGTGCGATCGGACTGAACCTGCTCACCGGCGCCACCGGCCAACTCTCCATGGGGCACGCCTTCTTCCTCGCCGTCGGCGCGTACGCGTACTGCGTGTTCGCCGGGGAGCGCGGCGAGGCGCTGAACGGGCTCGGGCTCCCGCCGTGGCTGGCCGCCGTGCTCGCGGTCGGTGTCGCCGGTGTCGCGGGCGGCCTGTTCAGTCCCATCGCCGGGCGCCTGCAGGGCGCGTACCTCGGGATCGCGACGCTCGCGCTGATCTTCATCGGGCAGCACGTCCTGTTCAACGCAGAGGACCTGACCGGCGGGGCGAACGGGCGCGACGTGCCCGTCATGAACCTCTTCGGTCTGACCTTCGACGAGAGCGAACTCACCGTCGCGGGCGTGCCGTTCGGGTCCGCCGAGAAGCTCTGGTACCTCGGGCTAGTCCTCACCCTCGCCGGTGGACTGTTCGCCCGCGGGGTGCTGCGCGGACGCCCGGGCCGCGCCATGAACGCCATCCGCGACCACCGCATCGCCGCCGGCGTCCTCGGCGTTCCCGTCGCCCGCTACCGCGGCGCCGTCTTCGTCCTGTCCTCCATGTACGCGGGCCTCGCGGGCGTCCTGCTCGCCCTCGTCTTCCAGCGCACCGTGCCCGACTACTTCGGCATGACGCTCTCCCTCGAATACCTCGCCATGATCGTCATCGGTGGGCTCGGCTCCGTGGCGGGCGCCGTCGTGGGCGCCGCGTTCGTCTCGCTGCTGCCGCAGATCCTCACCCGCTACAGCGACGCACTCCCGCTCGTCTCCGCCCCCGGCACCGGCGGCGTCGCCCCCGGCGAGGCCGCCCGCTACCTGTACGGCGCCGCGGTCGTGGCCGCCGTCCTGTTCCTGCCCGGCGGGCTCGTCCAACTCGCCGCCCGGCGCACCCGGAAACACCCTCAGGAGGACGCATGACCAGGCGCACGCTCACCGCGACGGCCGTGGCCGTACTGCTCGCGCTGACCGCCGCGTGCAGCTCCAAGGCCAAGGACGGGGGAGGCGACGACGACAAGCAGAGCGCGGGCGGCATCAAGACCGGCCAGGGCATCTCCGGCAAGACCATCGAACTCGGCGTCCTCACCGACATGACCGGCGTGTACGCGACCCTCGGCAAGAGCGTCACGCAGGCACAGCAGCTGTACGTGAAGCAGACCAACGACGCCGGCGGCATCTGCGGCTACCAGCTGAAGCTGACCGTCCGCGACCACGGCTACGACCCGCAGAAGGCCGTCGCCGGATACACCGAACTGTCGCCCAAGGTCCTCGGCTTCACCCAGTTCATCGGCTCCCCGTTCGTCGCCGCGGTGGAGCAGCGCATCGGCCGCGACAAGGCCCTCGTGCTGCCGCAGGCCTGGTCGGCGAACCTGCTCGGCAACCCGTACGTCCGTGTCATCGGATCGACGTACGACATCGAGACCATCAACGCGGTCGACTTCCTGCTCACGGAGAAGGGCCTCAAGAAGGGCGACAAGCTCGGCCACGTCTACTTCGAGGGCGACTACGGCGAGAACGCGCTCAAGGGCTCCAAGTTCATCGCCGAGAAGGCCGGGCTCAGCGTCGTCGAGCAGAAGATCAAGCCGACCGACAACGACATGACGGCCCAGGTCGCCGCCCTGAAGAAGGCGGGCGTCAAGGGCATCGTGATCAGCGCGGGCCCGCGCCAGGCGGCCTCGCTCGTCGGCGTCGCGGCCGCGGCGAAGCTGAACGTGCCGGTCATCGGCAACAACTCGGCGTTCGCCCCGCAGCTCCTCGGCACCCAGGCGGGCCCGGCCCTGCTCGCCAACTACTACGTGGCGTCCCCGTCCCTGCCCATCGGCGCGACCACCGACGCGGCGAAGAAGCTCGTCGCCGACTACCAGAAGGCGTACCCGAAGGACGGGCTCGACAACGGCGTCGTCGCCGGCTGGACCGCGGCCGGCGTCTTCGGCGAGGCCCTGAAGAAGGCCTGCACGACCAAGGACCTGACCCGCGAGGGCGTCGACAAGGCCCTGCTCTCCCTCAACAGCTACGACATGGGCTTCGGCATCACCCAGGACTTCAGCGACCCGAAGGCCCCGTCGTCGAACCAGTCGGTGATCCTGCAGCCCGACAAGTCCACGGTCGGCGGCCTGAAGGTCGTACGGGAGCCGGGAGAGTCCCCCGAGGCCAAGTCCTACGTGGAGTCGGCCAGTTGACGCCAGTACGCACAGGCGGGTGACCGCAGCGCCCGCCATGCCTCGACGAACAGCCGGGTCGCGTCGCGGCCCGGCCAGTCGGGCGGCAGCAGCGCCTCGGGCAGCCGCGGATCCCGCTCGAAGCCTCGTGCGCCTCCCGTACGCCGCCCAGGTCCCAGGCCCTGCGCACGAGCCCGGCGTCGTCATCGGTGCGCGCCGTCAGCCACAGC
Source organism: Streptomyces sp. NPDC050085 (assembly GCF_044460595.1). NCBI lineage: Bacteria > Bacillati > Actinomycetota > Actinomycetes > Kitasatosporales > Streptomycetaceae > Streptomyces > Streptomyces sp. NPDC050085. The sequence goes on along the minus strand of NZ_JBITJZ010000001.1, from coordinate 643,808 downwards.
GCGTACGCCTCGAGGCCCTGCTCGCGCAGCAGGGTCCGCAGGACGGGCACCCCGCTGCGCCGGCGCGCCATGATGGCCGAGGCCCCCGACGCGCTCGTCCGGCTGCTGCGCGGCGAGACGGTCACCGAGAAGACCGGCTGGTACGAACTGGCCGAGGCGCGGCTCCAGTTGGGCCCCTACCGCCCCGAGGGCCTGCAGCTCGCCGTCGCCTCCACCGTGTCCCCGTCCGGCGCCGTCCAGGCGGGCCGGCACGGCATCGGGCTGCTCTCCCTCGCCGCCGCCGACCCGGGCGGACTCGCCGGGCTGACCGCGAACTGGGCGGCGTACGAGAAGACCTGCGCGGGCCACGGCCACACCCCGGACCGTGCGAAGTGGCGCCTCGTCGTGCCCATGCACCTCGCGGAGACCCGCGAGCAGGCCGAGTACGGGGTGCGCCACATGGTCCGCTACCTCGAAGGGCTGTCCGGCACCCTGCTGCCGTGGGGCCGTACCGCCGCGGGCGCCGTCGAGCGCTGGACGACCGAGGGGTTCCCGATCTTCGGCATCGCCACCATCGGCACCCCGGCCGACGCGATCGCCCGCATCGAGGCCCTGGCGGCCTGCTCCTGCTCGACCTGCCCACGGCGTCCCCGGCCGCGAAGCTGCACTCGTACGACCTGTTCGCCCGGCACGTCGCCCCGCACCGCACCGGTGCGGCCCGGCGCCGGGCCGCCTCGATGGAGTGGGCGCACGCGAACAGCGACCGGCTGGTCGGGGCGATGCACGCCGCGGTGGAGGCGGCCGTACGCGAGGGCGGCGCCTGATGGCCGCCCGGGCCGCCGCGACGATGCGGGCCGCCGTCCTGCGCCGCGGCCGGTTCCTGGTCGACGAGATCCCCGTCCCCGTGCCGGGCCCCGGCCAGGTGCTCGCCGAGCCCCTCGCCACCGGCATCCGCGGCTCCGACCTGTCCGCGGCCACGAGCTGTGCGCGCGGGTGCTCAGCCCGGGGGAGTGGGAGGGCCGCGTCGTGGTCGGCCTCCCGTGGGCGCTCGACAGCGGCGGCACCCTGCGCACCGTCGGCTGCGCGACCGCCTTCCCCGGCGGCTTCGGCGAGCGGGTCGTGCTCCAGGAGGCCGCGCTCGTCCCCGTCCCCGAGCACCTGCCCCCGCACGTCGCGACCCTCACCGCACCCCTTGCCGTCGGCTACGGGAACGTCGCCAGGGCCGCCCCTGAGCCCGGCTCGGGCGCCCTCGTCATCGGGGCCGGACCCATCGGCCCCGGCGCGTCGCCCCCGTCGTCGTCTCGGAGCCCTCCCCGCGCCGCCGGGCAGCGGCTGATGGTCCTGGAGTGCTCGGGGCGGAGCCCCGAAACGGTGCGGCGCCGCACCCGCCCGCACATAAAGCGGTGGGCCCGAACCAAAAGGTTCGGGCCCACCGCTCACACGTTCCGCCGGGCTACGGCAACTGCGCTGCCCGCGCCTCGCGGCGGTTGTCCCTGAAGTTGTTCACGCGGCGCGCCGTCGCGAACAGCGGGATCACCGCGCCGAGGACGAGCTGCAGGGCGCAGCCGGTCTGCAGGAGCAGCTGACCGCCGGGGGCGTCGAACGCCCACGCCGCCAGCAGGCCCATGCTCAGCACGATCCACGACAGCATCGCGACGGCGAGGCGGCCGCGGGGCTTCGGGTACTCGACGCGACTCACCATCAGCCACGCGGTGCCGATGATCGCGAGCAGCGTCGCCACGAACGGCAGCTCGAGCAGCACGATCGAGACCACGGTCAGCGCGCCGAACGGCGACGGCATGCCCTGGAACGTGCCGTCCTTCACCGTCACGCACGAGAACCGCGCAAGCCGCAGCACCACCGCCAGCAGGACGACGATGGCGCCCACCGCCGCGACTCTCTGGTGCGCGTCGTCGGCGACCATGCCGTAGACGAGCACGAAGTACGCGGGGGCGAGGCCGAAGCTGATCAGGTCGGAGAGGTTGTCCAGCTCCGCGCCCATCGGCGACGAGCGGAGCTTGCGCGCCACCAGGCCGTCGAACAGGTCGAAGATCGCGGCGGCCAGCATCAGGATCACGGCCGTGGCCGCGCTGTGCCGGGCCATGCCCGAGTCGTTGCTGCCCTGGATGTGCGGGATCAGGATGCCGGTCGTCGTGAAGTAGACCGCCATGAAGCCGCACGTCGCGTTACCGAGCGTGAGGGTGTCCGCTATCGACAGGCGCAGTGAGAGCGGCATCTCCTCCGCGTCGTCCGCCTCGTCGGTCTCGGGGACCCAGCCCGTGGTGTCGTGATCAGTCACGGTCAATGCGAGTCACCCCAGCCACCGTCTTCTGGCCGACCTCCACGTCCACCTCGACCCCTTCGGGGAGGTAGATGTCGACGCGCGAACCGAACCGGATCAGACCGATGCGCTCGCCCTGCTCCACCTTCGTGCCCTGGGGGATGTACGGCACGATGCGGCGGGCGACGGCTCCGGCGATCTGGATCATCTCGATGTCACCGAGCTCGGTGTCGAAGTGCCAGACGACGCGCTCGTTGTTCTCGCTCTCCTTGTTGAACGCCGGGACGAAACCGCCGGGGATGTGTTCGACGGACGTCACGGTGCCCGCGAGGGGAGCGCGATTGACGTGGACGTTCAGCGGGCTCATGAAGATCGCGACGCGGGTGCGACCGTCCTTCCACGGCATGATGCTCTGCACCACGCCGTCGGCCGGGGAGATGACCCGGCCGTGGGCGATCTCGCGCTCGGGATCGCGGAAGAACCACAGCATGCCGGCCGCCAGAGCGGTGGTCGGGACGGCGAGTGCTGCTGCCTTCTTTGAACGACGCGAGCGCGCCAGGCTGAGGGCAGCCGTGGCGACGGTCGGGAGAAGCCACGGCGATGCTCCGCGCGCAAGGCGACCACCGAGGAAGCCGTCGCGTGGTGCAGAGGTTTGGCTGTGGGGCATGGATGACCTTCGTAGCGGATGAGGCCGCGCTGGTTATGGGGGACGGCGGCTTTTCCGGGGATGTTATCGGTTGCGAGCCACAACTGGGCAAGCCAGGAAGCCGAGTCAGCGGCCGAAGAGTGTTGACGGGGTGTGATCTTCTTCGCGAAGAAAACACCCCGAACGGGACATACCGCCCAGGCTCAGCCCTGGAATCGATACTCTTCGAGCAACCGACGACCAATGATCATTTTCTGGATTTCGGCGGTACCTTCACCGATCAACAGCATCGGCGCCTCACGGTAGAGACGCTCGATCTCGTACTCCTTCGAGAACCCGTAGCCGCCATGAATCCGGAACGCGTCCTCTACGACTTCTTTGCAGTATTCGGAGGCCAGGTACTTGGCCATTCCTGCTTCGAGGTCGTTTCGTTCCCCGGAGTCCTTTTTGCGTGCTGCGTTCACCATCATCGCATGGGCGGCCTCGACCTTGGTAGCCATCTCGGCCAACTTGAACTGGATGGCCTGGTGCTGCGCGATCGGCTTGCCGAAAGTGTGCCGTTGCTGGGCGTATGAGACACCGAGTTCAAATGCACGCTGCGCGACGCCGCAACCACGTGCCGCCACATTCACGCGCCCGACCTCGACGCCGTCCATCATTTGGTAAAACCCTCGGCCCGTCTGTCCGCCGAGTACACGATTGGCCGGAATGCGTAGCCCGTCCATGATCAACTCGGTGGTGTCGACGCCCTTGTAGCCCATCTTGTCGATCTTCCCGGGGATGGTCAGTCCGGGCCGGACCTCACCGAACCCGGGCTCCTTCTCCACGAGGAAGGTCGTCATCGACTTGTGCGGGGCGGTGACCGTTTCAGACTGGGCGTGGCCTTCGTCACTTCGCGTGAGAACCGCCACAAGCGTTGACGTGCCGCCGTTCGTCAGCCACATCTTCTGGCCGTTGAGGACGTACTCGTCACCGTCCCGCACCGCCTTCGACGTGATCGCCGACACATCGGAGCCGAGCGCCGGCTCGGACATGGAGAACGCGCCGCGCACCTCGCCCAGTGCCATGCGCGGAAGGAAGTACTCCTTCTGCTCCTGCGTCCCGTGCTGCTTGAGCATGTACGCCACGATGAAGTGGGTGTTGATGATGCCGGAGACCGACATCCAGCCGCGCGCTATCTCCTCCACGCACAGCGCGTACGTGAGCAGCGACTCGCCGAGACCCCCGTACTCCTCGGGGATCATGAGGCCGAACAGGCCCAACTCCTTGAGCCCGTCGACGATCGCCTGCGGGTACTCGTCGCGGTGCTCGAGCTCGGTGGCGACCGGGATGATCTCCTTGTCCACGAAGTCCCGGACGGTGGCGAGGATTTCCTGCTGGACGTCGGTGATACCGGCGGTCTGGGCGAGTCGTGCCATGGCTACTTCTCCTGCTGCTTGAGTTCGGGGCGGCCGGGCTGCTCGCCGCCGCGCTCCTTGATGTACGTCTCGGTGGGCACCATCACCTTGCGGCGGAAGACGCAGACCAGCGTGCCGTCCTGCTTGTAGCCCTTGGTCTCCACGTAGACGATCCCGCGGTCGGACTTGGACTTCGACGGGGTCTTGTCGAGGACCGTCGTCTCGCCGTAGATCGTGTCGCCGTGGAAGGTCGGCGCGACGTGCTTGAGCGACTCGACCTCCAGGTTGGCGATCGCCTTGCCCGACACGTCCGGGACGGACATCCCGAGCAGCAGGGAGTAGATGTAGTTCCCGACGACGACGTTCTTGCCGAAGTCCGTCGTCTTCTCCGCATAGTTGGTGTCCATGTGGAGGGGGTGGTGGTTCATCGTCAGGAGGCAGAAGAGGTGGTCGTCGTACTCCGTGACCGTCTTTCCGGGCCAGTGCTTGTAGACGTCCCCGACGGTGAACTCTTCGTAGGTGCGGCCGAATTGCATGGGTTTGTCACGCCTCCGGGGCTTCGAACTTCGACGTGCGCTTCATGCCGGCCGCACGCCCCTTCCCGGAGATGACGAGCGCCATCTTCCGGCTGGCCTCGTCGATCATCTCGTCGCCGAGCATCGCCGAGCCCTTCTTGCCGCCCGCCTCCGACGTGTAGAAGTCGTACGCGTCCAGGATCAGCTCGGCGTGGTCGAAGTCCTCCTGCGAGGGCGAGAAGATCTCGTTCGACGCCTCGACCTGGCCGGGGTGCAGGACCCACTTGCCGTCGAAGCCGAGGGCCGCGGCGCGCTGGGCGACCTCGCGGTAGCCGTCCACGTTGCGGATCTGGAGGTAGGGGCCGTCGATCGCCTGGAGGTCGTTGGCGCGGGCCGCCATCAGGATCTTCATCAGGATGTAGTGGTAGGCGTCCGCGCCGTAGCCGGGCGGCTGCTCGCCGACGACCAGGGACTTCATGTTGATGGACGCCATGAAGTCGGCCGGGCCGAAGATGATCGTCTCGAGGCGGGGCGAGGCCTGAGCGATCGCGTTGACGTTGTTGAGGCCCTTGGCGTTCTCGATCTGCGCCTCGATGCCGATCTTGCCGACCTCGAAGCCCATCGTCTTCTCGATCTGCGTCAGCAGGAGGTCGAGGGCGACGACCTGGTCGGCCGTCTGGACCTTCGGCAGCATGATGCAGTCGAGGTTCTGGCCCGCGCCCTCGACGACGGTCACGACGTCGCGGTACGTCCACTCGGTCGTCCAGTCATTGACCCGCACGACGCGCGTCTTGCCCGTCCAGTCGCCCTCGTTGAGGAACTTGACGATGGTGTGCCGCGCCTCCGGCTTGGCCAGCGGCGCGCAGGCGTCCTCCAGGTCCAGGAAGACCTGGTCGGCCGGCAGACCCTGGGCCTTCTCCAGGAAGCGGGGGTTGGACCCCGGCACCGCCAGACAGGAGCGGCGCGGACGGAGACGGTTGACGCTGGTCATGCGGGGACCTCCAACGGGTCGAGGTTGTTCGCTTTCCGGATCTCGTCGACGATACGGCCGATGATCTCCGTGATGCCGAAGTCCTTGGGGGTGAAGACGGCGGCGACACCCGCCCGCTTCAGTTCCTCGGCGTCTGCATTCGGAATGATGCCTCCGACGATCACGGGGATGTCGGGGGCGCCCGCCTCGCGCAGCCGGTCCAGGACGTCGGGCACCAGCTCGGCGTGCGACCCCGACAGGATCGACAGGCCGACGCAGTGCACGTCCTCGGCGAGCGCGGCGGACACGATCTGCTCCGGGGTGAGCCGGATGCCCTGGTAGACCACCTCGAACCCGGCGTCGCGGGCCCGCACGGCGATCTGCTCGGCGCCGTTCGAGTGGCCGTCGAGGCCCGGCTTGCCGACCAACAGGCGGAGTTTTCCGCCGAGTTCGTCGCCGGTGCGGGCCACCTTCTCGCGGACCAGGGCGAGCGGCGTGCCCGCCTCGGCGGTCACGGCGACCGGCGCGGATGAGACCCCCGTCGGCGCCCGGAACTCGCCGAAGACCTCGCGCAGCGCCTCGGACCACTCGCCGGTCGTGACCCCGGCGCGGGCGCATTCGAGGGTGGCCTCCATGAGGTTCTCGGTGCCGGCCGCGGCCTCCTTCAGGCGCTCCAGGGCCTGCTGGGTGGTCGGGTAGTGGAACGGATCGCCCATGCCCTGCCGGTCGCTCGACTCCTGCCGCGTGGTGCGCCAGTCGCCGATCGCCCGGACGACCTTCGCCTCGACGGCGTGGTCCACGGTCATGATCGCGGCGTCCAGGTCGGCGGTGAGCGGGTTCGGCTCGGTCGACTCGTAGATGTTGACGCCGACGATCTTCTCCTCGCCGCCCTCGATCCGGGCCCGGCGCTCGGCGTGCGACGACACGAGCTGCGACTTCAGGTAGCCCGACTCGACGGCGGCCATCGCGCCGCCCATCTTCTGGATCCGCTCGATCTCCGCGAGGGACTCGGCGACCAGCGCGTCGACCTTCTTCTCGATGACGTGCGAGCCCGCGAAGATGTCCTCGTACTCCAGCAGGTCGCTCTCGTGGGCGAGGACCTGCTGGATGCGCAGCGACCACTGCTGGTCCCAGGGGCGCGGCAGCCCCAACGCCTCGTTCCAGGCGGGGAGTTGGACGGCGCGGGCGCGCGCGTCCTTCGACAGGGTCACGGCCAGCATCTCGAGCACGATCCGCTGGACGTTGTTCTCCGGCTGGGCCTCGGTGAGTCCCAGGGAGTTGACCTGCACTCCGTACCGGAAGCGGCGCTGCTTCGCGTTCTCGATGCCGTACCGCTCGCGCGTGATCTGGTCCCAGATCCGCCCGAACGCCCGCATCTTGCACATCTCCTCGATGAAGCGGACACCCGCGTTCACGAAGAAGGAGATGCGGGCCACGACGTCCCCGAACTTCTCGGCGGGGACCTGCCCTGAGTCGCGTACGGCATCGAGAACGGCGATGGCGGTGGACATCGCGTACGCGATCTCCTGGACCGGTGTGGCCCCCGCCTCCTGAAGGTGGTACGAGCAGATGTTGATCGGGTTCCACTTGGGGATGTGGGACACCGTGTAGGCGATCATGTCGGTCGTCAGGCGGAGGGAGGGCCCGGGCGGGAAGACGTGCGTCCCGCGCGACAGGTACTCCTTGACGATGTCGTTCTGCGTCGTGCCCTGGAGCGTCGCGATGTCCGCGCCCTGCTCCTCCGCGACGACCTGGTAGAGCGCCAGAAGCCACATGGCGGTGGCGTTGATGGTCATCGAGGTGTTCATCTGCTCCAGGGGGATGTCCTGGAACAGCCGCCGCATGTCGCCGAGATGGGACACCGGGACGCCCACGCGGCCGACCTCACCCCGCGCGAGGATGTGGTCGGGGTCGTAGCCCGTCTGGGTCGGCAGGTCGAAGGCGACCGACAGGCCCGTCTGTCCCTTGGCGAGGTTGCGCCGGTACAGCTCGTTGGACGCCTCCGCCGTGGAGTGACCGGCGTACGTGCGCATGAGCCACGGCCGGTCCTTCTGACGCTCAGTCATGATCCTGTGCTCCCCGAGGAGTTCAGACGTTCCGGAACCGGTTGATGGCGTCGATGTGCTGGGCGCGCTTGGCGTGGTCGCGCACGCCCAGGCCCTCCTCGGGCGCGAGGGCGAGGACGCCGACCTTGCCCTGGTGGAGGTTGCGGTGCACGTCGTACGCGGCCTGGCCGGTCTCTTCGAGGGAGTAGACCTTGGAGAGCGTCGGGTGGATCTTGCCCTTGGCGATCAGGCGGTTGGCTTCCCAGGCTTCGCGGTAGTTGGCGAAGTGCGAGCCGATGATGCGCTTCAGGGACATCCACAGGTAGCGGTTGTCGTACTCGTGCATGTAGCCCGAGGTGGAGGCGCAGGTGGTGATGGTGCCGCCCTTGCGGGTGACGTACACGCTGGCGCCGAAGGTCTCGCGGCCCGGGTGCTCGAAGACGATGTCGATGTCCTCGCCGCCGGTGAACTCGCGGATGCGCTTGCCGAAGCGCTTCCACTCCTTGGGGTCCTGGGTCTGCTCGTCCTTCCAGAACTTGTAGCCCTCGGCGTTGCGGTCGATGATTGCCTCGGCGCCCATCGAGCGGCAGATGTCCGCCTTCTGCTCACTGGAGACGACGCAGATGGGGTTGGCGCCGCCGGCCAGCGCGAACTGCGTGGCGTAGGAGCCGAGTCCGCCGGACGCGCCCCAGATCAGGACGTTGTCGCCCTGCTTCATGCCGGCGCCGTTCTTCGACACCAACTGGCGGTAGGCGGTGGAGTTCACCAGGCCGGGGGCCGCGGCCTCCTCCCAGCTGAGGTGGTCCGGCTTGGGCATCAGCTGGTTGGACTTGACGAGCGCGATCTCGGCGAGGCCGCCGAAGTTCGTCTCGAAGCCCCAGATGCGCTGCTCGGGGTCGAGCATCGTGTCGTTGTGGCCGTCGCTGGACTCCAGCTCGACGGAGAGGCAGTGCGCGACGACCTCGTCGCCGGGGTGCCAGGCGTTGACGCCGGGGCCGGTGCGCAGCACGACGCCCGCGAGGTCGGAGCCGATGACGTGGTACGGCAGGTCGTGACGCTTCGTCAGCTCGCTCAACTTGCCGTAGCGCTCAAGGAAGTTGAACGTCGAGAGCGGCTCGAAGATCGAGGTCCACACCGAGTTGTAGTTCACGGAGGAGGCCATGACGGCGACGAGCGCCTCGCCGGGGCCGAGCTCGGGCACCGGGACGTCGTCCAGGTGCAGCGACTTGCGCGGGTCCTTCTCGCGGGTGGTGAGCCCCGCGAACATCTCCGCCTCGTCCTTGTGCACGGTGACCGCGCGGTACGAGTCGGGGAGCGGCAGGGCGGCGAAGTCGGCAGACGTGGCGGTCTGCGACTGAATCGCGTCCAGGATGTCCTTCACGGTGTTGCCTCCGGCGAAGAGCGTTGAGGGAAACGCTGAGTCGGGGTTGTGGCTGCGGGATGGGTGGTGCGTGCCGTCGGTTCGGCGGGGTGGTGCGTGGCAGCGCTTGGTGTGGCGCGGAAGGTTGCCTGTGACGCAGGCGTCCGGGCGCATCGGGCACGGTCGGTCGCACCTGATGGGGACAGCCGACGTACGGAAGTTCTCTGCACGCCGGCCGCCCGGACTCCTTCAACGTATGGCACACCGTGACAGCGCACAAGGCACTGCGTGCCATCAATTGCGCTCAGGTGAAATCTTTACGCAACAGGTGAGCGATGATCGATCATTGGTGGTCAGAGGTGGGTTACTGGCGGGGAACGGGATCGATGATCGATCAGTCCGCATGTCGGACGGGGTGGGGAGGGTAAGGGGAGGCCCCCTCGCGTGGCACTGCGTGCCACGTGAGGGGGTGAGGTGTTCCGCTGTCAGTTCTGTGTCAGTTCTGTACGAGGGAGAAGTCGTCCACCGTCGCGTTCCCGGCCGCCGGGAGCGACAGGCCGAAGCTGATCGCCGTGGAGCCCGACGGGGCGGACGGGGTCGTGAACACCCCGTGCTGCCAGGCCGAGGGCGAGGGCGCGTAGGGCGGGGAGCTGGACGTCCAGTACGACCACGTGCCCGCGGCGTTGCGCAGATACGCGCTGATCTTCACCGGGGTGCCGGCCGGCCAGGTGCCCTTGTACCAGAGGCCCACCGTGTAGGTGTGGCCGGCGGTGACGGTCGGGGCGCAGGTGCCGGAGTCCTGGCGCGTGACGAGTTTGCGGTCGCCGTCGGTGTACGCCGCGATGTCGACGCGTTCCGCGCGCGAGCCCGTGTGGGCGTCGGTCGTGTACGTCCAGGCGTACGTGTTCGTGCCGTACCCGCCGAGCTGGAAGCAGGTGGGGACGCCGCTCGTGGACGCCTCCAGGGACGGGTTCTGCAGGGTCGGACCCGGAGCAGGGCCCGGGACGCCGGGCTGCAGCGGGCCGCCGATCACGGCGTCGACCGTGGCCACCGCCGTGCCGCGCGCGGCCAGCCAGTCCAGGAAGGAGTCCAGGATCGCGGGGGTCGTCGCGTACGTCGGGTCGCAGCCGTTGCAGACGTGGTGCACCACGATCGGCACCCAGCCGCCGCCGTTCGCCTCGGCCTGGGTGACGTAACTCTGCAGGGTGGCAAGGGTGGTCGAGGTCGTCACGGAGTCGTTCGTGCGCACGGCGTACGGGTTCGTGGGCGGAACCGTGTTCGCGTACGGGCAGCCGCCGCACGAGCCGGGCGTGACCAGGCCGCCCACGTCGCGTGCCGAGTTGTAGCCGCAGTCGGCGACGTAACCCTGGGTGGCGGCGGTGTCGGCGCCGAAGGGGTAGGCGAAGTTCTTGACCGTGAGGCCGAGGTTCAGGAGGGCCACGCGGTCGTTGCAGATCTCGCGGCGCTGGTCGTCGGGGCTGAGGTCGGGGAGCCGGGCGTGGGTGACGGTGTGGCCCGCGATCTCGTGGCCCTCGGACTGGAGTTGCTGCACCTGCGCCGCCGTCAGGTAGCCCGAGGCGCCGAGGCGTCCGCTGTTCACGTAGAACGTGGCCTTCATGCCGTGGTCGTCGAGGATCGGCAGGGCCGCCGAGTAGTGGTCCGCCGATCCGTCGTCGAAGGTGAGGGAGACGGTCACCGGGCCGGGCGCGGCGTGCGCGGCGGGGGCGAGGGGCAGCAGCAGGGCGGCAAGGGCCGCGAGCAGAGTGAGGAGGGGGACTAAGGGTAACTGCCTTCTGTTCATGGGGAGTTGGACCCCTTCGTGAGATGTGTGTCGTTGCGACGGTGCGTGACAGTAGTCGCGCGAAGGGGGGTCGCAGAACGTGTGCGGCGGGCGCAGGGCGTGCGGGGGGCGCGGGCCCGTGTGCGGCTGCGGGCCCCGACGGTTCCGGTGTGAACGGGTGTGCTGCGGGGCGGTTGTGCGTAACATGCACTACGGCGTTGTGGCTATTACGGGAGGCTCGATGATCGCGGACATGGTGAGCACCTGGGCGGCCGGCTGGGCCGTGTCACGAGGCACGCCCGAGCCGGCCGCCAAGCCGTGGGGCGTGCACATCGAAGTGGCCGACGATCCCGGCGAAGTGGGGCGGCACGTGCTGCCGGTCGCCGCCGAGGGGCTGGTGCGGGACGCCGCCGCCACGGTGAGCGCGCCGCGGACCTGGATGAAGATGCCCGCCGAGCCGGAGGACGTCGCGCCCTGGCTGCCGCCGGGCTGGGTCATGGCTTGGCAGGACACCGGATATCTGATGGCGGTCGACCTGGTGGCCACGGGCCCGGTCGCGCCCGAGGGGTACCGCGCGACCGTGCGGACCGTTGGTGACGTCGTCCACGTGCGGGTCCTGGACGACAGCGGTGACGTCGCCGCTAAGGGGCAGATGGCGCTGCTCGGGGACACCGTCGTCGTGGACCGGGTGCGGACCGAAGAGGCCCACCGCAGAAGGGGGTTGGGCGGTCTCGTCATGCGGTCGCTCGCCGACGACGCCCTCGACCGGGGTGCGACGCTCGGCGTCCTGGGTGCGACCGCCGCCGGGCGCGCCCTGTACGAGGCGCTGGGCTGGAAGACGTACGCGACGCTGGCGGAGTGCGTGTACCGGCCCTGACGGCATGGCCCGGCACGGCACGGCACGGCACGGCATGGCATGGCATGGCATGGCATGGCACGGCACGGCACCGTAGGCCTAGGTCGCGGCGCGCGCAGAGAAGTGCGTGAACAGGAACTCCGTGTTGTCGCCGCGGATCCCGACCGCACCCGGCCGCGCGAGCCCCCCGGGCTCGTCGTCCACGACGTCCAGGACGCGCCGGCCCGCGAGGTCGAGCGTGACGCGGACCCGGCCGTCCGGGAGCGTGCGCGCCGACGTGGCGACCTCGAGCCAACTCCCTTGCGGGGCAGGGGAATGCGCGTGCGCCAGCGTCACGTACGTACCGCCGTTGGACGCGCCGCCCGGCGTCTTGCGCTTCACCGCGACCTCGCCGTCCCGGCGCGCCACGCTCACCGCGTACGTCTCCCGCTCGCTGCGGAAGCGGAGCCAGATGTGCACCCCGTCGTAGGGCTGCGCGGGCGTGCGGGCCGTCGTGACCAGGTCCTCCACGCGCAGCCGCAGCCGGACCGTCGTGTCGCCGAAGTCCCGCTCCCGGCTGGTCAGTCGGAACACCGCCGAGTCGGTGGCGCCGGCCGAGCGGGCGTCCGGGCCCGCGCCGTCGGGGGCGCCGGTCCAGCCCGCGCCGTCCTTGCCGAACAGGGAGCCGCTGGTCATGACCCAGTCGGGGGAGTGGCGTACGTGCGGTTCGTTCGGATGCCAGTACGCGAACTCGTTCGTGACCAGGCCCTGTTGGGGGAAGCGGGGACGGAACGCGCCGTCGTCGTCGCCCCCGCCCGCGAACGGCCGCGCCACCAACAGGCCCCCGACCGCGGCGAGTACGGCGACGACGGCGAGCAGCGCCCACCGCCGCGCGCCGCCACGGCGCAGCAGCGCCAGCACTCTCGCGGGGTTCACGGCGCGCCCCGCAGCGACGCCGCCTCGAACGCGGGCCACGGCTGCAGCGGCGACTGCCGGTACGCGCTCAGCGCGATGCCGCCCCTGCCGCCGCGCGCGGGGATCTCCAGGGACACCGTCGTGCCCACCTTCACCAGCGTGATGTCGGGCCGCACCGTGATCGTCACCGTCTTCTCCCCCGACTCGGGCAGCTTGCGCGCCAGCACCTGCCGCGCCGTCGCGTCGGGCCCGGTGAGGATCGACAGCCAGCCCTTGGAGACGCGGACCGTCACCTGCTCCGGAGCGCCGCGGCGCGCGGTGAGGTTGCCGTGCACCCCGTCCTCGGCGAGTCCCGTGACCGTCGTACGGAGCGTGTAGTCCGTCCAACTCCCGGTCCTCGTCGGGTCGTAGGCGGCGTACAGCCAGCCGCGCACGCCCACCGGCTGCACCCGGCCCCCGCCGGTCACCACGTCCGTCCGCTCCCAGCCCTTGCCGCGCGGACCCGACGTCACCCACGGCCCGGCCCCGTCGAACGGGCGGGCCCCGGCGACCGTCACGGGCGGCTGCGCGGCGACCGCGGACCGGGCCAGGTGCACCGCGCCCACCCGGGGCCAGTCGCGCGCGCCCTGCCGGGACACGGCGAGGGCCGTGCCTCCGGTGCCGCCCGCGCCCTCGGTGTGCCCGGCGGTCAGCGACACCGCGCCGTCGACCACGACGGTCGTGCGCGCCCCGTCCGCGTGCAGCCGCACCGAGTGCGCGGCCGCGGGCATCAACTCCCGTTCCGCCAGCACCTTTTTGCCCCCGGCGCCGCCGACCAGCTGCACCGTCCCGTACGACACCCGGGCCGCGATCTGCGCCGGGGACCCGACCCGCGCGAAGACGCTGACGCTGCCGCCGCCCGGGTCGAGCTCCTGCGCGTCCGTGTCCACCGTGTAGTGGTCCCAGTCGGCCGACCCGTACGGTGCGTACGCCGCGAACTTGTACGGCTCGGTCCGCGGATAGGGGCCCTTGCCGGTGAGGAACCCGAGGTCGTCGCCGGTCAGCGGCTTCCAGTTGTCGCCGGTCCAGCGCTGCGGCGCGCTCAGCGGGTCACCGGTCGCCGGGACCGGCGTCCGCGTCGTGATCTGGCGCAGGAGCGAGTCCGCCGTGGTGTCCGCGAAGACCTCAAGGCGCTGGTACTGCTGGGCGATCGTCGAGCGCCGGCCGGCCGGTTCGGGCGAGCGCGTCTTGTCCGAAAGGGCCGCCGCGAAAAGACGGTTGACCAGGTCGTGGACGTACGACGAACTGTGCGCGCCCGGTCGCGCGTTCTCCGAGAACGGGTAGGCGAACAGGCGCGGCCGCGGCAGGCCGTGGTCCTCGAACGACTCAAGGGACCTGCGGAAGTCCTCGCGGACCCGCCGCTCGTAGCGGGCCTGCGACTCCTGCGTGCCGGTGGACGCGAGGTAGCGCCGGTTGGTCAGCAGCGAACCGGTCTGCCCGCCGGGCCCGGTGCGGGTGCGCGAGTGCAGGTCGTGCGTGTGGTCCTGGAAGTCCCAGCGGCCCGAGTGGTCCATCCGCGCGATCTCCTGCCACGACAGGTAGTACGGCCGCCGCACCGACACGCTCCCGGTGATCAGGAAGGACACCGCGTGCATGCCGTGCCGGGCCAGGATGCGGTCCGCGTACGTCCACAGCCCGTGCGTGCCGTCGTCGAAGGTGAGCAGGACCGAGCGCTCCGGGACCGGGCCGCCGAGCAGGTACGCGACGAACTCGTCGACCGTGAGCGTCCGGTAGCCCGCCGTCTTCAGCGCGGCCAGCTGCCGCTCGAACGTGTCCGGGCCCACCACGTACTTGCTGGGGCTGCCCGGCGCGACGTCGTGGTACGTGAGGACGACGGGCGCGGCCCTCTTCGGCAGCCCGGCCGTCAGCGCCTGCCAGCGTGCCTGCGTCGCGGTGTCCACGCGGGCGGCCGCGGTGTCCTCCTGCCGCGTCACGTTGAGCTGGTTCTGATAGAGCCGCCACGCCACCAGGAACGGCACGGCGAGCACCCCGACCGTCACGAGCGAGAGCACGAGGCGCACCCCGCGCCGCGTCACCCGGATCGCGAACCGGGGCCTTTTGACCCGGGTCACAGCAGAGACCATGGCGGCCAGCTCCCCCGGGTGAGCACCAGCAGGTACACGAACACCACGACGGCCGTGGTGAGCACGGCGGCCGCCAACCGGCCCAGGTCGCGCAGCAGTTGCCTCATGACTGGCTCCTCGACCACACCCCGCGCCGGATCGTCAGCAGCGAGTACGGCAGCAGCCACGACAGCAGCAGCGACGACAGCAGGCTCATCAGGGGACGGCAGCGCCAGTGCGGGTTGCCCGGGTTGTCGACCTTGAAGGCGAGGCCCCACACCGTGCCCTTGAGGACGATCCCCGCCAGGTACAGGCCGGTCAGGAACCACAGCCCGTGGTACGGCGCCCACACCAGGTGGCGCACCGCCATCAGCGGCGCGCAAAGGACCCACAGCACATGCCCGTAGAACAGCACCGCGGGACCGAGTCCGCGGCGCCACATGAAAGTCCCGGTGAAGAACAGATTGCGGATGAAGCTCTTCTTCCAGCGCACTTGTTGTCGCATGAAAGGACGGAAACGGGAGGGAACCGTCGTCCATACCTTCGCGGACTGCACATAGCCGATGCGCCACGGCAGTTCGGGGTGATCGGCTTCTTTGACAAAAGGGGAGTCCGCGTAACGCCGCTTCAATTTACGGCCCTTCCAGCGCTGTCCGAGCACATATCCCGTCAGCTGCCGGTCGGTGGCGAAACGGAATTCGCCGCCGAGGAATCGGTCGCCCGCCCACGCGGGAAGGTAGTTGTAGATCGCGTCGCGGCGGAACACGGCGAGCGGCCCCGACACGCACGACACGGAGCCGAACGCGGACTCGGCCGCCTTCGCGACCCTGAACTGCCCCTCGTACCAGACGTCCTGCGTCCGGGACAGCAGCGAGTCGTGCGGGTTCAGGGCGCGCGCGTGACCGCTGACGGCACCCAGCTCCGGATGGTGCACGAGCGCCGTCACGCAGCGCCCCAGCGCGTCGGGCGCGAGCAGGCAGTCGGAGTCGGTGAAGGCGATGACGTCGCCGCGGGCCCGCTCGGCGGCCTTCACCAGGGCGTGCTTCTTGCCGACGTTCCGGTCCAAGTAGACGACCTTCAGCGGCAGTTCGTGTTGCAGCCGCCACAGGATCTTGCGCGTCCCGTCCTGCGAGGCGTCGTCCACGACGACCACCTCCAGGTCCGGATAGTCGCTGGCGGCCATCGAGCGCACACACGCCTCGATGCCCTCCTCCTCGTCCTTGACCGCCACCAGGAAGCTGACGCGCGGCACCTCGGGCAGCGCGGGGAACCGGTCGAGCCTGCGCGGCCTGCGGTGCAGCAGACGCACCGACGGGTCGTCGTAGCGGCTGTACGCGATGAACAGCATCCCGATCGTCACCAGCAGGACCATGAATCCGTAGCCGAGCAGCAGCGGCGCCTGGACCAGGCGCGGCGCCTCGCGGGCCAGGACGAGCAGCAGCGGCAGCAGCACCACCACGACGACCAGGCGCCGCGCGGCGTGCCGCACCCCCGGGTCCATCCGGTCCGCGAAGCGGGCGAGCCGCCCGCGCGTGCCCGCGTCCCGGTGCCGCCCGGGGCGCACCGGCCCCCGTGCCGGAGCGAGCCCGACGGACCTGGACGGCGGGGACGGCGGGGCCGGCGGGGCCGGCGGCGCCGCCCAGGGGTCGGGGAAGCGCTCCGCCTCCAGGCTCATACGACCGCCCTGCGCTTGAAGTCCTGCAGCCGGTACGTGGTGTCGAGGACCGGCACCCGGTCGGGCACCCACGACAGGTCGAGCAGGGGGTGCACGGAGTGGATGACGATCAGGTCCCAGGTCAGCTCGCCCGGGTTCTGCTCGGCCCTCAACAGCTGTGTGCTGACGGCGAGTTCGGCCACGAGCGGATCGCTGAACGCCACCTCGGCGCCGGCCTCCGCGAGCTCCCCGAGGATCTCGATCGACGGCGACTCGCGCACGTCCGCGACCCCCGGCTTGTACGCGACGCCGACGACCAGGATCCGGGCCCCGCGCAGCGCCGTGCCGCCGTCGGCGAGGACTTCGCGGGCCCGGCGCACCACCTGGTGGGGCCTGGTCGCGATCGCCGTCATCGCGGCGTCGATCAGCGGCGAGGCGACCCGCCGCTCGCGCAACTGCCACAGCAGATAGTGCGGATCGCACGGGATGCAGTGCCCACCGACGCCGGGGCCGGGGAAGAACGCCATGAACCCGTACGGCTTCGTCGCCGCGGCCTCGATCACCTCGATGGCCTCGAGGCCCAACTCGCCGCAGATCGTGGCGAATTCATTGGCCAGTGCGATGTTCACCGCCCGGAAGGTGTTCTCCAGGAGCTTCGTCATCTCCGCCGCCTCCGGCGACAGGACCTCGTGCACGCGGGCCCCGGTGCGACGCAGCACGTCGGCCGCGCGCCGGGTGCACTCGGGGCTGACGCCGCCGATGACGCGGGGCGTGGAGTCCTGCGTGTGCGCCGCGTTGCCCGGGTCGATGCGCTCGGGTGCGTACGCCACGGACACGTCCTGCGGGACGGTCAGACCCCGCGCCGCCAGCGGCCGCAGCAGCAGATCGCGGGTGGTGCCCACGTAACTCGTCGACGTCAGGACCAGGGCCTGCCCCGGCACGGCCTGCTCGACGGCGGTGGCACAGGCCCCCTCGAGGGCCCGCAGGTCCGGTACGAGATGGTCGTCGACCGGCGTCGGCACACAGATCACGACGGTCTCGGCGGCCCGCAGCCGGGCCGGGTCCGACGTCAGCAGGAACCGCTCGCCGGGCACGTGCCGACGTAATCGGGCGTGGTCGGCGGCGAGCAGGTCCACGTCGTACGCGCGGATCGCCGCGAGGCGCCGCTCGTCCGCGTCGAGGCCGATGACCCGCACCCCCGATTCCAGGAGGGCGAGAGCGGTCGGCAGTCCTACGTATCCAAGGCCGATGATGCCGACGACCGGCGCATCGGCATGTGGTGCATCGGCGTGAAGTGAATCGGCATGAGTGAACAACTGGGAAGCGCCCACTGGAAATCCCCCTGATCCCCGTTCCCCCGATATCCGGTCCCCCCAGGACTGCGGATAGGAACGCCGCCTGATGCGACATCCATCGGTGCGGCACAAAGCGTCAGCATGCCACGGGGTTCAGGTAACTGGCGAGACATCGAAAAGGCTCGTACAGGTGTGGTGGAGACGGTGGACGTAAGAGAGGGAGTGCGGCAAAAGGAGCCGCACTCCGGAAGGGGACCGACCGGCTCTGGCGGTCAGCGGTTTCTGAGAGCTTCCTCAATAGTGCGCATCACTTCGGGCAGCGGAGCGTCGGTACGGGCCACCGTCACCAGCACCTCGCCGGAGTACGAGACCTGCGCGGGCGCCGGGGCGGCGGGCGTGCGGCCCGCGCCGATGCCGGTGCCGAACGTGCGGCGCACGATCGCGAAGGCGTGGTCGAGCTGGTTCTCCACGTCGCCCTGGCCGCCCGCGCGCAGCCAGCGGCGCAGCACGTGGTTGTGCGCGGTGACGACGGCGGACGCGGCGACCTCGGCGAGCAGCGGGTCGTCATTGCCGTCGTGGTGCGCCTGCTCGTCGAAGTGGCCGAGGAGATAGCGGGTGAAAAGGCGCTCGTAGCGGGCCACCGAGGCGATCTCGCGCTCGCGCAGCGTGGGCACCTCGCGGGTCAGGCGGTAGCGCTCCACGGAGACCGCGGGCGAGGCCGCGTACATCTTCATGACTTCCTTGATGCCGCGGCACACCGTGTCCAGCGGGTGCTCGTGCGGCGGCGCCGCGTTCAGCACGGCCTCGGCGCGCACCAGGGTGTCGTCGTGGTCCGGGAAGATCGCCTCTTCCTTGGAGCGGAAGTGGCGGAAGAAGGTGCGGCGGGCGACCCCGGCCGCCGCCGCGATCTCGTCGACCGTCGTCGCCTCGTACCCCTTCGTGGCGAACAGCTCCATCGCCGCGGCCGCCAGCTCACGGCGCATCTTGAGCCGCTGGGCGGCGGCCCGGGTGCCGGCGGCGCTCTCCGGGGCATCGGAGGAACCAGCGGAACCAGAGGAACCAGCGGAACCGGAGGAGGCGGCTGGGGCGGGGGCGCGGGAGGGCTGGTCGGCCTTATGAGCGGGCGGCGTCATGCCCCGAACGTACTGCATGTACGTTCCAAGACGCTCCCCGGTAAGCGGGCCGCCCGGTCCCCCGAGCAGCCCGCCCCAGTCGGCCCCGCCGCCCGGCCCCGGCTCAGCGCCGGGCATATTCGCGGAAGCCACGGCCCGTCTTGCGGCCGAGGCAGCCCGCGGCCACCAGGTGCTCGAGCAGGGGCGCGGGCGCGAGACCCGGGTCGCGGAACTCGCGGTGCAGCACCTTCTCGATGGCCAGCGACACGTCCAGGCCCACCACGTCGAGCAGTTCGAACGGGCCCATCGGGTAGCCGCCGCCGAGCTTCATCGCGGCGTCGATGTCGTCCAGGGTCGCGTAGTGCTCCTGGACCATCTTGATCGCGTTGTTCAGGTACGGGAACAGCAAAGCGTTCACGATGAACCCGGCCCGGTCCCCGCAGTCCACCGGGTGCTTGCGGATCCGTGTGGTGAGATCGCGGACGGTGGCGTGCACGTCGTCGCTCGTCAGCACCGTGCGCACGACCTCGACGAGCTTCATCGCCGGGGCCGGGTTGAAGAAGTGCATGCCGATCACGTCCTGCGGGCGCGAGGTGGCGCGGGCGCAGGCGACGACGGGCAGCGACGAGGTCGTGGTCGCGAGGATCGCGCCCGGCTTGCAGACCTTGTCGAACGTCGTGAACAGCTGCTGCTTGATCTCCAGGTCCTCGGCGACGGCCTCGAGCGCGAGGTCGACGTCGGCGAACGCGTCGTAGGACCCGGCGGGGGAGATGCGCGCCAGCGTCGTGGCCGCGACCTCGGCGGTCATCCGGCCCTTGTCGACAGAGCGCTGGAGCGACTTGCCGATACGGGACTTGGCCTGCTCCGCCTTCTCCTCGCTGCGCGCGGCGAGCACGACGTCGTAGCCGGCCTTCGCGAACACCTCGGCGATCCCGGAGGCCATCGTGCCCGAGCCCGCGACACCGACCGAGCGGATCGGACGGGCCGGCGTCGCCGCCTCCCCGGTCAGCGGCGTCAGCGCGTCCCGCACCACGACCGAGCTGCCCGGCTCCTCGTACGTGTAGAAGCCGCGGCCGGTCTTGCGGCCGGTCAGGCCCGCCTCGCTGAGCTGCTTGAGGACCGGCGCGGGCGCGTGCAGGCGGTCGCGGGACTCCGCGTACATCGCGTCGAGGACGGTGCGCGCGGTGTCGATGCCGATCAGGTCGAGCAGCGCCAGCGGGCCCATCGGCAGGCCGCAGCCCAGCTTCATCGCGGCGTCGATGTCCTCGCGCGAGGCGTACTTGGCCTCGTACATGGCGGCGGCCTGGTTGAGGTAGCCGAAGAGCAGCCCGTCGGCGACGAAGCCGGGCCGGTCGCCGACCGCGACGGGCTCCTTGCCCAGCTCGATCGCGAGGTCGGTGACCGCGGCGACGGCGGTCGGCGCGGTCAGCACCGAGGAGACCACCTCGACGAGCTTCATCGCGGGCGCCGGGTTGAAGAAGTGCAGGCCGAGGACGCGCTCGGGCCGCGCGGAGTCGGCGGCGAGCCGGGTCACCGACAGCGCGTTCGTCCCGGTCGCGAGGACGGTCTCGGGGCGCACGATGTCGTCCAGGGCCCGGAAGATCTGCTGCTTGATCTCGTACGACTCCGGGGCGACCTCGATGACGAGATCGGCGTCGGCCGCGGCCTGCAGATCGGTGAACGTACGGAAACGGGCGAGCAGTTGGGCCCGCTCGTCCTCGGTGAGGTGCTCGCGGCGCACCGCACGCGCCGTCGAGGCCTCCAGGGAGGCGACCGCGTGCGCGGTGGCGGCCTCGCTGATGTCGATGCCGATGACCTCGCGTCCTGCGCGGGCGAGGACCTCGGCGATGCCGGTGCCCATGGTGCCGAGGCCGACGACGGCGACCTTCGAAAGGGGGGCGATGCGGGACAGGGGAGCGTCCATCCGGGAACTCCAGAAGTGAGGGTGACGACTGAGGGGCGCGCGCGGGAACGCCGAAGGGCGCGCGGCGTGCGGGAGTTGACCGGCCCTGTCCCGGGACCGCGTCGTACTGCAGGAACTTCGGTAGCGCGTACCGAACCGACTGACACTCTCGGCGGCTGCGTCACCAGGCCGCCCTGAGTGGTACTGCGGGAAGTGTGCCCCGCTCACCTGAGATTAACCGGCGAGTAACGAGCGCGCCAGTCCCAGGTGTTGAGCAGTCCGTGTGATCTACGTCGCCGCAGGCCCGGCGCGTCTACCCTCGTCCTCATGGACGAAGAGTCGCGAACGGTGACGGAACGCATCCGGAAGGAAGCCGGCGGCACCCCCGCCTTCGAGCAACTCGCCGCCACGAGCGACGGGGACGAGCTCGCGGAGGTCCTCACCGCACCCGGACAGCCGCTGTGGGCCCGGGAGTTGGCGGCGTACCGGCTCGGCGTCGCCGGGGACCCCCGGGCCTTCGAAGCCCTCGTCCTGCTCCTGAACCACCGCGACCCGGAGCGCTGCGCGGCCGCCGCGCAGGCCCTGGCGATCCTCGGCGATCCGCGCACGGCCCGCGCCGCGGCCGCGCTGGCCACGAACGAACTGCGCGTGGCCTACGCCCTGTACCCGGTCCGCCTCCTCACCCAGCTCAGGGCCCCGGAATCGGCCCCGGCCCTGATCACCACGCTGGGCCGCCGCCTCGCCCCGCACGACCCGTACCGCAAGGTGGCGCTCGCCTGCGTCGAGGGCCTCGGCAGCCTCGCGGACCCGAGCGCACGGGAGGTCCTCACCCGGGCGAGCGCCCACCCGCGCCTGGCGATGGCCGCGGCCGCGGCCCTGGCCCGCCTCCCGGAGAGCTGAGGCGGACCGGGGCCGGGGTGCGACTCAGCCGCGGAAGCCGAGCAGCCCGTGCAGCGTCGCGCCGCCCGAGGTGCCCGATGCCGCCTTGGTGGTCAGCGGCTTCGGGTCCGGCAGCTTCGCGCACACCGCGTCGATCTCGCCACCGCTGCGCGGCACCTTCCCCGACGCGAGGTAGTCCGCGAGGTACTTGTCGAGGCACGCGTTCCCGCTGAGCGTGATGCCGTGGTTGCCGCCGCCCTGCTCGACGACCAGGCTCGAACCGCGCAGCAGCTGATGGACCCTGGCGCCGCCCTCGTACGGGGTGGCCGCGTCGTCCGTCGCCTGGAAGAGCAGGACCGGCGGCAGCGAGGAGTTCGCCACGTCCGTCGGGTGCAGCGTCTTCGTCGGCCAGAACGCGCACGGCGCGTTGTACCAGGCGTTGTTCCACGTGGAGAACGGCGCCTTGGCGTGCACCTTCCAGTTGTCGTCGCGCCACTGGTTCCAGTCGCGCGGCCACGATGCGTCGCGGCACTGCACGGCCGTGTAGATGCTGTAGCCGTTGTCCCCGGAGGCGTCGATCGCGGCGAAGTTCTCGTACGCCTCGACCAGCGGGTCCGCGTTCTTGTCGTTCACGTACGCCGCGAACGCCTCGGCCAGGTAGGGCCAGTAACCGTTGAAGTAGCCGCCGGGCAGGAACGTGTCCTCCAGCTCGCCCGCGCCGACCTTGCCGCCCGCGGGCTTCTTGGTGACCGCGTCGCGCATCGCGTACCACTTGGCCTCGATCTTCGCGGGATCGGTGCCCAGCTTGTACGTGCTGTTGTACTTCGCCACCCAGGCCATGAACGCCTGGTGGCGGGCGTTGAAGGCGTAGTCCTGCCCGATGTTGTCGTCGTACCAGACGCCGTCGGGGTCGACGATCGAGTCGAGGACCAGGCGCCGCACGTGCCCGGGGAAGTACTTCGCGTAGACCGCGCCCAGGTACGTGCCGTACGAGTAGCCGAAGTAGTTGATCCGCTTCGCGCCGAGCGCCGCCCGGATCGCGTCCATGTCCCTGACGGCGCTGACCGTGTCGATGAACGGCAGGACGTCGGCGTACTTCTTGGCGCACGAGCGCGCGAAGGACGCGGCCCGCTTCAGGTTCGCCTGCTCGATCGCCTTGGTCCTGGGCACGCTCGGCGGGCGTACGGGATTGAAGTAACCGGGTGAGCAGTCGAGGGCCGGCGTGCTCTTGCCGACGCCGCGCGGGTCGAAGCCGATGACGTCGTACTGCGCGGCGACGGCCTTCGGCAGGCTCGTGGCGACGAACCCGGCGAGCGTGAGGCCGCTGCCGCCCGGGCCGCCGGGGTTCACCAGGAGCGGGCCCTGGGACTTCTTCGCCGTGTGCGGGACGCGCGACAGGGCGAGGGTGATCTGCCGCCCGTGCGGACGGTCGTGGTCGAGCGGCACCTTCAACGACGCGCACTGCAGCGTCGGATAGTCCGTGGTGCCGCACTTCTTCCAGCTGACGGAGCTGCCGACGGAGCTGCTGACGGAGGTCGGGTGCGTGGTCGAACGGGCCGGCTCGGCACCGGAGCCCGCCGCGGCCGTGGTCGTGGCGACCGTGGCGGCGACCAGGGCCGCGACGCCGCACAGAGCGACTGCACGTTTCTTCATAGAGCCTCCCGGGACGGAGGGTGCAGGGCCGTGAGTCCACGGCCCGTGCGGCATGTTCCCGTAAACCCCGGGCGGAGGAATCCGTTCTGCCGGAAGTTGACCCGATCGCACACCCGCCGGCCGTCAGAGCAGCGTCAGCTGGGTGGGTCCGTGCGGCTCGGCCGGGGCGGGGCCGCCCTGTTCCGGTACGCGGACGCGGCGCCGCTGCGCCGCCCGCGAGGGCCCGATCCCGTATTCCTCGGCCAGTTCGTGCACCTGCCGCGTCACCCGCCGCTGGTACCACTTCGGGGCGTAGGCGCCCTCCGCGTACAGCCGCTCGTACCGCCGCACCAGATACGGGTGGTGCTGCCCGAGCCACGCCATGAACCACTCGCGGGCGCCCGGCCGCAGGTGCAGCACGAGCGGCGTCACCGAGGTCGCCCCGGCCCGCGCGATCGCCCGCACCGTCGCCCGCAGCTGCTCGGGGCGGTCGCCGAGGAAGGGGATCACCGGGGCCATCAGGACCCCGCACCCGATCCCGGCGTCGGTGAGCGCGCGGACCACGTCGAGCCGCCGCTCGGGCGCGGGCGTGCCCGGCTCGACGGTGCGCCACAGCTCCGGGTCCACGAAGCCGACGGACACCGAGATCCCGACGTCCGTCACCTCGGCGGCCTGCCGCAGCAGCGGGAGGTCGCGCAGGATCAGCGTGCCCTTGGTGAGGATCGAGAACGGGTTCGCGTGGTCGCGCAGCGCCTCGATGATGCCGGGCATCAACTGGTAGCGCCCCTCGGCCCGTTGGTAGCAGTCGACGTTCGTGCCCATCGCGATGTGGTCGCCGTGCCAGCGGCGCGAGGCGAGGTGGCGGCGCAGCAGCTCCGGCGCGTTGACCTTCACCACGATCTGGCTGTCGAAGCCGAGTCCGGTGTCGAGGTCCAGGTAGCGGTGGGTGCCCCGGGCGAAGCAGTAGACACATGCGTGGGTGCAGCCGCGGTAGGGGTTGACCGTCCACTCGAACGGCATCCGGGACGCGCCGGGCACCTTGTTCACGATCGAGCGGGCCCGGATCTCGTGGAACGTGACGCCACGGAACTCGGGGGTGTCGAAGGTCCTCGTCGTCACCGCGTCCGCGCCGAACAGCGCGGCGTCCGGCGTGAGGTTCTCCCAGCGCATGAGGCCTCCTCGGTAGCACTGACCACAGAATAGAACACATGTTCCCTTGATCGTGCGACCCCCGATTTTGGCCGGTGGTGCGCGGGGTGGTTGGCTTGGCCGAACCCCTGAGGAACCAAGTGCTGGAGGAACAGTCATGGCGCAGGTCGAGGCCACCACGGAGCGGGTCGTCGCCGCGAAGCCGGACGATGTGTTCGACGCCCTCGCCGACTACAACGGCACCCGCGGGAAGCTGCTGTCCGAGCACTTCAGCGAGTACGAGGTGCGCGAGGGCGGCGACGGCGAGGGCACCCTCGTCCACTGGAAGCTCCAGGCCACCAGCAAGCGCATCCGCGACTGCCTGCTCGAGGTGTCCGAGCCCACCGACGGCGAGCTCGTCGAGAAGGACCGCAACTCGTCGATGGTGACGACGTGGCGGGTGACCCCGGCCGGCGAGGGGCAGTCCCGCGTCGTCGTCTCGACCGTGTGGAACGGTGCGGGCGGCATCGGCGGCTTCTTCGAGAAGACCTTCGCCCCCAAGGGCCTCGGCCGCATCTACGACGCCGTGCTCGCGAAGCTCGCCGCCGAGGTCGAGAAGTAGCTCACCGTTTCGAGTGGTTTTCGTTTCGCGCCGGTTGTACGCCGTAGGGCTCCGACCGGCGCATACGTTGATCAGACCCCGCTGAACTGCGCCTCGTCGCGCTTGCCCCCCGTTGTCGCGTAATGCGAGAAATGGGCGGCGCAAGTGTGACGAGGGGAGCAGCAGGTGGGCACGACGACTCTGGTGACCGAGGCGGTCGGGGATCCGGCCAGGGTCGGGGATCCGGTCAGCACCCCTCCGCGGCCCACCCCGGCCCAACCCGCCCCGGAACCTTCGCGGTTGCCCGCACACGGGCTCAGCCCGAGCCGCGTGCGGATGGTCTTCGTCGGGCTGATGCTGGCGCTGCTGCTCGCCGCGCTCGACCAGATGATCGTGGCCACCGCGCTGCCGAAGATCGTCGGTGAGCTGCACGGCCTGGACAAGATGTCCTGGGCGATCACCGCGTACCTCCTCACCTCCACCATCGGCCTGCCGGTCTACGGCAAGCTCGGCGACCTCTTCGGCCGCAAGGGCGTCTTCCAGTTCGCCATCGCCGTCTTCGTGATCGGCTCCGCGCTCGCGGGCCGGGCGCAGAACATGGACCAGCTCATCGCCTTCCGCGCGATCCAGGGCGTCGGCGCGGGCGGCCTGATGATCGGCGTCCAGGCGATCATGGGCGACATCGTGCCGCCGCGCGAACGCGGCCGCTACATGGGCCTGATCGGCGCCGCGTTCGGCCTCGCCTCGGTCGCGGGCCCGCTGCTCGGCGGCTACTTCACCGACCACCTCTCGTGGCGTTGGTGCTTCTACATCAACGTGCCCTTCGGCCTCGTCACGTTCGCCGTGACGGCCGTGGTCCTCAAACTGCCGAAGCCGACGGCCAGGGCCCGACTCGACGTCCTGGGCTGCCTGTTGCTCGCGGCGGCGTCAACCTGCCTGGTGCTGCTGACCAGTTGGGGTGGCACGGAGTACGCGTGGGGCGACCGGGTCATCGTCGGCCTCGGCGCCGGAGCGGTCGTGTCGAGCGTCCTGTTCGTCGTCGCCGAGAAGTACGCGGCCGAACCCCTCATCCCGCTGCGCCTGTTCCGCGACTCCGTCTTCAACCTCAGCGGCCTCGTCGGCATGGTCGTCGGCGTCGCCCTGTTCGGCGCGGCCAGCTATCTGCCGACGTTCCTGCAGATGGTCGACGGGGCCTCCGCCACCGAGTCGGGCCTGCTGATGCTCCCCATGATGGGCGGCGTCGTCGGCGCCTCGATCATCTCGGGCCAGCTCATCAGCCACACCGGCCGCTACAAGCTCTACCCGATCCTCGGCGGCGCGCTCTCCACGCTCGGCATGTATCTGCTGTCCCGCATGGAGGCCGACACCGCGCGCCTCGAATACAGCGTCTACATGGCGGTGTTGGGCGCCGGCATCGGTCTGATCATGCCGGTCCTCGTCCTCGCCGTGCAGAACTCGGTGCGCCCCTCCGACCTCGGCACCGCCACCAGCGCCAACAACTACTTCCGGCAGATCGGCGGCAGCGTCGGCGCCGCCGTCTTCGGCACGCTCTTCGCGGGCCGCCTCACCGACGCGCTCGCCGACCGGCTCCCGGCGACCGGGGCCGGGCTGCCCGACGCGGAGTCGATCACGCCGCAGCTCGTGCACGCGATGCCGGCCGCGCTGCGCGAGCCGTACATCGAGGCGTACGCGGACGCGATGCCCCGCATCTTCCTCTACTTGGTGCCGGTCCTCGTCCTGGGCCTGGTCCTCGCCTTCTTCCTCAAGGAGACACCCCTCTTGTCCAGCGCCGCCCCTTCCCCCGAGAACGCCGTCACCCCCGTCGTCCCCGCCCAGGAACGTGCCGCGTACGCCGCCGGAGTCCCGGTCTGCGGCACGGTGCAGCACTCCGACGGCACCGCCGTGCCACGCGCCGCGCTCACCCTCATCGACGTCGGCGGTACGCAGATCGGCCGCGGCGCGAGCGGTGAGGACGGGCGGTACGCGCTGTCGACGCCCGGCACGGGTTCGTACGTCCTGATCGCGGCGGCCGGCGGGCACCAGCCGCAGGCCGTGACGGTCACCGTGGGGGAGCGGCCCGTCGAGCTCGACGTGGTCCTCGGCGGCGCGGGACGCCTCGCAGGTTCCGTCCTCACCGCGGACGGAACTCCCGTACGCGACGCGACAGTCACGCTCACGAACGTGCACGGGGAGGTCG
Source organism: Streptomyces sp. NPDC050085 (assembly GCF_044460595.1). Lineage (NCBI taxonomy): Bacteria > Bacillati > Actinomycetota > Actinomycetes > Kitasatosporales > Streptomycetaceae > Streptomyces > Streptomyces sp. NPDC050085. The sequence goes on along the minus strand of NZ_JBITJZ010000001.1, from coordinate 616,582 downwards.
TCGCGACCACCCGCAGCGGACGCGAAGGCGGCTACGTCATCACGGAGCTGGTCGCGGGCGAGTACACCCTGGCGGCGAGCGCCCCCGCGTTCCGCCCCGCGGCCCTGCCCGTCACCGTGATGGCCTCGCGCGAGACCCGGCAGGACGTGGAGCTGGCGGGCGGGGCGGTGCTGCGCGGGACGGTGCGGGCCAGTGGGGGGCGGCCCGTCGAGGATGCCCGGGTCACCCTGCTCGACGCCGCGGGCAACGTCGTCGACACGCTGACGACGGGGCCGGACGGGACGTTCCGCTTCGTCGATCTCTCGTCGGGGGAGTACACGGTGATCGCGGCGGGTTACCCTCCGGTCGCGACGGTCCTCCAGGTTGCCGGGGGCGGCCGCACGGAGCGGGATCTTCAGCTCGGGCACGAGGACTGATCGCCGGGGCGGCGCCGTCGTGGTTGCTCGCGCAGTTCCCCGCGCCCCTGAGATGCGCACTTCGTGCGCGATCTCCAGAGACGCCCCTGAAGGCGCGGCGAAGCCGCATGCCTTCAGGGGCACGGGGAACTGCGCGAGAAGCCCCACCGGGCCGCACCCGGCAACGGGACCACCGGAGCTACGGCGGCGCCCCACCCGGCGCGGGCCGCACGGGAAAGCGCCCCGGGAATAAACCCGTTGGCGCCCCCGGCGCGCTCACCGCCCCGTACCGTGAAAACAGGCGGCACGTACGACTGGCGGCCCGGAGGGAAGTGCGCCGAGATGGATGAGACGGGTCAAGCCCCGCAGGGCCGCGTTCCCCTGGCCGTGGTCGTCGTCGACCAGGCGGGCAGCGTCTCGCACTGGAGCACAGGCGCCCGCCGCCTGTTCGGCCCGGCCAGGGAGGACGCGGTGGGGCGGCCCGCCGCGGACCTGCTGCCGGTGTCGGGCGCGCTGCCGCAGGACGAGGGCGCGTACGGGCTGTACGACGGGACCGGGCAGGACCTGGTCGAGTCGCTCGGCGGGCGCACCTGCTACCCCTCCGCGGGCCGGGCGAGGCTCGACACCAGCGCGGGGCCGCGCGACCGCATCGACGTGCTCTGGTGGGCGTACCCCCTGGTGGGCCCGGGACCCGAGCGGCTGCTCGTACTGGCCGCCGACGCACGGCAGTTGAGCGGCGAGGGCGAGCGCACAGCCCCCGGGTTCGCCCTGTACACGGACTTCCCCGCCGCCGACGAACTGGCCCGTGAGCTGCCCGGCATCCTGCCCAGCATGAGTGTGCGGGAGAGCGCCCGGATAGTGGCGCAGGTGCTTGAACTCGGCTATCCCGTCCTGGAGTTCAGCCACCACGACCGGGTCCCGGTGACCGCCGACTGGGGCGTCGCCCGGCGTGCGGAGCGCAAGGCGCGACGGGCCGAGGCGGCGCGGGCGGCCGCGGCCGGGGTGCCGGGCCCGCGGGCGCCGCTCGACGACCTGGCCGATGACCGCGATGACCTTGAGTACGCGGCGGTGCGCGAGCGGCTCGAGTTCCTCAACGAGGTGAGCGGGCGCATCGGTTCGTCGCTCGACCTGTCCCGCACGATCGTCGAGGTGAGCCGCGCCGTGGTGCCCCGCTTCACCGATGTCGCGGGCACCTATCTGCGCGAGCAGGTCGTCGCGGGCGAGGGTTTCCCCGACGGCCCGCCCGACGCCACGACGATGTGGCACCGCGTCGCGCTGGAGCACACGGACGAGCCGGGCCGCTGGGACGACGTCGTGCCGGTCGGCGAGTCCATGCCGTTCCCGGTGCACACGCCGTTCTTTCAGTGCATGACCACGGGCGAGCCGGTCCTGGTGCCGTACATCTCCGAGGAGATGGGCGGTGCGATCGCCGCGCAGTTCGAGAAGCGCGACATCCGGCCGCTGATCACCCACCGCTCCATGCTCGTCGTCCCGCTGAAGGCACGGAACGTCGTCCTCGGGTTCATGATCCTGCTGCGCCACCAGGAGCGGCCCGTCTTCAACGACATGGACCGCGTCACCGGCGCCGAACTCGCCGCGCGCGCAGGGCTCGTGCTCGACAACGCGCGCATGTACACCTACCAGGAGTCGGTCGCCGAGACCCTCCAGGACAGCATGCTGCCGCACATCGAGCCGCACCTGCCTGGCTGTGACGTCGCCACCCGCTATCTGCCGGGCACGCTGCTCGGCCGGGTCGGCGGCGACTGGTTCGACTCCGTGAAGCTGCCGGGTGCCAGGACGGCCTTCGTGGTGGGTGACGTGATGGGGCACGGGCTCAACTCGGCCGCGATGATGGGCCAGTTGAGGACCGCCGTGCAGACCATGGCCGCCCTCGACCTGCCGCCGGTGCAACTCCTGCGCGGCCTCGACGACTTGGCGCAGCGCCTGGGCGAGCACTACCTCGCCACGTGTCTGTACGCGGTGTACGACCCCATCGCCGGTGAGCTGCACCTCGCCAACGCCGGGCACATCCCGCCGGTGATCGTGCGCGCCGCCGACGGCCGCAGCGAACTCCTCGACCTGCCCACGGGCGCACCGATCGGCGTCGGCGGCGTGCCCTTCGAGTCCCTGACGATCCGCGTCGAACCGGGCGACCGCCTCGTGATGTGCACCGACGGCCTGGTCGAGGTGCGCGGCGAGGACATCGGGGTCGGACTCGCCACGCTCTGCGAGTCCGCCGCCCACCCGGCGGCCTCCATGGACGATGCCTGCGACACCATCATCCGCTCGCTCGCGGGACGCGGCGGCCGCAAGGACGACGTGGCTCTCCTCATGGTCCGCATGAGCGGCATCGAGAGCGGCGACGTCGCCCAGTGGGAGCTGACGCCCGAACCGTCACAGGTGCCGCACGCCCGTGCTCTCGTACGCCAGCAGCTGGAGCAGTGGGGGCTGTTGGCGGTCGCGTACGCGGCCGAGGTCATGGTCAGTGAGCTCGTCACGAACGCCGTGCGGCACGCGGGTGGCGACCGGGTGCGGCTGCGTCTGGTGCGCTCGGGGACGCTGCTGTGCGAGGTGGAGGACGCCGAGCACGCGCTGCCCGCGCTGCGGGGCGCGGGGGCCGACGACGAGTTCGGGCGCGGCCTGCGCGTCGTCGCGCATCTCGCGCGGGAGTGGGGCACGAGCCGTACCGCGACGGGCAAGACCGTGTGGTTCGAGCTGACGACCGGGCGCGCACGGATCTGAGCGGCTCGCGCGAACGTCGGTCACGCCGCTTGTCGCGCACACCCCGCAGCGGTAGACCGAGGGGCACGCCGGCCGGTTCGCCGCCGCACCCCGGGAGGGCCCATGAGCGTGACCGAGCGCTACAAAGAGGCGTGGGAGAGCTTCTGGGAGGACGCCCCCGACGAGCCGGGGAGTGTGTTCTGGGATGCGGAACCCGCCCTGACCGTGGGGCTCCATCTCGCCCTGCTGGAACCGAGGTTGACCGACGTCGGGCTGCCCTTCGTGGACCTCGGGTGCGGCAACGGCACGCAGACCCGCTTCCTCGCCGACCGCTACCCGAAGGTGGTCGGCGCCGATCTGTCGGCCGCCGCCCTGGACCGGGCCCGCCGCGCGGAGGGCGCCGAACGGAGCGACTACCGGCAGCTCGACGCCACCGACAAGGGGCAAGTGGCCGCGTTGCACGGGGAGTTGGGTGATGCGAACGTCTACGTGCGGGGCGTGCTGCACCAGAGCGAGACCGTCGACCGGCAGCCGTTGGTCGACGCCGTGGCCGCGCTGATCGGTGAGCGGGGGCGCGCCTTCGTCGTCGAGCTGTCGGAGCGGGCGCGGCCGGTCCTGCTCGGGCTCGCGCAGCACCCGGCAGGGCCGCCGCCCAAGCTCGCCCCGGTCTTCGCCCATGGCATCGCGCCGGGCGAGGTGTCGGATGCCGCCGTGCCCGAGTACGTGGCCGCGGCGGGTCTTCGCGTGCTCGCGTCCGGTGAACTGCCGCTGATCACCACGGAGTTCGCGGCCGACGGGAACCGGATCGAGCTGCCGTCGCGGTGGCTGGTCGTGGGGCGCTGAAGGAGCCCCGCCCGCCGGAGGGCGGACGGGGCACGCTCGGCCGCGGCCGCCGCTCAGTACCGCGAGGTGACCGACACCCGGTCGAAGCCCTCCTTCGCGTACAGGCTGACGTACACATAGCCGGCCGGCGGGTTGTGGACCGTCAGGGTCTCCGCGTTGCCGCTGTGCACGGAACTTACGGTGTAGGCGCTGGTGGTCGCCCACGCCGAGGGGTTGTAGTAGAGGTCGCCGTCACCGGTGCCGCCCCCGGACGTGACCGTGAGGGAGGCGGTGCCGGCCGGGACCTTCACGTAGAAGTACTTGTAGTTCCCGTTGGTCGCCGCAAGGCCCGTGCGGGCGCAGTCCTGCCCGAGCTCACGGGTGTCGGACGCCGTGCACTCGGGCGCCCCGCCGCTGCCGGAGCCGCCGCAGTCACCGGCGGCGCACCTGGTGAGCCAGCCGGCGAAGTCGGCGTCGTAGCGGGTGCCGATGGTGGAGGTGAGCAGGGTGCGGGCGGCGTTCCAGTCGCCTGCGCGGTAGTGGCCGAGGAGCGCGGCCACGTCCTGCGGGTGCGACTGGATCAGATAGCGGACCGCGAGATAGCCCCACTGGTAGGTGCGGACGGTGTCGGTGTTCTCGTAGGTGGTGTCGAAGAGCGTGCTGAGCCGGTACGTGTTCTTGCCGGCCTCGGTGATCGCCTTGTCGTAAGTGGCGCCGCGGTAGCTGTAGTTGATGTACTCGGCGAAGCCCTCCACCCACATCACGGTCGGGGTGGACTGCCCGGCCGCGAAGTCGCCGTACATGTCGAACCGGCCGTCGAGGTAGTGCGTGTACTCGTGGTTGAGGTTCCAGATCTGGAAGTCGGGGCGCAGCCACTCCGCCTCGTAGGCGATGAACCTCGGCTGGTTCCCGGCCGCCGCCGGGTCGCCCTCCAGGTACATGCCGCCGTTGTCGGTGTCGATGCCGAAGACGATGCCCGCGTACGTCTGGTAGTCGGTGCTGGAGTCGAAGGCGACGACTTCGAGGGTGGTGTTGTTGTCGTCCGCCACCGGCCCGTTGTCCTTGACCACGCCGTGGAAGTAGGCGTCCTGGCTGAGCAGGCTCGTGCAGGTGGCGTCGAGCTGGGCCGTCGTCATGTCCTGGGCGACGATCCGCAGCGTCGGCGCGCAGGTGTGCTTCACGGTCAGGACGGCGTCGCGGACCCGGGTCCGCAGGTCGCAGGTGCCGTAGTACGCGCAGTTCGCCTGGTCGTACGCGTCGGTCATCCTGGCCACACCGACCCACAGGGCGGCGGTGCGGCCCGGGATGGTGCTGCGGTCGATGAGCTGTTTGGCCAGCGGGCGGACCGGCGTCTGGAGCGCCGAGTGCTGTAGGAACCGGCCGAGTTCGAGACCGGCATTCGCGGTCAGGTACGCCTTGTCCGTGCCGAGCAGATTGTCGTGGGCGACGGCGAAGTCGCGCAGCGTCGCGAGGACGCTCTGGTCGGACTGCACGGCGGAGACGAACTCCGGCAGGTAGTGGCCACGGAACAGCACCGTGTACGTGTTGTTGACCGCCGCGACCATCCACCAGTAGGGGTCGTACGAGGCGTCGTACCCCTTGAGCAGGCGGCTCACCACGGACGACAGGTAGCGGGCGTTCTCGCCGGCGCTGTCGATGAGGGTGACCGACTCGGCGAGCGTCTCGCCGTTGGCCTCGCTGACGTCGAAGGCGTGCGCGGAGCCGAAGAAGGTGTCGAGGCCGCCCTGGACGGCACTCTTGAGGGCCGGCCCGTACGAGCCGACGGTGTCGGGCTGCCCGTACTGGACGTAGTAGCCGGCCCGCAGGTAGAGCACCAGCTGGGTGAGGGAACCGCTGTTGTTCCCGGGGTAGTTGGCGGCCGTGGCGCGCACCGCGTCGGCGACCGTGACCATCTGCGCCTCGCGGAACAGCGCGGCGGCGTTCGTGCCGCTCACGCCGAAGAGCGTGTTGACGCAAGGGGTGTCCGAGGCCTTGATCTGCGCGACCAGGGCGCTGCCGGTCTTCGACGTGAAGTCGGCGACGTTGCAGGCCGCGGCGGCGGAGCGGGCCCGATGGGCCGGGGCCTGCTTCGTCGTACGGAGCGGGAGCGGCTGCGCCGCGTCCGTCAACTGCGCGGCCGTGCCCGGCTGTTCGGGCAGGAGCGCGGCACCGGCCGAGGTGGGCGTGGCGGCCTGCGGGGCCGGGCCCGGGTGCGACCGGGACACCCCGGCCGGGGTGGGCGCCGCCTGTGCGGCGGGGGTGAGCGTGCTCAGGCCGAGGCAGAGGGTCAGCCCGGATATCAGGAGCTGGGCGGTGCGTCTCAGCTTGGGTGATGCGGGCGATGTGGTCGATCTGGATCGCAAGATGGCCTCCAGGCCGGTCGCCGCCGTGCGCGGGGCACGGCGATGGGGGATTGCGGACCGTGCTGGCAACGGGAGTTGGGCGTGTCGGCTCCCGTGGCTGTCATGCACACCGGAAGTGTGTGACATGTACCATTGCACACCTCACATGGCAGTGGAAGGTGCGTGTCACGTGACGCCTTGGGAAGCCATGTGATCGGCCTTTCGTGCCACGTAATTGCCCTCGCGGGAGCGGGAGTCGTGGCGAACGGGTGCGAGATTGGTCTAGACCCCTGAGAGTTATCCACAGGCCTGGTGGCGTGTGCCCGGATCCGCGTACGGTGCTCGCCATGAAGATCCTCATCAGCGCGGACATGGAGGGCGCCACGGGTGTCACCTGGCCCGCCGACGTCCTGCCGGGCACGCCGCAATGGGAGCGCTGCCGCGCGATGTTCACCTCGGACGTGAACGCGGCGGTGCTCGGCTTCTTCGACGGCGGCGCCGACGAGGTGCTCGTGAACGAGGCGCACTGGACCATGCGCAACCTGCTCCTGGAGCGGCTCGACGAGCGCGTGGAGATGCTCACCGGGCGCCACAAGTCGCTGTCCATGGTGGAGGGCGTGCAGCACGGCGACGTCGACGGCATCGCGTTCGTCGGCTACCACGCGGGTGCGGGCATGGAGGGCGTCCTCGCGCACACGTACCTGGCGAACCAGATCACGGGCGTGTGGGTCAACGACGTACGGGCGAGCGAAGGCCTGCTGAACGCGCACGTGGTGGCCGAGTTCGGCGTTCCCGTCGTCCTCGTCACCGGGGACGACCACGCCTGCGACGACGCCCTCGGCTATGCGCCGGAGGCCCGCAAGGTGGCGGTGAAGGACCACGTGTCCCGGTACGCGGCGGTGTGCCGCACCCCCGCCCGCACCGCCGCCGACATCCGGGCCGCCGCGAAGGACGCCGCGTCGATCGCCGTGCGCCACGCGCCCGTCCAGGCGGGCCCGTTCACGGTCGAGGTCGAGTTCGACGCCGAGCACCTCGCCATGGCGGCGACCGTCGTGCCCGGGGTCGAGAGGATCGCCGAGCGTAGGATCGCGTACACGCACGAGACCATGTACGAAGGCATCCGCACCTTCAAGGCGGTCACCACGATCGCCTCGGCCGCGGTGGAGGAACAGTATGGCTGAGCAGCTCGTTTCCACCGGCTCCGGCGTTGACGGACAGGCCCTCGACGAAGTCGTGACCTTCACCTCCGAGCTGATCCGGATCGACACCACGAACCGGGGCGGCGGCGACTGCAAGGAGCGCCCGGCCGCCGAGTACGCGGCGGCGAAACTCGCCGAGGCCGGGCTCGAACCCACGATCCTGGAGCGCACCCCGGGCCGGGGCAACGTGGTGGCCCGCATCGAGGGCACCGACCCGACCGCCGAAGCCCTCCTGGTCCACGGCCACTTGGACGTCGTACCGGCCGAGGCCGCCGACTGGAGCGTGCACCCGTTCTCAGGCGAGATCCGCGACGGCGTCGTGTGGGGCCGCGGCGCCGTCGACATGAAGAACATGGACGCGATGATCCTCGCGACCGTACGGCAGTGGGCACGGGCCGGATTCCGGCCCCGGCGCGACATCGTGATCGCCTTCACCGCCGACGAGGAGGCCAGCGCCGAGGACGGCTCGGGCTTCCTCGCCGACCAGCACCCCGAGCTCTTCGAGGGCTGCACCGAAGGCATCAGCGAGTCCGGCGCGTTCACCTTCCACGACGGCAGCGGCAGGCAGATCTACCCGATCGGCGCGGGCGAGCGCGGCACCGGCTGGCTGCAGCTCACCGCGCACGGAAAGGCGGGCCACGGCTCCAAGGTGAACCCGGCGAACGCGGTGAGCCGGCTCGCCGCCGCCGTCAGCCGCATCGGCGAGCACCAGTGGCCGATCCGGCTCACGCCCACGGTGCGCGCGGCCCTGTCCGAACTCGCGGCCCTGTACGGCATCGACACGGACGTGCACGCCGCGGACTTCGACGTCGACGACCTGATCGCCCGGCTCGGCCCCGCCGCCTCCCTCGTCGAGGCGACCGTGCGCAACAGCACCAACCCGACGATGCTGTCCGCCGGCTACAAGATCAACGTGATTCCCGGCGAGGCCGTCGCGCACGTCGACGGCCGCTATCTGCCGGGCACCGAGGACGAGTTCCGCGCCACCCTCGACCGGCTCACCGGACCGGACGTCGACTGGGACTACTACCACCGCGAGGTCGCGCTCCAGGCGCCCGTCGACTCACCCACGTTCGCCAAGATGCGGGCCGCGGTCCAGGAGTTCGCGCCCGAGGGGCATCCCGTCCCGTACTGCATGTCGGGCGGCACGGACGCCAAGCAGTTCTCCCGCCTCGGCATCACCGGATACGGCTTCGCCCCGCTCAAGCTCCCCGAGGGCTTCGACTACCAGGCGCTGTTCCACGGTGTCGACGAGCGGGTCCCCGTGGAGGCACTGCACTTCGGGGTGCGGGTCCTCGACCGGTTCTTGCGCTCGGCATAGGCACGGCCCGTAGACGCGCTACGCACTAGGAAAACAGGGAGGACACGAAGAACATGGGGGCCGGAGAGTCAATGGGGGGCGGGGACGACATGGTGCAGACGCAGGGCCACGGCTCCTGGCCGTCGCCGATCGACGCCGCGCTGGCCGCGGCGCACGACGGACGGCCCGAGTACGTCGGCTTCGTGGGGGACGAGGCCTGGTGGACCGAGCCGCGGCCCGCCGAGGGAGGCCGCCGCGCCCTGGTGCGGCGCAGGCCCGACGGCACGGAGCAGTCCGTGCTGCCCGCGCCGTGGAACGTGCGCAGCCGCGTCATCGAGTACGGCGGCCGCCCCTGGGCCGGAGCGGACCGCCCCGAGGGTCCGCTGCTCGTGTTCGTGAACTTCGCCGACCAGCGCCTGTACGCGTACGAGCTCGAGGCCCCCGGAGCGGTGCCGCGCCCGCTCACCCCCGAGTCCGCGGTCGGCGGCGGCCTGCGCTGGGTCGACCCGCAGCTCCACCTCGAGCGCGGCGAAGTCTGGTGCGTCCTCGAGGAGTTCACCGGCGACGGACCCAGCGACGTGCGGCGCGTGGTCGCCGCCGTTCCGCTCGACGGCTCGGCGGCCGACGACCGGGCCGCCGTGCGCGAACTCACCGACGACGCCCACCGGTTCGTCACCAGCGCCCGCCTCTCGCCGGACGGCAGGCGCGCCGCCTGGATCGCCTGGGACCACCCGCGCATGCCCTGGGACGGCACCGAGCTGCTGCTCGCCGAGGTCGGCGACGACGGCGTGTTCGGCCCGGCGCAGGTGGTGGCGGGCGGACCCGAGGAATCCGTCTGCCAGGTCGAATGGGCCCCCGAGGCGGGAGCCGGCACAGCCGGGGCACTGCTGTACTCCAGCGACCGCAGCGGCTGGTGGAACCTGTACCGGCTCGACGTGCGCGGCGGCTGGGAAGTGCCGCCCGCGCAGGGCGGGCCGGGGCACGGCGCCGATGTCCGCCCGGCGCCCGCGCTGTCGGTGCCCACCACGCCCCAGGGCGCCCTCGCCCGGCCCACGCTCGCCGCGGCCCGCCCGCTGTGCGCCCGCGACGAGGAGTTCGGCGGGCCGCTGTGGAAGATCGGCCTGAGCTGGTTCAAGCCGCTGGAGGCCGGGCTCGTCGCCGTCGTGCACGGCGTCGGCGCCACCGCGCTCGGCATACTCGACCCGGAGACCGGCGAGGTCGTCGACACCGCGGGCCCCTGGACGGACTGGGGGTCCACGCTCGCCGTGCACGGCACCCGCGTCATCGGCGTCGCCGCCAGCCCGCGCACCGCGCCCGAGGTCGTCGAGCTCGACACCTGCACCGGACGGACCCGCGTGATCGGCGCCGCGCACAGCGACCCCGTCGACCCGGCGTACTACCCCGAGCCGCAGATCCGCACCTTCGCCGGACCCGAGGGCCGTGACATCCACGCCCACATCTACCCGCCGCACAGCCCCACCCACGTGGCCCCCGACGACGAGCTCCCGCCCTACGTCGTGTGGGCGCACGGCGGCCCCACCGGGCACGCGCCGCTCGTCCTCGACCTGGAGATCGCCTACTTCACCTCCCGCGGCATCGGCGTCGCCGAGGTCAACTACGGCGGCTCGACGGGGTACGGGCGGGAGTACCGGGGCCGGCTGCGCGAGCAGTGGGGCGTGGTGGACGTCGAGGACTGCGCGGCCGTCGCCCTCGCGCTCGCCGCCGAGGGCACCGCCGACGGCGACCGGCTCGCCATCCGCGGCGGCAGCGCCGGCGGCTGGACCAGTGCGGCCTCCCTGACCAGCACGGACGTCTACGCCTGCGGCACCGTCATCTATCCGATCCTGGACCTCGCCGGCTGGGCCGAGGGCGAGACCCACGACTTCGAATCGCAGTACCTGGAGAGCCTGGTGGGCCCGCTCGCCGAGGTGCCCGCACGGTACGCGGAGCGCTCGCCCGCCGAGCACGCCGACCGGCTCACCGTCCCCTTCCTGCTCCTGCAGGGCCTCGACGACGTGATCTGCCCGCCGGTCCAGTGCGAGCGGTTCCTCGCGCGGGTCGAGAGCGAGGGGCGGCGCGTGCCGCACGCGTACATCGCCTTCGAGGGCGAGGGCCACGGCTTCCGCAGGGCGGACACCATGATCCGGGCCCTCGAGGCCGAACTCTCCCTGTACGCCCAGGTGTTCGGCCTGAACCCGCGCGGCATCCCCACCCTGGAGCTCACCAAGTGACGTCACTGATCCGCGCGCAGCGGCTCGCGCCCGGTGCCCGCGTCGCCGTCGTCGCGCCGAGCGGGCCCGTCCCCGAGGACCGGCTGCAGGCGGGCCTCGACATCCTGCGCGGCTGGGACCTGGACCCGGTCGTCGCTGCTCATGTCCTGGACGTGCACGGGGAGTTCGACTACCTCGCGGGCTCCGACGCCGGCCGCGCGGCCGACCTCCAGAGCGCCTGGTGCGACCCGCAGATCGACGCCGTGCTGTGCGCGCGGGGCGGTTACGGTGCACCGCGCATGGTCGACCTCCTCGACTGGGAGGCGATGCGGGCGGCCCGGCCCAAGCCGTTCGTCGGGTACAGCGACATCACCACGCTGCACGAGGCGTTCGCGCTCCGCCTCGGAGTGAGCACGCTGCACGGGCCGATGGTCGCCGCGGCGGACTTCCTCAAGAACCCCCGCGCGCAGGACCACTTGAGGGCCACGCTGTTCGCGCCGGAGACGGTGCGCGTCGTCACCGGGGCGCCCGGCTGGGCCACGCTCGTGCCCGGCACCGCGCGCGGCGTCACCCTGGGCGGGTGCCTGTGCCTGCTCGCCGCGGACCTCGGCGCGCAGGGCGCGCGCGACTCGGCCCGGGGCGGTCTCGTGTGCCTGGAGGACGTCGGCGAGGAGGCGTACCGCATCGACCGGTATCTGACGCAGCTGCTGCGCGCAGGCTGGTTCGACGGCGCGTCCGGGGTGCTGCTCGGCTCCTGGGCGGAGTGCGAACCGGTCCGCACCCTCCTGATCGACCGGCTGGGCGGACTCGGGGTGCCCATGGTCGAGGAGTTCGGCTTCGGGCACTGCGACGGGGCGCTGACGCTGCCGCTGGGAGTGCCGGGTGAACTGGACGCGGAGGCCGGGACGTTGACGCTCGACGAGCCCGCCCTGAGGTGACCTCGCGTGCATGACCCATTGATGTTGGCCGCACGGGCGCAGTCCGGCTAACTTGCGATCATGACGGATCAGAATTCCCGCCGCGCCCCGCTTTCCGGCGGTTCCGGGCTCCTTGCCGGCAAGGCAGTGATGATCACTGGAGCGTCGAGCGGGATCGGTGCGGCCGCCGCCCGGCTGTTCGCCGCCGAGGGCGCGGCGGTGCTGGTGATGGCGCGACGCGAGGACCGCCTGGCGCAGGTGGTCGCCGAGATCGAGGCCGCGGGCGGCCGAGCGGCCTTCCGTGCGGGGGACGTCACCGACGCCGGGGACGTCGCGCGCGCGGTCGACACCACCGTGGAGCGGTTCGGCTCGCTCGACGGGGCGTTCAACAACGCCGGGTACGGGGGCTCCACCCTGGGCCGGACGCACGAGCTGCCCGAAGAGGACTTCGACCGCGTGATGGACGTGAACGTCCGCGGTACCTGGAACTGTCTGCGCCGTCAGATCTCCGTGATGCTCGAGGCCGGGCACGGGTCGATCGTCAACACCGCGAGCTCCGCGGGCCTGATCGCCACGGGGGCCCCGGCTCCCTACGTGGCGTCCAAGCACGCCGTGATGGGACTGACCAAGGCTGCGGCGGCCGAGTACGGAGCCCACGGCATCCGGGTCAACTCGCTGGTGGTGGGCACCACGATGACCGAGATGATCGAGCAGGCGATCCGGCTGAACCCGGAGTTGAAGGAGGACTTCGTCGCCCGTCAGATCCAGCAGCGGATCGCCTCCTCCGAGGAGATCGCCCAGGCGGCGCTGTGGCTGCTCAGCGACCGGTCCTCCTTCGCGACCGGGGGCCACGTGTCGGTGGACGGCGGCATCTCGGCGATCTGAGGCCGAAGGCCCGGCGATCGGGGGCCGCCCGGGGCCCCCGGTCAAAGCCCTGTATCTCCCACGGCAGTTGAGCCGCGCAAGAAAGAACCCGCACGACCATTGACCCCCAACTGACACGCGTCACACCATGACTTCGCGCGCAAACTTACTGGTCGGTAAAACCATGCGTGGAGGTCAGTCGTGCCCAGATCCCGTCCCTTGCTCGCCGCAGCCATCGGCACCGCGGCAGCAGCGCTCGCCGCGCCTCTCGCGCTCGCCGTACCGGCAGGTGCCGCCACTCCCGCCACCGGTGAGTACACCGTCACCGCCCTGAAGTTCACCGTCGAGGCCGGTGGGCGCAGTTGCGTCGTCGACGCCGATCTCTACCGGCCCGCCGGGGTCGACGCGGCGCACCCCGCCCCCGCCGTACTCGCCACGAACGGCTTCGGCGGCAACAAGTCGGACGGCAGCACGGCCGGCACCGGCAAGGCGTTCGCGCAGCGCGGGTACGTCGGGCTCGTCTACTCGGGGCTCGGCTTCGGCAAGTCCGGGTGTCTGATCTCGCTCGACGACCCGCGCATCGACGGCAGGGCGGCCTCCGCCCTCGTCGACTTCCTCGCCGGGACCCGCGCCGCCGACGACGGCACCAAGGTGGACTACGTGACCACCGACAAGAAGGGCGACCCGCGCGTCGGCATGATCGGCGGGTCGTACGGCGGGGCCATCCAGATGGCCACGGCCGCCGTCGACCACCGGGTGGACGCCCTCGTCCCGCTGATCACCTGGAACGACCTGGCGTACTCCCTCGACCCGCAGAACGCCGCCGACCGGAACGTCCCCGGCGTCTTCAAGTGGCAGTGGACCAACGGGTTCTACCTGATCGGCGAGGGCCAGCCGCTGCTCGAACCCTCCCTCGACCCCTCCCGCTTCAACAACCTGACCTGCCTGCACTTCGTCGACGACGCCTGCGACACCATCCGCACCCTCAACTCGGGCCGGTACCCGGCGGACAAGACCAAGGCGCTGCTCGACTACGCACGCAGCGTGTCCCCGGTCTCGTACCTGAAGGACGTGCAGGCGCCGACGCTGCTCGTGCAGGGGCAGACGGACAGCCTGTTCAATCTGAACGAGGCCCGGGCGACGTACGACACCCTCCGCAAGCAGGGCACCACGGCCAAGATGATCTGGCAGTCGTGGGGGCACAGCGGCGGAGTAACCGACCCCGCGAGCGGTGAACTCAACCTGTCCGCGGGCAACTTGGAGACCTCGTACGTCGGCAAGCGGGTCCTCGCCTGGTTCGACCGGTACCTGCAGCACAAGAAGGGCGTCGATACCGGACCCTCCTTCGCCTACTACCGGGACTGGATCGGCGACCCGAACCAGACGTACGGCACCGCCTCCGCCGTGCCCGCCCTGACGCGGAAGCTGTACCTGTCCGGCGACGGCAAGCTGGTCGACAACCGCAAGAAGGTCGCCCGCGGCGCCCGCGAGTACCGCAACTGGCTCATCCCGACCAGCCACTCCGAGTCGTCCCTGGCCGGGATGATCGGCCTGCCCGACCCCGCCCCGCACGACACCCCCGGCACCTACCTCGGCTGGACCACCGAACCCCTGGCCGCCGCGACCGACGTGGTCGGAGCGCCCAAGGCCACCCTCAAGGTGATCTCGCCGAGGACCGAGCGCGTGCAGAACTCCGCGGACGCCGCCGACAAGCTCGTCCTCTTCGCCAAGCTGTACGACATCGCGCCGGACGGCACGAAGACGCTGGTGCACCGGCTGGTCTCCCCGGTCCGCGTCCCGGACGTCACCCGGCCCTTCACCGTGACCCTGCCCGGCATCGTCCACCGCTACGAGAAGGGGCACCGGATCCAGTTCGTGATCGCCGCGAGCGACGACGCGTACGGCGGCAACAAGGGGATCAAGCCGGTCACCGTCACCAGCGCCCCCGGGGACACCGGAACCGTGGAGCTGCCCGTCGTGCCCCAGTAGGCCCGTCACCCGCCCGTCACCCGTACGGGCCTCCGGCCGATGCGCGATCGCCGTCTGCCCGCCCATGCTGGGCGGGGAGGCGGCGACGACCTCCGGGGGAACGACGGAAGGGTCCACCGATGAGCCCCAAGGACACCGCGAGCTCCTCGAAGAGCGGCGGCTCCAGCGCGTTCACGCCGGCCAGGATCGGGGTCCTGGTCCTGTTCGTCCTCGCCGTGATCTTCATCTTCGAGAACACCCGACAGGTGAAGATCCGGCTGCTGATCCCGGAAGTCTCCATGCCGCTGTACCTGGTGCTCGGTCTCGTCTTCGTCATCGGCGGGATCTGCGGGGGCTACTTCATGGCGAGGAGACGCAAGTGACGCACGTGAGACGAGTGGCGACCATCACCGCCGGGGCCCTGCTGGCGCTCACGGTCCCGGTGGGCGCCGCGGTGGCCGCCGACGGACCGAAGATGCCCGACTTCCGCGGCCGCGGCCTGATGCACGTCTTCAGCACGGTCGACTACCGCACCCGGGTCGAGGTGAGCGACGTCAGCGGCACCCACCGGCACGTCCTGTGGCCGCTGAGCTGGAAGGTGTGCACCCAGTCCCCGGCCGTCGGCAAGGAGATCGGCGACTCGACCGTCCGCGTCGGCGTGGTCAAGAACGACGAGAAGTGCCCCAAGGCCCCCGCGAAGTAGCGGCTGCGTAGGGTGACCGGATGGCCGGTCACCCCACGCTCAGCGCAGGACCCCGTGTCGCCCTGCGGCACATCACGCGCGACGACGCCGACGAGTTCACCGCCCGGGCGCGCGAGAGCCAGGACCTGCACAGGCCCTGGCTCTTTCCGCCGCTCAGCACGCAGACGTTCGCCGCGTACGCGGGCGGGCTCGTCGACGACCCCGCGAAGCACGGCTTCCTGGTGTGCGAGCGCGACAGCGGCGCGATCGCCGGGTTCATCAACATCAACAACGTCGTCCAGGGCGGCTTCCGCTGCGGCGCCCTCGGCTACGGCGCCTTCGCGCACGCCGCGGGGCGCGGCCTGATGTCCGAGGGCCTCGGACTCGTCGTCCGGTACGCCTTCGGGCCGCTGGGCCTGCACCGCCTGGAGATCAACGCCCAGCCCGGCAACGCAGCGTCACTCGCGCTGGCCCGCCGCGCCGGATTCCGCCTCGAGGGGTTCTCACCGGACTTCCTCTTCATCGACGGGGCCTGGCGCGACCACGAGCGGTGGGCGATCACCGCGGAGATGGCCGAGAAGCCTTCCGGTTGATCTTCATCGTGTCCATGTCGGTCACCGTCGAACGCAGCCCCGCGTGCCCGTACCCGCGCTCCCCGAGCTGGGCCTCGGCCCGCTCCTCGGCGAGCGCGCCCGCCATCTCGTCCCCGTCGTCCGGGTCGGACTCGACGACGTACCGCATCGAGAAGTGCTTGAGCGTCCGGTCGTACGCGAGCGAGCCCTCGGGGCCGAACCGCATCCCGGCGATGCCCTCGTGCTCCGCGACCTCGGCGAGCAACCGCTCCCGCGCCGCGTCGGTCAGGCCGTCGAAGGTGCCGCGGACGATGACGCGGTAGGTGTGGCTCTCGGCCATGGTGAGCGGGACTCCTCGGCTTGCGCGGCTGCTGAAGGCGTCAGCGTACGTCGACCGCGGCGCCGCCCACGCGGAATATCGGCCCCTGCCGCCTTTGCGCAATCCTGACCGGGGCAGCCCCTGGTCAGGACGGCGGTGATCATGTTCCATGGCGGTCGGGGGCGTCCGCCCCGCGGCAACGGGAGGCAGACGTGACCGTCGTACGACGTGAGGTACTGACCCTGCCGGGCGTGGAGCTCGGCCCCGTGAACCCGCTGCCGCCGCTGCGCCCCCTCGACGAGGTGCACGAGCTCGACGAGCGCTCCAAGGAGGACCTGCCGCTCGACATGGCCCGCCAGCTCGGCTGGCAGCCGCTGCGCAGCCTGCTGCCCGAGCGCCTGCGCGACGGCTACGGCCGGCGGCGCGGACCCGTCGACCTGGACACGATCGTGCTGGAGAACGACCGGCTGCGGGCGACCGTCCTGCCCGGCCTCGGCGGCCGCGTGGCGTCCCTCTTCCACAAGCCGACCGGCCGCGAACTCCTGTACCGCAACCCGGTGTTCCAGCCCGCCGCCTTCGCGCTCAACGGCGCCTGGTTCTCCGGCGGCATCGAGTGGAACATCGGCGCGACCGGCCACTCCACCCTGTCCTGCGCACCCCTGCACGCCGCGCGCGTCACCGCGCCCGACGGCGGCGAGATGGTGCGCCTGTGGGAGTGGGAGCGGCTGCGCGACCTCCCCTTCCAGGTCGACCTGTGGCTGCCGGAGGGCTCCGACTTCCTCCACGTCGGCGTCCGCATCCGCAACCCGCACGAGAAGGCCGCCCCGGTGTACTGGTGGTCCAACATCGCCGTGCCCGAGGAGCGCCGCGTCGTCGCGCCCGCGCGGGAGGCCTGGCACTTCGGGTACGAGCGCGCGCTGCGCCGCGTCCCGGTGCCGGAGCTCGACGGGATCGACCGCACGTACCCGCTGAACAGCGAGTTCCCGGCCGACTACTTCTACGAGGTCGAGGACGGCCGGCGGCGCTGGATCGCCGCGCTCGACGGCGAGGGCCACGGGCTCGTGCAGACGTCGACCGATGCGCTGCGCGGCCGGAAGCTGTTCCTGTGGGGCGCAGGGGGCGGCGGCAGGCGCTGGCAGGAGTGGCTGACCGAGCCCGGCACCGGGGGATACGCGGAGATCCAGGCGGGCCTCGCGCGCACGCAGCTGGAACACGTACGCCTGGAGTCGGAGGGCGAGATCAGCTGGCTGGAGGCGTACGGGCCGCTGTCGGCGGACGCGGAAACGGTTCGCTCCGTGGGGAGTTGGGGCCGCGTCGTCGACGAGGTCGAGGGGCGTCTCGAGCGTGCGCTGCCGCGGGCCGACGTGGACGCGGCGTACGAGGAGTGGCGGGCGCACGCCGACGCCGAACCAGGACAGCGGCTCGCCGTCGGCTCCGGATGGGGCGCCCTGGAGGTGCTGCGCACGGGCTGGAAGCCCGCGGGCACCCCGTTCGACGAGTCGACGCTCGGCGCGGAGCAGGCGCCGTGGCGCGCGCTCATGGAGACGGGCGCCTTCCCCGAGCCGCGGCGCGTCGGCGCGCCCGGACCCACCCTGGTCGCCCCCGCCTGGCGGGACATGCTGGAGACGGCACCGGCCAGGCCGCTGTCCGAGTACCACCTGGGCGTCGCGCAGTGGCACGCCGGGGACCGGGCGCAGGCCGTGCGCAGCTGGGAGCGCGGGCTCGAACTGGCCGCGTCCGACTGGCCGTTCCTGCGCTGCCTCGCGGTGGCCGACGCGACGGACGGGCACCGCGAGCGGGCCGCGGACCGGTACGCCGAGGCGTTCGCCGACCTGTGCGCCGAGCGGCGGGACGAGGGGGAGGCCTGGGTCGCCGCCACGGCCGCGCTCGGCCGGGAGACGATCGAGTCGCTGCTCCTGGTGGGGCGGCTCGCCGAGGCCCGGGCGGTGTGGACGCGGCTGCACGCGGGGACGCGGGCCCGGGGCCGGTTCCGGCTCCTTGAGGCACAACTCCTGGTTGCAGAAGGGGAGTTGGCGGCGGCCCGGGAGGTCTTCGAGGCCGGGTTCGAGGTGGCGGACCTGCGGGAAGGCGCGGAGATCCTCGGGGAGGTCTGGGCGCAGGTCGCACCGGACGAGCCCTTGCCCGCCCGGTACGACTTCAGGATGCGCCCGAGTTAGACCCGGGTCGGGTCGGCCGGGTCGGCCGGATGGGCCGAGTTACACCAACTCGCCGTTCCTGGCCACGACGTGACCGCCGTGCACGACCATGTCGCGCTGCGGCATGTCGACCACGACCTGAGGCACGCACTCGCCGCGCAGCAGGACGAAGTCCGCGGGCGACCCGGGCGTGAGGTCGGCGTGGGGCAGGCCCATCACGTCGGCGCCGCCGTGCGCACCCACGGTGAAGCACGACGTCAGTTCGTCGTCGAGGCGGACGTCCGTGACCCAGCCGAGGATGTGCGCGCGGTGGAACATGTCCGCGTTGCCGAACGGGCTCCACGAGTCGCGCACCCCGTCCGAGCCGAGCCCGACCCGCACCCCGTGCTTCTTCAGCTCGGTGATCGGCAGGACCAGGGACTCGTTCGGCGCGACCGTGGTCAGGGCGATGTCCAGGTCCGCCAAGTCGCCCGCCATGGTGGCCAGTTCGCCCTCGGAGAGGAACGGCAGGCAGAAGACGTGGCTGACGGTCACCTTGCCGCGCAGCGACAGGGCGCGGGTGCGCTCGATGATGCCGCGCAGCACCTTCGTGCCCTTCTCGTCGCGGTCGTGCAGGTGGATGTCCACGCCGACGCCGTACCGGTCGGCGAGGTCGAAGACCAGGTCCAGCTGCTCGTCGAGGGCGTGGTCGAAGCTGATCGGGTCGATGCCGCCGATCATGTCGACGAGGCCGCTGCGCGCCGCGTCCTCGAGCAGCTTCGCCGTCCCGGGCGTACGGACGACACCGTGCTGCGGGAATCCGACGATCTGCACGTCGAGCGCGTCCGCGAGCCGCTCGCGCGCCTCGGCGATGCCCTCGACGCCGGCCAGGCCGTAGGCGGGCGCCACGTCGGCGTGCGCCCGCATCGCGCGGGTGCCGCGCGTCACGGCGTGCGCCATCAGACCGTACGCGCGCTCGCCGACGGGCCGCTTCTGCGAGCGGAACAGCTCCACGTCCTGCGCGCAGTACTCCGCGATGCCGCTCGCCGGCTTGCGGGTGACCCAGTCGCCGCCCCAGCTCGTCTTGTCGGGGTGGATGTGCGCGTCGACGAGCGCGGGCAGCGCGAGCCGTCCGCCGCCGTCGACGACCTTGGCCCCCTTGGGGGCGGGCCCGTCGCTGATCAGGCCGTCGACGACGACCAGGTCCACGGCCTCCCGGGCACCGAAGGGGCGTACGTCGCGGAAGACCACGGCCTTCTTCGGGCGGTGGGCCGCGCCGCCGCCGGACTCGGCCGTCGACGCGGAGGCCGCCGTCGGGGCCATGGCCGCACCGAGCGAGGCGGCACCGGCGAGAACGCCGCGCCGGGACAGGGGAGGAGGAGTCATGGCGGAATCTCCTTGAGGGGGAAGGGCTGAGCTGGCCCGCCTTTTTGTATACCAAGGGGGAGGGCGCGGCAAGGACACCCCGAGGCGTCGGCGAGGAGTCGGGCACGCTTGCGCGGCTTATGCCCGGATATTCTAGCGGGTTCGATCCAGGGTCCCGTCGGGCCGTTCCCTTTTGGTATACAAATCGGCGTCGCCGAAGAGCGACTTCAGCGCCACCGTGCGGCTGTCCCTGACGTGCAGCAGCGTGCTCGCCGCCGCGGCCTCCTCGTCGCCCGCCGCGATGTGCCGGAACATGTCGGCGTGCTGGGCCCGCATGTGCGCGGGCTCCTCCCGCAGGCCGAAGAGCAGCTGCAGCTGCCAGCTCAGCTGTTCCATGGTGCGGGCGAGCAGCGGATTGCCGCCGAGCGCGACGACCTCCTCGTGGAACGCGGTGTGCGCCGCCACCTCGCGCGGTCCCTCGTCCTCGGCGGCGGCCCGCTCGGCCCGGTCGAGCAGGTCCCGCAGCGCGGCCAGGCCCGGCGGGTCCTGCGGGGCGGCCGCCGTCACCGCGCGGGCCGCGAGCCGCGACGCCTGGACGGCCAGCGGCTCCCACACCTCGTACAGATGCCGTACGTCGTCCCGCTCCAGGTGCCGCACGCGTACGCCGCTGTGCGGCAGCAGCTCCAGCAGGCCCTCCGTCACCAGTGCGCGCAGCGCCTCGCGGACCGGCACCCGGGACATCCGCAGCTCCTCGGCGACCTCGCGCTCCACGAGGCGGGCGCCCATCGGGTAGCGGCGGTCGACGATCCGCCGGCGCACCTCTTCGCGCGCCTGCGCGCTCAGCGGCGTACGCCCCTGTCCCGGTCCGTCCTGCCTGGCCGCCACGTGCGCACCGTCCTTCACCTCGTACTGCGGGCGAGGATACGGGCACGGGCGGGGTTCACGGACGGCTCTCAGGACTGACCGGGCCCCTGCCGGGCCCCTGCCGGTCCACGTACTCGAAGACCGAGCCGTCGGGGTGCACGGCGATCAGGTTGCGGCCCGCCGGGGTCGGCACCGGGCCCGCGATGACCCGGGCGCCCGATGCCGTCAGGACCGCGCCCGCCTCGACGACGTCCCGCACGGCGACCGTGGCCGACACCTTGCGCAGCACCTCGATCTCCTGCTCGGGACCGCTCATCAGCAGGAAGCAGCCGACCGCGGCCACCGAGACCCCGCCGCGCTCGAAGCGCAGCGCCCGGCTGCCCGTGATCCGTTCGTAGAACGCGACCGAGGACTCCAGGTCCTCGACGCAGATGCGCAGCGTGGTGCCCAGGATCTCCATACGGGGAAGCCTAGTTGGCGCCTGTCCGCGACGTGATCACTTCCCGGAAGGCGTCGTTACGGGGCGGGCGGCGCGGGTACCCGGCCGCCATGGAACGCTTGGACCAACGACTGACAGACGAGTTGACCCGGGCCGTCCGCGCCACGGTGCGGGACGAGCTGCGCGACGCCGTGCGCGAGGGCGCCCGGGGGCAGCGCCGCAAGGCCGCCCTGTACGCGGGGGCCGGTGCGGCGGCGCTGTACGCCGGAGCCGCGCTGGCCCTGGCCCTCGGGCTCGTGCTCGCCCTGGGTCTGCCGGACTGGGGCGCGGCCCTGGTCGTCGCGGCGGTGCTCGGCGTCGCCGCCCACCTGCTGCGCGCCGCCGCCCGGCCCGCGAAGCCCGCGGCCCCCGCCGCGCCGCCGATGCCGACGGGACCGCCGCCCGGAGCGTGAACTCCCCGCCCCCGTCAGGGAATCCACCCCGCCGCGGCGATCACCGCACGGGCCACCTCGGTCACCGTGCGGCCGTCCGTGGGCACCCGGTGGGTGTCCGGCGGCACCCCGGCATCGAGGCGCAGGGCCGTCAACGCGCTGCGCCGCAGCTGCCGTTCGAGCTCCGAACCCCGCTCGCCAGGACGGAGGCCGTGTTGGTGCAGACGAGGCGATGGTGGCCCAGGGCACGGTAGTTGGACCACCGGGCGGCGAGATTGCGCCCGGTGATCCCCGAGCGGTCCGGGTCGCCCGGCGGCGCCGGATGCACCGCGTCCAGGGCGTCCCCCTCGATGTACGCATGCGGGACGTCCGCGGCGCGCAGCAGCGCCGCCACCTCCCACCCCACGGACGTCTTCCCCGCCCCCGAGCGTCCCCCGACGAGCAGCAGCTCGGTGCGGTTCCCCGTGATCTCCATGGCGGGAGCGTAGACCCCGGGTGTTTGCCTCCCGGCGATCGCGGGGACGCGGGAAGCTCCCCTCCCGCGAACCGCCATGCGAACCGCCATGCGAACCGCCATGCGAACCGTCACGCGCCCCCCGAAGGAAAACCGTGAGCCGATCGCGCGTTCTGATCGTCGGAGCAGGATTCGCCGGGTACCGGGCCGCCCGCACGCTCGCCCGAGTCGCCAGGCGCAACGCCGACGTCACACTGCTCAACCCGACCGACTACTTCCTGTACCTGCCGCTGCTGCCGCAGGTCGCCGCCGGTGTCCTCGAACCGCGCCGCGCCACCGTCTCGCTGACCGGCACCCTCCCGCACACCCGGCTCGTGCTCGGCGAGGCCGACGGCGTCGACCTCGATGCCCGTACGGTGCGCTACGCGGGCCCCGAGGGCGAGCGCGGCACCCTCGGCTACGACCGGCTCGTGCTCGCCGTCGGCAGCGTCAACAAGCTGCTGCCCGTGCCGGGCATCGCCGAGCACGCCCACGGCTTCCGGGGCCTGCCCGAAGCGCTGTACCTGCGCGACCACGTGACCCGGCAGATCGAACTCGCCGCCGTCGCGGACGACCCCGACACGTGCCGGGCCCGCGCCACCTTCGTCGTGGTCGGCGCCGGCTACACGGGCACCGAAGTCGCCGCGCAGGGACAGCTGTTGACCGCAGCGCTCGTCCGCAGGCGGCCGCTGCCGCACGGCGTGCGGCCCCGCTGGCTGCTGCTCGACACCGCACCCCGCGTCCTGCCCGAACTCGACGAACGGCTGTCCCGCACCGCCGGCAAGGTGCTGCACGGCCGCGGCGTCGAGGTGCGCACCGGCGCCTCCGTGAAGGAGGCCACGGGCGACGGCGTGCTCCTGGACGACGGCGAGTCCGTCGACACCCGCACCCTGGTGTGGTGCGTCGGCGTCCGCCCCGACCCGCTGGTCGCGGCACTCGGCATCCCGCTGGAGCGCGGGCGGCTCCTCGTCGACCCGTACCTCACCGTGCCGGGACACCCCGAGGTGTTCGCGTGCGGCGACGCGGCCGCCGTGCCCGACCTCGCGAACCCGGGCGAGTACACCCCGATGACCGCCCAACACGCCTGGCGCCAGGGCCGGGTGGCGGGACTCAACGTGGTCGCCTCCCTCGGCCACGGCGCCCCGCGCTCCTACCGGCACAAGGACCTCGGCTTCACCGTCGACCTCGGCGGCGCCCAGGCGGCCGCGAACCCGCTCGGCATCCCGCTGGCCGGACCCCTCGCGGGCGCCGTCACCCGCGGCCACCACCTCGTGGCGCTGCCCGGCAACCGGATCAGGGTCGCGGCCGACTGGCTCCTGGAGGCCCTGCTCCCGCGCCAGGGCGTGCAGTTGGGCCTCGTCAGGTCCGGCGCCGTACCCCTCGACACGGCCTCGCCCGAGCTCGCCAGGGTCCCCGACGACACCCCCCACCCATCCGACGGAGGTACCCAGTGACCACGTACACCGACAGCCAACTACACGCGCTCGCCCAGCAGTTGAGGGTCGACTCCGTCCGCGCGGCGGCCGCGGCCGGGTCCGGACACCCCACCTCGTCGATGTCCGCGGCCGAGCTGATGGCCGTCCTCCTCGCCCGCCACTTCCGCTACGACTTCGACCGCCCCGACCACCCCGGCAACGACCGCTTCATCCTCTCCAAGGGCCACGCCTCGCCGCTCCTGTACGCCGCCTACAAGGCGGCCGGCGCCATCGACGACGCCGAACTCCTGAGCTTCCGGCGGCTCGGCAGCCGACTCGAAGGGCATCCCACGCCGCAGCGCCTGCCCTGGGTCGAGACGGCCACCGGCTCGCTCGGCCAGGGCCTGCCGGTCGGCGTCGGCATGGCACTCGCCGGAAAGCGCCTCGAACGGATCGGATACCGCGTCCATGTCCTGTGCGGGGACAGCGAGTTGGCCGAGGGCTCGGTCTGGGAGGCCGCCGAGCACGCCGGGTTCGAGCACCTCGACAACCTCACCGTGACCGTCGACGTCAACCGGCTCGGCCAGCGCGGCCCCACCCGGCACGGCCACGACCTCGACGCGTACGCGCGCCGCTTCCGCGCCTTCGGCTGGCACACCGTCGAGATCGACGGGCACGACGTCACCGCCGTCGACCGCGCCTACGCCGAGGCGCGGGACACCGCGGGGCAGCCCACCGCGATCCTCGCCCGCACGCTCAAGGGCAAGGGCGTCGCCGCCGCCGAGGACCGCGAGGGCCTGCACGGCAAACCGCTGGCCGACCCCGACGAGGCCGTCGCCGAACTCGGCGGCGACCGCGGTATCCGCGTCGAGGTCCAACAGCCCCCCGCCGCACGGACGTTGCACGCCGTGCGCAGCGGCCACCTCGACCTGCCGCGCTACGAGATCGGCGACGAGGTCCCGACCCGCGACGCCTACGGGCAGGCCCTCGCCGCGCTCGGCAATGCGCGCGGCGACGTCGTCGTGCTCGACGGCGAGGTGGGCGACTCCACCCGGGCCGAGTACTTCGCGAAGGAGCACCCCGAGCGCTACTTCGAGTGCTACATCGCCGAACAGCAACTCGTCGCCACGAGCATCGGCTTCGCGCTGCGCGGGCGGCTCCCGTACGCGTGCACGTTCGCGGCGTTCCTCACCCGGGCCCACGACTTCATCCGCATGGCGGCGGTCACCGGCGCCGGCCTCAACCTGGCGGGATCGCACGCCGGGGTCGCCATCGGGCAGGACGGGCCCTCGCAGATGGGCCTGGAGGACCTCGCGATGTTCCGGGCCGTGCACGGCTCGACGGTCCTGTACCCCTGCGACGCCAACCAGACCGCCCAACTCCTCGCACTCTCGGCCGACTTGGGCGGCATCCGCTACCTGCGCACGTCCCGCGGCGCGACCCCCGTCATCTATCCGCCGCACGAGGAGTTCGCCGTGGGCGGCAGCAAGGTGCTGCGGGCGGGGGACGACGACCGCCTCACTCTCGTCGCGGCGGGCGTCACCGTGCACGAGGCGCTCCGCGCGGCCGACGAACTCGGGCGGGCCGGAATCCCGGTGCGGGTCATCGACCTGTACTCCGTGAAGCCCGTCGACCGCCGCACCCTGCGGGACGCCGCCCGGGCCACCGGGTGCCTGGTCACGGTGGAGGACCACCGGGCCGAGGGCGGACTCGGGGACGCGGTGGCCGAGGCGTTCGACGACGGCGCACCCGTGCCGCGGCTCGTGCGGCTCGCCGTACGCGTGATGCCCGGTTCGGCCTCGCCGGGGGAGCAGTTGCGGGCGGCCGGGATCGACGCGGAGTCGATCGTGGCGGGGGTCGCGCTGCTCCTGGAGCAGAACATCCCCGGCGGCTCCTGATGACGGACGCGCGCACCGTCCGTGCCGGTCGACGCAGCGTCGAGGTGCACAAACCCGGAAAGGAACTGCTCCCCGGCATCACCAAGTCGGACCTCGCGGACTACTACCGGCAGATCGCTCCGTTCATGCTGCCGCACCTGCGCGGGCGGCCCCTGATGCTGGAGCGCAGGCCCGACGGGCCCGACGGCCCGCGCTTCATGCAGAAGGACACCCCCGGCCACTACCCCGACTGGATCCGCCGCGTCGAGGTCACCAAAGAGGGCGGCACGGTGACCCACACGGTGTGCGAGGACACCGCGACCCTGATGTACCTCGTCGACCAGGCCGCCGTCACCCTGCACCGGTGGCAGTCGCGCGTCGGCCGCCTCGACCGACCCGACCGCCTGGTCTTCGACCTCGACCCGGCCGAGGACGACTTCGCCGCGGTGCGCGACGCGGCCCGGCAGCTGCACGGACTCCTCGCCGAACTCGGGCTGCCCGCGGCCCCGATGACCACCGGATCCCGCGGGGTCCACGTCGTCGTACCGATCAACGGACACCACGACTTCGACGAGACGCGGGAGTTCGCCAGGGCCGTCGCGGACACGCTCGTGGCCGAGCATCCCGACGCGCTCACCACCGCCGCCCGCAAGAAGGACCGCGGCGACCGCCTCTACCTCGACGTCCTGCGCAACGGCTACGCCCAGACCGCCGTCGTGCCCTACACCGTGCGGGCCCGGGCCGACGCCCCCGTGGCCGCGCCGCTGACCTGGGAGCAGCTGGCGGACCCCGCCGTCCACGCCCGCCGCTGGACCGTCGCCGACGCCGCCGAACAGGCCCGCACCAACCCCTGGTCCGGGCTGCTCGGCACGGGCCGCTCGCTCGGCCCGGCGCGCCGCAAACTCCGTACACACCGGGTGAGTTGAAGGTTTGGCCACGGCTCATGAGGTGACTCGGCCCGCATGAACAAGACGCAGGGCGACGCGAGCCGGGAGCCCGGACCCATGGAGGTGCTGCGCGAGGCGCGCGCCCAGCTGGCGGAGCTCACCGGCATGGCGGCCGAGTCCGTGTCGTCCTTCGAACGCACCGAGGACGGCTGGGAGTTGGAGATCGAGGTCCTCGAAGTGGCCCGGGTCCCCGACACCATGAGCCTGCTGGCGAGCTACCAGGTGAGCCTGGACCCGCAGGGGGTCCTCACGGGCTACCGGCGTGTCCGCCGTTACGAGCGGGGACGCGCGGAGTCGAGCAGGCCCGGCGGCCGTTAGACCGCCGCCCGCCCGAGGTGAAGCACACAGAGACGGAACATACGAAAAAGACAGACAAGGAGGACAGGTCTCCATGACCGTTGTCCCGGCACAACAGTCAGGCGGTGGTGGTGGCACCAGCGGCCTGTACGACGTTCTCGAACTCGTTCTGGACCGCGGGCTCGTCATCGACGCGTTCGTCCGTGTCTCACTGGTCGGCATCGAGATCCTGAAGATCGACGTCAGGGTCGTCGTCGCCAGTGTCGACACGTATCTGCGGTTCGCCGAGGCCTGCAACCGGCTCGACCTGGAGGCCGGCCCGCACCGCAGCCCCGGACTGCCCGACCTGGTCGGTGAGATGACCGAGTCCGGTGCGCGCGGCAAGTCGAAGGGCGCGCTGTCCGGTGCCGCGCAGACCATCTCCGAGGCGTTCAACCAGGCCCGCGAGGAGGGCCAGGCCGAGCCGAAGCGCACCCGGCGCGCCGCCCCGAGCCGCCGGAAGGAGGAGCAGGAGTGAGCAGCACCTACATCTACGGCATCGCCGGCTCCGAGCACCCCTCGCTGCCCGACGGCATGGGCGGCATCGGGGAACCGCCCCGCACGGTGCGCATCGTCAAGGAGGGCCCGCTCGCGGCCGTCGTCAGCGATGCGCCCGACGACCTGCGGCCCAAGCGCCGTGACCTGCTCGCGCACCAGAGCGTGCTGGCCGAGGCGGGCGGCGGCGGCCCGGTCCTGCCCATGCGGTTCGGCAGCCTCGCCCCCGACGACAAGGCGGTCGCGGACGTGCTCGCGGAGCGCGTCGAGCACTACCGGGAACGGCTGCACGCCCTCGACGGCAAGGTCGAGTACAACGTCAAGGCGCAGCACGACGAAGAGGCCGTACTGCACCGCGTGATGGCGGAGAACTCCGAGGTCCGCACCATGACCGACGCCAACCGGCAGGCGGGCGGCGGCAGTTACGAGGAGCGGCTGCGGCTCGGCGAGATGGTCGTCGCCGCGGTGCAGAACCGCGAGGTCGAGGACGCGATCGAGCTGCGGCGGCTCCTCGAACCCGCGGCCGAGGCGGTCTCGGTCGGGCCCGAGAGCACCGGCTGGCTGGCCAACCTCTCGTTCCTCGTGCCCCAGAAGGAGTCCGAGCACTTCCTCGCCGCGATCGAGGAGATCCGCCGCAGCCACTCCCACATCGGCCTGACGGTCAACGGCCCGCTTCCGCCGTACAGCTTCGTGGAGCCGGGCCCCGCCGAGGCCGCGGAGTGAGCGCGTGGGACTGATCTCGGAAGTGCTGCTGCTGCCGCTCGCGCCGGTGCGCGGGTCCCTGTGGGCCATGGAGAAAGTGCTCGCCGAGGCCGAGCGGCAGTACTACGACCCCGGCGCCGTGCGCGCCGAACTGGCCCGTCTCGAGGAGCAGTTGACATCCGGAGAGATCGACCAGGAGACATTCGACCGAGTCGAGGACGAGCTCCTCGACCGGCTGGAGGGAAAGTGAATCGAGCAGCTCTCGGCCTCGCGGTAGGGGCCGGATACGTCCTGGGACGTACGAAGAAGATGAAGCTGGCGTTCGCCGTCGGCACGATGGTCGCGGGCAAGCGCATGAAGCTGAGCCCCCGTGCGCTCGCCGAGATGGTGAGCACGCAGTTGGAGAACAACCCGCAGTTCAAGGAGATCGGCGACCAGCTCCGGCAGGATCTGCGCGGAGTGGGCAAGGCGGCCACGGGTGCGCTCGTGGAGCGCCAGATCGAGGGCCTCGCGGGCCGGCTCCACTCCCGTACGCAGGGCGTGCGCGACCAGATCTCCGGTGTCGCCCCCGACGTGCCCGACGTGGACGACGTACGGGGTGCGGGGGAGAAGGTGACCGGCGTGGTGTCGAGGCGCGGCCGAGGCCGCGACGAGGAGCCGTACGACGAGGACGGCGGTGACGCCGGAGCGGAAGCCGACACCGACGACAGGTACGAGGACGAGGACGACAGCGAGCGACACGCGGACGAGGCCGAGGACGAGCTCGAGGTCGAGGACGAGAAGCCGCGGCGCCGTGCGTCAGAGTCTTCCGGCCGACGCACCCGGTCGGCCGAGAAGAACCCCTCCGGCCGCGGTTCCGGCGAGGAACGCAAGGCACCGGCGAAGCGGCCCGCCGCGAAGACGGCCGCCGCGCGGCGGTCCGGCGGCGGCAGGACGTCCGCGACCAAGAAGACGGCCGCCAAGGTGCCCGCCGCGAAGAAGACCGCGGGCACCGCGACCCGCACCGCGAAGGGAGGCGGCGGCCGTGGCTGACTCCCCGAAGAACCCGGTCAGTGGCCTCGCGAAGAGCGCGGCGGTGGACCACCTCAAGAGCGAGGCACAGGACTTCCTGGCGGCGCAGGCCCAGAAGCTGCTGGTGGGCGCCGGCCGCAAGCTCGGTGCCACCACGGTGAAGCTCAACGACATCGCGGAGGGCAACAGCCCCGGCTTCGCCAGGCTCGCACTCGACGGCGGCCGCAAGATCGCCGAGGGCAAGGGCCCCATGCGCAGCGCCGTGGAACTGGGCGCGGGACACCTGAAGGAGAAAGTCGTCGGCGGGGTCAAGGGCCTGTTCGGCAAGGGCGGCAAGAAGAAGGGCGGCGCGGGCAAGAAGCCGACCGTCATCATGGAGTTCATCGACGTCGGCGTCGACCTGCGCACCGCGTACGACCAGTGGACGCAGTACCAGGAGTTCTCCACGTTCGCGCGGGGCGTCAAGAACGCCAACCGCGCCGACGACGTCACCTCCGACTGGCAGATGAAGATCTTCTGGTCGAGCCGCAGCTGGAAGGCGCACACCACCGAGCAGGTGCCCGACGACCGCATCCAGTGGACGTCGGAGGGCGCGAAGGGCACGACCAAGGGCGTCATCACGTTCCACCGGCTCGCCGATCGGCTCACCCGGGTCCTGCTGGTCGTCGAGTACTACCCCAAGGGCCTGTTCGAGAAGACCGGCAACATCTGGCGCGCCCAGGGCCGCAGGGCCCGGCTCGACCTGAAGCACTTCTCCCGCTTCGTGACGCTGCGCGGCGAGGCGAGCGACGGCTGGCGCGGGGAGATCCGCGACGGCGAGGTCGTCACGACCCATGACGACGCGGTCGAGGAGGAGGAACGCGAGCAGCAGGAACAGCAGGAACAGCAGGAACAGCAGGAACAGGAAGATCAGGAAGATCAGGAGGGCCGGGAGCAGGAGACCGGCAAGCCGTCGGACGAGTACGAGTCCGAGCACGATTTCGAGTCCGAGGACGAGGACGAGGACGGTGAAGAGGCGGACGACGTCGCCGACGACACCGAGGACGACACCGAGGACGAGGACGAACCGGAGCGCTACGACGACGAGTTCGAGGGCGAGGAGGAGTACGAGGAGGCCTACGAGGACGAGCCGGAGCCGGAACCGGAGCGCGAGTCCGACGGGCGTGAGGGTGAGCGGGCCCGTCGGCGGCAGCGCGCCGGCAGCGGGGCCGCCCGATGACCATGGCCAGCCGTTATCCGGAAGCGCTCCGGGGTGGTGAAGGAGGCGGGGCCAATCTCGCCGACATCCTGGAGCGTGTCCTCGACAAGGGCATCGTCATCGCGGGCGACATCCGCATCAACCTCCTCGACATCGAACTGCTCACCATCAAACTCCGGCTGATCGTCGCCTCGATCGACAAGGCGAAGGAGATGGGCATCGACTGGTGGGAGGACGACCCGGCCCTGTCGTCCGGCGCCCGCCGCAAGGAACTCGCCCGGGAGAACGCGGAGTTGAAGCAGCGCCTCGCCGAGCTGGAGGAGGCGGGAGAACCTCGGAGGGAGAGGGACACCGCATGACGAGGACCGCCGCCCTGCGTTACGTGTACGCGGTCTGCCGGCCGCTCGGCGCCCCGTTGCAGGCCGAGCTCACGGGAGTCGCGGGCACCCCGCCCGAACAGCTCGCGCACCACGGCCTCGTCGCCGTCGTCGGTTCCGTGCCGGAGGCGGACTTCGCCGAAGGGCCGCTCCGCAGCCACCTGGAGGACCTCGACTGGCTGGCGGCGACGGCCCGCGCCCACGAGAGCGTGATCGCCGCCCTCACCACGCTCACCAGCCCGCTGCCGCTGCGTCTGGCCACCGTCTTCCGTGACGACAGCGGCGTACGGGCCATGCTGGAACAGGAGGGCGAGCGCTTCCGGGCCGGCCTCGACCGGCTCGCCGGGCGGGTCGAGTGGGGGGTGAAGGTCTACACGCAGGAACCCGCGGAATCCGAGGGGCCTGGGAAGGCCGAGAAGGCTGGGGAGCCCGAGAAGGCTGGGGAGGCCGAGAAGGCCGACGCGGTTGCCGCCGCGCCCCGCGCCGCGTCGGGCCGTGACTACCTGCGCCGCCGCCGCGCCGAGCGCGCCGCCGCCGAGGAGACCTGGCAGCGCGCCGAACGCTTCGCGCAGGTGCTGCACACGGAACTGAGCGACCATGCGGCGGCCGCCCGCGTCCACCCGCCGCAGAATGGCGAACTGGCCCGCGCGACGGGCCGCAACATCCTGAACTCGGCTTATCTGGTCGACCGTTCGGCCTCGGAGGAGTTCGTCGAGCGGGTGGCGGACGCCGAGCACAGGGAGCCGGGCCTGCGCGTCGAGCTGACCGGGCCCTGGGCCGGCTACTCGTTCACCGCGAACGAGGACGCGAACGAGGAAGCGGACGCGAACGAGGAAGCGGACGCGGGGGAGGAGGTGCGATGACCGTCATCGAGCGCCGCGAGATCGCCCTGGTCGACCTGCTCGACCGGCTGCTCGCGGGCGGCGTCGTCCTCGCGGGCGACGTGACCCTGCGCATCGCGGACGTCGACCTCGTCCGCATCGACCTGAACGCCCTCATCAGCTCGGTGAACGAACAAGTCCCCTCACCCTGGCCGGAGTCGACATGAGCGAATCGCGGCGGCGCATCGAGCTGGAACCCGACACGGTCGAGCGTGACCTGATGAAGCTCGTCCTCACGGTCGTGGAGCTGCTGCGGCAGCTCATGGAGCGGCAGGCCGTACGCCGTTTCGACACCGGTGATCTGACGGAGGATCAAGAGGAGCGCATCGGTCTGACACTGATGCTCCTGGAGGACCGCATGGAGCAGCTGCGCGAGCGCTACGGCCTGGGGCCCGAGGACCTGAACATCGACCTCGGGCCGCTCGGCCCGCTGCTCCCGCGCAGCTGAACTCCCCTTGTGCGAAGGGCGATCGGTTACTCGGGCTTACGGCACAGGATCTCCCCGTGCAGCACGGTGAACCAGGCGTCCTCGTGCGTGCCCCACTCCCGCCAGGCCTCGGACACCGCCGTCAGCTGCTCCGGCGTCGCATGGCCGCCCTCGGTCGCCCGGTCCGCGTACGCCGAGGCGACGGTGCGGTCCGCCCACAGTCCGCTCCACCAGTCGATCTCGTCCGGCGTCGCGTAACACCACGTGGCGGCGGTGGACGTGATGTCCGCCGTGGCGAAACCCGCCTGCAGCGCCCAGGACTTCAGATGCCGCCCGGCGTCCGGCTCGCCCCCGTTGGCCCGCGCCACGCGCCGGTACAGGTCCAGCCAGTCCGTCATGCCCGGCGACTGCGGGTACCAGGTCATCGCCGCGTAGTCGGAGTCGCGGACCGCGATGATGCCGCCGGGCTTCGTGACGCGGCGCATCTCGCGCAGCGCCTGCACCGGGTCGCCGACGTGCTGCAGCACCTGATGGGCGTGGACCACGCAGAACGTGTCGTCCGGCCAGTCCAGGGCGTGCACGTCGGCGGTGGTGAACTCGACGTTGTCCAGGCCCCGTTCGGCCGCCGTGGCGCGCGCCTGGTCCAGGATGCCCGCGGCGTGGTCGGCGCCGACGACGTGCCCGTCGGGGACCAGTGCGGCCAGGTCCGCGGTGATCGTGCCCGGGCCGCAGCCGATGTCGAGGATCTTCATGTGCGGCTTCAGTGAACCGAGCAGGTAGGCAGCCGAGTTGGCGGCGGTGCGCCAGGTGTGCGAACGCAGCACGGACTCGTGGTGGCCGTGGGTGTACACGGCGGTCTCCTGCGACA
Organism: Streptomyces sp. NPDC050085; assembly: GCF_044460595.1. Taxonomy (NCBI): domain Bacteria; kingdom Bacillati; phylum Actinomycetota; class Actinomycetes; order Kitasatosporales; family Streptomycetaceae; genus Streptomyces; species Streptomyces sp. NPDC050085. Next base: position 584,010 of record NZ_JBITJZ010000001.1, on the reverse strand, counting down.
TGGCCCGATCCCCTTCACGGTGCGACGGCTCGCCCGGAGCGAGCGCTCCGGGCGATGTGATCACCGTACGCGGGTGGGCCGAATATTGAGATACCTGTCTCACAGTATGGTCAGCGGGCGGTATACGCGCAGCGCCTCGTGCTGCTTGTCGACCGTCAACTCCCGTCCGCACTCCGTGACTTCACCGTCGTACGCGAGCGGTGTGCCCGGCGTGACGCCCGAGACGCGCAACCGCGTCAACCGGGTCGCGGCATGGAACGGGGAGCGGGACAGCGGGCCCGAGAGGGCCGCCGCCATCAGCCGTACGCCGGGCAGCCGGCCGCCGTTGACGGTGCGCACGTCGAGCAGGCCGTCGGCGAGGTCCGCGCGCCTGCCCGCCGTGAGGCCCATCCGGCGGTACGTGCAGTTCCCGGCGAACAGCAGCCACAACGGCCGCTTCTCGCCGTGCAGTTCGACCTCCAGCGGATGGTCGCGACGCAGCACGTGCAGCGCCGCCACCACATCCGCGAGCCGCCCTCCGATCCGCGCCGACCAGCGCTCGCGCTCGCGCACCAGCTCCGGATAGACACCCAGGCTGAACGTGTTGAGGAAGATCCCCGACGCGTCGTCCGAGCGGAACCGGCCGACGTCGACCGCCACCGCGTCCCCGCCCTCGACGGCCCGCACCAGGTCGCCGGTGTCCTCGATGCCGAGGTCGTACGCGAAGTGGTTCAGGGTGCCGCCGGGGAACACCGCGAGCGGCAGGCCGTGCCGCAGCGCCACCTGCGCGGCCGTGTTCACCGAGCCGTCACCGCCGGAGATGCCGAGCGCCCTGGCCCGGGGCGCCGCCTTCTCCAGCGCCTCCGGGATCTCCTCGCCCTCGCACTCCACGAACTCGGCCAGCGGCAGCGCGTCCCGCAGGCTGCGCACCTTCTCCGGCGTACCGGCCCCCGTGTTCACCACCATCACCAGGCCCTCGCCGCCCGGCAGCGCCGGCACGTCGTCCACCAGCGGGCGCCCCGGCGACGGCAGCTGGTCGCGCGTCGGCACGAGACCGCGTACCGCGAAGGCCGCGCCCACGCCGAGCGCCGCGCCCGCGAGCACGTCACCGGGGAAGTGCGCGCCCGTGTACACCCGCGAGGCAGCTACCGAGAACGCCACCGGGGCGACGGCCGCACCCCACCCGCGCGACTCCAGGGCGACGCCCGTGGCGAACGCCGCGGCGGAGGCGGCGTGCCCCGAAGGGAACGACGTGGTGAACGGCTGCCGCTTCAGCCGGCGCACTATCGGCACGGCGTCCAGGGCGGGCCGCGGCCTGCGCACCGACCGCTTGCCGAGCGTGTTGATCGTCGCCGAGGCGACGGCCAGCGAGGCCACCCCGCGCACCGCGGCGCGACGGGCCCGCGGCGAGCCGCTCAGGGCAAGCGCCCCGCCCACCGCGAACCACAGCACCCCGTGGTTCGCGGCCCGGCTCAGCTTCGGCAGCACCCGTTCGGCGCCCGGCCAGCGGGCACTGGCGGCGTAGTCGAACACGCGCGAGTCGAGCGCGGCAAGGCGGCCCCGCAGGGACGCGGGGGCCACGGTCGTCGGGGCATCGGTGAGGTCGAAGTCGGCACACATGGAACGACGAGTACCCCACGCGGACACCCGCACCCAGGGCCGGAGGTCCTATTCGTTTGCCCGTCACCCGCACGGGCGTCCACAATGCGGGATCATGGGACATCTGGAAGCCGCACACCTCGAGTACTACTTGCCGGACGGGCGGGCGCTGCTCGGTGATGTCTCCTTCCGTGTCGGCGAGGGCGCCGTCGTCGCCCTGGTCGGGCCGAACGGGGCGGGCAAGACGACCCTGCTGCGGCTCGTCTCGGGCGAGCTCCAGCCGCACGGCGGCTCCGTCACCGTCGGGGGCGGGCTCGGCGTGATGCGCCAGTTCGTGGGCTCCGTGCGCGACGAGACGACCGTGCGCGACCTCCTCGTGTCCGTCGCGACCCCGCGCATCCGCGAGGCCGCGGCCGCCGTGGACAAGGCCGAGCACGCGATCATGACGGTCGACGACGAGGCCGCGCAGATGGCGTACGCGCAGGCGCTCTCCGACTGGGCCGAGGCGCAGGGGTACGAGGCGGAGACGCTGTGGGACATGTGCACCATGGCCGCGCTCGGCGTTCCGTACGACAAGGCCCAGTTCCGTGAAGTACGCACCCTCTCCGGGGGCGAGCAGAAGCGTCTGGTCCTCGAAGCGCTGCTGCGCGGCACCGACGAGGTCCTCCTCCTCGACGAGCCGGACAACTACCTCGACGTGCCCGGCAAGCGCTGGCTGGAGGAGAAGCTGCGCGAGACGCGCAAGACGGTCCTGTTCGTCTCGCACGACCGCGAGCTGCTCGCCCGCTCCGCCGAGAAGATCATCAGCGTCGAGCCGGGCCCCGGCGGCGCCGACGCCTGGGTGCACGGCGGCGGCTTCGCCACGTACCACGAGGCCCGGCGCGAGCGCTTCGCCCGCTTCGAGGAGCTGCGCCGCCGCTGGGACGAGAAGCACGCCCAGCTGAAGAAGCTCGTGGTCACCCTGCGGCAGGCGGCGAGCGTCAGCCACGAGATGGCGTCCCGGTACGCGGCCGCCCAGACGCGGCTGCGCAAGTTCGAGGAGGCCGGGCCGCCGCCCGAGCCGCCGCGCGAGCAGGACATCACGATGCGCCTCAAGGGCGGCCGCACCGGAGTGAGGGCCGTGACCTGCAAGGGACTTGAGCTGACCGGCCTGATGAAACCCTTCGACCTGGAGGTCTTCTACGGCGAGCGCGTCGCGGTCCTCGGGTCGAACGGCTCGGGCAAGTCCCACTTCCTGCGCCTGCTCGCCGGGGACGCGTCCGTGTCCCACACGGGCGAGTGGAAGCTCGGCGCCCGCGTCGTGCCCGGCCACTTCGCCCAGACCCACGCCCACCCCGAGCTGCAGGGCCGCACCCTCCTCGACATCCTGTGGCGCGACCACGCGCAGGACCGCGGAGCCGCCTCGTCCCGGCTGCGCCGCTACGAACTGACGGCGCAGGCCGAGCAGAACTTCGAGCGGCTCTCCGGCGGCCAGCAGGCCCGCTTCCAGATCCTCCTGCTCGAACTCGAGGGCGCCACCGCCCTGTTGCTCGACGAGCCCACCGACAACCTCGACCTGGAATCCGCCGAGGCGCTCCAGGAGGGCCTGGAGGCGTTCGACGGCACGGTCCTCGCGGTCACCCACGACCGCTGGTTCGCGCGCTCCTTCGACCGCTACCTGGTCTTCGGCTCGGACGGGAACGTGCGCGAGACATCGGAACCGGTCTGGGACGAGCGCCGGGTGGAGCGCAGCCGCTAGGGCGTGTCTTCAAACTCCCGTCTGCCTCACGACGCCTGGCACGCACTCTCGCCGCACCGGGCGCAGACCCAAGTACATCCAGTACGAGGGTCGGCACCCGGCACGCCGAGAGCACGCACCAGACGCCGCAAGGCCGCCCTCCGGGCGACGACGGGAGTTTGAAGACATGCCCTAGGACCTTGTGACGACAGGCCCCAGACCCTGTCGTCACGCCTCACATCTCGTCGTACGCTGCTGAGTCGGGCGTACGACGAGATGGCTCGAGGCGTGAGGAGACGCGGTGGTGAGGACGTCCTTCCGCACGAGTGACGTCGACCGGGCGATGGAAGCGATCAAGGCCGCTTTCTACACCAACCGGCTGGACGTACTGGCCGCCCCCGAGCGCTTCGGGGCCGCCCTCGAGGTGCTCGACCTCGGCGGGATCACCGTCGGCGAACTCGCCTGCGGGGCCGATGTCCGGGTCCGCTGCGGGGAGTTGGGCGCCTACCACGTCAACATCCCGCTCGGCGAACCCCTCGTCTGGCACCAGGCGCACCGGCCCGAGCTGGGCACGATGCCCGGCCGGGCGGCCCTGTTCCAGCCCGTCGGCACCACCGTCGTCGACCGCTGGGCAGGGGCGGGCAGGGTGCTCGCCCTGAAGATGGACCGGGCACTGGTCGAGCGCCGCGTCGAGGAACTGACCGGGCGCCCGCCGCGCACCCCCGTCGTCCTCGACCCCGAACTCGACCTGACGCGGGGGCGCGGCAAGGACTGGGCCCGCCTCGTGCAGGTCCTCATCGACGACCTGCACGACGCGACGCGGCTGCTCGAACACCCCCTGGTCGCCGCCCCGTTGCAGGACGCCGTGCTCAACGGGCTGCTGCTGGCGGCCGGGCACCGCTACCGCGAGGAACTCGACCACCCCGCGAGCCGGCTGCGCCCCGCGCCGGTCAAGCGGGCGATCGACGCGATGCGCGAACGGCCCGAACACCCCTTCACCACCACCGAGTTGGCGGCCGAGGCCCAGGTGGGCGTGCGCTGGCTCCAAGAGGCCTTCGCCCGCTACGTGGGCATGCCCCCGATGACGTACCTGCGCGCGATCCGACTCGAGCGGGCCCACGCCGACCTCCGCGCGGCGGACCCCGCGGGCACCGCCACCGTCGGGGACGTCGCGTACCGCTGGGGCTTCGGGCACCTGGGCCGCTTCGCCGAGCAGTACCGGGCGAAGTACGGGCGGCTCCCCTCGACGACACTGCGGGAGCCCGCGGTGCGGCACGGCGACGCCTGACGGGCCGCCGCGCTATGCGGACAGCGGGCTCGTTCGCCGGATCGCCGGTGGGACGGACCCTGGTCTAGCGTCGAAGTGTTGTCGGGGGCCGGTCACCGGACCCGGGTGCTTGCCGCTCCCGGACCGGAGGCCGTGACGGATTCCGGCGACGCCCGGCCCGGCCCTACCCCGCCGGGCCGGCATCCGCCTGCGGGCCCGGGCTCCCCCTCGAAGAATCATGCACCGGGCCCGTCGGTGCGCCCAGATCGCCGAGGCTCACCGTGCCGAGCGCACGGCCGTCCTGCACGACCGGGAGCCGCCGCACCGCGTGCGCGCGCATCAGCGTCGCCGCCGCGGACACCGCCTCGTCGGGCCCCACCGTCACCGGCCGGGGCGTACACACGGCGTCCGCGCTCACCGTCAGCGGATCCGCGCCGTCGGCGACGGCCCGCACCGTGATGTCCCGGTCCGTGAGCACCCCGACGAGCTGGCCGCCGTCCGTCACCAGGACGTCCGCGGTGCCCTGCGCGCGCATCAACTGAGCGGCCTCCACCAGCGAGGCGTCGGGGCGCACCGCCACGACGCCCTCGGTCATGACGTCCCTCACCAACCTCACCGCATGGGCCATCGCCTTCGGCCTTTCTGCTTCCTGGGGCGCGATCGTGCCGGGTGTGACCCAGGCCGCAGTACCCCTCGTACCGGTGCCCATGCGTGTTTGCCGGGCAGCGGCCGGGGCAGGCGGAAGTCAGTGCTTCGGACAGGAGGCACGTCCGTGGGAGAGCTACCTCGCGTATGCGCCCCGGGTGTGTCCGATGCCGCCTTGAGGCGCGCGACTCCCACGGTGACCACCGAACCCAGGGCACATTTTCCAGGGAGTTGCGATTCATGCGCACGCCTACGAGCACACCCGTGAACCCGGTGAAATCCGGTCGACGGCACCCGCACGACGACGCGCCCGACACCACCGCGGCCTTCGCGAAACTGGCCGCCATGCCCGACGGGCCCGAGCGCGACCGGCTGCGCCGCGACACGGTCGAGGCCTGGCTGCCGATGGCCGAGCGACTGGCCGGCCGCTTCCGCAACCGCGGTGAGTCCTACGAGGACCTGCGCCAGGTCGCCGCGCTCGGCCTGGTCAAGGCCGTCGACCGGTACGACCCGGAGCGCGGCAACGCCTTCGAGAGCTACGCCGTCCCGACGGTGACCGGCGAGATCAAGCGGCACTTCCGCGACCACATGTGGACGCTGCACGTACCGCGCCGCGTCCAGGACCTGCGCAACCGCGTCAGGTTCGCGCAGCACGAGCTCTCCCAGAGCATCCCGGGCCGCGCCCCGACCCTCGCCGAGATCGCCGCGCACGCCAACATGACCGAGGACGAGGTGCGCACCGGCCTCGAGGCCCTGGACAGCTTCACGGCGCTCTCCCTCGACGCGGAGCTGCCCGGCAGCGACGACGGCTACTCGCTGGCCGACGCGCTCGGCTCGGCCGACCCCGCGCTCGACGTGGTCGTCGACCGCGAGGCCGTCAAACCCCGCATCGCCGCGCTGCCCGAGCGCGAACGGCGGATCCTGTACATGCGCTTCTTCGGCGACATGACACAGAGCCGCATCGCCGAAGAGCTGGGCATCTCCCAGATGCACGTGTCCCGGCTCATCAACCGCTGCTGCCACCGGCTGCGCGACGAAGTCCTCGCCGACGCCGCCTAGTCAGCAGCCCAGTTGACCGTCCCGTCGCGCCTATCTGCGCATCGCCAACGCGATATGACGGGACATCACATCCAGCGCCCTGGCCTCCGCCATGGAGAACGCCAGGCGGCCCGCGGACCGGAACAGGGTGAGCACGCCCTGGACCGGTTCGCCGGGCGCCGCGATCAGCGGCACGCACAACAGGGACGTGACGTCCGCGCGGACCAGGACCGGCGCGCCCGACGCGTCCGCGCCGAGCGCCTCCAGGTCCTCGGGGCGCACGAGCAGCGCCGGAGAACCGCCGCGCGCCGCCTCCATGACGAGCGGGCTCGCGGCGGGATCCTGCGCGGCGATGTCCTCTGCGACGTCGTCGTCCCCGCCGAGCACGGCCGTACGCGTCACTCGCGCCGCCCCGCGGTCGGCGATCACCCAGTCCGCGAACCGTACGTACAGCGCCCGGGCGGCGCGGCGCAGCACCTCGGCCGGGTCGCCGGCCGGCGCGCCGAGCAGCTCCCGCGTCATCAGGTCCATGAGGTCGAGCTGGGCCGTGTGCCGCGTCGTCTCCGCGAGGTCGGGCACCGGTGCCCCCGCGGCGGCCGGGCCCGCGGCCCTGGCGGTGCCGTCGCCCTCCGGGTGGAGCAGGACGAGGACGGTGGTGCGCGGCTCGTTGCCCGGGCGCAGCCCCGTGAGGACCGTGTGGACCGGGGCGTGCGGATCCTGCTGCAGATGCACGGTGAGCCCCCGGTCGCCCTCGCCGCGGGCGACCGCCGCGACCTGAGAGCGGAACGCGGCCCGGTCGGCGTGCGCGAACAGGCCGGTGAGCGGCCGGCCGGTCGCGTAGCCGGCGCGGACCCCGGTGAAGATCGTCGCGGCGAAGTTCATCCGGCGCACCACCGCCTCGCGGTCCACCAGGGCCACGGGCAGCGGCAGCCGCTGGAACACGGCGCGCAACAGCTGCTGTTCCTGCCGGTCGGCGCCGGCCGAACGGCTCGTGGCGGTGCCGGGATCGGCCGCCTCGTGCTTCTGGCGCGGCCACAACTGCCGTGCTGCGTGATCGAGTTCGAACAGGGCCGCGTCGAGCACGGTGGCCAGCTCGTCCGCGGGCAGGGACCGTGCCACCTTCAACTCGGCCACGCGGCGCATGAAGTCCGCGAGTTCTTCACCGAATTCCTCCGTTTGAGCCATGCCGAGAAAGTACCGGGCCCAGCCGTTTTCCGAGGCCGACCCGGGGAAGCCGGAACAACGAGGAGGCGTTCCCGATGCGCAAGACCGACCCGTCCGCCCCGCATGTGAACATCACCCGCACCTCGCCCCACCCCGCCCCGGAGGCGGCCGAAGCGGGTCTGCCCGCCCGCAGGCTCTCCGAACTCGCCGAGGAGGCCGTCCGCTGCACCGCCGACTGCTGCGGCGCCGTGGCCACCGTGACCGACGGCAGCGACGAGCACCCGTCCGCCGCGACCCACCCCGACCTGGCCGCCCTCGCCTCCGTCCAACTGCGCTCCGGCGAGGGCCCCATCCCCGCCGCCGAGCAGCGCGGCCAGGCCGTCGACGCCACCGACCTCCTCAGCGACCGCCGCTGGCCCGACTACCGGGCCCTCGCCCTCGACTCCGGGGTGCGCTCCAGCGTGACCATCCCGTTCCGCAGCGCCGACCTCACCGTCACCCTCAGCCTCTACAGCTTCCGCGCCGGCGCGCTGCGCGACGCCGGTCACGGGCCCGTCCACGCACTCGGGGGTCTCGCGGCGACCTGCCTGGTCCGCGACCGTTCGTACCAGCAGGCGCTGACCGAACTCGACCAGCTGGGCGCGGCCCTGCGCTCGCGGCCCGTCGTCGACCAGGCGTGCGGGATCGTCATGCACGTGCTGGCCTGCGACCCGGACGACGCGTTCACCGTGCTGCGCCGCATCTCGCAGACCAGCAACCGGAAACTGGCCGACGTGGCGTCCGCCGTCGTCGAGCGGCGCGGACGCGGCCTGGAGCGGGAGTTCGCCGCGCTCACGCGCTGACCCGGCCCGCCCCGTCCCCCGTCCGTCACCCGCCCGGCGCAGTCCCCGCGCCGGGCCACTCGTCTGTCCCGCCCACCCCACGGGTACGCACCGGGCAGCAGTACGGCGCGCCAGGTTCCCGGACGGATGTGACGCTGGGGGCAGGCAGCGCACCACCCGCGCGGCGACGGACACACGGCACGGAGGCAGCATGCGGCCATCGGACCCCACGGCCCACGGCGCACGCCGCCCCGTGCGCGAGAGCCGCGGCCCCGTCCGCTACGGCCCGCCCCTGCCCGAGCCGGGACTGCCCGTCCTGCCCGAGCTCGCGGGCGTCGTCGCCTCGGCCGCAGGACGCCCGCACGCCGAGCCGCCCGGCGGGTCGCCCGCCCTCCTGGAGGCGGCCCGCGGCTACTGGCAGCGCCGGGGACTCGCGGCCGAACGCGGGCGGCTGATCGCGGCCCCGGGCGGCGCACCCCTGCTGCTCGCGCTCACCGCCGCGCTCGGCGGCGACGTGCTTGTGCCACGCCCCTGCCCGGCCTGGTGGGTGCCGCAGGCCAGACTCCTGGGCCGCGACGTGTTCCACGTGCCGACCCCCGCCGAGTGCGGCGGAGTGCCCGACCCGTACGCCCTCCTGGAGACGGTCCGCCGCGTCAGGGCCGAGGGCGGCAACCCCCGGCTGCTCGTCCTGTCCGTCGCCGACGACCCGACGGCGACGGTGCCGCCGCCCGAGGTGCTGCACGAGGCGGTGGAGGCCGCCGTGGGGGAGGGCCTGCACGTGGTGAGCGACGAGACCTGGCGCGACACCCTGCACCCGGGCGCGGACACCGTCCTGTTCAGCCCCGCCGAGATGTTCCCCGCGCACGTCACCGTACTGACCGAGCTGACCGGCGCGTTCCTGCCGCCGTCGCTGCCCGCGGCCTGCGCCCGTTTCCCGCCCACCGCGCGCGGCGACCGGCTCGCCGCCCGCGCACTCGACTTCCTCACCGCGACCGGCGCCGTCCTCGCGGCCCCGGTCGCGGCCGCGGCGACGTACGTCCTCAACGAGAGCGACGACGTCACGGAGCGCCGCACCGCCGCCGCGCGGCTGCACGCCCTGGTCGCCGCGGCCGCGCACGGCGTCGTCCTCGGGCACGGCGGCCTGGCCAGGCCGCCGCGCGCGGGCCGCCACCTCTACGTCGACCTGGCCCCGCTGCGCCACCCGCTCGCCGCCCACGGGGTCAGCGACGCCCAGGACCTGGAGGACCTGCTCACCGAACTCCTGGGCATGCCGGCCCCCGGCGGGCACCGCTTCGGCGACGACCCGGCGGCGCTGCGCTTCCGGCTGTCGACGGGGCCGCTGCTCGGGTCAACCCCCGAGGAGCGCGGGGCGTCTCTCACCTCGTCGGCGCCGCTGGAATTGCCGCACGTGGTGCGCCAGTTGACCGTAGTGGGATCGGCCCTCGAGGACCTCCGTGCGAGCGTGGGACCGGTGAGCACGGAAGGCAGCACAGCGGCAGGCGAAGGATGGGAGTCCGAGCGATGACCCAGGCGTCCGAATCGACCACGGCACAGCGAGCTGATGCCACCGCGTCCCTCGAGTCCCCCGTCGAGCCGCGGCCGCTCGGCGGGGGAGGCACCACCACCGGCGCACCGCGCCGCTGGCCCCGGTCCTTCGCGGACCGGCTGACCGCACCGCTGCCCGGCCTGCGCGCCTTCGCCCGGTTCGCCCGCGAGGGCAAGGTGAGGCCCGGCGCCGAGGGCCTCGCCGACATCCCGCACCTGCCGTTCGAGCCGGGCCCGCTGCCCGACGTCGACGCCCGCACCGCCGCCGTCACCTGGGCGGGCCACGCCAGCTGGATCGTCCGCATCGGCGGCCTCACCGTCCTCACCGACCCGGTCTGGTCCCGCAAGATCCTCGGCACCCCGGCCCGGATCACCCCCGTCGGCGTCGCCTGGAGCGCGCTGCCGCCGGTCGACGCGGTCGTCATCAGCCACAACCACTACGACCACCTGGACTGGCCCACCCTCAAGAGGCTCCCGCGCCACACGCCCGTGTTCGTTCCCGCGGGCCTCGGCCGCTGGTTCACCCGGCGCCGCTTCACGCGTGTCACCGAGCTCGACTGGTGGGAGGCGGCGGAACTGCACGGGGTCCGGTTCGACTTCGTCCCCGCGCACCACTGGTCGAAGCGCTCACTGACCGACACCTGCCGCACCCTGTGGGGCGGCTGGGTCCTCACCGACCGCGAGGGGCAGCGCATCTACTTCGCCGGTGACACCGGATACGGCCACTGGTTCTCCGAGATCGGCGCCCGCTACCCCGGCATCGACCTCGCCCTGCTGCCGATCGGTGCCTACGACCCGCGCTGGTGGCTGCAGGACGTGCACTGCGACCCGGAGGACGCCGTGCGGGCCGCGCAGGACGTCGGCGCGCGCATCATGGCGCCGATGCACTGGGCCACGTTCCTGCTCTCCGCCGAGCCGGTCATGGAGCCGCTCGTCCGGCTGCGGGCCGCCTGGGACCGGGCCGGACTGCCGCGCGCCGCGCTCTGGGACCTGCCGGTCGGCGCGTCACGCGTGCTGACTGCCTGACGCCCGCCGCACCCTGCGCCACACCATCGGGGCCGCGCCGACCAGCACGGTCAGCGCGACCGCCGCGACGACCCCCTCCCAGGGCTCCTTGAACAGGGAGCCGCCGAGAATCCCGATGACCTGGTACGTCACCGCCCACGCCAGGCACGCCGGAACGTCACCGCGCGCGAACTGCCGCAGCGGCATCTTCGCCATCAGGCACGCCAGCATCACCGGGATCCGCCCCGCGGGCACGAGCCGGGACAGGACGAGGACCATCACCCCGTGGTCGGCGAGCTTGTCCTGCGCCTGCGCGAGCCGCTCCTCGGGCGCCCGCGACCGGATCGCCTCCAGCCACTTCGACCCGTTCTTCGACCGCATCCCGCGCCGGCCCAGCCAGTACAGAGCGATGTCCCCGAGGAACGCGGCGAGCGCGGCGGTCACGAACACCAGCAGCAGCGAGTACGGCGCGGACTGGTGGAACGCGACGACGGCCGCGGAGCTCACCAGCGCACCCGTCGGGATCACCGGCACCAGCGCGCCGATCGCGACGAGCAGGAACAACGACGGGTAGCCGACGGCCTGTTGGGTCGACTCGGGCGGCACCTGGGCCACGGCGGCGAGAACCATCCCGCTCATCTCGCCACCTCGGGACGGACGCTCTCGCCGTGCCCGAGCCGGTGCACGGCCACACCGGGCGCGCGCAGCGCCGCCTGCCGGACGAACTCCTCGCCCGGCGTGTGGAACTCGTGCGGCCGCACCGCGTCCATCCCGATCGGCCAGAACGTCCCGTAGTGCACCGGCACCGCACTGCGCGGCGCAAGGCGGGCCAGAGCCTCCGCCGCGCGCGCCGGATCGAGGTGGTGCGGCCCGAGATACGGCCCCCACCCGCCGACCGGCAGCAGCGCCACGTCGACCTCGCCCACGGCGTCGGCCATGCCGTCGAACAGGCCGGTGTCGCCCGCGAAGTACGTACGGGCCTCGCCGCTGACGACGTAACCGAGCGCGGGCGACCGGTGCGGCCCCACCGGCAGCCGCCGCCCGTCGTGCTCGGCGGGCACCACCCTTATGGCGACGCCCCCGACCTCGATACGGGCCCCGGCCTCGACCTCGGTGATGTGCAGCCGCCCGCCCAGCCTGCGCAGACCGGGCACGGCGCGCGCGGCGCCGCGCGGCACCAGGACCCGGGTGCCCGCCGCGAGCCGGGCGAGCGAGGGCACGTGGAGGTGGTCGGCGTGCAGATGCGAGACGAGCACCACGTCGGCGCGGGCGGCGCTCGGCGGCGGGGGCGCGCCCCGGCGCCGGCGCAGATGCGCCAGACGCCGGGCGAAGAGCGGATCGGTGAGTACCCGGGTGCCCGAATCCTCGACCGTGCAGGTGGCATGACCCCACCAGGTGATCTCCACCGGCACCCGTTGCCTCCTTGCGTGCGACTGCCCCGAGCCTACGTGCAGGAGTAGGGTCGTCGCCGAAAGCTGAGGTGAGGGGGACACCATGGGCGCAGCCGACCGGGAGGTCAGGGTGGCGGCGATCGCCAGTCTGACGCCGCTCGCGGATCTTGACGAGGACCCGTTCCTGGTGGACTCGCGCAGCCAGCACGCGATGTGTGCCCGCTGGGCCGCCGAGCGCGGCTACGTGATCACCCGCGAACTCCTCGTGCACGCCCTGCGCCCGGACCACGAGGTGCTGTGGACGGACGTGGACGCGGGCCTCGTCGACGTCTTCGTGGCCCCGTGCGACCGCGTCCTGCGCGCGGCACTGAGCTCGGTCGACGCGTTCTCGGCGGAGTGCGCGCGACGGGGCGTGCGCCTGGAGACGGCCGGCCTCGCCGAGCCGTCGTACAGCGCGGAGATGAAGGCACGCGTCCACCGCCGCCTGTCGATGCCCACCGCGGGGTACGACGGCTGCTAGCCGGACCCGTCGACCACGACCCGCGCAAAACGTGTGAAACCCTGGCGTGACGACAGTGCGGGCGAGGGGAGCCGGAGACATGGGCGCAGGCCGATGGAGACGGATGGCGAGCATCGCGTGGCGTTCGCTGACGGTCTGGGCGGCGAGCACCGTGACGATGCTGATCCTGGCCGGGATCCTGCCCGACTTCCAGCTCCAGTCCGACAACGGGGACAGCGCCACCCGCGTCGCGACCACCGCCGCGCTCGGCGCCGGAGCCTTCGCGGTCCTGTCGGCCCTGGTATGGCCGATTCTCGTCCGTGCCCTCCTCCTCGTCCCGGCACTCGTCCTCGGCCTCGTCGTCTTCTTCCTGAACGGGGCGCTGCTCCTGTTCGCCCTGCGCCTGATCCCCGACGGCCGCGGCGAGGCCGGCCCGGAGACCGCGGTTGTCGTCGCCGCGGTGATGTCGGCCGTCGCCTCGGCGACCGGCGGTGCGCTCGCCGTGCGCGACGACGACGCGTACCGGCGCCGCCTGTACCGGCTCGCCGACCGCCGACGCCGCAAGGACGAGGGCGCCGACGCCTGCCCGCCCACCCCCGGCACGGTCTTCCTCCAGCTCGACGGCGTCGGCCACGAGGTGCTGCGCCGCGCCGCCCGCGACGGCGTCATGCCCACCGTCCGCGGCTGGCTGCACGACGGCAGCCACCGCCTCACGCCGTGGCGCACCGACTGGTCGAGCCAGACCGGCGCGAGCCAGCTCGGCATCCTGCACGGCTCGAACCACGACGTGCCCGCCTTCCGCTGGTACGAGAAGGACACCGGCGAGATCCAGGTCTCCAACCGCCCCACCAGCGCCGCCGAACTGCAGCGCCGCGCCATCGAGCGCACCGGCGACGGCGGCCTGCTCACCCTGGACGGCGCGAGCCGCGGCAACCTGTTCAGCGGCGGCGCCGAAGAGGTCGCCCTCGTGCTCTCCGTGGCGGCCCGGCGCGGCAAGGAGAACAGGTCGAGGGCCGGATACTTCGCGTACTTCTCCGACCCCGCGAACGCCGTGCGCACCGCCCTCTCCTTCTTCGCCGAGGTCGGCCGCGAGATCGGCCAGTCCACCCACGCGCGGCTCAGCCGCAGGCGCCCGCGCATCGGCCGCGGCGGCCTCTACCCCTTCATCCGGGCCTTCGCGACCGTCGTCGAGCGGGACGTCGTCGTCGCGGCCGTCATCGGTGACCTGCTGGCCGGCCGCAGCGCCGTCTACGCCGACCTCGTCGCCTACGACGAAGTGGCGCACCACTCGGGACCGTTCGGCCGCGACGCCGAGAAGGTCCTCGAGCGCCTCGACCGCTCCCTCGCGCTGATCGAGAAGGTCGTCGAGCACGCTCCGCGCCCGTACCGCATCGTCGTCCTGTCCGACCACGGCCAGAGCCCCGGCGAGACCTTCCACGCCCGCTACGGCCTCACCCTGCAGAACCTGGTGCGCGCGGGCTGCGGCCTGCCCGTGCCGCGCAAGGCCCGCCGCACCCACAGCGGCGCCGAGGCCCGCTCCGCCGTGCGGGCCGCGCTGCACCGGCCGGTCGAGACGGGGGAGGAGAGCACCGCCAAGGACCGGCGCAGCGAGCCGGTCGTCCTCGCCTCAGGCAACCTGGGCCTCGTCTCCTTCCCCGACGTGCACCACCGCATGAGCAAGGAGGAGCTCGACGCCCGCCACCCGGCGCTGCTCGCGACCCTCGCCAACCACCCCGGGATCGGCTTCCTCCTCGTACGCAGTGAGGAGCACGGCGCGGTCGTCCTCGGCGCCCGCGGCATCGAGGTCCCGATCGCCGAACTCGCCGACGGGCAGGGCCCCTTGGCCGACTTCGGGCCCGGCGCCGCCGACGCCGTGCGCCGCACCGACTCCTTCCCGCACACCGCCGACATCATGGTCAACTCCTGGTACGACCCCGTCGACGGCGAGGTGCTCGCGTTCGAGGAGCAGATCGGCTCGCACGGCGGCCTCGGCGGTGCGCAGGGCCGTCCGTTCCTGCTCTCTCCGGTGGCCCTGTCCGAGCCGGTCGCGGAGGGCTGTGACCTCGTCGGCGCCGAGGAGGTGCACCGGATCCTGCGCCGCTGGCTGCGCGAGGGCCGCGGCCCGCAGATCCCGCTGGAGAATTCCCCGGAGCAGGACGCCGAGATCGGATCTTTTGCGGTGTCGCCCCCGCACACGCAGGACAAATCCGCATGATTTGGAGTGGGCCGCCCGCCCACCCGACCATGGAGCGCCGCCCGGCGATCCCGTGACGGCTCAGCACGACCGAGAGGCGCACCACCCCATGCACGACTCCGGAACCGCGGACACCACGGCTCCGGCCGCCGGCGACTCACCGGGCGACCACCAGGACGACTCCCGGCACGCCCGCCGATTCGGCCTCCCCATCGCCACGGCCCTGGTCATGGGCAACATCATCGGCGGCGGCATCTTCCTGCTCCCCGCGTCCGTGGCCCCGTACGGCACGATCGCGCTCGTCGCCTTCGGCGTCCTCACGGTCGGCGCGATCGCCCTCGCCCTCGTCTTCGGCCGCCTCGCGAACCGGCACCCGCAGACCGGCGGCCCGTACGTCTACGCCCGTGAGGCCTTCGGCGACTTCGCCGGGTTCCTCGCCGCCTGGTCGTACTGGATCACCACCTGGGTCTCGAACGCCGCGCTCGCCGTCGCCGCCGTCGGCTACCTGGACGTGCTGCTCCCCATCCACGGCTCGACGTTCTGGACGATCGTCGCCGCCCTGATGTGCCAGTGGCTGCCCGCGCTCGCCAACCTCGCCGGGACGCGGTACGTCGGCGCGGTCCAACTGGTCTCCACCGTCCTGAAGTTCGCGCCGCTGCTGCTCGTCGCGATCGGCGGGCTCTTCTTCTTCCAGGCGGACAACCTCGGCCCGTTCCGGGCGAGCGGCGACTCCGCGCTCGGCGCCGTCTCCGCGTCCGCCGCGATCCTGCTCTTCAGCTACCTGGGCGTCGAGTCCGCGTCCGTGAGCGCCGGCGAGGTCCGCGACCCGCAGCGCAACGTCGGACGCGCGACCGTCCTCGGTACGGGGCTTGCCGCGCTGCTCTACCTGCTGTGCACGGTGGCCGTGTTCGGGACCGTCTCGCACGACGAGCTGGTGAACTCCACGGCGCCGTTCTCCGACTCCGTGAACGCGATGTTCGGCGGCACGTGGGGCGGCACCGCCGTCGCGGTCGCCGCGCTGGTCTCCATGGTCGGCGCGCTCAACGGGTGGACGCTGCTCAGCGCCCAGACCCCGTACGCCGCGGCCAAGGACGGGCTGTTCCCTGCCGCGTTCGAGCGCAAGCGGCGCGGTGTTCCGACGTTCGGCGTGATCGTGGCCGTCACGCTCGCCTCGCTGCTGACGATCTACAACTACACCGCCGGTTCCAGCGGCGTCTTCGAGACCCTCGTCCTCGTGACGACGTTCACGGCCACCGTCCCCTACCTGCTGGCCACCGCCGCGCAGATCTACTTCCTGCTGTCGGGCCAGGGCCACCGTGTCCGTCGCTCGCGCCTGGTGCGGGACATGGCCCTGGCCCTGGCCGCGTTCGGCTTCTCGATGTGGCTGGTCGGCGGGGCGGGGTATGCGGCCGTGTACCAGGGTGTGCTGTTCCTCTTCGTGGGCGTGCTCGTGTACGCGTGGATGGCCGCGCGCAAGCAGCGGGCTGCCGCCTGGTCGCCGTAACTCCGGTGGTCTCGTCGGCGAGTGCCGGCCGGTGGTCCTGCTGCGCGCAGTTCCCCGCGCCCCTGAAGGCAAGCGGCGTAGCCGCAAGCCTTCAGGGGCGCGGGGCTGTGTCACTAGCGGCTCCGCCGCGGGGCGCGACCAGCCCCCACCGGGCCGCAGCCGCGTACGAAAGCGCGGCCCGGCAGACGTCACCGCGCAAGCGGCGCCACGATCCACCTCAGCTTCTTGTACATGGAGTCACGCGAACCCAGCTCCACCAGTTTCCGCGCAGCGGGATACGCCTCGTTGCCCTCCACCTCGTAGCCCACCTCGAACGTCCCGGGCACGTCCCTGACCTCCAGCTGCGCCTCGATGTCGGCCGCGGAGCGCTCCCCGTCGGCCGCCATCGCCGTCAGATGCGCGATGCGCCGCTGCTGCGCCTCGTCCAGGGCCTGGCGCGGGTCGCGTGCACCCGGTGAGGCCATGGCCGCCTTGCCCTTGCCGGACGGGGGCGCGACCGCCGAGCTCGGGGTGCGCGTCTCGCCGGTGGGCTGCCGCGTCGACAGCGTCGCCTGGACCACCGTGCCGTCGTTGTCCAGGGCCACCCGGAACTCGCCGCGACCCGGAGTGATCACCGGGACGCCGCCGAAGGCCTGGCGGAACGTGACGTGCGTCTGCAGCGACACGGGCTCGCCGATCTGGGAGCCGTCCTTCTTGCCGGAGTTCTGCATCAGGTCGTGCACGCCGTCGACGACCAGCTCGGCGCCGCCCGTGGTCTGCGCGTGCTGCTCCACGAACTGCCGGGCCAGCTCGACCGCACGCTCGGTCGCGAGCCTGCGGGTGTTGCGGTGGTTGGCCTCGGCGAGCTTCACCCAGCGCACCGCGCCCGGCGCCGTCGACACGAACCGGTCGCCGGAGTTGGCGCTGAGCACGCCCTGCCGCTCGACCTGGACCTCCTGCAGAGCGGCCTGCGGGAAGTGCGCGAGCTGCCCGAGCTCGGTGAGTTCCTGCCCGGGGTTGCGCGGCGTGAGCTGCACGATCTGCGGCTCGGGCGGCGCCTGGGTGAGCGGGTCGCGCAGGCCTTCGCGCGCGTAGTACCAGCGCCAGGCGTACCAGGCGTCGGAGACGTGCTCGCGGTAGAAGTTGCGCTCGGAGTTGAGGCGGTTCTGCGCCTCGGCCTGGGTGGCGCCGGTGGCGGCGACCGACGGGGCCTGCCCGTGGTAGATGTCCCAGCTCGCGTTGAGCCACGCGTCGCAGTAGGTCTGGCCCGCGCGCCACTTCTCCCAGAACTTCTTGCCGTAGTCGCCGCTGTCGATGCTCGTCGTCTCGAAGCCGAAGATCATCCGCGAGCCCAGGTTGGGGCCCGCCCAGGTGCGGACGGGGGAGTGCCCGTCCAGGACGCGCAGCGAGTTGCACGTCGACCAGAACACGTAGTTGGCCCGCTCGTTGCCGAAGGCCATCCGGTTGGACACCGCGTCCGAGCGGTTGTCCCACGTCGCGCCGAGCGGCGCGAAGAACACCCCGTTGCCGTCCATGCCGCCGTGGCCCGAGTGGTAGACGGCGACGACCGCGTCCACGCCGTACCGGTCCTGCCAGTTGTCGTACGTCTCCTCGTACGCCCACACCTGGACGCCGCTGTCGGCGAACCAGAAGTTGCGGTCGTAGAACTGCTGCAGATACGCGAGCCAGCCCGTCGCGTCCTCGTGCGTGTGCGAGAGCGGGTTCTGGTTCACGAACTTCTGGATGCTGAACGCACCCCACCAGCCGAACGTCGAGTCGCGGTCGGCCGCGCCGGGCTTCCCGGTCTCCAGTGGTGACGGACCGCGGTCCGAATAGATCATGCGCATGGCCAAACCCCCTGCGAATCCCCAGAGTTGGGGGCCTCAAAGTGTCACCGTCGTCGCGGCTTGCCCAGCGCGCTTTCCGGCCATGTGGGAGCCCCGGGAAAATCGGCTGCGTGAGCGAACGCTGCAGGTCACACTGGTCGCACGGGACGCCGCGCACTCTGCGCGCCCCGCCCTTCCCTTCCGCTCACCTCCCGCTCACCCTTCCAGGAGTCACTACGTGCAGGCCGCCGTCACGGTCACCCCCTCCCGCATCCCGGAGCTGCTGCTCGGTCTCGCGACCGTGCGGCCGGTCTTCCTCTGGGGTGCGCCCGGCATCGGCAAGTCGTCGCTCGTGCGCGCCTTCGCCGATTCCCTGGGGCTCGAGTGCGTGAGCCTGCTCGGTACGCAGCTGGCGCCCGAGGACCTGATCGGGGTGCCGCAGATCCGCGACGGGCGCTCGGTGTTCTGCCCGCCCGAGGCCATCGCGCGCGACGAGCCGTACTGCCTGTTCCTCGACGAGCTGAACGCGGCGACGCCGGACGTGCAGAAGGCCTTCTACTCGCTGATCCTGGACCGCCGGATCGGGAACTACGAGCTGCCCGAGGGCTCCATCGTCATCGGCGCGGGCAACCGCGCCACGGACAACGCCCTGGCCCGGCCCATCGCCTCGGCCCTGGTCAACCGGCTCGCGCACGTCCACCTGACGGCCTCCGCGAGCGACTGGCTCGGCTGGGCGGCGGGCGCCGACATCCACCCCTGGATCCAGGACCACCTCACCGACCGGCCCGACCACCTGTGGTCGAAGCCGCCGAAGACCGAGGAGCCCTTCTCCACGCCGCGCTCGTGGCACATGCTCAGCGACGCCCTGCACTCCTTCGGTCCTGCGCTCGACGAGGACACCCTGAAGGTCCTCGCCCACGGCATGCTCACGCCCGCGCACGCCGTCGCGTTCTGCGGTTACGTGAAGATCGTCCGCAGCCGCTTCGGCCTGGACGCGATCCTCAAGGGCGACGCCCGCTGGCCGCACCGCGTCGAGGACCGCGACCTGCTGTACTACCTCGCCGACTCGTTCCGCGGCCGCCTCGCCAAGGACCTCCCGGCGTCCAAGGACCACGCCTCGCCGTCGGTCCGACAGACCGCGTACCGCGCCAAGTCCCTGCTGGTACAGCTCGCGGAGATCTCCGTCGAGGTCGCGCAGACCGTCATCGCCGACGACGCCGACGGCAATCCGCTGCTGCCCGCGTGGTTCCTGGTGGAGGCGGCCCGTGACATGCCGCGCCTGGTGGCGGCCCGCCGATGAACCGCGCACGGAAGCAGAAGGACGCGCAGCAGCGGCCCGATCCCGCAACCGAGGCCTATCTCAAGGGACTTGGGATGGTGCGGGCCAACCCCGCGCTCGACTCGATGGACGTACGGTTCTGCCGCACCGGCTGCCGCGTGGTGCCCGAGCACGGCTGGGCCCTGGTCGACTCCGACGGCTGCGTCCACGTCCACCCCACCCGCCGGGCCGAACCCGCCGAGTGGGCCTGGGCGTTGGCGCACTGCCTGCTCCACCTGGGCTTCGGGCACGTCCCGGCCGCGCAGGGCGAGCGCGTGCAGCCGGACGCGTACGAGCTGGCGGCCCGCTGCGTCGTCGTGCACCGCTTCCAGCAGACGTTCCCGGTCGGACGGCCCCCGGAGGGGCTGCCCGCCGTGTTCCCCGGCGGCGACGAGGAGCAGCTCGCCGCGCGCTGGCGCCGCGACGGCATCCCGCCCGCGTACGCCCACTGCGGTGCGGGCGGGCCCGCCCCCGACCAGCTCCTGACGCCCTGGCCAGGACACGGCCGGGCCCCCGACTGGCAGACGGCCTTCGCGCACGCCCTCACCCGTACGATGTCCGCCGCCATGGACGTCGCGGGCGGCCGGCGTGACGAACTCACGGGCGAGCGCGTGCCGTTGAGGCCCTGGGGGCGCGCGCTCGGCTGGTTCGTGTCGTCGTACCCGCTGCTCGGCGGCATCGCCGCGGGCATGACCCTCGTCGCCGACGCGGAGCTCGCCCGCGCCCACGACATCTCGGTCGCCGCCGTCAACGCGGACCTCGGTGAGATCTACGTCAATCCCCTCAAGCGCCACACCGACGACGAGTGGCGCTTCATCCTCGGCCACGAGATGCTGCACGCCGCCCTGCGCCACGGGGACCGGCGCGGCGCCCGCGACCCGTACCTCTTCAACGTCGCCGCCGACTACGTCATCAACGGCTGGCTGCGCGAGATGCGGATCGGCGAGATGCCCGAAGGGCTGCTGCACGACCCGGAGCTGAGCGGCCTGTCCACCGAGGAGGTGTACGACCGGATCGCCGGGGACCTGCGCACGCGGCGCCGCCTCGCGACGCTGCGCGGCAAGGGGCGCGGCGACATCCTCGGTGAACCGCTCGGCCCCGTAAGGGACTTCGTGGACCTCGACGAGTTCTACCGGCGCGGCCTCGCCCAGGGCCTCGACCTGCACCACCAGCAGGAGCGCGGGCTGCTGCCGCTCGGGCTCGTCGAGGAGATCCGCGCGCTCGCCCACCCGCCGGTGCCGTGGGACGCCCAACTGGCCCGCTGGTTCGACGAGTTCGTGCCCCGGCCCGAGCCCGTGCGCAGCTACGCCCGCCCGGCGCGCCGCCAGGCCTCCACGCCCGACATCCCGCGCGCGGGCCGCTCCTTCCCGCCCGAGGAGATCGCCCGCTGCACGTTCGGCGTCGTCCTGGACACGTCCGGTTCGATGAGCCGGACGCTGCTCGGCAAGGCACTCGGCGCGATCGCCTCGTACGCGCAGGCCCGCGACGTACCGGCCGCCCGCGTCGTCTTCTGCGACGCGAGCCCGTACGACGCCGGATACCTCCCGGCGACGGAGATCGCGAACCGCGTGCGGATCAGGGGACGCGGCGGCACGGTCCTGCAGCCCGGCATCGACCTGCTGCGCCGCGCCGACGACTTCCCGGCGGCCGCCCCGCTGCTGATCATCACCGACGGCGAGTGCGACGTGCTGCGGGTGCCGAGGGAGCACGCCTATCTGGTCCCGCGGGGCGCCCGGCTGCCGTTCACGGCGCGTGGGCCCGTGTTCCAGGTGCAATGAAGGCGGATGTGATCGGATGGGGGCAGAGACAACCGCATCCGAAAGGAACTCCACCGTGGCAACCACGCGCTCCGCACACACCGTGTGGGAAGGCACCCTTCTCGAGGGCAACGGCGTCGTCACCTTCGACTCCTCCGGCATCGGCGAGCAGCCGGTGTCCTGGCCGTCCCGCGCCGAGCAGGCGAACGGGAAGACCAGCCCCGAGGAGCTGATCGCGGCCGCGCACTCGTCCTGCTTCTCCATGGCGCTCTCGCACGGCCTGTCCGGCGCCGGTACGCCGCCCACCAAGCTGGTCACCTCCGCGGACGTGACGTTCCAGCCCGGTGAGGGCATCACCGGCATCCACCTCACGGTCGAGGGCACCGTGCCCGGCCTCGACGAGCAGGGCTTCCAGGCCGCGGCCGAGGACGCCAAGAAGAACTGCCCCGTCAGTCAGGCGCTCACGGGCACGACGATCTCGCTGACGGCCAAGCTCGCCTGATCGCGGGCCCGTCCGCCCCCTTGACGTAGGCCCGCTCAAGTTTTGTGCTGGATTTCCGGACAACCCGGAATGCAGAACGACTTGAGCGGGCCTACTCATGGGACAGGGGGCACGTCATGGCGCGTGCGGTCGGTATCGATCTCGGCACGACGAACTCGGTGGTGGCCGTACTGGAGGGCGGTGAGCCCACCGTCGTGGCCAACGCGGAGGGCGCGCGCACCACCCCCTCCGTCGTCGCCTTCGCCAAGAACAAGGAGGTCCTGGTCGGCGAGGTCGCCAAACGCCAGGCCGTCACGAACGTGGAGCGCACCGCGCGCTCCGTCAAACGCCACATGGGCGACGGGAGTTGGCACTTCCCCGAGAGCGGCGCCATCGACGGGGCCCGCTACAGCGCCCAGGAACTGTCCGCCCGCGTCCTGCAGAAGCTCAAGCGCGACGCGGAGTCCTATCTCGGCGAGGACGTCACCGACGCCGTCGTCACCGTGCCCGCCTACTTCGACGACGCGCAGCGGCAGGCCACCAAGGAGGCCGGCGAGATCGCCGGGCTGAAGGTGCTGCGCATCATCAACGAGCCGACCGCCGCCGCCCTCGCCTACGGCCTCGACAAGGGCGACGAGCAGACGGTCCTCGTCTTCGACCTGGGCGGCGGCACGTTCGACGTCTCGCTCCTGGAGATGGGCGACGGCGTCATCGAGGTCAAGGCGACCAACGGGGACACCCGGCTCGGCGGCGACGACTGGGACCAGCGGGTCGTCGACCATCTCGTGCAGCAGTTCAAGAACGCGTACGGCATCGACCTCGCCAAGGACAAGATGGCGCTGCAGCGGCTGCGCGAGGGCGCCGAGAAGGCGAAGATCGAGCTGTCCTCGTCGAGCGAGACGACGGTGAACCTGCCCTACATCACGGCGTCCGCCGAAGGCCCCCTGCACCTCGACGAGAAGCTGACGCGGGCTCAGTTCCAGGAACTGACAGGGGACTTGCTCGACCGCTGCAAGAAGCCGTTCCACCAGGCCGTGCAGGACGCGGGCATCGAGCTGAAGGACATCGACCACGTCATCCTCGTCGGCGGTTCCACGCGCATGCCCGCGGTCACGGAACTCGTACGGGAGCTGACCGGCAAGGACCCGCACAAGGGCGTCAACCCGGACGAGGTGGTCGCCCTCGGCGCGACCCTGCAGGCCGGTGTCATCCGCGGCGACGTCAAGGACGTCCTGCTGCTCGACGTCACGCCGCTGTCCCTCGGCATCGAGACCAAGGGCGGCGTCATGACGCGGCTCATCGAACGCAACACGACCATTCCGACGAGGCGTTCGGAGATCTTCACCACCGCCACCGACAACCAGCCCTCCGTCGGCATCCAGGTCTTCCAGGGCGAACGGGAGATCGCCGCCTACAACAAGAAGCTCGGCGTCTTCGACCTGACGGGGCTGCCGCCCGCGCCGCGCGGCGTACCGCAGATCGAGGTCACCTTCGACATCGACGCCAACGGGATCATGCACGTCTCCGCGAAGGACCTCGCCACCGGGCGCGAGCAGAAGATGACCGTGACCGGCGGCTCGGCGCTGCCCAAGGACGACATCGACCGGATGATGCGGGAGGCCGAGGCGCACGCCGACGAGGACCGCAAGCGCCGCGAGGCCGCCGAGGCCCGCAACGAGGCGGAGCAGCTCGTGTACCAGACGGAGCGGTTCCTGCGGGACAACGAGGAACGGGTTCCGTCCGAGGTGCGCGGCGAAGTCGACGCCGCCATAGAGGAGTTGAAGGGCGTCCTCGCCGCGGACCCGACCGACACGAACGCCCTCAGGGAGGGGGTGCGGAAACTGGCCACCGTCAGCCAGAAGGTGGGGCAGGCGATGTACCAGGGGGCGGGGGCGGAGAGTACCCCCTCTGAAGACCCGAAGGAGGACGTGGTGGATGCGGAGATCGTCGACGACGAGAAAGGTACGGCCTCGTAGCCGCTGAGCTCACGGGGCTGAGCCCCGGACCCCGCTCCTCAATCGCCGGAGGGGTTTCAATTCAGGCGCGTACGCCACTTCTCAAGGATCTCCACGGTGCGCTCCGCTCCCGCCGCCTGCGCCACCAGGTGGTCGAGCACCTCCAGGTGCACGCCCACCTCCTCGCGCGAGTCCAGGTACAGCGCCCCCGTGACGTACTCGCTGAACACCATGTCAGGCAGCTCCCGCACCGGGAAGCGGAACAGGGTGAACGGGCCGAACGTGCCGGGGTGCGGGCCCGAGGCGAACTCGGCTATCTGGAGCGTGACGTGCGGGAGTCGGGCCGCCTCGATCAGGCGGTCCAGCTGCCCGCGCAGCACGGCGGGGCCGCCCGGCGGACGCCGCAGCACCGTCTCGTCCATGACGACCCACAGGTGCGGCGCGTCCTCCCGGGTGAGCAGCGACTGGCGCGCCATGCGCAGCGACACGTGCCGCTCGATCTCGTCCGGCTGCGAGCGGCCCACCGTGCCGGCGTCGAACACGGCCCGCGCGTACTCCTCGGTCTGCAACAGGCCCGGCACGAAGTGCGGTTCGTACGAGCGGATCAGCTCGGCCGCGCCCTCCAGGCTGACGTACAGGCTGAACCACTCGGGCAGCACGTCGTGGAAGCGCTGCCACCAGCCCGGCAGGTTCGCCTCCTCGGCGAGCGCGACGAACGCCTCGATCTCCGCCTCGGGAACCTCGTACAGCTCCAACAGCATCTGCACGTACGGGATCTTGAGGGCGACCTCGGCGGTCTCCATCCTGCGGATCGTCGCCCCGGTGACCCGCAGGGAGCGGGCCGCCTCGTCGCGCTTGAGTCCCACGGCCTCCCGCAGATCGCGCAGGCGTCGGCCGAGGACGACCTGGCCCACCGTCGGGGCAGGACGCCGTTCACTCACCTCTCCACGCCCCCCAAGACGGCTATGAGCCGGTGCGCTCCCACCCCCGTCGCTCCGGCCGCGACGCCAACTGCTTCGGATCGCGGCTGCGATAGACCACGTACGGTCGGAACAGGTACTGCACCGGCGCGCTGAACATATGCACGAGCCGGGTGAACGGTACCAGCGCGATCAGGAGCATGCCCACCACTGCGTGAACGAGGTACAGCACCGGCACACCGTCCATGCGCCACACGTCCGGGCTGAGCGTGAACAGGCTGCGGGCCCAAGGGCCGATCGTCTCGCGGTAGTTGTAGCCGTCGCCGGAGGCGTGCGTGAGCTTGGCGGTCATGCCGAGGACGATCGCGCCCAGCAGGAAGACGTACATGACCTTGTCGTTGCGCGTGGTCGCCTTGAAGACCGGGGTGTTGATGCGGCGGCGCAGCACGAGCATGGCGATGCCGAGCACGGCGAGGGCACCCGCGAACGTGCCGCCCCACAGCGACAGCAGGTGGTACGTGTGCTCGCTGATGCCCAGGTTCGACGTCCACGACATCGGGACGAACAGGCCGACGAGGTGTCCGGCGAGGACGAACAGGATGCCGTAGTGGAACATCGGCGAGGCGATGTTCAGCAGCTTCGACTCGTAGACCTGGGAGGAGCGCGTCGTCCAGCCGAACTTGTCGTAGCGGTAGCGCCAGATCAGTCCGGCGACCAGGAGGACGACGACTACGTAGGGCAGGACGCCCCAGAGAAGCGTGTTCACGGGGCGTGCTCCTTGACCAGGAGAGGCAGTTCTTCGCGGAAGCCGAAGGGTTCGAGGCCGACCTCCTCGCGCGGCGGCCCGTTGCGCGCCAGTGCGAGCGCCGCCGCCCGGTCCTTGGGCGAGGGCCCCGGCAGCGTCCCGCACACGGAGTCGAGCACGCCCGCGTACGCGGTGCCGTGCTCGGTCAGCGCGATGCGGAGCAGTTCGAGGCCGCTGCGGTGCTCCTCCAGGAGGAACGGTCCGGCCTGCGCGGAGAACTCCAGGACCGCGGGCAGGAAGTCCGGCAGCTCCTCGCCGGTGAACTCCAGGCCGTGCGCGCGGTACGTCTCCTTCATCTCCACCAGGGACATGCCGCGCCGCCGGGTGTCACCGTCGCGCCACCAGGTCAGATACAGGCTGTGCCGGTTCTTGAAGTCGAAGACCTGGACGTAGTGCGCCGCCAGTTCCTGTGCGCCGACCGCCTCGGCGTGGTCGACGAACGGGGCGAGCTCCGGCGCCGCGGCCCGCACCAGGGGCAGCCGCTCGTACAGCTCCGCGTCCGGATAGGTCAGGCACAGCGCGGCCGCCTGGTACAGCAGGGAGGTCCGGTCGGTCATGGCAGCTTCTCCTCCTGGTCGTCCTCCTTGTCGGCGGTCTGCCGCTCCTTGGTGAGGTGGAAGGTCTCCACCGAGACCACCGGCAGCAGCTTGCGCCCGCCGCTCGTGGTCGCACCGGAGTCGCCGCCGAAGGGACCCTCACCGCCCATGCCGGGCCCGTCCTCGTACTCCAGCGAGCAGTTGTCGGGCAGCGCCGACTCCTCCAGGCGCTGCGCGTCACCGATCGCCGCGGTCGGGATCACGTACCGGTCCTCGTACTTCGCGACGGCCAGGAGCCGGTACATCTCCTCGATCTCGACGCCCGACATGCCGACCGACTCGGCGATCGAACCGTCCGGCAGGTCACCGAGGTTGATGGCCCGCATGTGCGAGCGCATCGCCGCGAGCTTCTCCAGGGAGGAGCGGACCGGGCCCACGTCGCCCGCGGTGAAGATCTCCGCCAGGTACTCGAGGGGGATGCGCAGGGTGTCGATCGCGCCGAACAGGTTCTCGTGGTCCTCACCGTCGTGGCCCGTCTCGCTGAGGGCGTCGACGACGGGGGACAGCGGCGGGATGTACCAGACCATCGGCATCGTCCGGTACTCCGGGTGCAGCGGAAGCGCCACCTTGTACTTGCTGATGAGCGCGTGCACGGGGGAGCGGCGGGCCGCCTCCATCCAGTCGAACGGGATGCCCGCCTCCTCGGCGGCGCGCTGCACCCCCGGGTCCTCCGGGTCGAGGAAGACGCCCAACTGGGCCTCGTACAGGTCCTTGTCGTCCTCGGTCTCGGCCGCCGCCGTCACCTTGTCGGCGTCGTAGAGGATGACGCCGAGGTAGCGCAGCCGCCCCACGCAGGTCTCCGAGCAGACCGTCGGCAGGCCCACTTCGAGGCGCGGGTAGCACATGGTGCACTTCTCGGCCTTGCCGGTGCGGTGGTTGAAGTAGACCTTCTTGTACGGGCATCCGGTCACGCACTTGCGCCAGCCGCGGCAGCTGTCCTGGTCGACCAGGACGATGCCGTCCTCCGCGCGCTTGTAGATCGCGCCCGAGGGGCAGGCGGCCGCGCACGCCGGGTTGAGGCAGTGCTCGCAGATGCGCGGCAGATAGAACATGAAGGTCTGCTCGAACGCGAACTTCACCTTGTCCGATGCCTGTTGACGTGCCTGTTGACGTGCCTGTTGGCGGGTCTTCTCCACCATCGGGTCGAGATCGCCGTACTCGGTGGCGCCGCCCAGGTTGTCGTCCCAGTTCGAGGACCACTCGATCTTCATCGGCTTGCCGGTGATCAGCGAACGGGGCTGCGCCACCGGGTAGTCGTCGCCGAGCGGGGCGTCGGTGAGGTTCTTGTAGTCGTACGTCCAGGGCTCGTAGTAGTCCTTCAGCTCGGGCAGCTTCGGGTTGGAGAAGATCTCCAGGAGCGACTTGATGCGGCCGCCCTGCTTGAGCTTCAGGGCGCCCTTCTTGTTGAGCTCCCAGCCGCCCTTCCACTTCTCCTGGTCCTCGTGGCGGCGCGGATAGCCCTGCCCCGGGCGGGTCTCCACGTTGTTGAACCAGACGTACTGCATGCCGTTGCGGTTGGTCCACGCCTGCTTGCAGGTGACCGAGCAGGTGTGGCAGCCGATGCACTTGTCGAGGTTCATGACCATCGCGATCTGAGCCATGATGCGCATGGGTTCAGTACTCCACCTTCTGCGAGCGGCGGCGGATGACCGTCACCTCGTCGCGTTGGTTGCCCGTCGGGCCCAGGTAGTTGAACGCCCACGACAACTGGGCGTAGCCGCCGATGAGATGGGACGGCTTCATCAGGACCCGGGTCAGGGAGTTGTGGATGCCGCCGCGGCGGCCGTTGGTCTCCGCCTTCGGGACGCCCACCGTGCGCTCCTGCGCGTGGTGCATGTAGACCGTGCCGGCCGGCATGCGGTGGGAGACGATCGCGCGGGCCACCACGACACCGTTCCTGTTCACCGCCTCGATCCACTCGTTGTCCTTGACTCCGATCGCGTCGGCGTCCTGCGGGGACATCCAGATCGACTGGCCGCCGCGGGACAAGGCCAGCATGAAGAAGTTGTCCTGGTACTCGGAGTGGATGGACCACTTGTTGTGCGGGGTGAGGTAGCGGACCGTCACCTCCTTCTCCCCGTCGGGGCCGAGCGTCGGTTCGCCGAAGAGACGGTTCATGTCGAGCGGCGGCCGGTACACGGGCAGCGCCTCGCCCAGCTCGTGCATCCAGTCGTGGTCGATGAAGAAGTGCTGACGACCCGTCAAGGTGTGCCAGGGCTTGAGGTGTTCGGTGTTGAGCGTGAACGCCGTGTAGCGGCGGCCGCCGGACTCGCTGCCCGACCACTCCGGCGAGGTGATCACCGGCACGGGCGCGGCCTGCGTGTCCGCGTACGTGATGCGCTTGCCCTCGTGCTCCGCCGACAGGTGCGCCATGCCCTGGCCCGTGCGGGCCTCCAGGGTGTGGAAGCCCTGGGTGGCGAGGCGGCCGTTGGTGGTGCCGGACAGGGCGAGGATGGTGTTCGCGGCCTTGATCGCGGTGTCGAGCATCGGCCGCCCGTCGGCGGGGCCGCCGCGCACCGTGCCGTTCAACTCCCGCAGGTGCTCGACCTCCTGGTCGGGTTTGAGCGCGATGCCCTTGGCGGGCAGGCCCAGTTGCTCGACGAGCGGGCCGAGCGCGGCGAACTTCGCGCCGATCGCCGTATAGTCGCGCTCGACGACGACCAGGTTCGGCATCGTCCTGCCCGGCACCGGCTCGCACTCCCCCTTGCGCCAGTCGAGGACGACGCCGCCGGGCTGCGCGGTCTCGCCCGGGGTGTCGTGCTGCAGCGGCGCCGCCACCAGGTCCTTGCGCACGCCGAGATGGTCCACGGACAGCTCGCTGAGCCGGTTCGCGAGCGCCTTGAACGTGTCGAAGTCCGAGCGGGCCTGCCACGGCGGGTCCACGGCCGGGGTGAACGAGTGCACGTAGGGGTGCATGTCGGTGGAGGCGATGTCGTGCTTCTCGTACCAGGTCGCCGCGGGCAGCACGACGTCGGAGAGCAGCGTCGACGACGTCTGCCGGAAGTCGAGGGAGAGCAGCAGGTCGAGCTTGCCCTCGGGGGCCTCGTCCCGCCAGGTCACCGTCGTGGGCCGCTGCCCGGGGCCCGCCTCCTCGGCCCGCAGGTTCGAGTGCGTGCCCAGCAGGTGCTTGGTGAAGTACTCGGCGCCCTTGGCCGACGAGCCCAGCAGGTTGGCCCGCCACAGGGTCAGCACGCGCGGCCAGTTCTCCGGCGCGTCCGGGTCCTCGCAGGCGAACTTCAGGGAGCCCGCCTTGAGTTCGCCGACGGTCGCGGCCACGTCCTGCTCGCCGAGGTCCAGCGGGTTGCGGTCGAACGTCGGGTACGACGGCATCCAGCCCGAACGGGCCGACAGGGCCACGCAGTCGGCGCCCGTCATCCCCTCGAAGGCGCCCTTGCCGAGCGGCGAGGCGTGCACGTCGGCGCCGAACTTGTCGTAGCGCCACTGGTCGGTGTTGAGGAACCAGTACGCGGCGCCGATCATCTGCCGCGGCGGCCGCGACCAGTCGTTCGCGGAGGCGAGCGAGGCCCAGCCGGTGGCCGGCCGGCACTTCTCCTGCCCGACGTAGTGCGCCCAGCCGCCGCCGTTCCTGCCCTGGCAGCCGGTGAGCTGGAGCAGGGACAGGAAGCCCCGGTAGATCGTCTCGGAGTGGAACCAGTGGTTCGTCCCGGCGCCCATCAGGATCATGCAGCGGCCGCGCGACTTCTCGGCCGTGCCCGCGAACTCCCTGGCGATCTTCACGCACTTGGCGGCGGGCACCGACGTGTGCAGCTCCTGCCAGGCCGGCGTACCGGGCGCGTCCTCGTCCTCGTACGACGAGGGCCACTGCCCCGGCAGCCCGTCGCGGCCGACGCCGTACTGGGCGAGCAGCAGGTCGAAGACGGTGGTGACCAGCGGTCCTTCCCCGCCGAGCCGGGTCGCCGGGACGCCGCGGCGGACGATCTCGCCGCGGCCCTGCCCGTGCGTGCCGCCGTCGGTGTCGAAGCGGGGCAGGAGGACCTCGACGCCGGTCGCCACCTCGCTGCCGTGCAGGCTCAACTGCGGGCGGATGTTGCCCAGTTCGAGGTTCCACTTGCCCTTGCCGGATTCGGTCCAGCGAAAGCCCAGCGAGCCGTTCGGGACTGCGGGTCGACCGGTCGCCTCGTCGAGGACGGCGGTCTTCCACTCGGCGCCCTCGTCGCTCTGCCCGAGGTCGGAGGCGCGCAGGAACTTCGACGGGACGTACCCGCCGTCCTTCTCCTCCAGCGTCACCAGGAACGGCAGGTCCGTGTACTTCTTCACGTAGTCCGCGAAGAACGGCGTCTCCCGGTCGACGAAGTACTCCTTGAGGATCACGTGCCCCATGGCCAGGGCGAGCGCGCCGTCGGTGCCGGGGTGCGGGTGCAGCCACTCGTCGGCGAACTTGGCGTTGTCCGCGTAGTCGGGCGCCACGACGACGACCTTCTGGCCCCGGTAGCGGGCCTCGGCCATCCAGTGCGCGTCGGGCGTCCGCGTGACGGGGACGTTCGAGCCCCACATCATCAGATACGCGGCGTCCCACCAGTCACCCGACTCCGGTACGTCCGTCTGGTCGCCGAAGACCTGCGGCGAGGCCACGGGAAGGTCGGCGTACCAGTCGTAGAACGACAGCATGGGCGCACCGATCAGCGACATGAACCGGGCCCCTGCCGCGTGCGACACCATCGACATCGCCGGGATCGGCGAGAACCCCGCGACGCGGTCGGGCCCGTACGTCTTGATGGTGTGCACGTGCGCGGCGGCGACGATCTCGACCGCCTCGTCCCACGTGGCCCGCACCAACCCGCCCTTGCCGCGCGCCAGTTGGTACTTCCGGCGCCGCTCGGGGTCGTTCTGGATGTCGGCCCACGCGAGCACCGGGTCCTTGAGGCGGGCCTTCGCCTCCCGGTACAGCTCCAGGAGGACGCCCCGGACGTACGGGTAGCGCACGCGGGTGGGGGAGTACGTGTACCAGGAGAAGGCCGCTCCTCGCGGGCAGCCGCGCGGCTCGTACTCGGGACGGTCGGGGCCCACGCTCGGGTAGTCCGTCTGCTGGGTCTCCCACGTGATGATGCCGTCCTTGACGTACACCTTCCACCGGCACGAGCCGGTGCAGTTCACGCCGTGGGTCGAGTTCACGACCTTGTCGTGGCTCCACCGGTCCCGGTAGAACACGTCGCCGTCCCGGCCGCCCTTGATCTGCACGCTGTGCAGGTCGGGGGCGGCCTTGCCGCGCGTGAAGAACCGCCCCGCGCCGAGCAGCGGCGCGGCCGGCTCCTTCGGGGTGCGCGTCGTGTCTGTCACCGTGTGCTCCCTCGCTGTCCCGTCCTTCGCACGCTAGGGGCGGGGGAGCGATGCCACCTGCGGGCGAGGGCCGTACGGGTGCCCGCGCCATTACCCGGGGCGTAATCGACGGGCGGCCCGGCCGCGGACATCCTCGGGGGGACGGAGCACGAGACCGCCCCACCGACCACGGAGAGTGATCGCATGTCCGCCACCACCACGTCGACGACCGGTGTCCCGAACACGTCGGTGCACGGCCGCACCTGGCTGCGCCGGTTCCTGGCCCTGGACGCGGCCGTCACCACCGGCAACGGCCTCGCCTACGTCGCCGCGTCCGGCCCGCTCGGCCGTTTCCTCGGCGTCGACCGCGGGCTGCTCCTCGGCCTCGGTGCCCTCCTCGTCGCCTACGGCATCGCGGTCGCGGCCCTCGCGGCGCGCAGCAGCCCGCCCGTCCTCGGGGTGCGGGTCGTCGTCGAGGCCAACCTGACCTGGGCGGCGCTCAGTCTCATCGCGCTGTTCGCCTGGCTGTCACCGAGCACGGCAGGGACCGTGTGGGTGCCGCTGCAAGCCGTGACCGTCGCCGCCTTCGCCGCGCTCCAGCACGCGGCCCTGCGCGCCGCCCGGTCTCAACTCACCTCGGACTGAAGGAACTTGACCGTCGCCGGGTCGGCCGGGAGCAGCGTCTCGACGGCCAGCTCGGCGACCGTCACGTCCATCGGCGTGTTGAACGTCGAGATCGACGACACGAACGACAGCACGTGCCCCTCGTGCTCGATCACCATCGGCAGCGCGAAATACGGTACGGGCTCGGCCGGTTCGGAGCCCGAGTCCGCCGGGACCGGGTACGCCGCGACCTCCTCGTACAGCTCCCGCAGCGCGTCCGAGCGGGCCAGGGCGATCTGCCGCTCCATCTGGGCCAGCAGGTGCCCGCGCCACTCCCGCAGGTTGCGGATCCGCGGCGCGAGGCCGCGCGGGTGCAGGGTGAGCCGCATCGCGTTCAGCGGCTGGGCGAGGAGGTCCTCGGGCAGGGACGCCATCAGCATCGCGATGCCGCGGTTCGCCGCCACCACGTTGTACGTCGCGTCGACGATCAGCGCCGGATACGGCTCGTACCCGCGCAGCAGCCGCTCCAGGCCCTCCCGCAGCGCGCCCATCGACGGGTCGTCCAGCGGGGTCTCGGTGAACCGGGGAGCGTAACCCGCCGCCAGCAGAAGGGCGTTGCGGTCCCGCATCGGTACGTCGAGGTGCTCGGCGAGGCGCAGGATCAGCTCCTCGCTCGGGCGTGAGCGGCCCGTCTCCACGAAACTGATGTGCCGCGCCGACGAGTCCGCGCGCAGCGCGAGGTCCAGCTGACTGACCCGCCGCTGCTCGCGCCAACCGCGCAACAGCCGGCCCACTTCGGACGTGTTCTTGCGCGCCGCAGTTGTCATGGGGAGACCGTAACCCGGGGTCGGTGGCACGCTGGAGGCATGCCTACAGAACCGCTCTCCCAGAAGGAGATCGAGGACCGCCTCGCCGAACTGCCCGGCTGGTCGCTCGACGGCGCCCGCATCACCCGCACCTACCGCCTGGGCTCGCACTTCGCGGCGACCGCCCTCGTCGTGCACATCGCCCAGACACAGGAGGAGTTGAACCACCACTCCGACCTCACCCTCGGCTACAACACCGTTGCCCTCGCCGTGAACACGCACGACGCGGGCGGCGCCGTGACGGTGAAGGACTTCGAACTGGCCCGAAGGGTGGAGGAGTTGGCCCCCGGCCACGGCGCGACGTGATCTTCTCCCCGGACACCCCCTAAAGTCGGGGTCGTGCTCGACTACGACCAGGAAGCGACCCGGTACGACGCGACCCGCGGCGGCGAACCCCGCGCCCGGGCCGCCGCCGACGCGATCCTCCCCCTCGTCCCGCCCACCGCCCGGGCCCTGCTCGACCTGGCCTGCGGCACCGGCATCGTCACGCGCCGCCTGGCCCGGCCGGGCCTGCGCCCCTTCGGCGTGGACCTGGCCGAGGGCATGCTGCGCGCGGCGGGGCCCCGTCTCGACGGGGCGGTGGCGCGCGCCGACACCCGTCAACTCCCCTTCGCGGACGGCACGTTCGACGCCGTCACGTCGATCTGGCTGCTCCACCTCCTTGACGACGCGGCGCCCGTCGTCGCCGAGGCCGCGCGCGTGCTGCGCCCCGGCGGCGTCTACCTCACGACCGTCGACAAGGGCGCCGCGCACCTGATGGGCAGCGACATCTGCGCGCTCGTCGAGCCGTACGCCCGCCGCCGCCCGGCCGACGCGGCCGAGCTCATCACGGCGTACGCCGACGGACACGGGCTGCGTCCTTGCGGCCGGGCCACCTTCGTGGGGCACGGGCAGGGCCGCACCCCGGCCCGGCTCGCGCGGGACGTACGGGAGGGGCGGATCCACGCGGACGGCGGCGAGGACCTGGCCCGGCGGCTCGAGGCGCTGCCCGGGCAGGAGGTCCCGCGGCCGGAACCCACGTACACGGTGCTGGCCTTCAGCCGTTAGGAGTCCCTGCGGCCCGCAGGGCGATCGCGTCCAGCATCAGGCCGAGCGTCGTCTCGAACTGGTCGTCCTCGTCGGCCCCGGCCAGATGCGGGGCGACCGCCGCCAGGTCCGGGTAGCGGCTCGGCGACACGGCCAGGTACTCGCGGCGCCACGCCATCCGGTCGCCCTCCCGGGTGGCGCTGCCGAGGGCGACGACCGACGCCTCGTACGAGGACACGGCCAGGGCGGTGTCGACCAGCGACCGGTAGTAGCGGGCCGCGTCGCGGTCGCCGAACCCGGCCCTGCGCAGGGCGCCGATGACCACGTCCGCGCCGTGGAACTCCGCCTCGCGGCGCGTGACGCGCGTGGCGACGAGGACCGCGACCTGCGGGTGCGCCAGGCACGCCGCGCGCACCCTGCGGGCCAGCGTCTCCAGCGTCGCGCGCCAGTCGCCGGACGGTGCGAAGCCGTCCATCGCCTCCTGGAGCAGACGCTCGGCGAGCCCGAGCAGGATCTCGTCCTTGCCCGCGAAGTGCCGCAGCACCGCGGTGTGGTTGGCGCCCAGGTCGGAGCCGAGGCGGCGCAGGGTGAGGGCGTCGGCGCCCTCGCGGTCGACGAGGGCGAACGCGGTGTCGAGGATCAGGTCGTGGTTGAGCGAGGTGGACGGCGGACGACCGCGCCGCGGCGTGGCCTGCGGCGCTGCTTTCGCCCGTGATGCGGTCATGTCGGTCATCCTATCGACCGCCGTTGCCGCCGCAGGGGCTCAGCCGGCCGTCTCCAGGTGTGTGACCAGGGCCCGCAGCGCGGCCACCGTCTCGGCGTCCCTGGCCTCGTCCTCCGCCGTGTTCCACGCGCTCGTCTTGACCACCACCACATCGGCCTCGGGGTCGACCCACAGGTACTGCCCGTGGATGCCGATCCCGGTGAACGAGCGGCGTTCCCCGCCGAGCGTCCACCACTGGTTCGCGTACCCGTAGTGCCGGGGGAAGTCCGGGCCGAGCGCGCCCACGTCCAGGTGCGGCAGGCCCGCGCCGCGGCTGCGCCCGACCCACGCCGCGGGCACGATCCGCTGCCCGTCCAGCTCGCCGCCGCGCGCCATCAGCAGGCCGATCCGCGCCATGTCCCGCACCGCCGCGTTGAGCGAACCGCCGCCGAGCGCGGTGCGCGGCCGCCCCCGGGTGAGGAAGTAGTACGCGTCGCGCTCCGCCCCGATGCGGCTCCACAGGCGGCTGTGCGCGTACTGCGCCAGGGTCGTGCCCGTCGCCGCTTCCAGGACCCAGCCGAGGACCTGGGAGTCCACCGTGGAGTAGTTGAACGTACCGCCGGGCTCCGCCGCACGCGGCAGCGAGCGCACCACTTCCAGGAGGGAGCCGCCGCCCGACACCGCCCGCTCGAAGCGCGCGAACGAGGAGTGGGGGTCGGCGTAGTCCTCCACGAAGCCGACGCCGCTGCTCATGTGGAGCAGGTCCCCGACCGTCGGCCCGTCGTACGCGCTGCCCGCCAGCTGCGGCAGGAGTGTGACCACCTTGTCGTCCAGGGACCCGAGGGCGCCTTCCTCCAGGGCGATCCCGATGAGCATCGACGTGACCGACTTGGTCAGCGAGAACAGCTGGAACCTGGCCTGCGGCGAGGCGAAGCGTCCCGGGTACTCCTCGCGCACGAGCACCCCGCGGTGCAGCACCGCGAAGCCCGTCGTGTGGGTCCGCGCGTGCAGTTGGGCGAGGGTGCGCCGCTCGCCGTCGTGCTCGTACGCGAATCCGTGCAGCCCCGGTGCGGACGGCAGCGGCCGGGGCGTGGCGGCCCGGGCCACCGGCTCCGTCGGCAGGACCGCGGACATGTGCGTGAACGCCCACTCGTTGACCGGGCGGGAGAACGCGATCTCGGCCTGGTGCCGCCACAGCCAGCCGGCCCCCGCTCCCAGACCGGCGACCGCCGCCCCGAGCGCCAGGGCGCCGCCCGTTCGTCTCGTGCCCGTGCCCATCGCGACCTCCCGCGTCACCCACCGACCGTAATTTCGGACCAATGGTGACACCGGAGTTCAGGGCAGGCAAGGAAGCGGCGGCCGACCGCCGGTCCGAGGCCGGGTCAGACCACGTCCAGGCGAGCCCGCTCGTCCTCGGTCAGCTCCAGGTCGACCGCCCCCAGGCTCTCCTCGATCTGCGCCACGGACGACGCGCCGACCAGCGGGATCGCCGGGACGTCGGCGCCGATCATCCAGGCGAGCACCACCTGGTTCACGGTGCCCCCCGAGGACTTCGCCACGTCCTTCAGCGCCGCCATCCGCGGCTTGACGCTGCCGTGGTCGTGGCCCGGGCTGAGCTTCTTGTCGTCCCGTACGTACGCCCCGCCGAGCAGCGGCGAGTACGCGACCAGCGTGAGGTCCCGCTCGGCCCGCACCATGCTGAGCAGGTTGCCGTCGGCGGTGCCCAGTTCACCGTCCGGGGACAGCTGGCTCGGGGTGTCGATGCGGTGCCGCAGATAGCTGTGCTGGTACTGCAGCAACTCGTACCCGGGCAGGCCCTCGGCCCGCGCGATGGCCCGGGCCCGCTCCACCTGCCACGCCCAGTGGTTGGAGACGCCGAGCAGTCCGACCGAGCCCTCGTTCACGAGCGACCCGAACTCCCGTACCGTCTCGGCGAGTTCGACCTCGGGGTCGGGAATGTGCGCGTACAGCACGTCGAGGCGGTCCATGCCGAGCCGCGCCTTGCTGCCCGCCACGGCCCTGCGGATGGCCGGGGCCGACAGACCCTCCCCGTTGTCCACGTACCCGGTGCCCGGTGCGAGCGGGGCGGCGCCGAGCTTCGTGGCGATGACGATCTCGTCGCCGATGCCGCGGCTGCGCCGCCAGTTGCCGAGGACCGTCTCGCTCTCGCCGCCGACGCTGCCGGTCTGCCAGAACGCGTAGTTGTCGGAGGTGTCGACGAAGGTGCCGCCCGCCTCGACGTACCGGTCGAGGATCGCGAACGACGTCTTCTCGTCGGTGAGCGTGCCGAACAGCATGGCGCCGAGGCTGAGAACGCTCACCTCGCGGCGCGTCGACTCGGCCGTGCCGATGGTGCGGTACTTCATGCGAGATCCCCCCTTGCGGGGCCCGGCCGCCTGCTGCGGGCCGGGCTGTGAGCAGGAGTCAACGTGTTGAAGTGCACGCGAAGTCAAGCGCGTTCGCCGTCCGGCTCGTCGGACCGGCGGGTGAAGGCCATCGTCCAGTTCGTCAGCCACGTACGGCCCTCGTCGAGCGAGAACGCCTGCTCCCAGTGCGCCGTGGTCGCCGAGATCCCCGACCACACGAACCGCACCTTCACGTCCTTGCCGTCGTGTGTGTCGTCACCGATGAACTCCCCGCGCCCGTCGGTGAACTGGCCGACGACGGGCGGGAAGAGGCGTCCGGTGCGGTCCGTGGACCAGTTCAGCGACCACTGCCGGGTCTCCGGGTCGAAGAGGCGCAGCGTGAGCCCCGTCCAGCCCTGCGACGGCACGGGCATCTCGTCGATGTTGGCGGCGCCGCCGAACAGGGCCCAGCAGCGGTTCGTCGCGCCGAACTCCTCCCAGCCGCTGTCCGGGTCGAGGAAGTCGAGCCGACGGCGGTGGACCGTGTCCCAGTCGCCGATGAAGAAGTCGAAGTCGCGGGCGGTGCTCATGAGCGGTCTCCTGTCGTGCCCTCGGGCAGCGTGTCGTGTACGTAGGCGTCGAGATCGGGGGAGTCGGGTGCCAGCAGGTGCCGGACCCAGGCGTCGCGTTCGTGCAGGATCGGCGGCAGCTCCCAGACGCAGCCGATCCACGGGGATTCGGGCAGCACGAAGTGGGTCGGGTCGCCGTCCGGGCAGCCGAGCGCCGGCTGGGCCGCGGCGGCACCCCGGAAGTGCAGGACGTTGTCCCACACCCAGCTGTAGGCGTTGAGGTACACGCCGCCGTCGCCACCCTGGTGCAGGACGGTGAACGTGCCCGGTGGCGTGCCGTCCGGCTCCGGCAGCAGCTTCGGCAGGATCGCGTACGCGGCCTCGGCGACGTCGGGCGCGAGGCCCAGGGGGTCGTCCGTCACGTGGTAGCGCTTGACGCGGCGCCCCGCCGTTTCCAGGGGCGGTGCCACGGTCAGCAGCTTCTCTCGGAAGGTCATGGCGGGACGCTAAGCCGACTTCACTGACATCCTGTGTCAGTGAAGTCCAGCCGTCTCGTCTCGATCCTGCTGCTGCTCCAGACCAGGGGCTCCCGGACCGCTGCCCAACTCGCCGCCGAGCTCGAGGTCTCCGTACGCACCGTCTACCGCGACGTGGAGGCGCTGCAGGCCGCGGGCGTTCCGCTGTACGGAGACG
The DNA here is from genome assembly GCF_044460595.1 of Streptomyces sp. NPDC050085. Taxonomy (NCBI): domain Bacteria; kingdom Bacillati; phylum Actinomycetota; class Actinomycetes; order Kitasatosporales; family Streptomycetaceae; genus Streptomyces; species Streptomyces sp. NPDC050085. The sequence goes on along the minus strand of NZ_JBITJZ010000001.1, from coordinate 545,923 downwards.
CGGGGCACGCGGGCGGCTACCGGCTGCTCGACGGCTACCGCACCCGGCTGACCGGCCTGACCAGCCAGGAGGCCGAGGCCCTGTTCCTCGCCGGGGTGCCGGGCCCCGCCGCCGACCTCGGACTCGGCCCGGTGCTCGCCGCCGCCCAGTTGAAGGTCCGGGCCGCGCTCCCCGCCGAACTGCGCACGCACGCCGACCGGATCAGCGCCCGCTTCCACCTCGACGCACCCGGCTGGTACGCCGAGGAGGAGCCCGTCGTGCACCTGCCCGCGGTGGCCGCCGCCGTCTGGGACCGGCGCGTCCTGCACGTCACGTACCGCCGCTGGCGCGCACCCACCGACGTGCAGCGACGCCTGGAACCGTACGGACTCGTGCTCAAGGCGGGCCGCTGGTACGTCGTCGCGTCGGCGGGCAGCGGCGGCCCGCGCGCCTACCGCGTCGACCAGATCCTCGAACTCCGCGCCACCGAGGAGGAGTTCACGCCGCCCGCCGACTTCGACCTGGCCGCGTACTGGAGGGCGTACCAGGACGACTTCCACCGGCGGCTGCACACGGGCGAGGCCGTGATCAGGATCGCGCCGGGCGCCGCGGACCGGCTCCCCGCCACCGCGGCCCTCGGCCCCGCGGAGCCCGACGGCTGGACGCGGGCCACGCTCCCCATCGAGTCGATCGGCCGTGCGCACGACGACTTCCTGCGGCTCGGCGCGGACGTCGAGGTCCTCGAGCCGGTCGAGCTGCGCGAGCGGATCGCGGCGACGGCGGCGGCCCTGGCGCAGATGTACGCGGACGGCAACTGAGCTGCGTACCACGGCAATTGATCGGCATGCCGCGGCAACTCGCCTCTCGTCGGCGGCAACTGACGGAACGCAAGGCATCCGCACGTTCCCACCCCAGGAGTCCGTCATGCCCCGCCCCCATCGCAGACGCCGCCGTCTGCTGCTCGCCACCACGACGGCCGCGGCCCTCGCCGCCACCGGGCTCACCCTCCTGCCTGGCGACGAGGCCTCCGCGGCCACCGCACGCCAGGCCGAGCGCCTCGACCGCGGCCTGGTCAGCGTGCACACCGACGCCGGGAACCTGGTCACCTGGCGCTGGCTCGGCACCGACCCCGACGACGTGTCCTTCAACGTCTACCGCGCCGGTACGAAGGTCAACTCCACGCCGGTCACCGGCTCCACGAACTTCTTCCACTCCGGCGCGCCCAGCTCCGCCGACTACACGGTCCGCGCGATCGTGAACGGCACCGAGCAGGCGGACTCGGCACACGCCGTCCAGTTCCGCACGGGCTACAAAGACGTACCGATCACGCCGCCCGCGGGCGGCACGACACCCGACGGCGTCGCGTACACCTACGAGGCCAACGACGCGTCCGTCGGCGACCTCGACGGCGACGGCGTCCTCGAGTTCGTCCTCAAGTGGCAGCCCACGAACGCCAAGGACAACTCCCAGTCCGGATACACGGGCAACACGATCGTCGACGCCGTGAAGCTCGACGGCACGCGGATGTGGCGCGTCGACCTCGGCCGCAACATCCGCTCCGGCGCGCACTACACGCAGTTCCAGGTGTACGACTACGACGGCGACGGCAAGGCCGAGGTCGCCATGAAGACCGCCGACGCGACGGTCGACGGCCGGGGCACGGTCATCGGCAGCGCCTCCGCCGACCACCGCAACTCCAGCGGATACGTCCTGTCGGGGCCCGAGTACCTGACCATGTTCAACGGGCGGACCGGCGCCGCGATGAGCTCCGTCGACTACGTGCCCGCGCGCGGCACGGTGTCGTCGTGGGGCGACTCGTACGGCAACCGCGTCGACCGCTTCCTCGCGGGCACCGCGTATCTCGACGGCTCCCGGCCCTCCCTGATCGAGGCGCGCGGCTACTACACGCGGACGGTGATCGCGGCCTGGGACTGGCGCGACGGAAGGTTCACGCGCCGCTGGACGTTCGACACCAACGCGTCCACCAACTCCGGCAAGGGGTACGACGGTCAGGGCTCCCACTCGCTCTCCGTCGGGGACGTCGACGGAGACGGCAAGGACGAGATCGTGTACGGCGCGATGGCCGTGGACGACAACGGGTCGGGCCTGTGGACCACGAAGACGGGCCACGGCGACGCCCAGCACCTCGCCGACCTCGACCCGTCCTCGCCCGGCCTGGAGTACTTCAAGGTCTCCGAGTCCTCGTCCCAGCCGGCCGAGCTGTACATCGACCCGGCCAACGGCACGGTGAAGTGGAAGCTCGCCGCCTGCTGCGACAACGGCCGTGGCGTGGCCGACGACATCTACGCGGGCAACGACGGCGCGGAGGCCTGGTCGGCGTCGGACTCATCGATCCGCGACGAGGCGGGCGCGACGAAGGGCCGCGAGCCGTCCTCCGTCAACTTCCTGTCCTGGTGGGACGGCGACACCACCCGCGAACTCCTCGACGGCACGCACATCGACAAGTACGGCACGTCCGCGGACACCCGGCTGCTGACCGGTTCGGGCGTCCACTCCAACAACTCGACCAAGGCCACCCCGTCGCTCTCCGGCGACATCCTCGGCGACTGGCGCGAGGAGGTCGTCTGGCCGACGTCCGACAACACGGCCCTGCGCATCTACTCGACCCCGATCGAGACGAGCACCCGCATCACGACCCTGCTCCACGACACGATGTACCGCACGGGCCTGGCCTGGCAGAACACCGCGTACAACCAGCCACCGCACCCGAGCTTCTTCATCGGGAACAAGATGCCGACACCACCGCGGCCGACGATCACGACGCCGTAGGAGTCCATGGCGAGCGCGATGTCCGCCTGGGCCCAGAACCGTTGGTACGTACACGGCGTCGTCCGCGCCGGGACTTGACGCGTTCCAGGTGTCCGGCTTGCCCGACCACTGGAGCGTGGAGGGGATCCGGAACGTGCCGGCTGGCACATCGAGGGCAGCTGTCTGCCTGAGGGCGCCGAGCACTACCACACCAACGTCCGCTCGCACGGCCGTGCGGCGGGCCGGCGGCCCGCCGCACATGATCTTCTCCGGCCCGCTGATCCCGGGGATCAGGCGACGTCGAACGTGGCCGGGTCCGGGCCGAGCCGCCGGTCCTCGTTGAGCGCGCTGATCGCGCCGAGGTCCTCGGGGTCGAGCTCGAAGCCGAAGACGTCGATGTTCTCCTTGATCCGCGACGGCGTCACGGACTTGGGGATCACCACGTTGCCCAGCTGCACGTGCCAGCGCAGGACGACCTGGGCCGGGGTGCGGCCGTGCTTCTGGGCGATGGCGACGATCGCCGGGACCTCTAGGAGGCCCTTGCCCTGGCCGAGCGGCGACCAGGCCTCGGTGGCGATGCCGAGCTCCGCGTGCTTCTCGCGCAGGGCGTGCTGCTGCAGGTGCGGGTGCAGCTCGATCTGGTTCACGGCCGGGATCACCGAGGTCTCGGCGGTCAGCCGGTCCAGGTGCTCGGGCAGGAAGTTCGAGACGCCGATGGCCTTGGCGCGGCCGTCCGCGTAGATCTTCTCGAGCGCCTTGTACGTGTCCACGTACGTGTCCTTGGACGGCAGCGGCCAGTGGATCAGGTACAGATCCACGTGGTCGAGGCCGAGCTTGGCGAGCGAGGTGTCGAAGGCGCGCAGGGTGGCGTCGTGGCCCTGGTCGGCGTTCCACAGCTTCGTCGTGACGAAGAGGTCCTCGCGGGCCACGCCGGACGCGGCGATCGCCTTGCCCGTGCCCTCCTCGTTGCCGTAGATGGCGGCGGTGTCGATGCTGCGGTACCCGGCCTCCAGCGCCGTCGCGACGGCCTTCTCGGCCTCGTCGTCCGGCACCTGCCACACGCCGAAACCGAGCTGCGGCATCTCGACGCCGTTGTTCAGGATGATCGGGGGGACCTTGCTCACGAGGTGTCGATCCTTAAGTCGTCGGGTGGTACTCCCATGGTCAACGATCACGGGCGTAGGCGCATTCCTGTGCCGACGACCAAGTCTGCCAGTCACGTATGTGAACTCTGGGTCGGGGTCTGGGTTCCCAGGTAGGCATCGCGCACCCGTTCGTCGGCGCGGATCTCGGCGGGCGTGCCCTCGGCGAGGACCCTGCCGAGATCGAGGACCACGACCCGGGAGCAGAGCTCCATCACGAAGGCCACGTTGTGCTCGACGAGCAGCACCGCGCAGCCGTCCTGATCGGCCAGGCGCCGCACCGCGGCCGCCAGCAGTCCCCGTTCGTCGGCCGTCATGCCGGACGCGGGCTCGTCGAGCAGCAGGACGCGCGGGCGGTCGGCGGCGGCCCGCGCCAGCTCCACCATGCGGGCCCGCCCCACCGGCAGCGTTCCCGCGTACGTGTCCGAGAGCGCGGCCAGGCCGCAGGCGTCGAGCAGCTGCCCGGTCCGCTCCGCGTCCGCGCCGCCGCGCCGCCACTCCTGCGCGACCAGCAGATTGTCCGCGACGGTGAGCTGCCCGAACAGCTGCTGGCGCTGGAACGTGCGGCGCATCCCGTGCCGCGCCCGCCACACCGGGGAGCGCCGCGTGATGTCCGCGCCGTCGAGCAGGACCCGGCCCGCGTCGGGCCGCCGGATCCCGGACACGACGTCGAACAGCGTCGTCTTGCCCGCCCCGTTCGGACCGATGAGGCCGCAGACCTCGCCGGGGGCGAGGCGCAGCGCGACGCCGTCCAGAGCGCGTATCCCGCCGAACCGCACGCCGATGCCCTCGGCCTCCAGGACGTACGTCTCGCTCATGACGTGGCCTCCGTACTGGTCGCCGAGATGCCGAGATACGCGTCCGTGAGCCGCTCCGCCTCGACCTTGTCGCGCGGCCCGCACCAGGTGACCCGCCCCTGCGCGAGATACGCCACGGTGTCCGCGACGCCGAGGATCTCCGACGCCTTCTCCTCGACGAGCAGCAACCCCGTGCCCGCGTCGCGGAGTTCGGCGAGCAGCCGGTACACCTCGTCGACGACCCGGGGCGCGAGGCCGAGCGACGGCTCGTCGGCGATCAGTACGCGCGGGGGACTGTGCAACAGCGGGGCGAGCGCGAGGATCTGCTGCTCGCCGCCGGAGAGCGAGCCCGCCGTGACGTCGCGACGGGCGGCGAGCCCTGCGAACCGCTCGTAGACCGCCAACCTGTCTGTCTTGAGAGGCAGTTGAAGCGCCAGGTTCTCGTCCACCGTGAGGGACGGGAAGATGCCGCGGCCCTCGGGTGCGAGCACCACCCCGGCGCGTGCCCGCCGCACGGCACCCTCGCCACCCGCGGCGCGCCCGGCGACGTACACCTGTCCCCGCAGCGGTGACATCAGTCCCGCGGCGACCTTGCACGCGGTCGACTTCCCGGCGCCGTTCGGCCCGAGCAGTGCCACGATCTCGCCGGGGCGGACGGTGAGGTCGACGCCCTGCAGGACCGGCGCACCGTCGTATCCGGCCCGTACGCCCAGGAGTTGGAGCGCCGCGTCCGGGTCCGGTGCGGCGGTGACGGGCTCCTGAGACGAGGCGCCCTCCAGTGCCGCCGTCGCCCTGCGGCGGTGGCGGCGCACCGAGAACGCCGCCGCGTACCCGTCCGGGTCGTTGGCGAGCGCGAGGCCCGCGAGCCCGAACAGGATGACCGGCAGCTGCACCGACTCCGTCACGTAGTCGCTGATGAGGTGGGGGACCACGGCGAAGGTGAGGCCCGCGACCACCGCGAACTGCGGCCGCCGCACGCCTGCCGCGACCACCACCGCGAGCCAGATCAGACCGGTCATCGCCGTGAAGTCGGTCGCGGTGATACGGGTGTTGTACGACGCGTACATCACGCCGCCGAATCCGGCGAGGCCCGCCGAGACGGTGAACAGGAGCAGTTTCGTGCGGACCACGGAGACGCCCGAGGCCATCGCCGCGGCCGGCGCCGAGCGCACCGCGAGCATCGCCCGCCCGGCCCGCGAGCCGCGCAGCGCGCCGAGCCCCGCCACCGCCGCCGCGCACAGCACGACCATGGCGACGCCCATCGCCCGGTCGTCGCCCAGATCGACCGGTCCGAAGACGGCTCGGGGGATCTCCCAGCCGGTGTCCCCGTTCCTCAACCAGCTCATCTGGAACAGGACTTGGTCGGCGAGGAAGGCCAGGGCGAGCGTGGCGAGGGCCAGCGAGCGGCCGCCGAGCCGCAGCGCGGGCAGCGCCACGAGCGCGCCGAGCGCCGCCGCCGCGCACGTCCCGACGAGCGCCGCGCCGACGAACGGCACCCCGTGGCTCATCAGGATCCCGGCGACCAGCGCCGCGCCCGTCACGAACGACGCCTGCGCCAACGACACCATCGCCCCGAGCCCGGTCACCACGGTGAACGACATGAACACCAGGGAGATCGCCAGACCCTGGGCGAGGATGCCGCTCCAGAACGGCGTCGTCACCGTGTAGAAGGCCGCGGCCATCAGCACCGCCGCCACTGCCCACGGGCCCCAGCGCCGCGCCCGGGAACGCCCCGCCAGATAGTCGACGGGCGGCGCGTCCACCGCGGCCGTGCCCGCCGTGCGCTGCCGCCGCGTGAGCAGCAGCAGCCCGGCGAACAGGATCAGGAACGGCACCGCCGTACGGAACCCGGTGATCTTCTCCGCGAACGAGGCGTACCCCGCGACCAGGTTCTGCAGCACCCCGAGCCCGAGCCCGCCCGCGAACGCCAGCGGCACCGACATGAACCGGCCGAGCACCGCGGCCGTCGCCGACACGAACAGGAACAGGGTGAAGTCGTGCGAGGAGAGCCCGAGCAGGGGAGTGGCGAGCACACCCGCCAGGCCCGCGAGCCCCGACGACATCATCCACGCCACCGAGGAGAGCCGGTCCGCGCTCGTTCCGCGCAGCTCGACGAGCGACCGGTTGTCGACGTTGGCCCGCAGCTTCAGCCCAAGTGCCGTGTGCCGCAGGACGATCCAGAGCCCGAGCGCGACCACGGCCGTCGTCACCCAGGTGATCAGCTGGTCGGAGTCGATGCCGACGCCGTCCATCAGCTGCCAGTTCTTCGCGGGGCTCGGCCCCACGCCCGGCAGGCCGAACTGGTTCTCGGCGGGTTTCACCGAGGCCCCCGCGTCGTCGAGCAGATCCACCACCCACAGGCCGAGCGCGGGCAGCGCGACGAGCAGCCCGATCGTCGCCACGATCTGCGCGCTCTCCCCGACCCGCGCCAGTTTGCGGAACATCAGCCGGTCAAGTCCCCACCCCAGCAAGGGAGCCGCGACGAGGACCACGAGCAGCGCGGTCGGCACGGCGGGCCAGCCGAAGCCGGAGTGCAGCTCGTAGAAGGCGAGCGCGCACAGGTACGCCGTCGCGCCGTGCGCGAAGTTGAACAGGCCGGAGGCCGAGTAGGAGAGGACGAGCCCGGTGGCGAGCAGCGCGTACAGCGCGCCCGACACCAGCCCGCTCAGCACGAAGGCCAGCAGGTCATTCATGCGAAGTCCCCTTCAGGCGCCGCTACTTGAACGGGATCGGCGGATAGCACTTGAACGCCGACGACACCCGGTACGCCCCGTCCTTGAGCTGCACGAGGGCCCCGCAGCCGAACGACTCCTTCTGCCCGCGGGGCAGTTGGCGGTCGCCGACCATGGTCCCGGTGTCCGAGAATCCGTCCGCGGCCTCCTGGAACGAGGCGACGGTCAGGTCCTTGCCCGCCTTCTTCGCGATGGCGAGGAACAGGTCGGCGCTCATGTAGCCGGTCATCATGTGCATGTTGAGCGGCACGTCCTTGCCGCCCGCCGCCTTCTTGATGTCCGCCTTGAACTGCTGCATCGCGGGCGTCGACGACTCGAACGGCTCGAAGGACAGCAGGATGTGCACGCCGTCCAGCGCCTGCTTCGTCGTGTTCTTGGCGAGCAGCCCGGGGTCGTAGTCGGTCGGATCGGTGAGCACGCCCTTGAAGCCGGTGCGCTTGATCGCCGTGAACAGGCCGATGTTGTACGGCGTCTGCATCACCGACACCACGGCGTCCGGTGCCTTGCCGCCGTTGCTGCGCAGCAGTTCCTTCGTGTACGCGGACCAGTCGCTCGGCACCGACGTCGCGGGCACCGACGACTTGGCGTAGGTGACCTTGTAGCCGGCCTCCGCGAAGCCCTGCTTGTACGTGCGGATGGCGAAGGTGCCCGCGTCGTTGTCGTTGGCGAGGATGGCGACGGACTTGCCCTTCGCGCCGCCCGTGACCTGCTTGAGCCCCTCGGGCCAGGTCTGCGAGATGGTGCCGCCCGGCATCGGCACCATGCAGCCGCCGAAGCCGTAGATGTACGTCGGTCCGCAGAACGAGGGGATCGTGCCCCAGCCGAACGTCGGCACCTGCTGCTTCTGCAGGAAGTCCGCCCCCGAGAACGTCACCGAGCTCATCGGCGCGATCGCGAACACCTTGTCCTGCTGGACGAGTTTGCGGGCGGCGGCCAGGTTCTTCGCCGGGTCCTGCCCGTCGTCCTCGGCGCCCAGGTAGTCGATCTTCCGCCCGTTGATCCCGCCCTCGGCGTTGGCACGGTCGAAGCGGGCCTTCGCCCCCAGATCGGTGTCCTTCTTGCTGTACCCGCTCGCGGTCGTCATGGAGACGATGCCGCCCACCTTGATGGCGTCCGCGGTCACACCGCGTACGGAACTCCCCTTGTCCGCCGGGGAGTTGCTGTTGGCGGTGGAGTTGCAGGCGGTGGCGAGCAGAAGTGCCGCCACGGTGGCGGTGATGGCGCGGATCGGTCGCGACACGGTCGGGCCCCCTCCGTCGAAGTGAGGGTGATTCTGTGTCCGACCTGATGAACCGTCAATAACTGACGCATCGGTAATTGATGAACCGTCAGAAACCGGTGGGCGTACGGATCACGCCCGGTACAGCGCGTCCACCTCCGCCGAGTACGCCGTCTCGATCGCCTTGCGCTTCAGCTTCAGGGACGGGGTGAGCAGCCCGTGCTCCTCGGTGAACTGGTGGGCCAGTATCCGGAACGTGCGGATCGACTCGGCCTGCGAGACGAGGGTGTTCGCGGCGACCACCGCGCGCCGCACCTCCATCTCCAGATCCGGGTCGTGCACCAGATCGACCGGTGTCATCAGCTGCTTGCCGCGCATGCCGAGCCAGTGCTCCACGGCCTCGGAGTCGAGGGTGACGAGCGCCGCGATGTAGGGCCGGTCGTTGCCGACGACGATGCACTGCGCGACCAGCGGGTGGTCGCGCACCCGCTCCTCGAGCTGCTGCGGCGAGACGCTCTTGCCGCCGGAGGTCACCAGGATCTCCTTCTTGCGCCCGGTGATGGTCAGATAGCCGTCCTCGTCGAGGGAGCCCAGGTCACCGGTGGCGAGCCAGCCGTCGTGCAGGGTCGCGTCGGTCGCCTTCGGGTCGTTGAGGTAGCCCTGGAACACGTTGCCCCCGTACAGCCACACCTCGCCGTCCTCCGCGATGTGCACCGTGGTGCCGGGGATCGCCTTGCCGACCGTGCCGTAGCGGGTCTGCTCCGGCGGGTTCGCGGTGGCCGCGGCGGTCGACTCGGTCAGCCCGTAGCCCTCGTAGATCGTGACGCCCGCGCCCGCGAAGAACAGGCCGAGCCTGCGGTCCATCGCCGAGCCGCCCGACATCGCGTGCCGCACCTTGCCGCCCATCGCCTCGCGCACCTTGGAGTACACGAGCTTGTCGAAGAGCGAGTGCTGCATGCGCAGCGAGGCGGACGGGCCGGGGCCCGTGCCGAAGGCCTTGGCCTCCTGCGCGTCCGCGTACTTCACGGCACACTCCACGGCCTTGTCGAAGGGCCCGGACCTGCCGTCCTTCTCGGCCTTCCTGCGGGCCGCGTTGAAGACCTTCTCGAAGATGTACGGCACCGCGAGGATGAAGGTGGGTCGGAAGGCCTGGAGGTCGGGCAGCAGCGCCGCCGCGTTCAGCTGCGGCTGGTGCCCGAGCTTCACGCCGCCGCGCACGGCCGCGATCTGCACCATCCGCCCGAAGACGTGGGCGAGCGGCAGGAACAGCAGCGTGGACGCCGCGTTGTCGCGCTTGGAGGAGAACACCGGCTCCCAGCGCGTCACCATCGTGTCCGCCTCGAACATGAAGTTCGCGTGCGTGATCACACAGCCCTTGGGGCGGCCCGTCGTCCCGGACGTGTAGATGATCGTGGCGACCGAGTCCGGGGTGACCGCGCGCCGGTGCCGGTGCACGGTGTCGTCGTCGATGTGGGTGCCGGAGGCGGTCACCTCGTCGACCGCGCCGCCGTCCAGCTGCCACAGGCGGTGCAGCTGCGGCAGCCGGTCGATGACCGTGGCGATGGTCATCGCGTGGTCCTCGTGCTCCACGACCGCCGCCGTCACCTGGGCGTCGTACAGCATCCAGAAGACCTGCTCGGCCGACGACGTGGGATAGATCGGGACGACCTGGGCGCCGATGGTCCACAGGGCGAAGTCGAAGAGCGTCCACTCGTAGCGCGTACGGGACATGATCGCGACGCGGTCGCCGAACCGGATGCCCTGCGCGAGCAGCCCCTTGGCCAGCGCGAGGACCTCGTCGCCGAACTCGCCCGCGGTCACCTCACGCCAGTGCCCCTGTTTGTCCTTGCGCCCGAAGGCGATGTGCGAGGGGTCCTCCAGGGCATGATCGAAGACGGCGTCGGCCAGGCCGCCCACCGGCGGCGCCGACGCCAGAGCGGGATTGGTGAACTCGCGCAAAGTTGCTCCTTGTGGCGCTCCGCACAGCGTCGGTGACGGTACCCGACCGCGCGCCCCGGCGGGAGGGGTGTCAACTCGCCGGAAGCGCGCGGAATATGCACAGGTCAGCCGGTTAAATGCGGCCACAAGGGAAGGGGCGGGACAGAATACTTACGCTTCAGTAAGTTTCGCGGGCGTAATCTCCTGCCCCTCTTCACCGTTCTTCATCGGTCTCCACCGAATCCCTACGGAGAGGTCACCGGGGCGAACCGACCGGCTCTTTGGACGGAGTGGTCGGTTCCGCAACGGGTGTCCGGGGCGACCGTACCAGGGCCAGGACCACGAAGCCCCCGACGAGCGCCACACAACCGGCAAGCAGCGAAGCCGAGTTGAGACCCTGTGCGAAAGCCGTGCGCAGCGCGTGCTCAGGCACCTGCCCGCGCAGGGCGTCCGCCCCGCCGCCCGCGAGCGCGTGCGCGGCCCCGCGCGGCAGGGTGTCCTGCATCCGCGAGATCAGCACGGTGCCGAAGACGGCGATCCCGAGCGCGTACCCGAGCTGGCGGAACGTGTTGAGGGAACCGCCCGCCATGCCCGCCCTGGCCGGCTCGACCGTGGCCAGCGCGGCGCCCGCGAGCCCCGGCGCGACGAGACCGACCCCGATCCCGGTCAGCACCAGACCCGGCACCAGCGTGGCCGCCGTCGAGCCCGCGTCGAGCACGCCCTGGCAGCACACCCCGACCCCGATCAGCACGAGCCCGCCGCCCACCGTGATCCGCGCGGGCACCCCGTGCAGCAGCTTCCCGCCGAGGATCGACACCACCACCGAGGCCCCCGACAGCGACAGGAACACCAGACCGCCGCGGACCGGGCTCATCCCGAGCAGCGTCTGCAGCCACAGCGACAGGTACGGCATCACCCCGAAAGCGGCCGCGTTGAAGGCGAACGCGCCCACCATCACGCCCACGAACGCAGGCCTGCGCAACAGCGCCAGATCGAGCATCGGATGCGCGGAACGCCGCTCCACGAGCACGAAGGCCAGCAGCGCCACGGCCGCCGCGGCGAAGGCGACCAGCGCACCCCGCTCGCTCCAGCCCCGCTCCCCGGCGCGGATCACGCCGTAGGTCGCACCCCCGGCGAACGCCGCGAACGTCACGGTCCCGGCCCAGTCGATGCGCCGCTCCTTCGGCCCGCGCGACTCCGGCACGGCCCGCAGCGTCAGCCACACCGCGGCGACGCTCACCGGCAGATTGACCCAGAAGATCCACCGCCAGCCGGGCCCCTCGGTGAGCAGCCCGCCGAGTACGGGTCCGATCGCGGCCGCGCCCCCGCTGACGGCACCGAACACGCCGAGCGCGATCGACCGCTGCCGCCCCTGGTAGACGGACCCGATGATCGGCAGCGTGGTCGCGAACATCGCCGCGGCGCCCAGCCCCTGCACGACGCGCGCGGTCACGAGCATCCCGGGACCGCTCGACAGGCCGCACACCAGCGAGGCGAGCGCGAACACGACCACGCCCACGACGTGCACCCGGCGCCGCCCCAGAATGTCGGCGGCGGCCCCGGTCCCGAGCAGCAGCGCGGCGAGCGCCAGCGCGTATCCGTCCATCACCCACTGCAGATCACTGAGCGAGGCATGCAGCGCGCCGGCCATGTCCGGCAGCGCCACGACGGCTATGGACACGTCGAGCAGCAGCATGAACGTGCCCAGGCAGACCGCCGTCAGGGTCCCCCATGTACGCATGGTGAGTTCCGACCTTTCGTATCGCCGACCGATTCGGCTCGGTTCGACTCGATCCGGTTGATCCGGCTCGACCCGGTTGGATTGCTTCGTCACTCCGTACGATGGCGGGGAGCGGCGGATCTGCCGTGCCACGGGGTCGGATCCGACGGAATTCGACAAAGAGAGGTGCTTCGAGGATGGATTCCACCCCCTACGACGCGCTCGACACCCAAGTCCTCCACGCCCTGGAGGTGGACGCGCGGGCCCCCTTCAGCCGCATCGGCGAGGTGCTCGGGGTCTCCGACCAGACCGTGGCCCGCCGCTACCGCAGGCTCGTCGAGAGCGGCGGCCTGCGCGTCGTCGGCCTCCAGGACAGCCAACTGCTCGGCCACGACACCTGGATGCTGCGCCTGCGCTGTGCCCCCGACGGCGCCGAGACCATCGCGGCCGCGCTCGCCCGCCGCCCCGACACCTTGTGGATCGGGCTCGCCTCGGGCGGCACGGAGGTCGTCTGCATCACCGTGCCGCGCACCCCGGGCGACCACGACGACCTGCTCCTCGGCAAACTGCCCCGTACCCCGCACATCGTCGAGATCCGGGCCCTGCAGTTGCTGCACCGCTTCTTCGGCGGTCCCGAGGGCTGGCTGCGCAAGCAGGGCCCGCTGACGCCCGAGCAGATCGCCGCGCTGCGCCCCGCACCCGCCACGGCGGAACCGGCGGCGGCGGGCCCCGATGACGCCCCGCTCCTGGACGTCCTGAAGCGGGACGGCCGCGCCACCTACCCCGAACTCCAGCGCGCCACCGGCAGGTCGGAGTCCGCCGTCAAACGCCGCATGGCCGCCCTCATGGCCTCGGGCTCGCTCTACATCGACATCGAGTACGACACGCTGCGCCTCGGCTTCACGGTGGCCGCGGTCCTGTGGATCACCGCGGCGCCGCGCCACCTGGACGCGGTGGGCCGCGCCCTGGCCGACCACAAGGAGATCGCCTTCGCCGCCGCGACGGCGGGCCCGTCGAACATCGTGGTCACGGCCCTGGCGAGGGACACGGCCGACCTGTACGCGTACGTCAGCGGGAAGCTGGGCCGCCTGGAGGGCGTCGAGCACGTGGAGACGGCGCCGTTCATGCGCCGGGTGAAGCAGCTGACGTATCGGCCGCGGGTCAGGTGATGAGGGACTGAGGGGCGGCTCAGGGGGATCAGGCGCGCGAGGCCCGATGCAACCGGTCGGCCCCCGCCAGGATGGCCTCCGCCAGCGCTCGCGCAGGCCCACCCTTCCCGCGCCCCCGCTCGGCGGACCCGTACAGCAGCACGAAGTCGACCGACCCCAGCTCCGGCAGCCCCACCCGGTCGGGGACCCGCACGAGCCCCGGCGGGATGAGCCCCCGGGAGTGCGCCATCACGCCGAGACCGGCCCGCGCCGCCGCGATCAGGCCGTTCAGCGACCCGCTCGTACAGGCGATGCGCCAGGCCCGCCCGTGCCGCTCGAGCGCCTCCAGGGCCATGGCCCGCGAGATCCCCGGTGGCGGGAACACGATCAACGGCACGGGCCGCTCCGGGTCGATCCGCAGCCGCTCCGCGCCGATCCACACGAGCCGGTCGTGCCACACCGACTCCCCGTGCGGATCCTCGGGCCGCCGCTTGGCCAGGACGAGATCGAGCTTCCCGGCCGCGAGCTGCTCGTGCAGCGTCCCCGACAGCTCGACCGTGAGCTCCAGGTCCACCTCGGGATGCTGGTGCCGGAACGACTCCAGGATCTCGGTGAGCCGGGTCAGCACGAAGTCCTCGGAGGCCCCGAACCGCAGCCGCCCCCGCAGCCGTGTCCCCGTGAAGAACGCCGCCGCCTGCTCGTGCACCGCGAGGATCCGCCGCGCGAACCCGAGCATCGCCTCCCCGTCCTCGGTCAGCTCCACGGAGTGCGTGTCCCGCGTGAACAGCGTCCGCCCGGCCGCGTCCTCCAGGCGCCGCACGTGCTGGCTGACCGTCGACTGCCGAAGGCCGAGCCGGCGCGCGGCCTGCGTGAAGCTCAGCGTCTGCGCGACGGCCAAAAACGTCCTCAACTGCCCGGGGTCGTACATGCCGCGACCCTACCCGCGGCCATCATGATTCGCGATGACAGTCAGAACGGTATGCAGGATTCCCGATCACGATGATCAGGAGGATCATCGAGAGGGCACGACATGAACCGCGCGCACATGAACCGCGCGCACATGAACCGAGAGCACCGAAGATCAAGGAACCAATGAAACGCCTCAGCCGGCCGACCTGGATGCCGATCGACCCGTACATCCTGGCGTTGATCGGGACCGTCGGCCTCGCCGCGCTCCTGCCGGCCCGCGGCGCCGCCGCCGACGTCGCGTCGGGCGCCTCGACCGCGGCGGTCGCCTTCCTCTTCTTCCTCTACGGGGCCAGACTCTCGACCCGTGAGGCGATGGACGGCCTGCGGCACTGGCGGCTCCATGTGACGGTCCTGGCCTGTACGTTCGTGGCGTTCCCGCTGCTCGGCCTCGCGGCCCGCGGCCTGGTCCCCGTCCTGCTCCCGCAGAACCTGTACGAGGGCCTGCTCTTCCTCACCCTCGTCCCGTCCACGATCCAGTCGTCGATCGCCTTCACGTCGATCGCGCGCGGCAACGTCCCGGCGGCGATCTGCGCGGGCTCCTTCTCCTCGCTCGCGGGCATCGTCATCACGCCACTGCTCGCGGCGGGCCTGCTCGGCAGCAGCGGCGGCGGCTTCTCCGCGGACTCGCTCCTCAAGATCGTGCTGCAGCTGCTCGTGCCGTTCCTCGCGGGCCAGTTGCTGCGCCGCTGGGTCGGAGGATTCCTGACCCGCCACAAGAAGATCCTCGGCTACGTCGACCGGGGCTCGATCCTGCTCGTCGTCTACACCGCGTTCAGCGAAGGCATGGTCCAGGGCATCTGGCACCAGGTCAGCGCCGTCCGCCTGGCCGGCCTGCTCGCCGTGGAGGCGGTGCTGCTCGCCGTGATGCTGGCGGCCACCTGGTACGGCGCCAAGGCCCTCGGCTTCAACCGGGGCGACCGGATCGCCATCCAGTTCGCGGGCTCGAAGAAGTCCCTGGCGTCCGGACTGCCCATGGCGAGCGTCCTGTTCGGCGCGCACGCCTCGCTCGCCGTCCTGCCGCTGATGCTCTTCCACCAGATGCAGCTGATGGTGTGCGCGGTCATCGCCAAGCGCCGCGCGAAGGATCCCGAGGAGCCGGCACAGGGGCTCACTCCAACCGCACCGACACGAACCGCGGCCGGTACAGCGACACGTTCCGGCTGAGCTGCGCCTGCGCGGTGGCGGGCGCCGCGTCCAGCCAGTTGACGTCGTAGCTCAGCACCAGCCGTCCACCGCCTCCGCCGAGCGCCGGATGCACCTGCGGGTTGTACGCGGCGACCGTGCCCTCCGGCAGCGGCGCCGTGAACGCCCGCGCGGGCCCGTGCCAGGGCCCGGTCGGGGAGCACGCCCAGTACGAGACGACGTGCGTGAGCCCCGCCGTCCCCGCCGCCATCGTGAACAGCACGTACGTCCCCCGGTCCCGCACCACCCCGAACGCGCTGCCCACGCCGCGCCGCTGTCCGTCCCCGAGCACCGGCGCGGGCCGCGCCCCGCCGCGCCAGCGCTGCCCGTCCCAGAACTCCCACGCCGCCACGGACCCGAGCCGCCCGCGCGGCACCCGGGCCACATGGGCGCGGTGCACGGCGGCCTGTCCGTCGTCCCCGCCGAACACGTACGTCCAGTCGCCCGCGTCGACCGTGCTCGTACCGAACAGCACGCGCCGCGCGGGATCCGCCACCTGCCGCTGGTCGAGGACCTGCGTGATGCCTTCGAGCCGCAGGTCCGGCAGCGACAGGGTCGCCACCTCGGTGGCCGTCGGCACGCCGTAGATGTACGGACCCGTACCGGCCGCCCGCGTCCACAGCAGCACGCGTACGACCTGCTGGCCCGAGCCCGGCGACCGCGGCTCGACCCGCGCGGCCACGGGCCACCGCCACTCGCCGACGCCCGTGTCCGGGAACAGCGGGGCGGCCACGGTCCGCGCCGACCGCCCCGAACGGTCCGTCACGACGGCGGAGTTGCGCACGAAGGGGGCACCCGCGTCACGCCAGGCGTACGGCTGTCCCTCGGGATTCGGGGCCGGGTGCACGACCCCGAGATACGTGTCGGAGAACAGCCAGAGCACCCGCCCGTCGGGGAGCGCAACGGAATGCGTCCCGTCGCCGCCGGTCCAGTCGTCGGTACGGGAGTTGTCGTTCCCGTACGACTCCCACGCGCGAGTCGCTTCGTCGGCCGGGGCCCATGCGGCGACGGACCGTGCCCCGCAACGGGAGTCGCCCTCCCGCTGGGGGAGGGCGACCACGAGAACGATCAAGCAGGCGACAACGGTGAGCAGGCCGATCAGGCGCACGGGCCAGCGTCGATCAGCGGCTCCGCCGCGGAGTGCACCGAGCCCCCACCGGCCGCAAGACGCCCACGCAACCTGACGGCCCCTCACATGACGCGACCCTAGTGCCGCCCCCGCACTCGATCCAGCGGCAACCACACGGACATGCTCAACAGGCCGTCACCCTCGTCAGGGAATGCCGCAGAGCGTCAGGGCCGCAGTACGACCTTGCCGAGGTTGGCCCGCCGCTCGATCACCTCGTGCGCCCGCGCCGCGTCCTTGAGCGTGAACTCCTCGTGCACGAAAGGCTTCAGACGGCCCGTCAGGAACAACTCCCACAGTTCCGCACGCCACTTCGCGTACGTCTCGGGCCGGCCCCGCGCGATGAGCGCCATCTGGAACCCGATGACCGACTTCGCGCCGACCAGCAGGTCGTACGCCTCCACGGTGCCGCCGCCCGAGCTGTACGCGACGAGCCGGCCGTGCGGTGCGAGCGCCTCGACCGAGGGCTTGAGGAGGTCGCCGCCGACCGCGTCGAGCACGTAGTCCACGGGCTCGCCCCAGGACTCGGCGCCGTACGCGACCACGGCGTCCGCCCCGAGGCCGCGCAGGAAGTCGGCCTTGCGCGGGTCGGAGACCGCGGCGATCACCCGCCCGGCGCCCTCCAACCGGGCCAATTGCAGGGCGAGATGACCCACCCCGCTGGCCGCGGCCGTGACCAGCGCGGCCTCGCCCGGCTCGGGCCGCGCCGCGCGCAGCGCCCCGTACGCGACGAGCCCGCTGCGCACGAGGGCCACGGCGTCCACCGCACTCGCCGCGTCCGGCACCGGTGAGGCCATCGCGACGTGCAGCAGCGCGTGGTCGGCGTAGCCGTGTCCGAGGGACAGGCCGGTGACGCGGTCGCCGATCGCGTACGACGTCACGCCCTCGCCGAGCGCCACGACCTCGCCCGCGATCTCGCCGCCCAGCGGGATGGGCTCGCGCTGTTCGCGGACCTTGCGCACCATGGGCAGGGTGACGCCGATGGCCTCGGTGCGGACGAGGAGTTGGCCGGGGCCCGGCTCCGGGACGGGCGCCTCCTCCAGGAACAGGACTTCGGGGCCGCCGCTGTGTTCGTACCGGACACGACGCATGCGCGTCATCGCCTCCCTGGGCCATCATTCGTTGGGAGTCCCAACGGTAACCCTTCTTTCGTTGGGGAGTCCAATGATTTCTCGCTAGACTGCCGACATGGAGACTCCGAGCACCATCCGCGATCTGCCCAGCTGGCTGCTCGGCCGCGCCGCCGCGCGCGGGCGTGGCCTCGTCGCGGACGCCCTCGCCGAGCAGGGGCTGAAGATGTGGCACCACGTCGTCCTGAGTGCGGTCGCCGACCTCGAGCCCGTGGCGCAGGCCGATCTGGTGC
The DNA here is from genome assembly GCF_044460595.1 of Streptomyces sp. NPDC050085. NCBI lineage: Bacteria > Bacillati > Actinomycetota > Actinomycetes > Kitasatosporales > Streptomycetaceae > Streptomyces > Streptomyces sp. NPDC050085. The sequence continues at coordinate 527,839 of NZ_JBITJZ010000001.1, read as the reverse complement.
GGGGTGTGGGGCTCGACCCCAAGGACATGGTCGGCGTCCTCAACGACCTTCAGGACGCGGGACTTGTCGAGCGCGCGCCCGATCCCAAGGACCGGCGCAAGAACGCGGTGACCATCACCGGAGACGGCAGGCGCCTCGTCGAGCGCTGCGCCCGCGCGGCCCGTGCCGCGAACGACGAACTGCTCGCGCCCCTCGACGCCGCCGAGCGGAAGGTGTTCCTGGACATGGTCCGGCGGGTGTCGGGCATCCCGGAATGAGGTACCCGGGAACGTAGGGGCCCGGTCGGCGCAGGGGGCGCTCCCCGCCGGTCCGGGTCCCGCCGTCGTGCCGCGGGCGCCGGGGTCAGTGAGCGGCCGCGGCCCCCAGGGCGACCCGGTGCTCACCCGCGTACACGTTCATGGAGGTGCCCCGCAGGAAGCCGATCAGGGTCAGGCCCGTCTCGGCGGCCAGGTCGACGGCGAGGGACGAGGGGGCCGACACCGCCGCGAGCACCGGGATGCCCGCCATGACGGCCTTCTGCGCCAGCTCGAACGAGGCGCGCCCGGACACCAGCAGGACCGAGCGCGACAGCGGCAGGTCCCCGTTCTGCAGGGCGCGGCCGACGAGCTTGTCGACCGCGTTGTGCCGGCCCACGTCCTCCCGTATGTCGACGAGCCGCCCCGCCTCGTCGAACAGTGCCGCGGCGTGCAGGCCCCCGGTCCGGTCGAACACGCGCTGGGCCTCGCGCAGCCGGTCGGGGAGCGACGCGAGCAGTTCGGGTTCGAGCCGGACCGGGGGAGTGTCGGCGATCGGGAACCGGGCCGTGGTGCGCACCGCGTCGAGGCTCGCCTTGCCGCAGAGGCCGCACGAGGAGGTCGTATAGACGTTGCGCTCCAGCGTGATGTCGGGCATCACGACGTCCGGCGCCGTGCGCACGTCCACCACGTTGTACGTGTTCGAGCCTCGCCCAGCGCCTGAAGGGCCTGGGGGGACCTCCAGGGTCGCCCCCGCGCAGTACACGATGTTCTGCAGATCGGCGGCGGAGCCGAGCACTCCCTCGCTCACCAGGAAGCCCGCCGCGAGCGCGAAGTCGTCGCCCGGTGTGCGCATGGTGATGGCGAGCGGCTTGCCGTTCAGCCGGATCTCCAGGGGTTCCTCGGCGACGAGGGTGTCGGGGCGCTCCGAGACCTGGCCGCCCCTGATGCGGATCACCTTGCGTCGTTCGGTGACTCGTCCCATATCCGATCCGATCCGGTTCGTTCCGTCACTGTCCTGTGGAGTCACTGTCCTGTGGAGCCAGTGTCCTGTGGAGCCAGTGTCCTGTGGAGCCATTGTCCTGCGGGCGGTCCTGGACGCTGCAACCCCCCGGCGCCCCGATGGAATATTGTCTACAGTATGGGCGTTCTGCCGACAAGGCCTCGCCCGGCGTCTTCCCAACTCCCTTGTGGATCCCTACCGTTCGGGATCATGAGGCCCCCCGTCGCACCACCCGGCTGGTCCCGGTGGCTCGTCCCCCCTGCCGCGCTCTCGGTCCACCTCTCCATCGGCCAGGCCTACGCCTGGAGCGTCTTCAAACCGCCCCTCGAATCCGCCCTCGACCTGAGCGGCACGCAGAGCGCGCTGCCGTTCCAGCTCGGCATCGTGATGCTCGGCCTGTCCGCCGCGTTCGGCGGCACGCTCGTCGAGCGCAACGGTCCGCGCTGGGCGATGACCGTCGCCCTCGTCTGCTTCTCCTCGGGCTTCCTGCTCTCCGCGCTCGGTGCCGCCACCGAGCAGTACTGGCTGATCGTCCTTGGCTACGGCTTCGTCGGTGGCATCGGCCTGGGCATCGGTTACATCTCCCCGGTCTCCACCCTGATCAAGTGGTTCCCCGACAGGCCCGGCATGGCCACCGGCATCGCGATCATGGGCTTCGGCGGCGGCGCGCTCATCGCGTCACCGTGGAGCGCCCAGATGCTGGAGTCGTTCGGCGCCGACAGCGGGGGCATTGCGCTTGCGTTCCTGGTGCACGGACTCGTCTACGCCGTGTTCATGTCGCTGGGCGTGCTGCTGGTGCGGGTGCCGCGGGCCCCGGTGGCAGTGAAGGGGGCGGCGAAGGACGCGGGGACGCGGATGCCCGCGGCCGGCCCCCAGGTGTCGGCGAACCAGGCGATCCGCACCCCCCAGTTCTGGTGCCTCTGGCTCGTGCTCTGCATGAACGTCACGGCCGGGATCGGCATCCTGGAGAAGGCCGCCCCCATGATCACGGACTTCTTCGCCGACACCGGCACCCCGGTCTCGGTGTCCGCCGCGGCCGGATTCGTCGCCCTGCTCTCCGCCGCGAACATGGCCGGACGCATCGGCTGGTCCTCCACCTCCGACCTCATCGGCCGCAAGAACGTCTACCGCCTCTATCTCGGCGCCGGCGCCCTGATGTACCTCCTCATCGCGCTCTACGGAGACACCTCCAAGCCCCTCTTCGTCGTCTGCGCGCTCGTGATCCTCTCCTTCTACGGAGGCGGCTTCGCGACCGTACCCGCGTACCTGAAGGACCTGTTCGGCACCTACCAGGTGGGCGCCATCCACGGCCGGCTGCTCACCGCCTGGTCCACGGCCGGCGTGCTCGGCCCGCTCATCGTCAACCGGGTCGCCGACAGCCAGAAGGACGCCGGAAAGCACGGATCCGCCCTCTACGGGCTCTCGTTCGGCATCATGATCGGCCTGCTCGTCGTCGGCTTCGTGGCCAACGAACTCGTCCGGCCCGTCCACGCCCGCCACCACCACATCCCCGCCCCCAGGGAGACCAGCGATGACCTCGACCCCGCCCACGACCGTCAGCAGCCCGCCTAGGCGCCGCGGTCTGATCGCCGTCGCCTGGCTCTGGGTGGGGGCGCCGCTCGCCTACGGACTGTACGAACTGGTGCAAAAGGCCACCCAGCTGTTCACCGGGTGATCGGGTAGAACTCTCCAACCCGGGCCGCACAATCCTGTCGCTTTACGTCACCTCGTACTCGCCGGTCGCTGACCACACTGGGACGTCCGCAACGCGTACACGAGGGGACCTCCATGAACGGTTCGCGCATCGTCGGTATCGGCCACTACCAGCCCGCCAGGGTGCTCACGAACGAGGACCTGGCGGGCATGGTCGACACCAGCGACGAGTGGATCCGCTCCCGCGTCGGCATCCGCACCCGGCACATCGCGGGCCCCGACGAGCCGGTCGACGAACTCGCCGCGCACGCCGGTGCCAAGGCGCTGGCCGCCGCGGGCCTCACCGCCGACGCGATCGACCTCGTCATCGTCGCCACCTCCACCGCCGTGGACCGCTCCCCGAACACGGCCGCCCGCGTCGCCCACCGCCTGGGCGTTCCGTCCCCGGCGGCGCTCGACCTGAACGTCGTCTGCGCCGGGTTCACCCACGCCCTCGCCACCGCCGACCACACGCTGCGCGCGGGCGCCGCCACGCGTGCCCTCGTCATCGGCGCGGACAAGATGTCGGCCGTCACCGACTGGACCGACCGCTCCACCTGCGTGCTGACCGGGGACGGCGCGGGCGCCGTGGTCGTCGAGCCGTGCGCCGACGGCGAGGAGCCCGGCATCGGACCCGTCCTGTGGGGCTCGGTCCCGGAGATGGGCAACGCCGTACGCATCGAGGGCGAGCCCGCCCGCTTCGCGCAGGAGGGCCAGTCCGTGTACCGCTGGGCCACGCGCCAACTGCCGCCGCTGGCCCGCGAGGCGTGCGAGAAGGCGGGCCTCACCCCGGCCGACCTGGCCGCCGTCGTGCTCCACCAGGCCAACCTGCGCATCATCGAACCGCTCGCGGAGAAGATCGGCGCCGTGAACGCGGTGGTCGCGCGGGACGTGATCGAGTCCGGAAACACCTCGGCCGCGAGCGTCCCGATGGCCCTGTCCAAGCTGATCGAGCGCGGCGAGGTCGAGAGCGGTGCGCCCGCCCTGCTCTTCGGCTTCGGCGGGAACCTCTCGTACGCGGGTCAGGTCGTACGCTGCCCGTGACGCGCGGGGAGCACGGGGCACCCGGGATGTGACGAGGCCAACTGCCCCTGGCGGTGGCCATTGTGCTCGGTAGACTGTATTCCAAAGACAATTGAGAGATTGTGTTTCGGAATCGGCCTTCCGCATGCTCCGAGGCCCAGGAGGGGGACCGCGATGTTGTCCACAGGACTGCCGCAGGGGGCGGTGCCGAAGCTCGAACGCCCCGGACCGCTGCGCGAGCGTGTCTACGAGGCGTTGCTCGAACTCATCACGACCCGCGCCCTGCAGCCGGGACAGCACCTCGTCGAGAGCGAGCTGGCCGGACACCTCGGTGTCTCCCGCCAGCCGGTGCGCGAGGCGCTGCAGCGGCTCAACACCGAGGGCTGGGTGGACCTGCGCCCGGCGCAGGGCGCGTTCGTGCACGAGCCGACGGAGGAGGAGGCCGACCAACTCCTCACCGTCCGCACGCTGTTGGAGGCCGAGGCCGCCCGGCTCGCCGCGGCCAACGCGGGCAAGACCGGGATCACCGCCCTCGAGGAGCTCTGCGCGAAGGGCGAGAAGGCGGTCGCCGACGGGGACGTGGAGCTGGTGGTCGCGACCAACGCCGAGTTCCACGCGAAGGTCATGGAGCTCGCGGGCAACGTGGTCCTGGCCGAACTCGCCGGCCAGGTCGACCGCCGCGTGCGCTGGTACTACCAGCCGGTCGCCCGCCAGCGCGGCAAGCAGTCCTGGATCGAGCACCGCGAACTGATCACGGCGATCTCGGGGCGCGACGAGGCACGGGCCACGGCGGTGATGCGGGCGCACACGGAGCACACCCGCGAGACGTATCACCACCGCGACGACCGCGACTGACCGACGGGCCGGGTGAGACCGCCGGGCGGAGCGACCGACACGCCCTAGGGCTTCCACTCCGGGTCGCGGCCCGTGAACGCCAGCAGGCGGGCCGCGGCGCCCGCCTGCTCGGGGACCACCACGACCGGGGCGTACTTCTGGTAGTTGTCCCGGACGAAATCGACGAACTGGGTGACCGGTTCCTGCAGACCGGCCGCCAACTCGTCGGAGAGCGGCAGTTCCTGTCCGGTGGCACGGGCGATGTCCCAGGCGTGCACCGCCGCGTCGAGGGCGGCCAGGGCGGTGCCGAGCCGGGACGCCACGGTGCCGATCGGCGTGACCACTTCCTCGGCGTCCCGGCCGACGGACTCCCACGCGGCCGTGGCCACGTCCAGCACCTGCTCCAACTCGCCCACCGGATCGGGGCCGACCTCGTCCACCGGGGCGAACGGGTCGCCGCTCGGCGCGACGTCGGCGATCTGCATCACGAGCGCCTGCTGGTCGAGGCGCGCGTGGTTGAGCACCTGGCGCACCGTCCACTCGGTGCACGGCGTCGGCCGGTCCCAGCCGTCCGCCGGCACCCCGCGCACGGCGGCCCGCAGATACGCGTGCGCCTGCTCCATCAGCTCGTAGCCGTCGATCGGACTCATGGTTCCTCCCCCAAGTACGGCCTAGGCGGCCGGATCGAATGCGTGCACGTGCTCCTGGGCCCACTGCTCGAACGTGCGCGGCGCCCGGCCCGTGACCTTCTCCACCGTGTCCCGCACCGGTGACTCGTCCAGCGTCCCGTCCACGTAGAACCGGAAGAAGGCGTCCACGTACGCCTCGGGCATCCGCGCGGCGAAGTCGGCCCGCGCCTCCTCGTTCGTCAGGCCCTCGAACCGTAGCGGTCGCCCGAGCACCTCGGCGAGGATCCGGACACGGTCCGCCGGGGTGAGCGCCACGGGCCCGGACAGGGCGAGCGCCCGGCCGTCGTAGGGGCCCGGGGGTGCGAGCAGGACGCGGGCGGCGACCTCCCCGATGTCGTACGGGTCGAGCACCGCGGCCCGCACCTCGGGAAACGCGGCCCGCACCACGTCACCCTTCCTCAACTGGTCCGCCCACTCGAGGGTGTTGGACATGAAGGCACACGGCCTCAGGAACGTCCAGGCCAGTCCCGAGTCGCGCGCCGCGTCCTCCGACTCCATCATGTAGCCGGTGACGGCGTTGGTCCGCTCGCCGCCCGGGATGGAACCGCTCGACAGCAGCACGACCCGCCGCACCCCCGCCTCCCGGGCGTCGGCCAGGATCTGCCGCTGCCCGCCGTACCCCGGCAGCAGGAACAGCGCGTCGACGCCGGTCAGCGCGGACCGCACCGACTCCGGCCGGTTGAGGTCGCCGGCCGCCGCCTGCGCGCCCGGCGGCAGTCCCTCGGGCGATCCGGCCCGGCTGAGCGCCCGTACCGGCGCGCCCGTCGCGGCCACCGCGCGGACCACCTGCGCGCCGACGTTCCCCGTCGCACCCGTCACCAGAATCATGCGAACCCCCTGTCCGGCGCCTCACTCCGCGGGCGCGCTCGGGGACCAGCGTGCCTCAGCGGCCAGCATGATCACCAACGTGGCGACCAGAGCGAGGAGTTGGGCCAGCGCGGAGACGTGAACGCCGAGGAGCGCGGTCGCCGCCACCACTGGCACGGCCGCCGCCCGGAACCCCAGCGGGAACAGTCGCATCGTCGCCCGGAACGCCACGTCGCCCGCCAGGAACAGTGCCACGCCGCCGGAGAGTGCGAGCGCGGGGCCGGTGTGCAGGTGCTCGCCGATGTGGCCGAGCGACTTCTTGATGCCCGCGGCGAGGAAGGCGACACCGAGCAGCATCGGCAGGAACGCGTAGTAGTACGCGGTCATGGCCAGGCGGAAGCGGCGGTCGGGCGGGGTGGCCGCGAAGCGGTGCTCGGCGCCGCCCTCGTCGCGCACGAAGTACGTCCACCACAGGGCCCCGGCCAGGGCGAGCGCCAGGAAGACGCCCGTGCCCACGCTCACCGTGAACGGCAGGTCGCCGATGCCGACCCCGATCGCGATGACCGACTCGCCGAACGACACGATCAGCAGCAGCCCGTGCCGTTCGACGAAGTGACCGGGGTGCAAGCCGCCCAACTGGGCACGGAGTTCGGCGGGTGCCCGGCCCGAGCGGCGGGCCGGGCCCCGCTCCGCCAGGCGCGGCGTCACGAACTGCACCGCGATCGCGAGCACCCAAAGACCGTCGGACGTCAGCCCCGTGCACAGACCCGCGCCCGTGATGGCCAGCGCCGCAAGGGTGTTGGGCACCGCGTACCACAGGACGTCACTGCCGTGACTGCGCGTGTACAGCACGCTGTGCACGACGACGACCAGCACATAGCCGAGGCCGAAGACCACGCCCGCGTTCGCGTGCGGATCGAAGACGTGCGGGATCGACAGGGCGCAGATCAGGAACGCCGCCATGCCGAGCATCAGCAGCAGGCGCCGCGAGGGCCGGTCCGGCGGGACCTGGTTGGTGAGGTAGCCGTACGCCGAGTACATCCAGTACAGGACCATGAAGATCAGCACGACGCGGCCCGCGGTGGCCCACGACAGGTCGTGCGCGATCAGCACGGTCAGCTGGGTCAACGTATAGACGAAGACCAGGTCGAAGAAGAGCTCCAGCGTCGTGACCCGCTGGGTGACGGCGGGCCCGGACTCCTCGGGCTTCTGTGCGTGCGGTGCTGGTGCCGTCTCCGGCGTCATGTCGGACTACCCCCTGTGACGTGGCGCGTTGTCGCGGCGCACAGACTACGGTCCGCCCGCGCGACGGGCGGGGGAGCGTCTCGAGGAACGGTCTTTGTCCTGTGACGGGAGAAAGTCATGGGTAATTCCTGCGCAACTTCTTCCCACACCCGGCAGGCGCTGCTACGTTCCCCATCGAAAGAACGACCACTGGAGCCCGAAGAGGCGGGGAGGGGCACGTGAGACGCATGACGGCTCGACCCGCGAACGCGCACCAGGCGCGCTTGCTGCGACTGCTGCGCGACGGCGGTCCCAACTCCCGTGCCCAGCTGGGCGATCAGATCGATCTGTCCCGCTCCAAGCTGGCCGTCGAGGTGGACCGCCTCCTGGAGACCGGACTCGTGGTCGCCGACGGACTCGCCGCATCCCGCGGCGGCCGCCGCTCCCACAACATCCGGCTCGCCCCCGAACTCCGCTTCCTCGGCGTCGACATCGGCGCGACCTCGGTCGACGTCGCCGTCACCAACGCCGAGCTGGAGGTCCTCGGGCACATCACCCAGCCCATGGACGTCCGCGAGGGGCCGGTCGCGGTCTTCGAGCAAGTCCTCGCCATGGCAGCCAAGTTGAAGGCGTCCGGACTCGCCGAGGGGTTCGACGGAGCGGGCATCGGCGTGCCCGGTCCGGTCCGCTTCCCCGAAGGCGTCCCGGTCGCACCGCCGATCATGCCCGGCTGGGACGGCTTCCCGGTCCGCGAGGCGCTCAGTCAGGAACTGGGCTGCCCCGTCATGGTCGACAACGACGTGAACCTGATGGCGATGGGCGAGCAGCACGCGGGCGTCGCCCGCCAGGCGCGCGACTTCCTCTGCGTCAAGATCGGCACCGGCATCGGCTGCGGCATCGTCGTCGGCGGCGAGGTCTACCGCGGCACGACCGGTTCCGCGGGCGACATCGGGCACATCCAGGTCGAGCCCGACGGCAGGCAGTGCGCCTGCGGCAACAAGGGCTGCCTGGAGGCCTACTTCAGCGGCGCGGCACTCGCCCGTGACGCGGAGGAGGCCGCCCGCGACGGACGCTCCCCGGAACTCGCGGGGCGGCTCGAATCGGCCGGCAAGCTCAGCGCGGCCGACGTCGCGGTGGCCGCGGCCGCCGGTGACGGCACCTCCCTCGACCTGATCCGCGAGGGCGGCAACCGCACGGGACAGGTCATCGCGTCCCTCGTCAGCTTCTTCAACCCCGGCCTGGTCGTCATCGGCGGCGGTGTCACCGGCCTCGGCCACACGCTCCTCGCCGCCCTGCGCACCCAGGTCTACCGCCAGTCGCTGCCGCTCGCGACCGGCAATCTGCCCATCGTCCTGGGCGAGTTGGGCCCCACCGCCGGCGTCATCGGCGGCGCCCGCCTGATCAGCGACCACCTGTTCTCACCCGCGTAGGCACTGCCGCGGGATCAAGCACCTCTGCACAGCGCCCTGCTCTGCCCTGCCCTGAAACCGGTCCGCACCCGCTGCTAGGGGAACCGCCATGGCACCGTTGCCACCTTCGGCATCTTCGGCATCTTCGGCACCAGAACCACCGCTGCTCACCATGTCCGGCATCACCAAGTCGTTCCCCGGCGTACGCGCCCTCGACGGAGTGGACCTCGAGGTCCAGGCCGGTGAGGTGCACTGTCTGCTCGGCCAGAACGGAGCGGGCAAGTCCACGCTCATCAAGGTCCTCGCCGGCGCCCACCAGCCCGACGAGGGTGCCATCACCTGGCGCTCGGAGCCGGTCACCCTGCGCTCGCCGATCGCCGCGATGCGCCTCGGCATCGCCACCATCTACCAGGAACTCGACCTGGTCGAGGGCCTGTCGGTGGCCGAGAACGTGTTCCTCGGGCACGAGCCGACCGCCGCCGGTTTCGTCGTACGAGGACGGGACGCCAAGGCGGCAACTGCCGCACTGCTCAAGCGACTTGGGCACGGGGAGATCGACCCCGGCACCCTGGTCGGCGACCTCTCCGCGGCCGGGCAGCAGATCGTCTCGATGGCCCGGGCCCTCTCCCACGACGTACGCCTCATCGTCATGGACGAGCCGTCCGCGGCCCTCGACCCCGACGAGGTCGACAACCTCTTCCGGATCGTCGCGAACCTCACCGCGGACGGCGTGGCGGTCGTCTACATCTCGCACCGCCTGGAGGAGATCCGCCGCATCGGCGACCGCGTCACCCTCCTCAAGGACGGCCGGGCCGTGGCCGGGGGACTGCCCGCGAAGGACACGCCGACGCGGGACGTGGTGGCGCTGATGACGGGCCGCAACGTCGAGTACGTCTTCCCCGACCGCCCGGCGCCGGCGATCGCGAACAAGACACCGGCGCCGGTCCTCTCCGTGCAAAACCTGTCCCGCCAGGGCGAGTTCGAGCCACTCGACCTCGAAGTCCGCCCCGGCGAAATCGTCGGCCTGGCGGGACTCGTCGGCTCGGGCCGCTCCGAGATCCTGGAGACGATCTACGGCGCGCGGAAACCGACGACCGGTCAGGTCGCCGTCGAGGGAAAGGTGTTGCGCCCCGGCAGCGTGCGCTCCGCGGTCCGCGCCGGCCTCGGCCTCGCGCCCGAGGAACGCAAGGCGCAGGGCCTGCTGATGCTGGAGTCGGTCACGCGCAACGTCTCCGTCTCCTCCATGTCCCGCTTCTCGTACGGCGGTTGGGTGGACCGGCGCCGCGAGGGCGCGGCCGCGCTGAAGGCCACGCGGGAGCTCTCGCTGCGCCCCGACAACCCGTCCGCGCCCGTGCGCACCCTCTCCGGCGGCAACCAGCAGAAGGCCGTCCTGGCCCGCTGGCTGCTGCGCGGCTGCAAGGTCCTGCTCCTGGACGAGCCGACCCGGGGCGTCGACGTCGGCGCCCGCGCCGAGCTCTACGCGGTCATCCGCCGCCTCGCCGACGAGGGCCTCGCCGTCCTCCTGGTCTCCAGCGAGGTCCCCGAGGTCCTGGGCCTCGCGGACCGCGTCCTGGTCCTCAGGGAAGGCCGCATCGTCCACGAGGCCCCGGCCACGTCCCTGACGGAACACCGAGTCCTGGACCTGGTCATGGAAGGAACCCCGACGTGAGAGCCCCGGCCAGGGGCGAGATCAGCCTCGTCTGGGGCGCGGGGAACTGCGTGCTCAGCCACGTACAACGCGCACCCGACACACCACATCCGCTCCACGGCGAGTGGTCGACCAGCACACCAGCCCCGCAGAACAGTGACCCCCGCCCAGAAGGGACCCCGGCGACATGACGCAGCCCGCCACACCCACCCGCCCGGCGGAGCCCAAGCGCGCCGCGGCCCCCAGAACCCCCAAGGCCGTCCGCCTGGACGTCCGCACGCTCTCCCTGCTCGGCGTCCTCGTCGCCCTGGTCGTCATCGGCGGCATCACCCAGCCCGACTCCTTCCTGGACACCGACAACGTCCAGCTCATCCTGACCCAGGCGTCCGTCATCGGCGTCGTCACCGTCGGCATGACCTTCGTGATCATCTCCGGCGGCATCGACCTCTCCGTGGGCGCGATCGTCGCCCTGGCCAGCTGTTGGGCCACCACGGTGGCGACACAGGAGTACGGGTTCGTCGGCATCCTGTTCACCGCGGTCGTCGTCGGCGTCGCCTGCGGTCTCGTCAACGGCGTCCTCATCGCGTACGGCGGCATGGTCCCGTTCATCGCCACCCTCGCGATGCTCGCCTCGGGCCGCGGTCTCGCCCTGCACCTGACCGACGGCAAGACCCAAGTGGTCACCGTGGACTCGGTGTTGAAGCTCGGTGAGCGACCCTCCTACGTCCTCGGCATCCCGCCCCTGGTCCTCGTCTTCGCCGCGGTCACGATCATCGGCTGGCTGGTGCTGAACCGCACCACGTTCGGCCGCCGCTCCGTCGCCGTCGGCGGCAACGCGGAAGCCGCCCGGCTCGCCGGCATCGACGTACGCCGGCAGCGGCTCTACCTGTACCTGCTGTCGGGCCTGTGCTGCGGCATCGCCGCGTTCCTGCTGATCGTCCTCGCGGGATCCGGCCAGAACACCAACGGCAACCTGTACGAACTCGATGCCATCGCCGCCGCCATCATCGGCGGCACCCTGCTCACCGGCGGCCGCGGCACCATCGTCGGCTCGGTCCTCGGCGTCCTGATCTTCACCACGATCCAGAACATCTTCTCGCTGAACAACCTGCAGAGCGACGTCCAGCAGATCGCCAAGGGCGCGATCATCGTGGCGGCGGTCCTGGTCCAGCGACGCACGGCCAACTCCACCTCCTGACCCGCGCACCTCCTGACCAGCGAACCTCCTGACCCGCGAAGGGACGACGCCATGCCAGAGTCGACAAGCGTCACGAGCCGCAGAAACATCCTGTTCGGCGCGGCCGCCGCCGTGACCACGGGCGGCCTGCTCACGGCCTGCACCAGCAACGAGCCCAGCGACAAGGGCGACAGCAGCAAGGCCGCCGACCAGCCGGTCGCCGACGACAAGAAGGGCAAGCCGGTCACCATCGGCTTCGCCGGACCGCAGGCCGACCACGGCTGGCTCAACGCCATCAACGACAACGCCAAGGCGCGGGCGAAGAAGTACTCCGACGTCACCCTCGAGACGACGGAGGGCTCGAACGACGTCGCCGCGCAGATCGGCCAGGTCGAGACGCTCATCAACAAGAAGGTCGACGTCCTCGTCATCCTGCCCGCCGACGGCAAGGCGCTGACCCAGGTCGGCCTGAAGGCGATGCGTGCCGGGATACCCGTCGTGAACCTCGACCGCATCTTCAACACCCCGCAGGCGTACCGGTGTTGGATCGGCGGCGACAACTACGGCATGGGGCTCAATGCCGGCAACTACATCGGCGAGAAGCTCAAGGACAAGAAGAACGCGAAGGTCATCGAGCTCGCCGGCATCGACAACCTCGAGCTGACCAAGCAGCGCACGCAGGGCTTCGACGACGCCCTGAAGAACTTCCCCAACATCGAGAAGGTGGCCCGCCAGGCCGCCGACTTCACCGTCGAGTCGGGACAGGCCAAGATGTCCCAACTCCTGCAGGCGCAGAAGAACTTCGACGCCCTGTGGAACCACGACGACGACCAGGGGGTCGGCGCCCTGCGCGCCATCAAGCAGGCGGGCCGCGACGGCTTCCTGATGGTCGGCGGCGCCGGCGCCCTCTCCGCGATGCAGGCCATCGAGGCCGACAACAGCGTCCTGAAGGCCACCGTCCTGTACCCGCCGACCATGGCCGCCTCCGCGATCGACCTGGCCCGCGCGCTCGGCCAGGGCAAGGGGATCGGCGGCATGGCCGAGTTCGAGATCCCCTCCCAGGTCACCCTCTACTCGGCCGTCGTCGACAAGGACAACGTCAGCCAGTACCTGCCCACCGGCTTCAAGTGACCGGCGCGGGCACGAGGCACCTGGCGATCACCGCGTGGACGAGGAGGACTTCCGCATGGCAGGCAGCAGCACGGGCACGACGTCTCGGGAATCGGGCGGCGGCGACAACGACGGAGAAGTGAAGCCGAGGCCCGTCCTGGGCGTGGGCATGGTCGGCTACGCGTTCATGGGCGCCGCCCACTCGCAGGGGTGGCGCACCGTGGGCCGGGCCTTCGACCTGCCGCTCACGCCCCGGCTCGCCGCGGTCTGCGGCCGGGACGGAGCGGCCGTGCGCGCGGCGGCCGACCGGCTCGGCTGGGCCGCGGCCGAGACCGACTGGCGGGCCCTGATCGCCCGCGACGACGTCGATCTCGTCGACATCTGCACGCCGGGAGACAGCCACGCCGAGATCGCCATCGCGGCCCTCGAGGCGGGCAAGCACGTGCTGTGCGAGAAGCCCCTCGCGAACTCGGTGGAGGAGGCCGAGGCGATGACCGAGGTCGCCGAACGGGCCGCGGAGCGCGGGCAGTTGGCGATGACCGGGTTCAACTACCGGCGCGTCCCCGCCATGGCCCTGGCCCGCCGGATGGTCGCGGAGGGCCGCGTCGGCACCCTGCGGCACGTGCGCGTCACGTACCTCCAGGACTGGCTCGTCGACCCGTCGTTCCCGCTGACCTGGCGCCTGCAGAAGCCGTACGCGGGCTCGGGCGCGCTCGGCGACCTGGGCGCGCACGCCGTCGACCTCGCCCAGTTCGTGGCGGGCGAGCCGGTGGCGGGCGTCTCCGCGCTCACCGAGACGTTCGTCCGCGAACGCCCGCTGCTCGACGGCGCCTCCTCGGGCCTGTCGTCGGCCGGGGCAGGGGAGCGGGGCGTCGGTCAGGTCACCGTCGACGACGCGGCCCTGTTCACCGGCCGCTTCGCCTCCGGCGCGCTCGCCTCCTTCGAGGCGACCCGGTTCGCGACCGGCCGCAAGAACGCCCTGAAGCTCGAACTCAACGGCGAGCGCGGCTCGTTGGCCTTCGACCTGGAGCGCCTCAACGAGCTCTACTTCCACGACCACACCGAGCCGGGCGTCAGCGCGGGCTTCCGCCGCATCCTCGTCACCGAACCCGACCACCCGTACCTGGAGGCGTGGTGGCCGCCGGGCCACGGCCTCGGCTACGAGCACACGTTCACCCACCAGGCCCGCGACCTGGTGCACGCCATCGCCGAACGCACCACGCCCAGCCCGTCGTTCGCCGACGGACTGCAGGTGCAGCGCGTCCTCGCGGCCGTCGAGGAGAGCGCGGCGAAGAACTCCGTGTACACCCCAGTCCAGGCTTGAGGAGGCTTGTCACCGTGCCACGCCAGTTCACCCTGTTCACCGGACAATGGGCGGACCTCCCGCTCGAAGAGGTCTGCCGCCTGGCCCGCGACTTCGGCTACGACGGCCTCGAACTCGCCTGCTGGGGCGACCACTTCGAGGTCGACAAGGCCCTCGCCGACCCCGCGTACGTGAAGGGGCGCCACGCCCTGCTCGACAAGTACGGGCTCACGTGCCTCGCGATCTCCAACCACCTGGTCGGCCAGGCCGTCTGCGACGCCATCATCGACGAGCGCCACGAGGCGATCCTGCCCGCCCGCATCTGGGGCGACGGCGAGGCCGAGGGCGTACGGCAGCGGGCCGCGGCCGAGATCGCGGACACGGCCCGTGCGGCCGCGGCCTTCGGCGTCGACACCGTCATCGGCTTCACCGGCTCGTCCATCTGGCACCTCGTCGCCATGTTCCCGCCGGCTCCCGAGTCGATGATCGAGCGCGGCTACCAGGACTTCGCGGACCGCTGGAACCCCATCCTCGACGTCTTCGACGCGGAGGGGGTGCGCTTCGCGCACGAAGTGCACCCGAGCGAGATCGCGTACGACTACTGGACAACGCACAAGGCGCTGGCGGCAGTTGACCACCGGCCCGCCTTCGGCCTCAACTTCGACCCGTCCCACTTCGTGTGGCAGGACCTCGACCCCGTCGGGTTCCTGTGGGACTTCCGCGACCGGATCTACCACGTCGACTGCAAGGAGGCGCGCAAGCGCCTCGACGGCCGCAACGGGCGCCTCGGCTCCCACCTGCCGTGGGGCGACCCGCGCCGCGGCTGGGACTTCGTCTCCGCGGGCCACGGCGACGTGCCCTGGGAGGACGTCTTCCGGATGCTGCGCTCGATCGACTACCAGGGTCCGATCTCGGTGGAGTGGGAGGACGCCGGCATGGACCGCCTGCAGGGCGCTCCCGAGGCGCTGCGGAGCCTGAAGCAATTCGACTTCGAGCCGCCCACGTCGTCCTTCGACGCCGCTTTCAGCAGCTGACCTCGGCGGACACGCCCCAGGTCGACCCGCAGCGCTGCGCGACCCGACCGTGCCCCCGTCGTGGTCGCGCAGTCGCTGAGCCCTGCCCGGAAACCGTCTTTGTCCACGCGCAGGAGAAAGCTCAACTACTCGGCGCACAAGGGGTATCCGGGTCGGACAAACGGAGTTAGCTTCGTTGTCACATGCACGACACAAACCTCCGGGGTGACGGCGCACCCCGGCGCCCGCAGGCACCGCACGTCTATGCACCCACCCCGTACGGCCCACCCCGTTCCCGGAGGGACCTTCGTGCACAGCAACAGAGACAGAAGCAGCAGTAACAGAAGCAGCAGAACCAGAGCCCATCCCACCCGTCGCTCCCGGCTCCGCACGACACTCGCCCTGCTCACCGGCGGCCTGCTCGTCAGCTCCTCGCTGGCGCTGTCGCTGCCGGGCACGGCCAGTGCCCACCCCGAGCCCGACGGGCCCGCCGCCGCAGCGGACTTCCAGCAGGTCACCCTCGCCAAGGGCGCGGACGAGACCGGCGAGCCGATGTCCCTGGCCGTCCTCCCGGACCGCAGCGTCCTGCACACCTCCCGCGACGGCACGCTGCGCCTGACCGACGCGGGCGGCAACACCTCCGTCGCCGGCAAGCTCGACGTGTACAACCACGACGAGGAGGGCCTGCAGGGCGTCGGCATCGACCCCGGCTTCAAGGACAACCGCTTCATCTACCTCTACTACGCGCCGCCGCTGAACACCCCGGCCGGTGACGCCCCGGAGAACGGCACCGCCGCCGACTTCGCCAAGTTCGACGGTGTGAACCGCCTGGCCCGCTTCGTCCTCAAGGCCGACGGCACCCTCGACAAGGCCAGCGAGAAGAACGTCCTCGAGGTCAAGACGTCCCGCGGCACCTGCTGCCACGTCGGCGGCGACATCGACTTCGACGCCGACGGCAACCTGTACCTGTCGACCGGCGACGACACGAACCCCTTCGCCTCCGACGGCTACACGCCGATCGACGAGCGGGCCGACCGCAACCCCGCCTTCGACGCCCAGCGCAGCGCGGGCAACACCAACGACCTGCGCGGCAAGGTGCTCCGCATCAAGGTCAAGGCCGACGGGACGTACGACATCCCGGCCGGCAACCTCTTCGCCCCGGGCACCGAGAAGACCCGTCCCGAGATCTACGCGATGGGCTTCCGCAACCCGTTCCGCATCAGCGTCGACAAGCCGACCGGCACCGTGTACGTAGGTGACTACGGGCCCGACGCGGGCGCGGCCGACCCGAAGCGCGGACCCGGCGGACAGGTCGAGTTCGCCAAGATCACCAAGGCGGGCAACTTCGGCTGGCCGTACTGCACCGGCAAGAACGACGCCTACGTCGACTACGACTTCGCCACCAAGGCCTCCGGCGCGTCCTTCGACTGCAACGCGCCGAAGAACGAGTCCCCGAACAACACCGGCATCACCGACCTGCCCGCGGCCCAGCCCGCCTGGATCCCGTACGACGGCGGCAGCGTGCCCGAGTTCGGCACCGGCTCCGAGTCGCCGATGGCCATGCCGGTCTACCGCTACGACGCGAACCTCGACTCCCCGGTGAAGTTCCCCGAGGAGTACGACGGGAACTTCTTCGCCGGCGAGTTCGGCCGCCAGTGGATCAAGCGGATCGAGCAGGACGCCTCCGGCAACGTCACGAAGATCAACGACTTCCCGTGGTCCGGCACCCAGGTCATGGACAGCGCCTTCGGCCCCGACGGCGCCCTGTACGTCCTCGACTACGGCCTCTCCTGGTTCGGCGGCGACGAGAACTCGGCGCTGTACCGCATCGAGAACGCGACCGGCGGACACTCCCCGGTCGTCGAGGCCAAGGCCACCAGGACGTCCGGCCAGTCGCCGCTGAGCACCAGGTTCACCGCGACCGGTACCGACGCCGACAACGACCCCATCACGTACAGCTGGGACTTCGGCGACGGGACCAAGGGCACCGGCGCGAACCCCAGCCACACGTACCGCAAGGACGGCACGTACGTGGTGACCGTCACGGGGGACGACGGCACCGGGCGCACCGGCTCCGCGAACGTCCGCGTCGTCGTCGGCAACACCGCGCCGAGCGTGAAGTTCCTCTCCCCGCCGAACGGTTCGGTGTTCAAGTTCGGTGACACCATCCCGTTCAAGGTGTCCGTGACCGATCCGGAGGACGGCACGATCGACTGCTCCAAGGTCACCGTGCGCTACCTCCTCGGCCATGACCACCACGCCCACGCGATCACCTCGGCCAACGGCTGCGAAGGCACCATCACCGCACCCGCCGACGCCGAGCACGACCCGAACGCCAACATCTACGGCGTGCTCGACGCCGAGTACACCGACGGCGGCGGGGGCGGCCAGGCGCCGCTCACCACCCACGCCTCGGTCCAGCTCCAGCCGCGCCACCGCCAGGCCGAGCACTACACGGCGCAGCAGGGCATCTCGCAGATCAGCAAGCCCCAGGCCAACGGCGGCAAGACCGTCGGCGACATCAACGACGGTGACTGGATCTCCTTCACCCCGTACAACCTCACCGGAGCCAACAAGCTCACCGCCCGGATCTCCTCCGGCGGCGCGGGCGGCTTCCTCGAGGTGCGCACCGGCTCGGCGACCGGACCCCTCCTCGGCTCCACCACGGTCCCCGTGACCGGCAGCTGGGAGACCTTCCAGAACGTCGACGTGCCCCTGCGGGGCGTGCCCAAGAAGACCACCGACCTGTACCTCGTCTTCAAGGGCGGTGACGGCGCCCTCTACGACGTCGACGACTTCGAGATCACCGGCGACGCCCCCGTGAAGGACGCCAAGCGGGTCCTCGTCTTCTCCAAGACGGCCGGCTTCCGCCACGACGCCATCCCGGACGGCATCGCCGCCCTGAAGGAACTCGGCACGACCAGCAACATCACCGTCGACGCCACCGAGTCCGCCGACCAGTTCACCACCAACAACCTGGCGCGCTACGACGCGGTGGTCTTCCTGTCCACCACCGGTGACGTCCTCAACGACACCCAGCAGAAGGCGTTCGAGGACTTCATCGCCAAGGGCGGCGGCTACATGGGCATCCACGCCGCCGCCGACACCGAGTACGACTGGCCGTACTACGGCGGCCTCGTCGGCGCCTACTTCGACTCGCACCCGGCCATCCAGAAGGCCACCGTCCGCGTCGAGGACCACGCCAACCCGGCCACCGCCCACCTCGGCGACACCTGGGAGAAGACCGACGAGCTGTACAACTACCGCACCAACCCGCGCGACAAGGTGCACGTCCTCGCCACGCTCGACGAGACGACCTACCAGGGCGGGAACATGAAGGGCGACCACCCGATCGCCTGGTGCCAGAGCTACGGCGGCGGCCGCTCCTTCTACACCGGCCTCGGCCACACCAAGGAGTCCTACGCGGACGCCGCCTACCGCACCCACCTGCTCGGCGGACTGAAGTACGCCACAGGGCAGGAGAACGCCAACTGCAAGCCGAACAAGGACTACCGGCCCATCTTCAACGGCCAGTCCCTGGACGGCTGGAAGCAGGCAGGACCCGGCCGGTTCAACGTCAAGGACGGCACGCTGGAGTCCGAGGGCGGCATGGGCCTGCTCTGGTACCAGGCCAAGGAGCTCACGTCGTACTCCCTGAAGCTCGACTGGAAGATGCAGGGCGACGACAACTCCGGTGTCTTCGTGGGCTTCCCGGCCTCCGACGACCCCTGGTCCGCGGTGAACAAGGGCTACGAGATCCAGATCGACGCCACCGACGCACCCGACCGCACCACCGGCTCGGTGTACACGTTCAAGGCGGCGAACATCAAGGCCCGTGACGCGGTCCTGCGCCCGCCGGGCCAGTGGAACTCCTACGAGATCAAGGTCCAGGGCGAACGCCTCCAGGTGTTCCTCAACGGAGTCAAGATCAACGACTTCACCAACAAGGACCCCGAGCGGAGCCTGACCGACGGCTACATCGGCATCCAGAACCACGGCGCCGACGACCAGGTCTCCTACCGCAACATCCAGCTCAAGGAACTGCCCAGCTAGGGCACCCAGTTCGGCGGCGGGCGGAGGACGCCGGACCTCCGCCCGCCGTCCCGCCCGGCATCCGCACCGTCCGGCGCCGCTCGTGCCAGGTCCACCCCCCGGTTCGTGTTCGACAAGGAGGCTGCCCATGTCCGCCGAACCGTCCCTCCCCACCACCTCGCCCCGCTTCGGGGTCTGGCTCATCGGCGCACGCGGCTCCGTCGCCACGACCGCCGTCGCGGGCTGCGCCGCCGTCGCCGCGGGCCTGCACCCGCCGACCGGCATGGTCACCGAGACCACCCCCTTCACCGACTCCGCTCTGCCAACGTTGTCGTCGCTCGTCTTCGGCGGTCACGACACCGCCTCCTGCCCGCTGCCCAAACGCGCCGAACACCTCGCCGCCGGCGGTGTCCTGCCCCACGGCCTGCCCGCCGCAGTCGCCGCCGAACTGGCCGCCGCCGACCGGGAGATCAGACCCGGCGGCCCCCTGCCGGGCCGCGACGACGGGCGCCCGCAGGACGAGCTGATCGCCTCGTTCGCCGCCGACATCCGCGACTTCGTACGCCGACAGGACCTGGCCGGAGCCGTCGTCGTCAACGTCGCCTCCACCGAACCCGTCCCCGCCGACGGCGTTCTCCCGCCCAGCTCCCTCTATGCCGCGGCCGCCCTCCAGGCCGACTGCACCTACGTCAACTTCACTCCCTCCAGCGGCCTGCACCACCCGGCCCTGGCGTCCACGGTCGCCACCGCCTCCGTGCCCTACGCGGGCCGCGACGGCAAGACCGGCCAGACCCTCCTGCGCTCGGTGCTCGGCCCGATGTTCCTGCAGCGCGCCCTCGACGTGCGCGCCTGGTCCGGCACCAACCTCCTCGGCGGCGGCGACGGGGCCGCCCTCGCCGACCCCGCCGCTGCCGCCGCCAAGAACGCCGGCAAGGAACGCGTCCTCGCCGACACCCTCGGGATCTCCCCCCAGGGCGAGGTCCACATCGACGACGTGCCCGCTCTCGGCGACTGGAAGACCGCCTGGGACCACATCGCCTTCGACGGCTTCCTCGGCGCCCGCATGGTCCTGCAGACGACGTGGCAGGGCTGCGACTCGGCGCTCGCCGCGCCCCTGGTCCTGGACCTCGCCCGGCTGCTCCTGCGCGCCCGGACCGTCGGACTGACCGGCCCGCGCCCGGAGTTGGGCTTCTACTTCAAGGACCCGGACGGCGACGCCTCCTCGGCGCTCGGCGAGCAGTTCGCCACGCTGGTGGACTTCGGCCGACGCCTGCGGGAGGCCCGATGACCCGTGTCAGAGCCCGTGTCAGCGCCCGTGCCAGCGCCCGTGTCAGAGGAGGCCGACTGCGCGCCTGGGCCGAACTCCTGCGCCTGCCCGCCCTGTTCACCGTCCCCGGCGACGCCCTCGCGGGCGCGGCCGCGGTCGGCGCCCGCCCCGGCCGCGGCACCTTCCTGGCCATCGGTTCCTCCCTGTGCCTGTACGAGGCGGGCATGGCCCTCAACGACTGGGCTGACCGCGCCGAGGACGCCGTCGACCGCCCCCACCGCCCGATCCCCTCGGGCCGCATCCACCCGGCGGCGGCACTGACCGCCGCCGGCGCGTTCACCGCGGCGGGCCTGTGCCTCGCCTTCCGCGCGGGCCGCACCACGGGAGCACTGAGCACGGCACTCGCCGCCACGGTCTGGGCATACGACCTGGGCCTGAAACACACCCCGGCAGGCCCGGTGGCGATGGGCGCCGCGCGAGGTCTCGACGTGCTGCTGGGCGCGTCGGCCTCCCACACGGCCAGCAACGCGGGCCGTGAGACCCGGGAGACCCCTGACACCCGAGAGGGGCATGGTGCTCTGCGCTCCGGTACGGGTGGGGGTAGGGAAGTGGCTTCTGCGGGACGGGAGTTCGGGCTGCGCAGGGGCGCCGCCGGCACCGTGGGCGCGAGCTCCGGTGTGCGTGTCGCCGTGCGCTCCGGTGCGAGTGGGGGCGGGGAAGTGGCCTGTGCGGGACGGGAGTTCGGGCCGCTGAAGGATGCGGCTGGTGCTGTGGGTGCGGGCTCCGGAGTGCGTGCGGCCCGGCTCTTCGGTGAGGGTCGGGGGCCGGAAGCAGCCTCTGCGCGACGGGAGTTCGGGCCGCTGAAGGATGCGGCTGGTGCTGTGGGTGCGGGCTCCGGAGTGCGTGCGGCCCTGCTCTTCGGTGAGGGTCGGGGGGCGGAAGCAGCCTCTGCGCGACGGGAGTTCGGGCCGCTGAAGGATGCCGCCGGTGTCATGGGTGCGGGCCCCGGCACGCGTGCAGCCCGGCGCTCAGGCCCGGCGAGACGCGCGGCGGTGGCCTCCGCCGCTCGCGAGCTCGGCCTGCTGCTGGAAGCACCCCGTGGCCCCGCCCGGGGCCGTGAAGCGCGCGGCCCCGGCCGACGGCCCGACAGCCTGAGCGCAGCGTTCCCCGCAGCGCTGACCCTCGCCGCCCACACCGCGGCCGTGACCACGGTGTCCCGCAACGAGACCACCGGCGGCAGCCCCGCCACCCCCGCCGCGGCCCTCGCCATCGTGACCGCTCTGACCACGCACCTCACCAAGCTCCCGGCAGGCCGAGGCGTAGCAGCCCCCTTCGGCCTGCCGGGTCCCACCGCATACGCGGCGACCACGGCCCGCCCCCTTCTCCACGCCACCCTCAACCCGTCACCGCCCCTGACCCAACGCGCCGTCGGCGCCGGAATCCGCGCCATGATCCCGCTCCAGGCCGCCCTGGCCGCGCGCTCGGGAGCTCCCGGCACCGCCCTGCTCACCGCGGCTCTCGCCCCGCTCGCCCGCCGCTTCTCCCGGAAGGTGAGCGTCACATGAGCCCACGCCCGGCGCAGCCCCCGCGATGGGGCTACGGCACCAACGGCCTCACCGACCTCCGCCTCGACGACGCCCTCGCTCTCCTCGCCGACCTCGGTTACGACGGCGTCGGCCTCACCCTCGACCACATGCACCTGGACCCGCTGGCCCCGGACCTCGCGGCCCGCACCCGCCAGGTGGCCCGCGCCCTGGACCGGCACCACCTGACGGCCACCGTCGAGACCGGCGCCCGCTACGTCCTCGACCCGCGCCGCAAACACGGCCCCTCCCTCCTCGACCCCGACCCGGACGCCCGCGCCGCCCGCGCCCGGCTGCTCGTCCGCGCCGTACAGGTCGCCTCCGACCTCGGCGCCCACGCGGTGCACTGCTTCAGCGGCATCACCCCCGACGGCACCGACCCGGACACCGCCTGGAAGCGCCTCGCCGACGAACTCGCCCCGGTCCTGGACGCAGCCACCGCCGCCGGTGTCCCTCTCGCCATCGAGCCCGAGCCCGGCCACCTCCTGGCCACGCTCGCCGACTTCCACCAGCTGCGCCACGCCCTCGACAGCCCCGACGTCCTGGGCCTCACCGTCGACATCGGACACTGCCAGTGCCTGGAGCCCGACCCGCCCGCCGACTGCGTCCGCGCGGCGGCGCCCTGGCTGCGGCACGTCCAGATCGAGGACATGCGCCGCGGCGTCCACGAACACCTGCCGTTCGGCGACGGCGAGATCGACTTCCCGCCGGTGATCGAGGCGCTCGCCGACACCGGATACCGGGGCCTGACCGTCGTCGAACTGCCCCGTCACTCCCATGTGGGCCCCCACCAGGCCGCCCGGTCCATCGACTTCCTGCGAGCAGCAGCACGAGGAGGCAGCGCATGAACAAGACCCCCACCGTCGCGGCACTCCGCGCCCACCTCGACACGGCCCTCGCGGGAGCCGCCCGCGCCTGGCTCGACCAGGCCCTCGCCGAGGCCGCGGCCCACACCGGCACGAGCGACGAGAAGACCCCGCCCGTCTGGGAGTTGAGGTTCGCCGAGGCCGGCCGCCGCACCGGCCAGGACCACGCCGACGCCGCCCGCGTCCTGCTGCTGCACGCGGCCCGCGCCGACACCGACACCCTCACCCGCCTGTACGCGCGGGGCACCGCCGCCGAGCGCCGCGCGGTCCTGGCCGCCCTGCCCCATCTGGTGCCGGGCCCGGAGGGTCTGCCGCTGATCGAGGACGCGCTGCGCACCAACGACACCCGCCTGGTAGCCGCCGCCGTCGGTCCGTACGCCGCCGAGCACCTGCCCGCCCACCACTGGCGGCACGCCGTCCTCAAGTGCCTGTTCACCGGGGTCGGCGTCGACGCCGTCGCCGGACTGTGGCGCCGCGCCCACGGCGACGCCGAACTCGCCCGCATGCTCGGTGACTTCGCCCAGGAGCGCACCGCCGCGGGCCGGACCGTCCCCGAGGACCTGCACCGCGTCCTGGCCCTCACGGCCCCCGCGAACGAGGAGTCCTGATGCGCATCTTCGACCCCCACATCCACATGACCTCGCGCACCACCGACGACTACGAGGCGATGTACGCCGCCGGGGTCCGTGCCCTGGTCGAGCCCGCCTTCTGGCTGGGCCAGCCCCGCACCTCGCCCGCCTCCTTCTACGACTACTTCGACGCCCTGCTCGGCTGGGAGCCCTTCCGTGCGGCCCAGTACGGCATCGCCCACCACTGCACGATCGCCCTCAACCCCAAAGAGGCGAACGACCCGCGCTGCACCCCCGTCCTCGACGAACTGCCGCGCTACCTGGTCAAGGACAACGTGGTCGCGGTCGGCGAGATCGGCTACGACTCCATGACCCCGGCCGAGGACACCGCCCTGTCCACCCAGCTGCAGCTCGCCGCCGACCACGAGCTGCCCGCGCTCGTCCACACCCCGCACCGCGACAAGCTCGCCGGTCTGCGCCGCACCCTCGACGTGGTCCGCGAGTCCGCGCTGCCCGTCGAGCACGTCCTGATCGACCATCTCAACGAGACGACCGTCAAGGAGGCCAAGGACGCCGGGAGTTGGCTCGGCTTCTCCGTCTATCCCGACACCAAGATGGACGAGGACCGCATGGTCGGCATCCTGCGCGCCTACGGCCCCGAGAAGGTCCTCGTGAACTCGGCGGCCGACTGGGGCAAGAGCGACCCGCTCAAGACCCGCAAGGTCGCCGACGCGATGCTGGCCGCCGGCTTCACGCACGACGACGTCGATCTCGTCCTGTGGCGCAACCCCGTCGCCTTCTACGGGCTGAGCGGACGGCTCCAACTCGACGCCCCAGCGCCACGGGAAGCGACCCACGAGGGCAATTCCATCCTGCGCGGAGGTTCGTGACCGATGCGCTTCCGCCACCCCGACGGCTCCACCGTCCACCTCGCCTACTGCACGAACGTCCACCCTGCCGAGACCCTCGACGGCGTCCTCGCCCAACTGCGCGACCACAGCGAGCCGGTCCGCAAGCGCCTGGGCCGCGACCGCCTCGGCATCGGCCTGTGGCTCGCCAAGGACGCCGCCCGCTCCCTGACCACGGACCCGGCCGCGCTGCGCGGCCTGCGCGCCGAACTCGACCGACGAGGCCTCGAAGTCGTCACCCTCAACGGCTTCCCCTACGAGGGATTCGGCGCCGAAGAGGTCAAGTACCGCGTATACAAGCCCGATTGGGCCGACCCCGAGCGTCTCGCCCACACCGGCGAACTGGCCCACCTGCTGGCCGCACTGCTGCCCGCCGACGTCACCGACGGCACCATCTCCACGCTGCCGCTGGCCTGGCGCACCGCCTACGACGACCGGAGCGCCGAAGCGGCCCGCACCGCCCTGGTCACGCTCGCCGAACGCCTCGACGCCCTCCAGGAACTGACCGGCAAATCGATCCGCGTCGGCCTGGAACCCGAACCCGGCTGCACCGTCGAGACCACCGCCGACGCCATCGCCCCGCTCACCGCCGTCGCCCGCCCCGACCGCATCGGCCTGTGCCTGGACACCTGCCATCTCGCCACCTCCTTCGAGGACCCCGGGGGCGCGCTCGACCGCCTCGCCGCCGCCCGCGTCCCCGTCGTCAAATCGCAGCTCTCCGCCGCACTGCATGCCGAACACCCCCGCCTCCCCGACGTCCGCGAGGCACTCGCCGCCTTCGACGAACCCCGCTTCCTGCACCAGACCCGCACCGTCACCCCCGACGGCCTGCGGGGCACCGACGACCTGGGCCCCGCGCTGAACGGCGCCGCCCTGCCCGACGCCGGACCCTGGCGCGCCCACTTCCACGTCCCCCTGCACGCGGCCCCCGCCGCCCCGCTCACCTCCACGCTCGACGTCCTCAAGGACACGCTGGCCCGACTCGTCGGCGGCGCGCACCCGCTCACCCACCACCTCGAGGTCGAGACCTACACCTGGCAGGCCCTGCCGCCCGAACTGCGCCCCAGGGCCCGGCCCCAGCTCGCCGACGGCATCGCCGCCGAACTCACCCTCGCCCGCGACCTGTTGACCGACCTCGGCCTCAAGGAGCTGCCATGACGGACGCCGCACCGAAGCCGACCCCACTGCTCGTCCTCGACGTCGTCGGCCTCACCCCCCGTCTCCTCGACCACATGCCGCACCTCAAGTCGCTCGGCCAGTCCGGCTCCCGCGCACCACTGGGCACCGTGCTGCCCGCCGTCACCTGCGCCGCCCAGTCCACGTTCCTGACCGGCACCATGCCGTCCGAGCACGGCATCGTCGGCAACGGCTGGTACTTCCGCGAACTCGGTGACGTCCTGCTGTGGCGCCAGCACAACGGCCTCGTGTCCGGCGACAAGCTCTGGGACGCCGCCCGCCGCGCCCACCCCGGCTACACCGTCGCCAATATCTGCTGGTGGTACGCCATGGGCGCCGACACCGACATCACCATCACCCCCCGTCCCGTCTACTACGCCGACGGCCGCAAGGAACCCGACTGCTACACCCGGCCCCCGGCCCTGCACGACGAACTCACCGAGAAACTCGGCACGTTCCCCCTCTTCCACTTCTGGGGACCGGGCGCCGACCTGGTCTCCAGTCAGTGGATCATCGACGCCACCCGCCACGTCATGGCGACCCGGCACCCCGACCTGACCCTGTGCTACCTCCCGCACCTCGACTACGACCTGCAGCGCTTCGGCCCCGACGACCCCCGCTCCCACCGGGCCGCCGCCGAGCTCGACTCCGCCCTCGCCCCGCTCCTCGACGACGCCCGCGCCGAGGGCCGCACCGTCGTCGCCCTGTCCGAGTACGGCATCACCCGCGTCGACCGGCCCGTCGACATCAACCGGGCGCTGCGCCGCGCCGGCCTCCTCGAGGTGCACACGCAGGACGGCATGGAGTACCTCGACCCGATGGCCTCACGCGCCTTCGCCGTCTCCGACCACCAGATCGCCCACCTCTACGTGCGCCGGCCCGAGGACCTCGACGCCACCCGCGCCGCACTCGCCGACCTGCCCGGCATCGAGCAACTCCTCGACGACAAGGGCAAGAAGGACCACCAGCTCGACCACCCGCGCTCCGGCGAACTCGTCGCGATCGCGGAACCCGACGCCTGGTTCACGTACTACTACTGGCTCGACGACAGCCGTGCGCCCGACTTCGCGCAGCTCGTCGAGATCCACCGCAAACCCGGCTACGACCCGGTCGAACTGTTCATGGACCCCCAGGACCCCTACGTCAAGGTCAAGGCCGCGGGCGCGCTCGCCCGCAAGAAGCTCGGCATGCGCTACCGCATGGCGGTCGTGCCCCTGGACCCCTCACCTATTCGCGGCAGCCACGGCCGCCTCCCCACGAGCGACGACGACGGTCCGCTCATCATCAGCTCCACCCCCCATGCACTTCCCGGCCGGCTCCCGGCCACCGCAGTGAAATCCCTGCTCCTGGATCTGGCAGGACTGAGCTGAGCCAGGCATGGCTCGGCCCAACATCCCCCTGACCAGGACCAGTTACAGAGAGTGAAGCACACGCCACTGACGACACGCCAGTGGAATCCGCCCGCACGTCGCGACCAGCCGAAAAGAGGCACCCGTGACCGACTTCCACGACACCCCTGCCGACGACGCTCTGCGACACCGTCTCGGCATCAACCGCCGCCGCTTCCTCAGCACCTGCACCGCGGTCGCCGCGGGCGCGATCGCCGCGCCCGTGTTCGGCGCCGCCCCGTCGTTCGCCCAGCCGCAGATGGGCGGCGGCGGCCACGGTCACGACCACGGACACGATGGCGGCGGCCGCGGCAACGAGCTCGTGCCCGCGAACAAGCGCGGCATCATCCTCTACACCGTCCGCGACGCCACCGGCCGGGACCCGCTCGCCACCGACCTGCCCTCCGGCTTCCGCGAGGTGTTCAAGGAACTGGCCCGCTACGGCTACAAGCAGGTCGAGTTCGCCGGCTACGGCCAGCACGCCAACGCGCCGGGCGGCGCCAACCTCGAGTCCGTCGAGGGCGCCAAGCTGCTGCGTTCCTGGCTCGACGAGTACGGCCTGCGCGCGCAGGGCAACCACGGCTTCATCCCGTCCTCGTGGCCGCTCAGCCAGCCCGACATCGACACGTTCAAGAAGCACCTGGAAATCGCCAACATCCTCGGCATGGACCACATGGGCACCGGCGGCGACCCCACCAACAGCTCGTACAAGGCGGACTGGGACGTCGCCGCCGACAAGTGGAACGCCCTCGGTGACCTCGCGCACAAGGCCGGCCTCAAGCTCTACACGCACAACCACGACGCGGCGTACGGCTTCCTGCTCGACGGCGGCCCGCTCGACGCGCAGGGCCGCCCGACCCGCAGTTCCGGCATCCGCAAGCTGGAGTACTTCCTCAAGGTCAGCGACCCGAGGACGGTCTGGCTGGAGATGGACATCTTCTGGGCGCACGTCGCGCAGTACAAGTTCCACACGTACACCGCGCACGACGGCTCCCAGCGGGAGAAGGTCTTCGACCCGGCCGCCCTGGTCCGTGCCCACAACAAGCGCTACCCGCTGTTCCACGCCAAGGACGGCACGCGCAACGACACCAACGGCATGGGCTACGACATGGTCCCCTTCGGGGAAGGAGTCATCGACTACACCACGTTCTTCGGCCGGGTCGGCGAGAAGAACTACCACAACCCGATGGTCGAGCAGGACAACGCACCCAGCGACAGCGACCTCGGGCAGTCCCTGAAGTACGCCAAGACCGGTTACGACAACATGGCCGCGCTGCGCAAGAAGCGCTGAAGACGCGGGTGGCGATAACGGCACTACATATGTGACCTATGCATCGCCTTGAAGGCCCGGCCGAGTACGGCCGGGCCTTTTCGGTGCTCCACTGGTCGATCCGATCCGCACTACCAGGAGGCGAGGCCCACCGCTAGGAAGTGGCCATCACCTTCTCCGCCTCCTGCCGCCCCGGCTGCCGCAACAGCAGCGCGAACGCCGCGGCCACCATGGATATCGCCCCGGCCAGCGCATACGCCCCGTTGTAGCCCCAGGCGGCGACCACCATCGAGCCGAGTCCGCCACCGAACAGGCCGCTGACGAGCTTGCCGCTGTACACGAGGCCGTAGTTGGTGGCGTTGTAGTTCTCGCCGAAGTAGTCCGGGGTCAGTGCCGCGAACATCGGGTAGAACGCGCCGCCGCCGAAGCCCGACAGGAACGCGAAGAACAGGAACAGCCACTCGCTCTTGATGTCACCCGCCCAGATCACGCCGAACTGGGCGAGGCCCAGCACGACGATCACGAAGACCAGGCTGAGCTTGCGGCCCCAGATGTCGGACAGCCAGCCGACGACGGCACGCCCGACCCCGTTGATGACCGCCATGACACCCATCGAGGAGGCCGCGACGAGCGGACCGAAGCCCACTTCCTTCGCGAAGTCCACCTGGAACGAGATGCCGAAGATCGAGACACCGGCCGTGAGGACCAGGCTCAGCCACATGATCGGCAGCATGCCGGTCCTGATGGCCTCCATCGGCGTGAACTGGCGTACCGCGGGCGGGTTCTTGGCGAGCGACCTGGCGCGCTTGTCGTCGCCGCTCTTGTTGAGCGGGTCGACGTCGTGCGGCCACCAGTTCTTCGGCGGGTCCCGGAAGAAGAACGCGCAGACGAGGACGACCACCAGCACATAGGCGCCGATCATGTCGAGCACACGGTGGTAGTTCGACGTGTCGAAGCCGTAGTTGAAGATGAAGATGAACGGCAGTGAACCGTAGGCGAAGCCGCCGTTGACGAAGCCGGTCTTGCCGCCCTTGCGTTCCGGGAACCACTTTCCGACCATGTTGATACAGGTCGAATAGACGAGTCCGGAGCCGAGGCCGCCGATGACTCCGAACCCCAGGATCGCCAGCCACACATTGTGGAAGTGGGACAGCGCGAGGAATCCCAGCATGCACAGGAAGGCGCCGATCATCACCGCCCGCTTGGCGGGCAAGATGCCCTTCTCCCGCAGCCAGCCTGCCGGAAAGGCGATGCCTGCCTGGAAGAACACCCACACGCTCAGGATCCAGAAGGTGTTCGACTGCGTCCAGCCGTGCGCGGCGGACAGGGTGTCCTCCGCCGAGCCGTACGCGTACTCGGAAACGCTGATGGCCATCATCGCGACCCATGGCAGGTACACCATGAACTTCCGGGAATGGCCGAGGATGTCGCGGTCGGTCTCGCCCATGCGATAGACCCGGCCGTTCTCGTCAGTTGTCTCGCGGTACGTGGCGCCGGTGGCCGGCGCCGTATTTCCTGCGGCGATGGGCTCCGCTGTCATATCAAGCCATCTCCTCACCGAGCGGTTGCGGGTTCGGCCGAATTCCACGGATCTTGGGTCGACCGGGTGGGGACAGGAACAGTGCGACGAATCCGGCGAAGAACGAGATGCAGCCGGCCAGGATGAAGGCGCCGTCGAGCCCCCAGGCGTCGACGACCACGGCACCCATGCCCGCGCCGAGTCCGGAGACCAGCTTCGAGCTGTAGACCATCCCGTAATTGGTCGCGTTGTTGTTCTCGCCGAAGTAGTCCGCGGTCATCGCCGCGAACATCGGGAAGATCGCGCCGCCTCCGAAGCCGGAGATGGCGGAGAAGATCAGGAACAGGGGAAGGATCTTCTGCTCGGCCGACCAGAGAATGCCGAACTGGGCGAGGCCGAGGATGACGCAGACCGCGAGCAGACACTGCTTGCGTCCGTAGAGATCGGAGAGCCAGCCGATCACACCGCGCCCGGTGCCGTTGACGATCGCCTTGAGGGACATGGCGGTTGCCACGATCCCGCCGGCGAAGCCCGCGTGCTCACCGATGTCGACCTGGAACGAGATGCCGAAGATGTTCACGCCCGAGGTGCAGGCGAGACAGAACCACATCAACGCCACCCGGCCGGTCTTCCACGCCTCTGTGGGGCTGTACTGGTGCACGGCCGGCGGGTTCTTCTCCAGCGCGCGACGCGCGCGCGGGTCCGCCGGCGGGTTGAGCGGGTCGATCTCGGCAGGCCACCAGTTCTTCGGCGGGTCCTTGAAGAAGTAACCGGCCGTCGCCACCATGCCGGCCAGGAACAGACCGACCGCGACCAGGATGACCCGGTAGTTGGTCAGGTCCATCACCGTGGTGAACAGGAAGACGAAGGGCACCGAGCCATAGGCGAAGCCGCCGTTGACGAAGCCGGTCTTGCCGCCCTTGCGCTCCGGATACCACTTGCCGACCATGTTGACGCAGGTGGCGTACACCATGCCCGCGCCCATGCCGCTGAACATGCCGAAGCCCACGAAGGCGAGCACCACGTGCGGTGCGAAGGCCAGCGAGAGATAGCCGAGGAGCGTTCCGCCCGCTCCGATGATCATCGCCCAGCGGGCCGGCAGCTTGCCGCTCTCCCGCAGCCGGCCGGCCGGGAAGGCCACCGCGGCCTGGAAGAACACCCAGACGGTCAGCATCCAGAAGATGGATCCCGAGGACCAGTGCCGTGCCTCGTGCAGCGTGTCCTCGGCGGACGCGAACGCGTACTCGGCGGAGGAGATCCCCATCATGCCCACCCAGGGCAGGATCACCATCCATTTGCGTTTGCGTCCCATGATGTCGACGTCGGTCTCGCCAACGCGGTACATGCGCCCGTTGGCGTCCGTCACCTCCCTGTAGGGGACGGAACTCGTGAGATCGGTTGTGGTCATGACGGTCGCACCCCTTGCATCGAAAGATCTGGCCAGCGCCCCCTGTCCAAATTTCTTTCGTGTGCGCGCGGGTCCTGGATCCGGCCGACGCGCACCGCCGGCCGGATCCACCTCGGGTCATGTCATCCGCGGCCCCCCAGCAACCCGGCGGCGCGAGCCCACTTGTACTTCGCCCCGAGGACGGCGACGGGCTTCTCGGTCGTGTACGGGTACGCGACCACCCCCCGCTCGAAGAGGTACTGGCACGCGTCCTCGACCTCGACGTCCCCGGCCAGCGAGGCCACCACCGGCTTCTCGATACCGCGCTCCCGGAACTCCTGGACGACGCGGGCCGTTACCTCTGCGAAGACCATGGGAGGGGTGACGATGGTGTGCCAGTAGCCGAGCACGAGCGCATGGATGCGCGGGTCCTCGAGACCGAGACGGATCGTCGCCTCGTACGTCGACGGGGGCTCGCCACCCGTGATGTCGACGGGATTGCCCGCGGCCCCGAAGGGCGGGATGAACCTCCGGAAGGCGGCGTCCAAGTCGGCCGGGATCTCCATGAGTTGGAGTCCGTTGTCCGTCACCGCGTCCGACAGCAGTACGCCGGAGCCGCCCGCGCCCGTGATGATCACGACGTTGTCGCCCTGCGGAGTGGGCAGCACGGGCAGCGCCCGCGCGTACTCCAGCATGTCGTTCAGGCCGGGGGCCCGGATGACGCCGGCCTGCTTGAGGATGTCGTCGTACACGGCGTCGTCGCCCGCGAGTGCGCCCGTGTGCGAGCCCGCGGCCTTCGCACCCGCGGCCGTCCGCCCGGCCTTCAGGACCACGACGGGCTTCTTCGGCACCGTCTCACGCGCCGCCTCCACGAAGGCACGACCGTCCTTGAGGTCCTCCAAGTGCATCGCGATGCACTGGGTGTTGGGGTCCTCGCCGAACCAGGTGAGCAGGTCGTCCTCGTCCAGGTCCGACTTGTTGCCGAGCCCCACGATCGCCGAGACACCCGTCTTGGTGGTGCGGGCGAAGCCCAGGATGGCCATGCCGATGCCGCCGGACTGCGAGGTCAGCGCGACCCCGCCCTTCACGTCGTACGGAGTGCAGAAGGTGGCGCACAGGTCCTGCCACGTCGAGTAGTAGCCGTAGATGTTCGGCCCGAGCAGGCGCACCCCGTAGCGCTCCGCGATCTCCACGATCTCGTCCTGGAGGGCGTGTTCACCGGTCTCGGCGAACCCCGAGGGGATCAGCACCGCGTTGGGAATGCCCTTGCGCCCCACCTCCTCCAGAGCCGCCGCGACGAACTTGGCAGGGATCGCGAAGACTGCCACATCCACCTCACCAGGCACTTCAGTGACACTCTTGTACGCCTTGCGGCCCAGAATGTCATCGGCCTTGGGGTTCACCGGATGGATCTCTCCGGAGAAGCCGCCGTCGATGAGGTTGCGCATGACCGAATTGCCGATCTTGCCCTGCTCGTTGGAGGCGCCGATCACGGCCACCGCGCGCGGCTGCATGAGGCGCTTCATGGTGGAGAGGATCTGCTCGCGCGTGAAGGTGCGCCGAGGCTTCGGCGTCCCCTCGGCGAGGATCACCCGGATGTCGGCCGCGACCGCGCCCTTTGGGGTCGCGATCACCGGGTTGAGATCGATCTCGGCGATCTCCGGGAAGTCCGCGACGAGCTGCGACACCCGCTGGATCTGCTCGGCGAGTGCCGCGCGGTCGACTCCCCGCGCACCGCGCACCCCGCGCAGGATCTCGGCGGCCTTGATGGAGTCGAGCATCCCGAGGGCCTCGTCGTCGGTCAGGGGAGCGAGGCGGAAGGTGACGTCCTTGAGGACCTCCACCAGCACACCGCCGAGCCCGAAGGCGACGACCTTGCCGAACGTCGGGTCGGTGACCGCCCCGACGATGACCTCCTGCGACTCCGCCCCGGTGGGCAGCAGTTCCTGCACCTGTATGCCCTCGATGCGGGCGTCGGGCGAGTAGGCGCGGGCGTTCTCGATGATCCTGTCGTAGGTGGCGCGTACGTCGTCGTCCCCCTGCACACCGACGACGACACCGCCGGCATCCGTCTTGTGCAGGATGTCGGGGGACACGATCTTCATCACCACGGGCTTGCCGAAGCGCGCCGCGGCCGCCACGGCCGCGGCGGCGTCGGTCGCGAGCTCCTCGCCCGGGACGGCGATCCCGTAGGCGTCGGCGATCACCTTGCCCTCGGGCGCCGTGAGCGCGGTGCGCCCCTCGGCGCGTACGGCGTCGAGCAGGTCACGCACCGTCGCGGTCGGGTCCTGTGCCATCAATTCAGATCACTCCGTTCGACTTGAGAAGGCGCAATTCCTCGTCACCCAGGCCGAGTTCGTTGATGTAGATCTCTTCGTTGTGTTGGCCGAGGAGGGGGGAGGTGGTGATGGTGGTGGGTGAGTCGGAGAGTTTGAGCGGCGAGCCGACGGTTTTGAAGGTGCCGCGTTGGGGGTGGGGGACGTCGATGATCATGTCGTTGGCGATGAGGGAGGGGTCTTCGATGATTTCTTTGGTGGAGAGGATGGGGCCGCAGGGGATGTTGTGGGTGTTGAGTTGTTCGAGGACGTCCCATTTGGGGAGGGTGGTGGTCCATTCCTCGATGAGTTGGAACATTTTGTTGAGTTGGGGCAGGCGGGCTTCGGGGGTGGCCCAGTCGGGGTCGTCGGCGAGTTCGGGGCGGCCGATGAGGTGGGTGATCGGTTTCCAGCCGGCGGGTTGGACGATGACGTAGACGTAGTCGTTGGGTCCGCCGGGGGCGCATTTGACGGCCCAGCCGGGTTGGCCGCCGCCGGAGGCGTTGCCGGAGCGGGGGACTTCGTTGGTGAAGTCGTCGTTGGGGTATTCGGGCAGGGGGCCGTGGGTGAGGCGTTGTTGGTCGCGGAGTTTGACGCGGCAGAGGTTGAGGACGGCGTGTTGCATGGCGACGTTGACGCGTTGTCCGCGGCCGGTTGTTTCGCGTTGGTAGAGGGCGGCGAGGATGGCGGCGACGGTGTGGATGCC
This sequence comes from Streptomyces sp. NPDC050085, assembly GCF_044460595.1. Lineage (NCBI taxonomy): Bacteria > Bacillati > Actinomycetota > Actinomycetes > Kitasatosporales > Streptomycetaceae > Streptomyces > Streptomyces sp. NPDC050085. The sequence continues at coordinate 493,688 of NZ_JBITJZ010000001.1, read as the reverse complement.
GGTGCCGGAGTCGCCGATTTGGGCGCCGGTGGCCAGGGGTGGTCCGTCGGGGAAGCCGGTGGTGGCCATGGAGCCGCCCATGGCTTGGGCGACGACTTCGTAGGCTTTGAAGTTGGTGTAGGGGCCGTCGCCGAAGCCTTTGATGGAGGCGTAGATGAGGCGGGGGTTGATGGTGTGGATGTGGTCCCAGGTGAAGCCCATGCGGTCGACGGCGCCGGGGCCGAAGTTTTCGACCAGGATGTCGGAGCGGGTGATGAGGGTGGTGAGGAGTTCTTTGCCGCGTTCGGTTTTGGTGTTGAGGGTGATGGAGCGTTTGTTGCAGTTGAGCATGGTGAAGTAGAGGGAGTCGGCGTCGGGGAGGTCACGCAGTTGGGTGCGTGTGATGTCTCCGGACGGCGCTTCCAGTTTGATCACGTCCGCGCCCAGCCAGGCCAACAGCTGGGTGGCGGAGGGTCCTGACTGGACATGGGTCATGTCCAGCACGCGCACACCTTCAAGAGCCTTCGTCACTGCCGACTCACCTCACTACTCGTACGGGTTCTGGTTCGTGGTTCCGTGGGCGTACGCGTCGGGATCGACCCATACGGTGATCAGGGACGGCCGGCCCGACGCGCGAGCGCGGCGCAGGGCCGGTCCGATGGCGCGGGGGGCCCGGACCGTTTCGCCGTGTCCGGCGAGGCGGCGGGCGAACTCGTGCTGGGCGACGGCCTGTTGAGAGCCGGCGACGATCCCGATGAACGGGACGTCGTGGCGCACGAGCGTCGCGACGCCCTTGCCGGTGCCGTCGAGCGCGCCGCCCCCCGAGGACGGCCACGACCTCCGTGCCGGGCCGGCCCCGCCGGGCGGCGACGGCATCCCGGATGCAGGCGCCGGGTGCGCCCGGTGCGCCCGATGGCCCGGGATCCAGCCAACTGCCGGGAGCCTTCGGGTGCACGACCTGCTCGGCGAAGGAGGCGATGCCGCCGCCGTCCGCGATGCAGAGCGAGTCCTCGGTGAGGAAGCCGTCGATCTCACCGGCGAGCCGGTACGGATGGATGGGGGAGGCGTCCGACCGCAGGTGCGGGCGGAGCTTGTCGACGGCGATCCGTTCCGCGGCACGCAGCTCGTCCAGCCACGGGGTGCGCAGGGCAGCTCCGTTGCCGAAGCGTCCCGGGGCAGCCGCGGTCACCTGCTCCAGGACGAGCCCCGCGTCCCCGACCGTGCCAAGGCCGAGGGGGCGGGGTGCGTCGCCGGTGCGGTGAGCGAGGTCAATCTGCACCACGGTGACGTCCGGCGACAAGACCTCGGATCCATCGAATGGCGCGCCGACGGAGACGATCAGGTCGGCGTTCGCGTACGCGTAGCGACGCGCGAGCCGGACGTGGTGCCGGTCCCCGCGAGGCAGTACGCCCCGGGTCGCGCCGTCCGTGCAGGCGGGCAGGTTCAGGCGCCGCACCAGTTCAACAGCCGTCCACAGAAGGCGTGTTGACCAGTCCCGGCCGCTGAGTACGACCAATGGACGGCGTGCGTGCACCAGGAGATCGGCGAGCCGATGACCGCCGGGTTCGTGGTCCGGGCCGGCTCCCGCCTCGTCCTGCGCGGCGTACTGACGCATGGCGCTCACCCGTCCCTTCGTACATTGCATACAGTGGTCGAATACTGTATGAACTTGGTATCCCGCATCCGATGGTGGTGTCCAGGGGGCGTGCGGCACTTCTTTCAGGAGCCGGAAATGGACCTGTACGAACACCAGGCAAGGGAACTCTTCGCGGAACACGGCATTTTGGTGCCGCAGGCCGAGGTCACGGCCTCGGCGAAGGAAGCGCGCGAGATCGCGCGCAGGCTCGGCGGCAAAGTCGTCGTCAAGGCTCAGGTGAAGACCGGCGGACGTGGCAAGGCGGGCGGTGTGAAGCTCGCCGCGGACCCGGCCGCCGCCGAACGGACGGCCCGTCAGATCCTCGGAATGGACATCAAGGGCCACACGGTCCGCAAGGTGATGCTGGCCCAACCCGTCGACATCGACAGCGAGTTCTATGTCTCCTACGTACTGGACCGCGCGGGCGGCACCTTCCTCGCCATCGCCTCCGCCGAGGGCGGCATGGACATCGAGGAGGTCGCCGCCACCCGGCCGGAGGCCGTGGCGCGCATCTCCATCGACCCGGCCAAGGGTGTCACCACCGCCAAGGCCGCGCAGATCGCCGAGGCGGCGGGACTTCCGCCGCAGACCGTCGACGTCCTCGTACGCCTGTGGTCCGTCCTGACCCGCGAGGACGCCGTCCTCGTCGAGGTGAACCCGCTCGTGCGCACCCGGCAGGGGCAGATCCTCGCGCTCGACGGCAAGGTCACCCTCGACGACAACGCCCGCTTCCGGCAAGGGCGTTGGGGTGCGGCCGGCGTCGTGCACGACGACCCGCTGGAGGCCGAGGCGGCGGCCAAGGGACTCAACTACGTCAAGCTCGACGGCGAGGTCGGCATCATCGGCAACGGCGCGGGGCTCGTCATGTCGACCCTCGACGTCGTCGCCGGATGCGGCGCACGGCCCGCCAACTTCCTGGACATCGGCGGCGGCGCGTCCGCCGAGACCATGGCGAACGGCCTGAACGTCATCCTGTCCGACCCTGCCGTCAAGTCCGTCTTCGTCAACGTCTTCGGCGGCATCACCGCCTGCGACAAGGTCGCCGACGGCATCGTCCAGGCCCTGGACAGCGTCCGGTTGACCAAGCCGCTGGTGGTCCGGCTCGACGGCAACAACGCCGAGCGCGGCCGCGCCGTCCTCGACGCACACCCGCACCCGCTGATCCAGCAGGCCACCACCATGGACGGCGCCGCGCGCCGCGCCGCCGACCTCGCCACCGCGACCGCCTGAGGAGCCCGGACATGGCCATCTATCTCACCGAGGAGAGCAAGGTCCTCGTCCAGGGCATGACCGGGGCCGAGGGCACCAAGCACACCCGCCGCATGATCGCCGCGGGTACGAACGTCGTCGGCGGGGTCAATCCCCGCAAGGCGGGCACCGCAGTCGACTTCGACGACCGGTCCGTGCCCGTCTTCGGCAGCGTCGCCGACGGCATGCGGGCCACGGGCGCCGATGTCACCGTCGTCTTCGTGCCGCCCGCCTTCGCCAGGGCCGCGGTCGTGGAGGCGGCCGACGCGGGCATCCCGCTCGCCGTCGTCATCACCGAGGGCATCCCGGTCCACGACTCCGTCGCCTTCCACGCGTACGCGAAGCAGAAGGGCACCCGGGTCATCGGCCCCAACTGCCCCGGCCTCATCTCTCCCGGACAGTCCAACGCGGGCATCATCCCCGCCGACATCACCAAGCAGGGCCGCATCGGCCTCGTCTCCAAGTCGGGCACGCTGACCTACCAACTCATGTACGAGCTGCGGGACATCGGCTTCTCCTCGTGCGTCGGCATCGGCGGCGACCCCGTCATCGGTACGACGCACATCGACTGCCTCGCCGCCTTCGAGCAGGACCCCGAGACCGAACTCATCGTCCTCATCGGGGAGATCGGCGGAGACGCGGAGGAGCGCGCCGCCGCGTACATCCGGGACAACGTCAGCAAGCCGGTGGTCGCCTACATCGCCGGGTTCACCGCACCCGAGGGCAAGACGATGGGGCACGCGGGCGCCATCGTCTCCGGTTCGTCGGGTACGGCGCAGGCCAAGAAGGAGGCGCTGGAAGCCGTCGGCGTACGCGTCGGGTCGACGCCCACGGAGACCGCACGGCTCGTGCTCGACCGGCTTTCCGACGAGCAGTGACACTCTGCTAGCCGTCAAGGCGACATTTCCATAAGGCAGTTCGCATACGGGAGGTGCCCGCGGGGCACCTCCCGTCCACACGGCAGCCCTGCGCGTGGACCGCCCCCGACTGCGTACCGAGAGCGGAGAGAACCATGGCCACCACCCTCAAAGCCGGAACCTCCTGGGACGACGCCTGGCGGCGCTGCCTCGCCGTCGCGCCCGAGGCCTTCCGCGACGACCGCGCCCTCAACCTCTGGAACAGCACCTGGCAGGACGACGGCCGCGCCCTGCCCGCCGCCACCCCCGTCGACGGGAGCCCGATCGCGGGCCCGCCGCGGCTTGACGCGGCGGCCGCGCATCGCGCCGTCCGTGCGTCCCTTGACCAGCACCGCGCCTGGTGCCACATCGCGCTGCCCGAGCGCCGCGCCCGCGTTGCCGCCACCTTGGACGCGCTCGCCGAACACCGGGAACTGCTCGCCCTGTTGCTGGTGTGGGAGATCGGGAAGCCGTGGCGGTTGGCGACGGCGGATGTGGATCGGGCGATCGACGGGGTGCGGTGGTATGTGGATCACGTCGAGGAGATGGTGGAGGGGAGGGTGCCGTTGGCGGGGCCGGTGTCGAACATCGCGAGTTGGAACTATCCGATGAGTGTGTTGGTGCATGCGATGTTGGTGCAGGCGTTGGCGGGCAATGCGGTGATTGCGAAGACGCCGACGGATGGCGGGGTGTCGTGCCTGACGCTGGCGTGTGCGCTGGCTGCGCGTGAGGGCATTCCGGTGACGCTGGTCAGCGGGAGCGGGGGAGAGCTGTCGGGGGCGTTGGTGCGGGCGCCGGAGATCGGTTGTGTGTCGTTCGTCGGCGGTCGGGACACGGGTGCTGCGGTGGCGACGGCGGTGGCTGACCTCGGTAAGCGGCACGTGCTCGAGCAGGAGGGCTTGAACACGTGGGGGATCTGGAACTTCAGTGACTGGGGCAAGCTCACCGCGACGATTCCGAAGCTGTTCGACTACGGCAAGCAGCGGTGCACGGCCTACCCGCGCTTCGTCGTGCAGCGCGAAGCCTTCGACGCCTTCCTGAACGCGTATCTGCCCGCTGTGCAGACCTTGCGCATCGGCCATCCGCTGGCGGTCGAGAACGCCGAAGACCCTTACCCCGAGCTGGACTTCGGGCCGCTGATCAACGCGGCGAAGGCCAAGGAACTCACCGACCAGGTCAGCGAGGCCATCAGCCGCGGCGCAGTCCCCCTGCACCGCTCCGCGCCCGACCCGGCGCGCTTCCTCGACGGCCAGGACACGAGCGCGTACGTCCACCCGGTCACGCTGCTCGACCCGCCGGCGTCGTCTCCGCTGCATCACGCGGAGCCGTTCGGGCCGGTGGACACGATCGTGCTGGTGGATACGGAGGCGGAGTTGCTGGCGGCGATGAACGCGTCCAACGGTGCGTTGGTGGCGACCTTGTCGACGGACGACGAGGGGACGTTCAACCGGCTCGCGCCGCAGATCAGGGCGTTCAAGATCGGTGAGGGCAAGCCGCGTTCGCGCGGTGACCGCGAGGAGTTGTTCGGCGGGTTCGGTGCGTCGTGGAGCGGCGCCTTCGTCGGCGGTGAACTCCTCGTCCGCGCCGTCACGCAGGGGCCGGCGGGGGAGCGGCTGCCCGGCAACTTCCCCGACTACTACACGACGACGCAGCGCGCCTGAGCACGCCAGACGCGAGACCCGCAGGACGAGACGCGCAGGACTGCGTGGCCGGTGACGGCTGCGACGGGGTCCTCTCGGCGCAGGGGGCGCTCCCCGCCGGAGGACCCCGTCGCCGTGCCGCGTGGCGATACGGAGCTCGCCTGCGTACACGTATCGGGAGGGGCCAAGTCGCCATCCGTGGCCCGCACTTGAGGTCGCTTCGCGCCTCGTGCGGGATTCGGCCACCGGCCGAAAGGTGTCGACTGGATACTGTGTACAGGATGAGCTCGGAGCCAGCAAGAGATGTCACAGGACTGGGGTCCCGGGTGATCGCGCGCCGTAGGCTGGACGCATTCGGGAGGGGTCGTGATGTTGCCGATCGCTGGACTGCCGCAAGGGGTCGTACCCAAGTTGGAGCGGCCGGGGCCGCTGCGTCAGCGCATCTACGACGCTCTGCTCGAGCTCATCATCACGCGCACCCTGCCGCCGGGATCGCACCTCGTCGAGACCGAACTCGCCGGACGGCTCGGCGTATCGCGCCAGCCGGTGCGGGAGGCGCTGCAGCGTCTGAGCACCGAGGGCTGGGTCGATCTGCGCCCGGCCCAGGGCGCGTTCGTCCACGAGCCGAGCGAGGAGGAGGCGGATCAACTCCTGGGTGTGCGCTCCCTGTTGGAGACCGAGGCGGTCCGCCTCGCCGTCGCCGGGGTGAACGCCCGGGCCGTCGCCGTGCTCGAGGAACTCTGCGCGGCCGGCGAGCGCGCGGTCGCCGCCGAGGACGTGGAGGGTGCGGTCGAGCTCAACGCCCGGCTGCACGGCACGGTCATGGAGCTGGCGGGCAATGCGGTCCTCGCGGATCTGGCGGCGCAGGTGAACCGTCGCGTGCGCTGGTACTACGCGCCGGTCGCCCGGCAGCGGGGCCGCCGATCCTGGGTCGAACACCGGGAGTTGATCGCGGCGCTCGCTGCCCGTGACGCGGAGCGGGCCGCGGCGGTGATGCGGCTGCACACGGAGCACACGCGCACGTCGTACCACGCACGCGACCAGGGGAAGTAGCCCGACCGCCAGTATCGGGGCAGCGGCACACAGGGATATTGCATACAGTCGACGAATACTGTATGAAGAGTGTCACCGTGGTTAACCGGTGAGTGGTGCGGGTGACCCGCCCGTCACGCGCCTCCACCTGTCCCAGGAAGGCCTCAGGCCTCCTCGTCTCGACTGTGCACCGAGAGCGGAGACACCTCCATGCCCACCACCCTCACTCCAACTCGCCCTGTTCTCAAGGCGGGTACGTCCTGGCCCGACGCCTGGCGGCGCTGTCTCGCCGTGGCCCCGGAAGCGTTCCGGGACGACCGGGTCCTCAACTACTGGAACGGCGAATGGCACGCGGACGGCCGGGTGCTGCCGGCCACGTCACCCGTCGACGGGAGCCCGATCGCGGGCCCGCCGCGGCTTGACGCGGCGGCCGCCCATCGCGCCGTCCGCGCCTCGCTCGATCAGCACCGCGCCTGGCGCAACGTCCCCTTGTCCGAACGCCGTTCACGCATCACCGCGACACTCGACGCCCTCGCCGAACACCGCGATCTCCTGTCTCTCCTCTTGGTGTGGGAGATCGGGAAGCCGTGGCGGTTGGCGACGGCGGATGTGGATCGGGCGATCGACGGGGTGCGGTGGTATGTGGATCACGTCGAGGAGATGGTGGAGGGGAGGGTGCCGTTGGCGGGGCCGGTGTCGAACATCGCGAGTTGGAACTATCCGATGAGTGTGTTGGTGCATGCGATGTTGGTGCAGGCGTTGGCGGGGAACGCGGTGATTGCGAAGACGCCGACGGATGGCGGGGTGTCGTGCCTGACGCTGGCGTGTGCGCTGGCTGCGCGTGAGGGCATTCCGGTGACGCTGGTCAGCGGGAGCGGGGGTGAACTCTCCGAAGCCCTGGTGCGGGCGCCCGAGATCGGTTGTGTGTCGTTCGTCGGCGGCCGGGACACGGGCGCGGCGGTGGCGACGGCGGTGGCTGACCTCGGCAAGCGGCACGTGCTCGAGCAGGAGGGCTTGAACGCGTGGGGGATCTGGAACTTCAGTGACTGGGGCAAGCTCACGGCGACGATTCCGAAGCTGTTCGACTACGGCAAGCAGCGGTGTACGGCCTACCCGCGCTTCGTCGTGCAGCGCGAAGCCTTCGACACCTTCCTGAACGCCTACCTTCCCGCCGTACGTCCGCTACGGGTGGGGCACCCGCTGGCGGTCGAGCGGCCCGAAGACCCGTTTCCGGAGCTGGACTTCGGGCCTTTGATCAACGCGGCGAAGGCCAAGGAACTCACCGACCTGGTCAGTGAGGCCATCAGCCGCGGCGCTGTGCCGCTGCACCGGGGCGAGCTGAGCGAGTCCCTGCTGCTGCCGGGCCAGGACACCAGCGCGTACGTGGCTCCCGTGACCCTCCTCGGGCCGCCGGCGTCGTCTCCGCTGCATCACGCGGAGCCGTTCGGGCCGGTGGACACGATCGTGCTGGTGGATACGGAGGCGGAGTTGCTGGCGGCGATGAACGCGTCCAACGGTGCGTTGGTGGCGACCTTGTCGACGGACGACGAGGCGACGTTCAACCGGCTCGCGCCGCAGATCAGGGCGTTCAAGATCGGTGAGGGCAAGCCGCGTTCGCGCGGTGACCGCGAGGAGTTGTTCGGCGGGTTCGGTGCGTCGTGGAGCGGCGCCTTCGTCGGCGGTGAACTCCTCGTCCGCGCCGTCACGCAGGGGCCGGCGGGGGAGCGACTGCCCGGCAACTTCCCCGCGTACCAGCTCATGCCGTGACGACGGCCCGTACGACACCACTACCGGCAAGGAGGCGACCATGACGAAGGCTCTTGAAGGTGTGCGCGTGCTGGACATGACCCATGTCCAGTCAGGACCCTCCGCCACCCAGCTGTTGGCCTGGCTGGGCGCGGACGTGATCAAACTGGAAGCGCCGTCCGGAGACATCACACGCACCCAACTGCGTGACCTCCCCGACGCCGACTCCCTCTACTTCACCATGCTCAACTGCAACAAACGCTCCATCACCCTCAACACCAAAACCGAACGCGGCAAAGAACTCCTCACCACCCTCATCACCCGCTCCGACATCCTGGTCGAAAACTTCGGCCCCGGCGCCATCGACCGCATGGGCTTCACCTGGGACCACATCCACACCATCAACCCCCGCCTCACTCAAGGGGCAGGGCGTCGTCTGAACACGGCCCGACGCCGATCTGCTGAACTCCGCCCCGCGCCCCGCGCCGAACCCGCCGGGTCCGGGGCGGCCTCATTGCGGACGAGAGCCGCACTCGAACGCGGCCACCGAACCTTGTACGCGACCGCGCATCCGAATCCTTTGAGGGAGCCAGGAATGTCGACAGCAGAAATGAGCCCTGCCTCGGCCACCGACGAGGTCGAGGCCGCGCCCCCGACCTCGATCGGCCGTCTCGTCGAGGCGAACGCCCGCTACGCCGCCGCGTTCGAGGACCCGGGCATGGATGCGCGCCCGGTGCGCGAAGTGGCCGTCGTGGCCTGCATGGACGCGCGCATCGATCTGCACGCGGCCCTCGGCCTCGCCCTCGGGGACTGTCACACGATCCGCAATGCCGGGGGAGTGGTCACCGACGACACCATACGGTCCCTGACGATCAGTCAGCGGGCGCTCGGTACCCGCAGCGTGGTCCTCGTCCACCACACCGGCTGCGGGCTGCAGGGTCTGACCGACGACTTCCGGCACGAGCTCGAGAGGGAAGTGGGGCAGCGTCCCAGCTGGGCGGTGGAGGGCTTCAAGGACGTCGATCAGGACGTGCGGCAGTCCCTGCAGAAGGTGCGCACCTCGCCGTTCCTGCTGCACGTCGACGACGTCCGGGGGTTCGTGTTCGACGTACGGACCGGATGGCTGAGAGAGGTCACGGCCGGGGCGTGATCCCCCGGCCGTGCCGTCGCTGTCGCGGTCGGTCGACGAGGCCGACCGCGGCGGCGATCTGCTTGCAGTAGAAGTCGGTGGTGTTCTGCGTGTGCCGGCGCATCAGGGCCTCGGCGCGGTCGGGGTCGCCCGTGGCGATCGCCTCGATGATCAGGGCGTGCTCGCTCCAGGCGTCCTTGCCGCGCGGCTTGGCGATCGGCATGTAGTACCAGCGCACCCGCTGGTCCACCTGCGGGATGAGCTCGGCCAGGACCGCGTTGCGCGAGAGCCGGGTGATGTGGGCGTGCAGCCGGGCGTTGGCCTCCACGATGGCCCGGGCGTCGCCGGCGGCGAGCGCGGCGATGCCCGTGTCCTGGAGCTCCCACAGATGCGTGACGTCCTTCGTCGTCGCGTGCTGCGCGGCGCCGCGTGCCGAGTACGTCTCCAACACAGCCCGCACACCCAGGAGTTGGGCACATTCCTCGACGGTCGGCGAGTGGACGTATGCGCCTTGTGCGGGACGCAGGTCGACCCAGCCGGCCGCCTGCAGCCGTTGCAGCGCCTCCCGGACCGGCTGCCGGCTGACCCCGAGATGCTCGGCGAGTTCGGCCTCGACGAGGCGCTGGCCCGGTGCCAGGGTGCCGTTGATGATCATCTCGATCAGTGCGTCGTAGACGGCCTGCCGCAGCGGAACCGGCCGCGATATCGGCCCCCTGGCGGCCACGGCGGTGGATGTGTCGGGCATGAACGGCCCCTCCCTCACGGGGATCTGATGATGCGTCAGGTCTTGGGATACCGAGTTGAGTATGCAATGAGCAGCCCCGTCCATGGTCGGGAACGACGGACCTGGAAAGAGTGCGACGAACCTCTGGCGCGAACAGTGAATGCGAAATACTGTATGCAATCATCGTCCTGTAGGGGAGATGGACCAGACGTCGCTCACGAGGGGGTCACCCGGTGTCGTACCGCACCGCACTCACCCGCGTTCTGTCCGAAGCCGTCGCACCCGGAGCCGAAGCCGTGCGCACGCGAGGGATCTTCCCGCGTGCCGCCGTCTCCGCCCTCGGCGGCGCCGGGCTCCTGGGGCTCACCGTCGCCGCCGAACTCGGCGGCGGTGGCCGGGAGTTGGCGGAGGCCGCCGACGTGGTCGAGCGCACCGCTCGCGCCTGTCCCGCCACCGCCGCCGTGCTCCAGGCCCACTACGCCGCCGTCGCCGTGCTCGAGGCGTACGCCGATCCCTGGCTGCGCCGCGAGATCGTGGCCGGGCGGCACCTGTGCTCGCTCGCGCTCGCCGAGGACGAGGCCGGGGACCCCGGCGTGGGCACCCCGCTGCTCTCGCCCCGCGGCACGGCCGAGCGCTCCGGCGGAGTCGTCGCACTGCGCGCCCGCAAGCACCACGTGGTCGCGGCCGGGGAGGCGGACCTCTACCTCTGGTCGTCCCGGCCGGTGTCCGCCTCAACGGGCTTGAGCCTGTGGGCCGTTGCCGCCCACGCGCCCGACCTGTTCGTGCCCGCACGCCCCTCCCGCTCGGGGCCGCGCGGCAGCGCCACCTCCACCGTGCTGGCGGACCCGGCGCTCGTGCCCGCGGAGGCGCTCCTCGGCGAGGACGGCGGCGGGCTCGACGTGCTGCTGCACACGGTCCTGCCGTGGCTGCTCGAACTGCGGGCCGCCGCCGGTATGGAGGCGGCGGGTGATCCGGCCGCCGGGTCGGACGTCTCGCTCGCCGTGTGATCAACAGGCGGGCCGATCAAGGGAATGGGGGTGCCGGTGGAGGCCGGGATCCCGCCAGGGTCTTTACTTTGGGCTTCTGTATACAGAAGTCTGTATGGGGTAGTGCTCGACGGTCCCACCGTCCCCTGCGCCTCTCGCCGGGGACCCGCATGACGGAGGCGAAGCGATCATGACGACCAGCGGGACGGACGTGTCGGTCGAGAGCGTGGTCAGGAGAGTGGCGGCCGCGCACCGCGACGAGCGCGGCGCGCTGCTGCCCGTACTCCACGCGGTGCAGGCCGAGTTGGGCTGCGTACCGCAGGAGGCCATCCCCGTCCTCGCCGACGCGTTCAACCTCTCCCGCGCCGACGTCCACGGTGTGGTGACCTTCTACCACGACTTCCGCCGCGAGCCCGCGGGCCGCAGCACGGTCCGCATCTGCCGCGCGGAGGCCTGCCAGGCACTCGGCGCCGACCGGCTCGTCGACTACGCACGCCAGGCGGGACTGCCCCTGGGAGAGACCTCGGCGGACGGCGCGGTCACCGTCGAGCAGGTCTTCTGCCTCGGCAACTGCGCACTCGGACCGTCGGTGGAGGCGAACGGCCGGCTGCACGGCCGCGTCGGCCCCGAGCGGCTCGGCGCGATCCTCAACGGAACGGTGTGACGATGCAGAACCCGACCATCGTGTACGTCCCCCGCGACTCGGCGGCCCGCTCGGTCGGCGCCGACGAGGTCGCCACCGCACTTCAACAGGGAGCGGAACAGGGCGAGTTCGACGTGCAGGTCGTGCGCAACGGCTCCCGCGGCGCACTCTGGCTCGAACCGCTCATCGAGGTCGTCACCGAGCAGGGCCGCATCGGCTACGGCCCGGTGACCCCCGACGACGTGCCCGGACTCCTCGCCGCCGGGATGCCGACCGGCGGCGAACACCCGCTGCGCCTCGGCCCCGTCGACCAACTCCCGTGGCTGGCACGGCAGAACCGGGTCACCTTCGCCCGCGTCGGCGTCATCGACCCGCTCTCGCCCGAGGACTACGTCGCCCACGGCGGCCTGCGCGGACTGCGCGCGGCCCTCGCGCTCGACCCGGCCGACGTGGTCACCCAGGTCACGGAGTCGGGGCTGCGCGGGCGCGGAGGCGCGGGATTTCCCGCCGGCATCAAGTGGAAGACGGTCCTGGACTGCCGAGGAGAAGGGGCCGAGCTGAAGTTCGTCTGCTGCAACGCCGACGAGGGCGACAGCGGCACCTTCGCCGACCGCATGGTCATGGAGGGCGACCCGTTCCTGCTCATCGAGGGCATGACGATCGCCGCGCACGCGGTCGGCGCGAGCGAGGGCTACATCTACCTGCGCTCCGAGTACCCGGACGCCATCGCCACGATGGGCGCCGCGATCGAGATCGCACGCGCCGAGGGCTGGCTCGGCCGGGGCATCCTCGGCTCGTCACTCGACTTCGAGCTGCACGTCCGCGTCGGCGCGGGCGCGTACATCTGCGGCGAGGAGACCTCCATGCTGGAGAGCCTGGAGGGCAAGCGCGGCATGGTCAGGGCGAAGCCGCCGATCCCCGCGATCGAGGGCCTGTTCGGCAAGCCGACCGTCGTGAACAACGTCCTCACCCTCACCACCGTCCCCGTCGTCCTGGCCGAGGGCCCGAAGGCGTACCAGGACCTCGGCGTCGGCCGCTCCCGCGGCACCCAGGTCTTCCAGCTCGGCGGGAACATCAAGCGCGGCGGCATCGTCGAGACCGCCTTCGGCATCACCCTGCGCGAGCTGATCGAGGACTACGGAGGCGGCACGTTCAGCGGCCGCCCGGTGCGCACCGTGCAGGTGGGCGGGCCGCTCGGCGCGTACCTCCCGGAGGACCGGTTCGACCTGCCGATGGACTACGAGGCGTTCGCCGAGGCCGGGGCCATGCTCGGGCACGGCGGCGTCGTGGTCTTCGACGACACCGTGGACATGGCGGCGCAGGCCAGGTTCGCCATGGAGTTCTGCGCCGAGGAGTCCTGCGGCAAGTGCACGCCCTGCCGGGTCGGCGCCGTCCGCGGCGTCGAAGTGATCGACCGCATCGTGGCGGGCACACACCGCGACGAGAACCTGGCGCTCCTCGAAGACCTCTGCGACCTGATGACCGACGGCTCGCTGTGCGCGATGGGCGGGCTGACCCCGATGCCGGTCCGCAGCGCGCTCGCCCACTTCCCCGACGACTTCCTCGGCGGCCGCAAGCTCCTCGACATCCAACCCGTCAACACATCCGTGACCGCACGGACGGAGGGCACGGCATGACACTCCTCAAGGAACCCGACTTCGGAACACCGGAGCGGCCGGGTCCGGCCACGGTCCGCGTCGAGATCGACGGGATGCCGGTGACGGTGCCCGAGGGCACGTCCGTGATGCGCGCGGCGGCCCAAGCAGGCGTCGACATACCGAAGTTGTGTGCCACCGACAGCCTCGACGCGTTCGGCTCCTGCCGGCTGTGCGTCGTGGAGATCGACGGCCGCCGCGGCACCCCCGCCTCCTGCACCACCCCGTGCAGCGAGGGCATGGCGGTGCGCACCCAGACGCCCAAGGTGGAGAAGCTGCGCCAGGGCGTCATGGAGCTCTACATCTCCGACCATCCCCTCGACTGTCTGACCTGCCCCGCCAACGGCGACTGCGAACTGCAGGACATGGCGGGCGTGGTGGGCCTGCGCCAGGTCCGCTACGGCTACGAGGGCGAGAACCACCTCGACGCCGAGAAGGACACCTCCAACCCGTACTTCGACTTCGACCCCTCCAAGTGCATCGCGTGCTCGCGGTGCGTGCGGGCCTGCGGCGAGGTGCAGGGCACGTTCGCGCTGACCATCGAGGGACGTGGCTTCGACTCCAAGGTGTCGGCGGGCGCGGGGGAGTCGTTCATGGACTCCGAGTGCGTCTCCTGCGGCGCCTGCGTCCAGGCCTGCCCGACGTCAACTCTCCAGGAACGCTCGGTCGTTGACCTCGGGATGCCGACCAGGTCGGTCGTGACGACCTGCGCGTACTGCGGTGTCGGCTGCAGCTTCAAGGCCGAGCTGCGCGGCGACGAACTCGTGCGCATGGTCCCGTACAAGGACGGCGGAGCCAACGAGGGCCACTCCTGCGTCAAGGGCCGCTTCGCCTTCGGCTACGCCACCCACCCCGACCGCCAACTCAAGCCGATGGTGCGGGAGTCCGTCACCGACCCGTGGCGCGAGGTCGAGTGGGACGAGGCGATCGGCACGGTCGCCCGCCGGATGCGCGAGATCCAGGGCACCTACGGCACGGGCTCGATCGGCGCCATCTCCTCCTCGCGCTGCACCAACGAAGAGGTGTACGTCGTCCAGAAGATGGTCCGCGCCGCCTTCGGCAACAACAACGTCGACACCTGCGCCCGCGTCTGCCACTCGCCCACCGGCTACGGCCTCAAGCAGACCTTCGGCGAATCGGCCGGCACCCAGGACTTCCGGTCGGTCGCCGAGGCCGACGTCATCGTCGTCATCGGCGCCAACCCCACCGACGGACACCCGGTGTTCGGCTCCCGGATGAAGAAGCGGCTGCGCGAGGGCGCCGAGCTCATCGTCGTCGACCCGCGCCGCATCGACCTGGTGCGCTCTCCGCACATCGAGGCCCGCCACCACCTCCAGCTGCGGCCCTCCACCAACGTCGCCGTGGTCAACGCGATGGCGCACGTCGTCGTCACCGAGGACCTCGTCGACAAGGACTTCGTCGCGCAGCGCTGCGAGGGCTTCGAGGAGTGGGCCGCGTTCGTGGCCCGGCCGGAGAACAGCCCCGAGGCCACCGAGGAGGTCTCGGGCGTCCCCGCCGCCGAACTGCGCGCCGCCGCCCGCCTCTACGCGACCGCCCGCAACGGCGCCATCTACTACGGCCTCGGCGTCACCGAGCACAGCCAGGGCTCGACGATGGTCATGGGGATGGCCAACCTGGCGATGGCCTGCGGCAACATCGGGCGCGACGGCGTCGGCGTGAACCCGCTGCGCGGGCAGAACAACGTACAGGGATCGTGCGACATGGGCTCCTTCCCGCACGAACTCCCCGGCTACCGGCACGTGTCCGACGACGCGGTGCGCGGCGTCTTCGAGGAACTGTGGGGCGGCACCCTGCTCGCCGAGCCCGGCCTGCGCATCCCCAACATGTTCGACTCGGCGATCGACGGCTCCTTCCGCGGCCTGTTCGTGCACGGCGAGGACATCGCCCAGTCCGACCCGAACCTGGGGCACGTGACGGCCGCGCTCGAAGCGATGGAACTCGTCGTCGTCCAGGACCTGTTCCTCAACGAGACCGCCAAGTTCGCCCACGTCTTCCTGCCCGGCGCCTCCTTCCTGGAGAAGGACGGCACGTTCACCAACGCCGAGCGGCGCATCAACCTGGTCCGCCAGGTGATGGCGCCCAAGTCGGGCAAGCACGAGTGGGAGATCGTCTGCGACATCGCCACCGCGATGGGCTACCCCATGTCCTACGACCACCCGTCGCAGATCATGGACGAGATCGCGGCGGTCACCCCGACGTTCGCCGGGGTCTCCTTCGACCTCATCGACAAGCTCGGCAGCGTCCAGTGGCCGTGCAACGAGGAGGCCCCCGAAGGCACCCCGATCATGCACACCGACGCGTTCACCCGCGGCAAGGGCCACTTCGTCGTCACGTCGTACGTGCCGACCACCGAGCGCAGCACCCGCCGCTTCCCGCTGGTCCTCACCACGGGCCGCATCCTCAGCCAGTACAACGTCGGCGCGCAGACCCGGCGCACCGGCAACGTGGCCTGGCACCCCGAGGACGTCCTCGAACTGCATCCGCACGACGCGGAGGAGCGCGGCATCGGCGACGGTGACACGGTCACCCTCTCCAGCCGCGTCGGCACCACCACGCTCACGGCGCAGATCTCCGACCGGATGCCGACCGGCGTCGTCTACACGACGTTCCACCACCCGGTCACCGGGGCGAACGTGGTCACCACCGAGAACTCGGACTGGGCCACCAACTGCCCCGAGTACAAGGTGACCGCCGTCCAGGTGCGGCCGGCGCGCGCCACGGTGGTGAACTGACGTGTCCTCCACGGTGCCGGCCGAGTGCCGGATGGCGAACGACATCGCCAGGAATCATGCGCACGTCCCGGCCGCCGAGGCTGCCGAAGCGATAGCCGGCCACCTCACCAAGTTCTGGGATCCGCGGATGCGCGAGCGGCTCTTCGGATACGTGGACGCCTACGTGGACGAGGGCGACGGCGAACTGGACCCGCTCGTCGTCGCCGCAAGGAAGCTCATGCGCTGAAGCGGTTCCCACGGAGGGTGGGGCGACGCGGCCGTGCAACCGCGTCGCCCCACCGGTTTCTCACCCGCACGTTCCTCAGTAACTCCCCACACCCTCGAATTCCCGGAGGAGTCACGATGAAGATCGCAGTGGTCGGCGCCGGAGCGATCGGCGCCTACGTCGGAGCCGCGCTGGATCGCGGCGGCGCCGAGGTCCATCTCATCGCCCGCCGCGACCACCTGCGGGCGATCCAGCGCCACGGAGTCCAAGTCCTCAGCGCGCGCGGCGACTTCACCGCCCACCCGCACGCCACCGACGACCCGAACGAGATCGGCCCGGTGGACTACGTCTTCCTCGGCCTGAAGGCCCACGCGTACCCGACCAGCGGCGCCCTGATCACCCCGCTCCTCGGCGAACACACCGCGGTCGTCGCGGGGCAGAACGGCATCCCCTGGTGGTACTTCCACCAGCTCTCCGGACCGTACGAGGGCCGCCGCATCGAGGCCGTCGACCCCGGCGGAGCCACCAGCAAGGTACTGCCCCCGGAACGGGCGATCGGCTGTGTCGTGTACCCGGCCACCGTCATCGAATCCCCGGGCGTCATACGGCACTTGGAGGGCACCCGGTTCTCCATCGGCGAGCCCGGCGGCGGCCTCTCCGAGCGGTGCGCGGCGCTCAGCGAGGCCATGGTCGCGGGCGGTCTCAAGTGCCCGGTCGAGCAGAACCTGCGCGACGACATCTGGATCAAGCTGATGGGCAACGCCGCCTTCAACCCGATCAGCGCCCTCACCCGGGCCACCATGGCCGACATCTGCCGGCACCCGCTGACCCGCACCATGGTCACCCGCGTCATGGAGGAGATCCTCGACATCGCCGCCCGCGTCGGCTCCCGGCCCGACATCTCCATCGAGAAGCGGCTGCGCGGCGCCGAGGGCGTCGGCCACCACAAGACGTCCATGCTCCAGGACCTGGAGGCCGGCAAGCAGTTGGAGCTCGACGCCATCGTCACGGCCGTCGTCGAGATGGCCGACATCACCGGCGCCGAGGCACCGACGCTGCGCACCGTGCACGCCGCCACCGATCTGCTGGCCCGCACGGTGGTGCCGTAACAGCCTTGCCGCCGGGGCCCCGGCCACCCGAGGATCATGGCAGGAAGGGAGTCGTACATGCTGTTCAGGCAGTTGGAGTACTTCGTGGCCGTGGCGCGCGAGCGGCACTTCGCGCGCGCCGCGGAGTCCTGCTACGTCTCCCAGCCCGCGCTCTCGGCGGCCATCGCCAAACTGGAGCGCGAGCTGAACGTCACGCTCATCAACCGGGGCCACACCTACCAGGGCCTGACCGCGGAGGGGGAGCGCCTGGTCGTCTGGGCCAAGCGCATCCTCGCGGAACAGGAGGCGTTCAAGGCGGAGGTGGCCGCCGTGCAGTCCGGCATCACCGGCACGCTGCGCCTGGGCACCGACCCCACGGCGTCCACCACGCTGGCCCTGCCGGTCGCCGCGTTCTGCTCGGCGCACCCCCTCGCCAAGGTGCAGGTGCGCTCGCGCCTGTCCACGAAGGAACTCCACCGCCAGCTGCGCGACTTCGAACTCGACGTCGCCATCGCCCACTTCGACCCCTACGACCAGGAGGGCCTGCAGATCGTCCCGCTCTACCAGGAGCGCTACCTGCTCCTGGTGTCCGACGACCAGTCCACGTCCGGCGCGGGCAGCTTCACCTGGGCCGACGCGGCACAGCTCCCGCTCGCCCTGCTCACCCCCGACATGCGGATCCGGCGGCACATCGACAAGGTCTTCGCCGACCAGGGCCTCGAAGTGACCCCCCAGGTCGAGACCGACTCGATCGCCTCCCTGTACGCGCACGTGGGCGGCGGGGACTGGGCGAGCATCGTCCCGCACACCTGGCTGCGGGCGATGCCGGTGGTCGGCCGGGCCCGCGCGCTGCCCCTGGTCGACCCGGAGGCCGGGGCCCAGGTCTCGGTCGCGATCCACGCGGGCACCCCCGGCTCGGTCGCCGCCCGCGCCTTCGTCAGCGCGGCGACGGGCCTCGGCCTCGACGAGGTCTTCGCCCAGCCGCTGGCGGTACCGGAGCGGGTCGGCTGAACCCAGGGTCCTCACGCGTACCGCTCCCGCAGGGCCAGCCGGTCGAGGCCGCCCTGCGCGGTGCGCGGCAGCGAGGGGACCAGGACGAGTCGGTCGGGCACCGCGAACGCCGCGAGCCGGTCGCGGCAGTACCGCAGGATCTCCTCGGGACCCGCGCTCTCCTCGCCCCGCACCACCACCGCGGCCCCCACCCGCTGCCCGTCCCCGTCGGGCACGCCGAACACGGCCGCCTCCGCGACCGAGGGACAACCGGCCAGGACGTCCTCCACGTACTCCGGCGAGACCGTCCGGCCGCCGCGCGCAATGAGGTTCTCGATGCGTCCGGCGAGCGACAGATACCCCTCCTCGTCCAGGGAGCCGAGATCGCCGGTGCGCAGCCAGCCGTCGGCGGTGAAGCCCCGCGCCGTGCCCGCGGGCTCGGCGAGGTAGCCGCGCGCGACCGTCGGCCCCTGCACCCACACCTCGCCGCGCACCCCGGCAGGACACACCCGCCCGTCCGGGCCGACGACCCGCAGCCGCACCCCGGTCGCCCGGCCCACCGAACCGTGCCGCAGCTGCCCGCGCTCGGGCAGCGGCTCACTGGAGACCTGGTGCGTGGACTCCGTCGTCCCGTACGCGGACAGCAGCGGCGCCCGGAACACCCGCTCGAGGGCACGCTGGCTGGCGGCGTTCAAGGGTGCGCTGCAACTGCGTACGAACCGCAGGGGCGGCGGATGCGGTCCCGGGTCCTGCGTCTCGGAACGGTCGAGGAGCGCCTCGTGCAGGCTCGGCACGGCGGTGAACCAGGTGGCGCCCGCGGCCCGCAGGTCGTCCCAGATCGTCTCCGCCGAGAACCGCCCGCATGCGGGCAGCAGGACCCGGCCGCCGGTCGCCAGGGTCGACAAAAGCGTGGCGAACAGGCCGTGCCCGTGGAAGAACGGCATCACGGCGACCGTCGCGTCGCCCGGCCCGAGCTCGTACGTGGCGCAGATGCCGCGCACGGAGGCCGCCACGTTGCCATGCGTGAGCGGCACCGTCCGGGCCCGGCCCATGGTGCCCGCGGTGAACAGCACCAGGGCGTCGTCCTCGGCGAGACCCCGGGGTGCGCCCGGCGCGAGCGCGCCGGGCCGCAGCCCCACCGTGGCCGCGCCGCCCGGCCGCAGCACCACCCGCACGGTCCAGCCCACACCGTGTTCGGCGGCGAGCACGGCCCGTGCCCCCAACTCCCTTGTACGGAAGTCGAGTTCGGCTGCAGTGACGGCCGGGTTCAGCGGCGCCGTCACCAGTCCCGCCCGGGCCGCGCCGAGCAGGGCGACGACGAACTCGACGGTGTTGGACGACACCAGGCCCACCACGTCACCGCGGCGCAGCCCGGCCGAGACGAGCTCCTGCGCCAGTCGGTCGGCCAGCGCGGCGAGGTCCCGGTAGCCGAGCGGCAGCCGGTCCCCGGTGGCGACGAGGGCCTGGGCGGCGGGCCGTTCCCGTACCTGCCGGTCGAGGAGATCGGTGAGACCGGTGACCGCGGGCGGCCGGTAGTGCGGCGTCCCCGACACACGAGCCGACACCGACGTGACCATGCCATCCCCCTTCCGGCTGTGCGTACTCAGCGAGCGTGAGGGGAGCGGCGACCCGCGTCCAATACGCACTGCCGAACACCCGATAGTGACCGCTTATCGAACCCGTCACCGCAGGTCACAGCCCCAGTGGCACAGTCGATAGACGCTGCTTATCGGCTGGAAGCCGATGGGTCTTGGACGCGGACGGGCGGGCTGTCGAAGGTGGGGTCAGTAGCCGCTCCGGCAGGACCTGCCCAAGGAGGACCCGGACCATGACCGCCCCCTCGAACCCCTCGCAAGCCGAGAACCCCGCTGGGACCGCGGCCGCAGCAGACCTGCCGGCCGAGCCGACCGACGGGTACCACCTCGTCGTCGACGCGCTGAAGATGAACGACGTCGAGACCATCTACGGCGTGGTCGGCATCCCCATAACCGACCTGGCCCGCCTCGCACAGGCCGAGGGCATCCGCTACGTCGGGTTCCGCCACGAGTCGAACGCCGGGCACGCCGCCGCGATCGCCGGCTACCTCACCAAGAAGCCGGGCATCTGCCTGACGGTCTCCGCGCCGGGCTTCCTCAACGGCCTGGTCGCGCTCGCCAACGCCACCACGAACTGTTTCCCCATGGTGCAGATCTCCGGCTCCAGCGAGCGCCACCTCGTCGACCTCAAGCAGGGCGACTACGAGGAGATGGACCAGCTCGCCGCGGCCCAGCCGTTCGTGAAGGCGGCCTACCGGGTCAGCCGCGTCGAGGACATCGGCCGCGGCATCGCCCGCGCCCTGCGCACCGCGATCTCCGGGCGCCCCGGCGGCGTCTACCTCGACATCCCCGCCGCGGTGCTCGGCTCCATCATGGACAAGGCGGAGGGCGCGAAGACGCTGAGCCGCCTCGTCGACCCGGCCCCGCGCCAGCTGCCCGCACCCGAGTCCGTGGACCGGGCGATCGAACTCCTCGCGGCCGCCGAGCGCCCCCTGGTCGTCCTCGGCAAGGGCGCCGCTTACGCGCAGGCCGAAGAGAAGATCCGCCACTTCATCGAATCGACGGGCGTCCCCTACGTACCCATGTCGATGGCGAAGGGCCTCCTCCCCGACGACCACCCGCAGTCCGCGGCCACCGCCCGCTCGCTCGCCCTGAAGCGCGCCGACGTCGTCATGCTGGTCGGCGCCCGCCTGAACTGGCTCCTCAACCACGGCGAGCGCGGCTGGAACCCCGACGCCCAGTTCATCCAGGTCGACATCGAGCCGAGGGAGATCGACAGCAACCAGCCGATCGCCGCCCCGCTCGTCGGCGACATCGAGTCCGTGCTCGACGCGATCGCGGAACGCGCCAAGCCCGGCCAGATCACGACGCCGACCGCCTGGAAGGAAGAGCTCGCGGCCCGCTCCACCCAGAACGTCGCGAAGATGGCCAAGCGCCTGGAGGCGGACCCGCACCCGATGCAGTTCATGGGCGCGCTCAGGGCCGTGCGCGACGTGCTGCGGCCGCGCCCGGAGACGTATCTCGTCAACGAGGGCGCGAACGCGCTCGACATGGCACGCAACGTGATCGACATGTCCGTTCCGCGTCACCGCCTGGACAGCGGGACGTGGGGCGTCATGGGCATCGGCATGGGATACGCGATCGCCGCGGCCGTGGAGACCGGGCAGCCGGTGGTGGCGGTCGAGGGCGACAGCGCCTTCGGCTTCTCCGGCATGGAGCTCGAGACGATCTGCCGCTACCAGCTGCCGGTCATCACCGTGATCATGAACAACGGCGGCGTCTACCGGGGCGACGAGGCCAGCGGCCGCCCCGACGACCCTGCTCCCACCGCCCTCATGACTGCGGCCCGCCACGACCGCATGATCGAGGCCTTCGGCGGCAAGGGCTACCGCGCGACGACCCCCGCGGAGGTCACCGCGGCCCTCACCGAGGCCCTCGAATCCGGCGGCCCGGCGCTGATCGACTGCGTCATCGACCCGTCGGCCGGCACGGAGAGCGGCCACATCGCCCACCTCAACCCGAAGGGCGTCGGAAACATCGGCCCCGCCAAGGCCTGAACCCCTGAAGCCGGTCGCCCGGCCTCACGGTGTGAGCGGATGGGTCCGCACGTCGAAGGTCTGCCCGAGGGAGTTGGTGGGCGCCACCGTCACGGCGGCGCCGCTCACCGTCACCTTCAGGAAGTGGTAGACCTGCGCGTCGTCCGTCGGCACGGTCGCACTCCCGCACGCCGTGCCCCGGCCGCGGCTGTACGACCAGCCGACGGCGTACGCGTCCGAGGCCGAACACCCCGACGTGCCCACGGTGTTGACGTCCGCGCCGCCGCCCCCGGTCACGTACGAGACCGGGGTCGTGTCGTTGCGCTGGTAGATGTGGGAGTGGCCGTTGAAGACGAGGTCGACCCCGCCGGTGCGCAGTACGTCCTCCAGGCCGCCCGGCGCGGTCAGATAGGTGTCCGAGGGCTCGCTCGCGCTGTCCGAGTGCAGCGGGAAGTGGAAGAACGCGAACTTCGCGCCCGTCGGGTGGGCCGCCAAGTCGGCCTGCAGCCACTGCATTTCGGCCGATCCCGGCTGCCAGTGGGCGTGTGCGTCCTGCTCGTAGATCGCGCAGTGCGTGCCGCACGTACCGCCCGTCGCGCCACCGGTGTTGGAGTTCCCCCAGGCCGCGTCGAGCAGGTAGAAGCGGACACCGCCGGTGGTGAAGGCGTAGTACGTCGTCGGGTAGTCGATCCCCGTCGAACCCAGGTAGGAAGGGTAGGTGACCAGGTCGAAGACGCCGTTCGACGCCGCCGTGACCGCGGACTGCTTCCACACCGACAGATACGTCGGCGTCATGCTGTGGTTGCCGACGGTCCCGAACAGCGGCACCTTCATGCCGGGCCCGGCCCAGTAGGACGGCCCGAACCATGAACTCACCCCGGGCCCCGTCTGGTTGAGGTCCCCGTACTGCGTCTGCGACGTTCCGGGGTGGGTGATGTCGCCGGTCTGCACGACGAAGCGTGCGCCGCTCTCGCCGATGAGGCGGTGCACATGGGCCTGGTTGACGTTCACCGACCCGTCGTCGACACCGCTGTTCGTCGTCTCACCGGTGTCGCCGAGCACGGCGAACGTGAACGGGGCCGTGGAGTCCGCCGCGTCCGGAGTGGTCGCCGTCGGTGTCGGCAAGGTGCCGAGCAGGTCCGTGCCGGAGCCCGTGTAGACGCGGTAGCAGAAGTCCGTGCCCGCGCTCAGGCCGGTGATCCGGGCCGTGTTGGCGTACTCGCGCAGGGTGCCGACCGTGATCGGCGAACCGAGCGCCGTCGATGTGGCGGTGTGCGCGGCGCAGTCGCCGGGCGGCCCGTAGCGGACCTGGCCGCGGCTCTGGGTGGTGGTCGCCCACGACACCTGTACCGATGTCGTCGTCGCGTCCGTGAGATAGGGGGCACGCGTCAACTGCGGGTCGGCTCCCGGTGGTTCGGCGTGTGCCGGCCCCGCGAACGACAGCGCCGCACTCGCCCCGAGCGTCAGGGCGAATGCGGCGCCGAGCAGGGAACGCCGCCGGGTGCGGCGGGCGTGGCTGCTGATCAATTGGAATCTTCTGCTGTTCCTCAGACCAAGCGTCATGTGCGGGTCTCCCTCTCTCTCGCGGATCTTCTTGCTCTGCTGACCGGTACGAGCACGGCGCAGGCGACCAGCGCGGCCACGGCGGCCATCCGCAGCACGTTCGGCCAGCGGGCGGACGCGGTGGAGTGGGCACTGCGGTGGGCGGCGTCCGGCGCCGTGGGGTTCGTGGACGCGGCGGGCATGCCGCGCAGCGCGCGCAGCGTGTCCAGGGCCTGGGTGCCGTGGTCGACGGACGGTTCGACGTGGGAGTTCTCGCTGAACTCGTTCCAGCTGATGAGCCCCAGCACGTCCGGCTTCGATGCCAGGGCTGCCGTGTACTCGCGGGCCAGGGTGCGCCCGCCCAGGCGCGGCACCTCGCGCGTTCCGCCGACGAGCCGCGCGTCGAAGCCGGGGGCGACCGGCGCCATCCAGTAGCGCTGCCCCGGAGCGTGCGCCGCCCTGACCGTCTGCGCCATCTCGCGCAGCTTGGGCGCGTGCCGGTCGTTGGTGTCCGGGTTCACCGACGACCAGTAGTAGGCGTCCCCGTCCGTCACCCGCGCGAGGCGCCGCACCCCCGCCGGGTTCTTCTCCGTGCCGAGGACCAGCATCCGGTCGCGCACGGGCCCGGTGATGCCGGCGATGTCGGCGGTGGAGTACTCCCAGGTCCCGCTGAACAGGACCAGCGGTGTGCCGCCGAGCCGGAAGAACGCGGGATCACGGGTGTAGCGGTCGCGCAGCAGCCGGAAGTCCCGGGCCACGCGGGCGGGTGCGAGCGGGCGGCGACGGAAGTCGAGCCCCTGGTAGATCACCGCGACCTTGAAGTCCTGTGCGCGCGCCTGGTCCAGCAGCGACTCCAGCCGTCGGTCGTTGACGGTCCCGGACTTCCAGCTCACCACGAAGCCGTCGATCCCGGCGGACTTCGCCCACGCGATGTGCGTGCGGATCACCGCGGCATCGTCGCTGGAGTACCGGCCGAGGCTCGGGTAGTCGGTCTTGGCCCGCTGCCACGACGCGGGTTCGAACCACTGGTAGTAGTACGCGAGCAGGGGAGGGCGCCCGCTGTCCGCCGCCGCGTCGCCCCGCGCTCCGAACGGACCGAGCCCCAGCAGACACAGCACCATCGCGAGCACCAGCGGCACCTTCCGTCTGCCTCTCATGCCTTCCGCCTCCGCAGCAGCCGCCCCACCCCGAGCAGCCCTCCGGCGAACACCGCCACCGCACCGCCCGCGAGCAGCAGGTCGGCCCGGCTCACCACCCGCACCCGCACCGCCTGGTCCCGCGACAGGCGTACGGTCTGCAGCGCGCCGAGCCCCTCGGCCCCGATGATCTCGACGTCGTAGCGGCCGTGCGGCAGATCCCGCAGGACCGCGGTGCGATCGGCTCCGAAGCCCGCCGTGCGCACGCTGCCGTCGGGCAGCACCACCCGCACGCGCCGCCCCGCGTGCGAACCGAACACGGCGTCGCGGCCCGACACCGACAGATCGTGGAACGGAGTCGTGAACACCACCTCGTCCGCGCCCCGCGCGGGCACGAACCGCTGCCGCCCGGCGTCCACCGTGTTGGCCCCGTACGCCGACGCGTCCACCAGCGCGTACCGCAGACGCCGCACGGTCAGGACACTCTTGCGGTACACGGGAAGCAGCCCGTCGAGCCACACCGGCCGCCCCACCGGAACCCGGGCGCTCGCCCCGGTGTCGGCGCGCAGCGTCACCCGTGGGATCCGCCCGGCCGGCACGGCACGCCCCCGGTCGTCGACGCAGCGCACCGTCGTCCGGAAGCGGCCGGTGAACGCCGCGGTCACCGCGTAGTCCGCGCGCCGCGGCAGTCCGCGCACCGTGCGCCGGAACGCCTGATCGGGATCGCGCTGCCCCGCCCATCGCGCGAACGTGAACCTCCGGTCCTTGTAGGTGAGTTGACTGTCGTCGACCGTCAGCGTGTGCGGGGCGAAGTCGTGCGTTCCGCTGAATCGCACCACACCGTCGGCCCCCGTCACCGCCACCTGCCCGTCGAACGCGAACCGCGCTCCGGCGAGCGCGGGCACCGTCCGCACGGTGACCGTGACCGTTCGGGCGGCCTGGGCCGTGGTGAACCAGCCGCCGCCCGCCCACAGCAGCAGCGCGCACACCAGCACGGCGCCCCGCCTCACGCCCGCCTCGCCTTGACCGCCCGGCGCCCCCGGAACCCCGTGAACAGGCAGGCCACGGCCACCGCGACCGCACCGGCATACACCGTGTACACGATCCCGGACGAGGGCCGGTGCGCCACGGGCAGCGCCGCCTCCTTGGCGCTCATCGGAATCAACTCGGCGTGCCGGGGCGCCTGTTGGAAGTCGAAGGCCGACGCCAGGCTCGGTGCCTGCGCGTCCCGCGCACCCAGCGGCCGCAGCCCCCAGTTCTCGGTGACGAACCTGAGCGCGCTCGCCGCCTCGTACGTCCCGTGCGCGACCCTGCCGCGCGCCGCGTACGGGCTGACCAGCAGCGCGGGCACGCGCAGCCCGCGGCCTGCGGGCGGCTTCACGTGGTCGTACCAGCCGCCCGATCCGTCGTACGACCACAGCAGCGCGGAGGACTTCCAGTACCGGCTGACCATGAGCTGCGTACTCAACTCCCGCACCAGGCGCTGTCCCGTGGGCACCGACCGTGCCGAACGCTCGGCCGCACCCGAGGACGCGACGAACGCCACCGCGGGCAGCGCGCCCTCCTCCAGGTCCCGGTAGTACTGCGACAGATCCGCGATGTGCCCGAACAGTCGGGGGTCGTTGACGAACCGCGGCATGTCGAGCAGCGGCACCCGCACCGTCTGCGTGGCGGGATCCGACGCGGACGCGGTGCGGTACGTCTGCCGCGGATCGTAGTTCTGCACATAGAACGTCCAGCTCACCCCGGCATCGGACAGCCGGTCGAAGAGCGTGGGCCCGGTCAGGTCGGCGCGGCCGCTCACCCAGTGGGCCCGGTTCGCGCGGGTGCCGTCGAGCGAGGAGGAGAAGAAGTGGTCGAAGAGCGTGTACCGGTCCGCGGCGTTCCAGTAGAAGGGCAGGTCACGGCGGTCGTAACGGCCCATGGCGAGCCGTCCGTCCCGCCCTTGCCGCGTGATGGCGGAGACGAAGGAGTCCATCTTCCCGCCGTCGACCTGCTGTCGCACGAGGCGGGGCCCGGCCCCCGGCGACCCGGGAGTCGCGCCGTGCAGCGGATACGGTGCGATCCCGTCCTGCCGCGCGTCGGCGGGCGGTCCCTCGGCCCCCGGGTACGTACCGAAGTAGTGGTCGAAGGTGCGGTCGCCCTGCATCAGATAGACGAAGTGCTCAATGGGGGTACGCGGACGGGGAGTTGCCGCCTGCGCCGCCGCGCCGGATGCCGCCATCGCCCCGATCAGCGCAGCGACGAGCACGGCCCGCCACCACGGCCGCCGTGCCCTCATGACGCCCTCACCCGGTACACCACGACCACCGTCACCCCGTTCGCGTTGCGCGCCGTGAACACGGCCTTCCCGTGGTAACGCCCCACCAGGTCACGGAACATGGCGGTGAAGAACGGCGTTCTGCGTGCCGTGTACGCGTCCCACACCAGATACTGGAACGTGCCGTCGCGCATCGCCCGGTCCGGATTGGGCACCGGCCGATAGCTCGGATTGCGGCGCGCGGGGTCGGGGGAGACGGAGAGCGCGGAGACCGGCCGCAGGCCGTAGTACTGCACGACGTTGGCCATGGACGGCCCGATCGCCAGCAGCCGTGCCCCGTCCGGGGCGTTCGCCCGCACCCATCGCCCGGCCTCCCGCCCGCCGGGCAGACCCCCGCTGCCCGCCAGGAACCGTGTGCTGGTGGGAGACTGGGTGACGGCCAGGACCGTCGGCACCGCCGTCGCCACGACCACCGCGCACACCGCGGCCGCCGCCCCCGCCCGCTGCCACCGCACCGCCCGTGGGAACGAGGCCAGCGTCCGCCCCGCGAGGACGGCGAACACGGGAGCCGCGGGCAGCAGGTACTGGAACCCCTTCACCGGCCACACCGTGAAGAACAGCGCGGGCACCGCGACCCAGCACACGAGCAGCCGCTCCCGCCAGGTGTTCTCACGCCGCAGCCGCACGAGCCCCGCCACAGCCGCCACGACCACCAACAGGCCCATGGCGAACGGCACTTCACGTCCGTAGAACCCATAGGGATGGTTGGCCTTACGGAACATCTGCCACAGCAGATAGTTCCCGCCGGCCTTCGCGTGCCCGGCGAGCGCCTGCGACAGAGGATGTGCGAGCGCCACCACCCCCAGCACCCCGAGCGCGGGCAGCAGATGCCGCCACCGGGTGCGGACCGAGGGCGTCAGCGCGAAGAACGCGTAGAGCGAACCGAGCAGCACGATCGACGTCTCCTTGGCGAGGAACGTCAGCCCGAGCATCGCGCCGGTCGCCAACAGGTCGCGCGGAGAAAGGGATTCGGCGTACCGCACGACGCAGTACAGCGCCCCCGTCGCCGCCAGCGTCATCGGCGCGTCGAGCAGCACCTGCCGGCTGACGGCCACGTGGTACGGCATGACCGCCAGCAGCAGCGCCGCCACGATCCCGGCCCGCCGCCCGTACAGCCGACGGCCCAGCGCGTAGGTCAGGGCCACCGTCGCCGCGCCGAGCAGCGCGGGCACCGCCCGCGCCGCCCAGTCGCCGGGACGGACCCGCAGCGCCAGCGAGACCAGCGACTGGAACAGCACCGGATGCGCCCTGAACACCGGGAAGAGCGAGCCGAGTTCAGGATCTCCGGCCAGCGATGCGGAGGTACCCGAGTACACCGCCTCGTCGCTGTTGAACCCCGTCGCCGTCAGCCGGAAGAAGCGCAGGAACACCGCGACGAGCAGCACCGCGGCCAACGGCGCCGCCCGTCGCAGCGCGGCCCCGCGGCCGGAGCCCTGGGGGGAGGGCTCCGGGGCGGCGTGCGGGGCCCTGGCGGGCAGCGAAAGCCGGTCGCTCATGCCGCCGTGCCGGGGCGCAGACCCCAACGAGGCCACGCCTCCAGGGAGTTCACGGTCACCGGCTGTGCCGGGGTGTCTCCCACGAGCCGCGGAATCTCGTCGGCCCAGCCGAAGCTGTCGGAGGCCAGCACCCGGGTCCGTACACCGGACAGGAACCCGGTCAGGATCTCCCGTTCCCTGGCCCGCAGCCGGTCGTGGTCCATGCCGTCGACGCGCAGCGCGGGCGCGAGGTAACGGTAGGGCGGAAAGCCGTACGCGTCCTCGGTGTTGACCAGCATCCGCTCCAGCGCGGCGGACGGGTCGAGCCCGGACAGGCGCGGCGCCCCCCGCTCGATGATGAACAGCTCCTCCACGCGCGTACGCGACCCGAGCCGGCACGGCACCAGCCGGTCCACGCTGTACTTCGGCGGTGGTACGAGGATCTGCGTGAGCGCGTTGATGCCCATGATCGGCAGGTTGAACCGGGACAGCATCAGCGCGATCGACCGCCCGCCCTTGGAGTGCAGCCGCGACTGGAAGTTCAGCCGCCGCCACTCCTTGCGCGTCAGATCCTCGGCCTGCACGGCGCGCAGCGTGTGGGAGCTGATCGTCAGCGGTTTCGGGAAGCACACGGCGAGCCCGCTCGCGTCGACCACCGTCATGTCGTCGGACAGGAACCGTCCGCCGTGCTCACGCAGCAGCCGCAGGATCGTCGCCGTCTTGCCGGTGTCGGTCAGCGCGCTCAACATCACGCCGTGGCCGCCGAGTTCGAGGCATGCCGAGTGCAGCAGCATCCGCCCGCGCGAGATCAGCACGAACCGCAGCAGCGCCTCGACGACGTTCGTGTACACGACGTGCGGGGACCGGGCGAGCAGCGGCCCCACCTCCACGGTGATCGGCGGGCCGAGGACCACCCGGAAGTTGGCGCCGAACCGGCCCAGATGCTCCTCGTAGCGCAGTGCCGTGCCCTGCTCGCCCGGGTCCTCCGTGAGCGCGGCCCGCCGCCGCGGCCTGCGCCGCCCCACGTCCCCGACGCGTACGGCGATGTCCACGTCGGCGTCCGGGACCCACTGGGCGCGGAAGAACTCCAGTTCCGGCAGCCGGATCTGGGAGCCGATGGTGACGGTGCCGGCGACGTCGTAGCGGTACGGCAGATACACCGACCGCTTCTTGGCCGAGGCGGGGGAGACGGGCACGGTGCCGCCGCTGTCCACCAGCACCCTTACCGGGTCACGGCGTCGGACCTTCGCCTCGCTGCCGCGGTAGATCATCCGGTCGCTGAGCAGGAACCGCAGGAGGAAGAGCAGTACGAGGGTGAGGGCGTTGGCGGTGAGCACTCCGACGCCCGCGAGGACGAGCCACTGCAGCAGCGGAAGCCGTGCGAGCAGCAGCAGATTGTTCATCGCGAAGAACCGGCCGGCGCGCCCGGCCCACCGCCCCCGCCGCTGCTCCTTCCGGTACACCAGGGCATCGGTGAGGACGAAGTTCCACACGGTCGAGAACTGCGTGGCGAGGGCGGCGCCGACCAGATGATGCACCCCGAGCACGTCGAAGAAGAACCACAGCGCGGCCGTGTTCACGACGATCCCGGACGCGCCCACCGCGCCGAACGCCGCCATCCGCGCCAGGCGCCGCTGCCCGCCCGCGACCGAGCGCCGCAGCCGCCCCACATGCCGTACGAAGGCGAGGCCCTCCCGCGCCGACGCCTTGGAACGCCCCGCCTGCCGGGGTTCGAACGTGTACGCCACCTCGGCGACCCGGGCCGCCGGATGCCGGACCAGGATCTCCAGCAGGATCTTGAACCCGACGGGCCGCAGCCGGTCCACGTCCACGGCGTCCCTGCGGAACGCGAAGAGGCCGCTCAGCGGATCGCTCACCGTCGCGAGACGGCGCGGGAAGGACGCCTTGACCAGCCGGGTCGCACCCGACGACGTGGCCTGTCGCCCGGCACCCGCGAGCCCGGTGCTGGCGCCGCCGCCCGCGTACCGCGTGCCGACCGCGACATCGATCCCCTCGCGCATCGCGGTCCGGGCGAGCAGAGCGGCGGCCTGCGGCGGATGCTGCAGATCCGCGTCCATCACCAGCACCCACGCACCGCGCGCGGCACGGACCCCGGCGACCACGGCACCCGAGAGCCCGCCGCCGCGGGTGCCCGCCTCCCGGTGCAGCACCCGCACGGGAACCGGCGCCCCGACCGCTGCCGCCCCGATCTCGTCCACGGTCGCGTCGTCACTGTCGTCCACGAAGAGGATCTCGGCGTTCAACGGAGCGACAGCCGGGCCGAGTTGATCCAGGAGCAGCGGAACGCTCTCCTGCTCGTTGCGTGTGGGCACCACGACCGTGAGCTTGGGCGGGGCGTGCTGTGGCCCCTCGACCGTGGACACACCCGTATCGATGACATGCGTCATGAAGGTCCCCCCTGGGACGTGCCCGAGGCGCGCGCAGCACGACGGGCACCGAGAAAGCGAGCGGTGACCCTCGCGGCGTGCGGTCTCGACGCGGCGCGGGGAGGAGATGAGAGAGGCAGTGCCAGGTACTTGCTCCACGGTCAGGAGCAGATGCCAGAGGCTAGCGCGGACCCGCTCGGTTCGTCCCTGATTGGGTGGGGGTCCAGGCGCAATTTTCCTGTTGTTAACCGGAGTTGGCGACGGGCGTCCCACGACCTGTGAATGGCCCCAGCCGCCCCAGCGGGGGACGTGGACGTATGCCGTGCATTACGTGTCGTTGAAAGTCTGCTCATTCTTCACGGGCCCTCTGGCGAGCCCTTCGTTCCGCGAGAACGATGGCCGGTATGTCTTCAGAACCGCCGGCCGCGCCGGAGGATGCCGCGGCCACGCTGTTGAACGCGCTCCGTGCCGCACTCGCCCTCCTCGACGACATGGAGGCGCTGCGCACGGAGAACCGTCAGTTGAAAGACGCCCTGGAGGGCCGGGCGCTGATCGAGCGGGCCAAGGGCATGCTGATGGCCCGGCAGGGCTGCGACGAGGCGACGGCCTTCCGGGCCCTCGTCGCGCTCGCGCAACGGGAGGGGCGGAAGGTGAGACTGGTGGCGGCGGACGTCGTGGCGGGCTGAGCGGACGCTTTCGGTCAGCTCTTCGTCGCTCACCGTGAGGGGGTTCGTGGGTGAAGGGCACCCTGAATCCTTGGTATCGTTGTGGTGTCGCTGCGGGGCTGCTCGTCAGCGCGCAGACACCTTGTCCGGGTGGCGGAATGGCAGACGCGCTAGCTTGAGGTGCTAGTGCCCTTTATCGGGCGTGGGGGTTCAAGTCCCCCCTCGGACACAGAGAGTAGCGATGAAGTGCCGGTCGGGAGAGATCCCGACCGGCACTTTCGTGTATCTGCCCGCGCCTCCGCGGGAATGTCGGCCGATGGCAGGTTTATGCAGGTGAGAGGCGCCCCCCATCCTTGGTATGGTGGTCATGTCGCCGCGGGGAGACCCCGCACACGGGCGACGTACACCTTGTCCGGGTGGCGGAATGGCAGACGCGCTAGCTTGAGGTGCTAGTGCCCTTTATCGGGCGTGGGGGTTCAAGTCCCCCCTCGGACACCAACCCGTGGTTCACGGGATCCGAAGAGTGCTGGTCGAGATTCATCTCGACCGGCACTTTTTTGTTGTCGCGTTGATGTGCGCGAGGCGCTCACACCGACCGGGTGAATGTCTCAGGACCGGCACGGACCGGCGCACCGATCATGGCACGCTGCGGGCGGGGAAGGTGACTGCCGGTAGTGGGGGGACATGGTGGTGCAGGAGGCGACGGTTGGCAGGCGGGCTCGGGTCGGCGGCCCGAGGTCCGGGATCGACGGGCTGCAGGCGGCGCTCGCCGCCGGGTGGGGGCTGTGGCTGCAGCCGGAGTCCGTCCCCGGCCGGGCGCGCACCGTCTGCAGGCCACCGCGGGGGGACGGCGGGTTCGCCGTGCCGTGGGCGGAGCTGCTGTCGACGCTGGCCGGCGGTGCCGCACGGTCGGGCGGACCCGTGCACCCCTCGGTCACGGCGTTCGCCGCCCTGACCAGGACCGGACTCGAAGTGGTGGCCGACGGCCGGGTCGGGCCCGTCGTGTCGGACACCGGATACGGAGCGTGGCGGCCGGGGCCCCTCGTCGACAGTGAGCGCGAGGTCGCCCGGCAGGCGGCGCTGGTCCTTGCCGCGCACGGGCCGTCGCCGCTCCCGTACGAGCAGGCGCTGCGCGTCGCGTACGCCTGGTGGGACGAGCTGGCCGACCATCTGGTGCGCACTCCGGGCGCGCCGCTGCTGACCGTGCCGGGCCCGTTCACCGGGACACCGCGCTACCTCGACCCCGCCTCCGCGTCCTGGGCCGACGGGCTCGGCCGGGACCGGGCCGAGACCCTCGCGCCACGCCTCGTCATCGGGCCGCCGGGGGAGACGGGGGAGGAGGGCGCGCTGCGGCTCGTCGTCCGTGTCGAGCCCGGGGCCGGGGGCGGGCGGACGGCGTACCTGGAGATCGAGGAGGAGCGGAGCCTGCGGCAGACGCTGCGGGCCGCAGGTGCCGTGTGTCCGGCGCTGTACGACTTCGCCCACCGGCCTGAGGTGGCGACCAGCCGCGCGAAGAGCCACCCGGGCTGGGAGATCGACCCGGACACCGCGCTGCGACTGCGCGAGGAGTCCGTCGTCGCCGCGCTCGGAGAGCTGGGGATGAGCGTCGAGTGGCATCCCGCGCTCGAACACGCCCTGGGCGCACGGGTGGTGGCCGGGCACGGCAGCGCCGCCCCGGCGCACGGCGGCGGCCTGAACCTCGAGGCGCTGTGCGACTTCCGCTGGCAACTCACCCTGGACGGCGACGAGTTGACCGAGGAGGAGATGGACCGGCTCGCTGCGGCGGCCCGTCCCCTCGCGCGGCTGCGCGGGTACTGGGTGCTCGTCGACGACGCCTTACGACGCCGGGCCAGGCAGCGCCCCCTGCCCGAACTGCCCACCGGGCAGGCCCTGGTGGCCGCCCTGTCCGGCACGCTCACCGTCGACGGGGACCCCGTGCCCTGCGTCCCCGCCGACGGACTCGCCGCCCTGCTGGCCCGGCTCCGTGCGGGCGGCGCCCCCGCACCGTCCCCCGCCGGACTGACCGCCACCCTCCGCGACTACCAGGAGCGCGCCCTGCGGTGGCTGACCGCGACCACGGGACTCGGCCTCGGCGCGCTGCTCGCCGACGACATGGGACTCGGCAAGACCATCACCGCGCTCGCCCTCCACC
Organism: Streptomyces sp. NPDC050085; assembly: GCF_044460595.1. Classification (NCBI taxonomy): domain Bacteria; kingdom Bacillati; phylum Actinomycetota; class Actinomycetes; order Kitasatosporales; family Streptomycetaceae; genus Streptomyces; species Streptomyces sp. NPDC050085. The sequence continues at coordinate 460,090 of NZ_JBITJZ010000001.1, read as the reverse complement.
TCGCCCGCCGCGACCAGTACCCGGACGCCGGACCGACCCTCGTCGTCTGCCCCACCTCGCTCGTCGGCAACTGGGCCCGCGAGGCCGCCGCCCACGCCCCCGACGTGCCCGTGGTCCGCCACCACGGCCCCGAACGGGCCCTGCCCGACGGGGAGTTCGCGTCCGACGCCCTGGTCATCACCACGTACGGCGTGCTCCGCCAGGACCTCGACCTCCTGGCCGGCCGCCGCTGGGGTCTGCTCCTGGTCGACGAGGCACAGACCGCGAAGAACCCGGCGACCGGCACCGCCCGTGCCCTGCGCCGCCTCACCCCGGACGTGACGGTCGCTCTCACCGGCACCCCCGTGGAGAACTCCCTGACCGATCTGTGGGCCCTGCTCGACCTGGTCAACCCCGGCCTCTTCGGCACCCAGCGCGCCTTCGAGCGCACCTTCGCCGCGCCCATCAGACAGCGCCCCGACCATCCGGCGGCCGGTGCCCTGCGCCGGCTGACCGCACCCTTCGTGCTGCGACGCACGAAATCCGACCCGGCCATCGCGCCGGAACTGCCCGACAAGCTCGTCGACGTACGCCCGGTCCCGCTCTCGCGCGAACAGGCCGCGCTGTACGAGGCGAAGACCCGCGACACCCTGGAACGCGTCGCGCGGGCCCGCGGATCCGAGCGCTCGGCACTCGTCCTCAACCTGATCACCGCACTGCGCCAGATCTGCAACCACCCGGCCCACTACCTGGGCGGCCTGGACGGGGACGAGGGCGCCGAGGACGCCGAGGGCTACGACCCCGACGCCGGCGCCCTGCGCTCCGGCAAACTCGCCGCCCTCGACGACCTGATGACCACCATCAGCGACCGCGGCGAACACGCCCTCGTCTTCACGTCGTACGCCGTCATGGGCCGCCTCCTCGTCCGCCACCTCACCGCGCGCGGACACGACCCCCTCCACCTCGACGGACAGACCCCGCCCGACCGGCGCGAACAACTCGTCGCCGCCTTCCAGAGCGGCGCTCACCGGGCCTTCGTCATCACCCTGAAAGCGGGCGGCACCGGCCTGAACCTCACCCGGGCCGCCCACGTCATCCACTACGACAGGCCCTGGAACCCGGCCGCCGAGGACCAGGCCACCGACCGCGCCCACCGCATCGGGCAGCGCGAGGTCGTCCACGTGCACCTGCCCGTGTGCGAGAACACCGTCGAGGACCACGTCGCCGCCCTCCTCGACGCCAAACGCGATCTCGCGGGCGTCATCGCACCGGGTGCGGCGCAAGCGGGGACCCCGACGTTCGGCGACCTGGGCGACGACGAACTCGCCGCTCTGGTACGGCTCGGAGGTCTGCGATGAGCGGCCGCACCCACCCGTGGGCCGGGGCGTGGGCCGCCGCCCTGAAGGCCCTGCTCGGCCCGCAGGACCAGGCCGCCATGGCGCGCGGCGGAAACCTGCTCGGCCGCGGGGCGCTCGGACAGCTGAACGCCGAGGCCGGCCGTTTCCTCGCCACGGTTGCCGACAAGGGCACGGGCCGGGCGCACCGGGCCGAGGTCCGCATCCCCGCCTTGGACGAGGAGCAGTGGTCCGCCGTCGTCCCCGCCCTCGAACCCTGGCACGCCGTCCTGCGCGACGGGGCGGTGCCCCACGAACTCGCCGACCCCGCCCGCACGGCAGGCCACCGCATCGCGCCGGACGCCCGCGACCTCGTCCTCGCCTGCACCTGCCGCCCGCGACGCCTGCCCTGCGCCCATGTCGCCGCGCTCCTGCAGCACCTCAGCGCCCGGCTCACCGCGACGCCCGCCCTGCTCCTGACCGTGCGCGGACTGTCCCTGTCGCGGATCCTGCGGCGGCTCGCCCCCGCGCAGGCCGTGAGCCCCGGGCCGGCGCCGCCCTCGGGGAGCGTCCCGGGCGAGGACGTCGACTTGTTGGTGGGGGATGCCGCGCGCCGTGCGGGGCTGCTGCTCGGCGGCGCCGCGGAGGCGCCGTCCACCGACCCGCTGACCGATGCCGTACGCGTCCTCGCCACGCCCGCGGGTCTGCCCCGGCTCGGCCACCTCGCCGAGCACACCCGCCGGCCGACCGCCCAGCTGCTGCAGGCCCTGCTCGCGCACCGTTATGCGGGCCCGGCGGCGGCGCACACCGTGGTGCACCCGCCCGCGACCCTGAGCCGCAAGGCCCTGCGCGAAGCGGTCGCCGAGGTGGAGAGTGCCCGCAGAACAGCGGGCCGCATCGACGCGACGGTGGAGGGACGGATCACCGACGAACAGGCCGGCATCGAACTGCGCCGCGGCCCCGACGGCCGCTGGCACCCCTTCACCCGGGGTCCGTCGGGCGACTGGGCCCCGGCACCGGGCGCCGCCGCTGGGGCACGTGCCGCCTACGAGGCCGCCAGAACAGCACATCAACAACGGCGCCGCGTCTGACGGTCCGACGAACCAGTGCGCCGCACGCGCCCCCGTCGCCCCACCCACCGCAAACAATCAACCCGCTGCCTCTTGCAACTGTCAGCGGGTCGCGCATCAATGGACACGGCTCTTCCGACGGACCGTCAGATCCGCACTCGCCGCGCAGCGTGCCGCACCCGCGCGAAGGCGAGGACTCCGTGCGTGGAGCCACTCCGCACCTCCCTCACATGGTCCCCCTCATCGGGAAAGGGAAGTGAACTCATGAGATCTGTCCGACACTTGACGGGCGTGGCGCTCGGCGCCGGAGCCCTCGCCCTGACCGGACTCGCCTTCGCCCCCGCGGCACTCGCCGTCACCCCCCAGACGGCCACGGCCTCGTACAGCTGTGGTCTGTACGGCGGCGGCGAGGCCACTCTCACCGCCGCCCAGGACGGCACCAGCGCGACCATCACCCTCACCTCCGCCGAGATCACCACGCCCGTGAACGTGGCCCAGGACACCGTGAACGCGACGCTGACCATGGCCAGGGCGGGTGGCGGCACCATCGCGTTCACCGGACAGAAGAACCCGGCGATGACGGCCGGCGGGGGTGTCACCGTCGGGCCGCTCAGCGGCACCGTGGCCTCGGGCGACAGCCTCGACGCCTACAACGGGAACATGAAGATGACCATCTTCGGGGTCACGGTGACCTGTACGGCCGACGGGCCGCAGGTGCCGGGACCGTTCGTCTTCGACTGAGCACTGAGTGATACGGACCGGTGTCGCCGAGCGGTGTGCGCGGCACCGGTCCTCGTGCTGCCCTGATGTCGCAAAAATGCTCAACTGGTCCACTCTGTGGTGATATTGACAGCATCTGATGGGTCATCAGTTGAAGCTTTCGCCTTGCATTGACTTCTGCGGCGCCCACGCCGTCAATGACCTCCACCTTCGTGAAGACGTCATGAAGTTCCGTGGAAGATGAAGTGTGAAGGAGGCACGACCGTCATGGCCTCATCCAGTCGAAGACGCCGGTGGGCGGCCACCTTCGGGGTGGCCGCCCTCGCGGCCACCGCCGGGGGATCGCTCGTCCTGCCGGGTTCTGCGCTGGCGGCCCCGGCGGGCGCCAGTGCGTCCGCCGCCGTCGATTTCGCCACCCACTGCGTGCCCCCGCCGATCGCCGGGATCCCCGACATCGACGGCACGACGACCGCCCAGATCAGCGTCGACAACGCGACGCCGAAGGTCGGCGACACCGTCACCGTGACGTACAAGGTGGTCAAGCCCGCCGCGGGCAACCCCGTCGACCTGGCCCTGCCGGCCGACATCATGACCCCGACGGGCAAGGTGCAGCTCGGTGGTGCGCAGAGCGGGAGCGTCACCGTCGCCGGGCCCAAGAAGAACGACCCGGTCCCGGGCAAGGCGCCCTTCCCCTCGTTCAGCATGACCGGCACCTTCAAGGTGACGGAGGCGGGCGCGATCACGCTCTCGCCGGGGGACTACAACATCCACACCAGCTACATCATGGAGCTGGACACCCCGTGCACGGTCACGAACCCGCCCGCGCCCGTCTCCGAGACGGTCACGGCAACGGGCGCGCCGACCACCAACGAGCGTTCCCTGCAACTGAGTTCGGCCTCCGGCAAGGTCGGTGACAGTGTCACCGCCACCGGCACCAAGTTCACCGCGGGTGCCTCGGTCACCGTCGCCGGGTTCGCGAACGGCGCGGTGACCGGTGACAAGGCCACCGCCACCGCCGACGCCCAGGGCGCTTTCAGCGTCGCGCTCCCCGTCAACGACAAGGCGACGACGGGCGTGGTCGCGTACGAGGGTGCGAGCTGGAACGCCGACAAGGGTGCGGGACCCGCCGCGTACGCCGTGACCGACGGGGGCGGTCCGCACCCGCCGGGATCGCTGGACCAGAAGCTCAACACCCAGGTGAACGCCGGGGAGTTGACGATGGCCCAGGCCGGTGACGCGGTCGCCATGGATGCGGTCGGCTTCGGCAAGGGCGGCCGTTCGCGCGGCTCGCTCAACACCGTCACCGTCCAGGACTTCCGCGGCGGGGCGGCGGGCTGGTCGCTGACCGGGAAGGTCACCAACTTCACCGGACCCGGCGGCGCGAGCATCGACGCCGGCAAGCTGAGCTGGACCCCGGTGTGCGTGGACGGCGCGGACAGCCCGAGCCACTGCGCCGCCGGCTCTCCCGGAGCGGTCGGCAAGGACGGGGCGACGCTCGCCTCGGCTCCGAACCAGGCGTTCACGGGCGGCCAGTTCACGGTGGACGCACGGCTCTCCCTGAACGTGCCCGCGTACACCAAGCCCGGTGCGTACTCCGCGGTGCTCACGCTCACCCTCACCTGACGACTTCCCCCCGACGTCAGGTGTGCACAGGCCGGACGACGGACGCAGCGTGTCCGTCGTCCGGCCCTCCGCCGTCGCCCTCCGCTTCTCCGCCGTCGCCCTCTGCCTCTCCGCCTCGCCTCCGCCTCCCCGCCGTCGTCCTACGCCTCCCCGTCGTCGTCCTCCGGCTCTCTGTTGGGGTGTTTCCGCACATGCCTCGTCACCCGCGTCCTCTTCTTCGCTGTGCCCACACCGTGCTGGGCGCCGCGCTCTTCGCCGTACTCGCCGCTCTGCTCGGGGCGCCGCCCGCCGCCGCGGCCGACAACGGCCGGTGGGCCGTCAGCCCCGTCGCGAGCAAGCTCGGACAGCGCCCCTACTTCTTCCTGATGGCCGACCCCGGCAGCACCGTCACCGACAAGGTCGTCGTCGCCAACAAGTCCGCCTCGGCCCTGACGTTCCGGCTGTACGCGGCCGACGCGTACAACACCGTGCGCGACGGCGGGTTCGCCGTCCGCGGCCCGGCCGAGAAGCAGACGGGCATCGGCGCCTGGACCACCACGAAGCAGCCGCGCATCACCGTGCCCGCGCACTCCGCGCGCACCGTCCCGTTCACCCTGACCGTGCCCGCCGGGGCCGAACCGGGCGACCACCCGGGCGCGCTCGTCGCGCTCGACGAGCGGACCCAGCGGGCCGCCGATTCGCTCTCCGTCGGCGTGCGGCAGGCCGTCGGGGCGCGGATCTACCTGCGGGTCAACGGTCCGACCGTCACCGGCCTGTCCGTCGAGGACGTCCGCATCACCCACAGCCAGCCCCTGGTGCCGGGCACCGGCAGCAGCTTGGCGGTGATCTCCTACACCCTGCGCAACCGCGGCAACGTCACGCTCAACCCGCGGGTCAACCTCAAGGCCACCGGCCTGTTCGGGCGGACGCTGCTCAGCCGTGACCTGCGCGCCCTGCCGACCGAACTGCTGCCGCACCAGAAGGTGCGGCTCAGCGAGCGCTGGGCCAAGGCGCCGCAGGCCGACTGGGGCGACGTCACCCTCACCGCGACCGCTCGCGACACCGAGGAGTCGGGATCCGCCTCCTACTTCGCCCTGCCGTGGCTCGTCGCCTCGGTGCTCGGCGCCGTCGTCGTGGCTGCCGTGGCGTGGGTGCTGGTCCGTCGGCGTCGGCGCCGGGGACGCGCGGCGGCGGCACCGGCGGCACCCCGCGTGCGCGTCAACTCGTAAGGTCCGTAAGGCTGTTCAGGCCCGTGAGGTCTGTCGCGCCGGCCAGGGCCGCGCCCCCGCGCGGCGGGAGCGCGACCGTCGTGACCGGCTGCGACGCGGGGCGCAGCCGGTCGTGCGGCTGCGCGGGCGGCTCGACGACCGCGCTGCTCGTGCCGTGGGCGGAGAGCGTCGCGGCGGCGCTGAAGGGCCGGGGCGGCTTCACCCTGATCGCGCTCGACGGCATGGGCGGCTCGGGCAAGTCGACCCTCGCGCAGCGGCTCGCGGAACAGTTCGGCGCCACGATCGTCCACGGCGACGACTTCTACCGCCCCATGGACGCCGACGAACGCGCCGCGCTCACCCCCGAGCAGGGCTACGAGCGGTACTTCGACTGGCAGCGGCTGCGGGCGGAGGTGCTCGGACCTCTCGCGGCAGGTCACGACGCCGCCTACCGTCGCTACGACTGGGGGACCGGCGACCTCGCCCCGGACGAGAAGCACGCCGTGGCCCGCGCCGGAGTCGTCGTCGTGGAGGGCGTGTACGCGGCACGCCCCGAACTCGCCGCGTTCTACGACCTGGTGGTGTACGTCGACACGCCGCGCGACGAGTCCATGCGCCGCCTGCGGGCCCGCGGCGACGACCACGGCCCGCTCGACTGGGAGGCCCGCTGGCGCGCGGCCGAGGAACACTACCTCGCCACCGCCCACCCGAAGGACCGGGCGGACCTGGTGGTCCCGGGGCATTGAGCCACGACCGCTCGGGAATCACTGCTCCGACGGCCAAGTCACCTGCGCCGGAAGGTTGTTGAACGTCGAGTGGTAGCTCTCCGGCGGAGCCACGGAACTTAAGACGTTCCAATGGCCCCGGTCAACACCCGTGCCACACCTTCATGTTGAGCGGCGGCAGCCGCAGGAAAACGATTCGAGCCGCCGGACCCTACGGCACGCGGGCCGTCCACTCCTGCGTACCGAACTTGGTGCGGACGAGCTCCTCGGCCCGGGCCGTCTCCGCCTCGGTCACCCGCCCCTCGGTGAGCCCGTACCGCCCGCGGAACGAGTCGATCATGCGGGAGATGACCTCCTCGCGCGGCAGGCCCGTCTGCCGGCGCAACGGGTCGACGCGCTTCTTCGCGCTCTTCGTGCCCTTGTCGGAGAGCTTCTCCCGGCCGATGCGCAGCACCTCGACCATCTTGTCGGCATCGATGTCGTAGGACATGGTCACGTGGTGGAGCACCGCGCCCTGCCCGGCGGCGATCCGCTTCTGCGCGGCGCCCGCGACCTTGCCGACGTCCGTGGCGATGTCGTTCAGCGGCTGGTACCACGCCTTGATGCCCATGTCGGCCAGCGCGCCGAGGACCCAGTCGTCCAGATACGCGTACGAGTCCTGGAACGACAGCCCGGAGACCAGGGACTCGGGGACCGCCAGGGAGTACGTGATGGTGGACTTCGGCTCCGCGAACATCGCGCCGCCGCCCGAGATGCGGCGCACCACGGTCACCCCGTGCCGCTCGACGCCCTCGGGGTCCACCTCGTTGCGCAGGGACTGGAAGCTGCCGATGATCACCGCCGGGCGGTCCCACTCCCACACGCGCAGGGTCGGCGGCCGGTGCCCGAGCGCGACCTCCTGCGTGATCACCTCGTCGAGCGCCATGTGCAGGACGGGGGACTGCGGGGCGTCGTGGACGAGCTGCCAGTCGTAGTCGCGCCAGTCCGTGGCCTGGGCGAGCGCGCGGCGCACGGCCGTGGCGACCCCGTCGGTGGTCAGGCCGAGCATCGTGGTGCCGGGCGGCAGGGCCGCCTCGACGCGGGCGGCCAGCGTCGCGTGGTCCGCGTCGGCGGGGGCGCCCTCAAGGGCTCCGTTGATCGCGAGGAGCGCGTCGTCCGGCTCCAGGAAGAAGTCGCCCGCCACGCGGACGTCGCGCAGCACCCCGTCCGTCACGTCCACGTCCACCACGACGAGCTTGCCGCCGGGGATCTTGTACTCGCCGTGCACCGTGTGCCGCCTTCCGATGAGGAGTCCTGATACCGGTCAACGCTAACCGCAAGCCGGACATTCCGGATGGTGACGGCTCCTCGCCGCAACGCTTGACACTTCGTCAGATCTCCCCCATCGTGCACCGGCGTCCGCACCGCGCACGGCACCCCGGCAGGCCACCCTTCGGAGGAGCGACGCAATGGACCTCGACGTGCTGTACGAGATCGACGTACCGAAGCCCTGGAACGGCGCCCATCCGCACGGCCAGCGCGCCGCCGAGCAGCGGGCCTACAAGGAGGCCGTCGAGCAGATCAGGCTCGCCGACCGGGTCGGCTTCCGCACGGTGTGGGCGGTCGAGCACCACTTCAGGGAAGGCCGCTCGCACTGCCCCGCCCCCGAGGTGCTCCTCGGGCACCTCGCCGCACTGACGGAACGGATCCGGCTCGGGTTCGGGGTGACGCTGACGCCGTTCGGGTTCACGCCGCCGCAGCGGATCGCCGAGAAGGTCGCCGCCGTGGACGTCCTGTCGGACGGGCGCGTGGAGTGGGGGACCGGTCGGTCCACGCCCATGGAGCAGGCCGCGTTCGGCGTCGACCGGGAGCAGTCGCGGGCCGACTGGCGCGAGGCCGTCGAGATCGTCACCGGGATGTGGCGCGAGGAGTACTTCCAGTACGAGTCCGAGCGGTTCCGCTTCCCGCGCCGCATGGTCACCCCGAAGCCCGTGCAGGACCCGCACCCGCCGTGCTGGATGGCGGCGACCTCACCCGGATCGGCCGAGGTCGCGGGCGCCGCCGGGCTCGGCCTGCTCTCCTTCTCGATCATGCAGCCGCTGGAGGCGATGGCCGCGCAGATCGCCGCGTACCGCGGGGCCGCCCGCACTCCGCGCCCGATCACGGACGTCACCACCGACCGCGTCGCCGCCTACACCCTCGTCCACGCCGCCGATCGCCCCTCGCCCCGCGTCTGGGACTCGGTCGCCTGGTGGTACCGGAACCTCGCCCAGTTCACCCTCGACTGGGAACTGCCGCACCTGACCCCCGAAGAGCGCGAGCGCACCTTCCCCCTCCTCACCCCGATCATCGAAGGAACCGTCCCCGTCGAGGAGTTCGACGCGGGCGACATGATCCTCATCGGAGACGCCGAGACCATCGTCCGCAAGGCCAAGCGGTACGCCGACCTCGGCGTCGACCAGCTCATCTGCTACGTCCAATGGGGCTATCTGGAACACCGGGAGATCCTGCGCACCATCGAGGTGCTGGGCAAGGAAGTCGTCCCCGAGCTCGCCTCCTACGTCCCGCGGGGCCGGGCGTCATGACCGAGCCGCTCGACACGACACCCGTCCCGGACTACCCCGCCCTGCACCGCCTCGACGGCCGCGGCTTCGTCCTGCTCGGCGCGGGCAACGGCATCGGCCGGCAGACCGCGCACGCGCTCACCGCCGCGGGCGCGCGCGTCCTGTGCGTCGACATTGACAAGGAGCGCGCCGACGCCGTCGCCGCGCAGACCGACGGCATTCCGTACGTCGCCGACGTGACGAGCAGGCCGGACATGGAGGCGCTCTTCGCCTACGGGGAACGGGAGTTGGGGCCGCTCGGAGGTGTCGTCGACATCGTCGGGATGGCGCACTACGCCGCGCTCGACGCACTCGACGACGACGCGTGGCAGTGGCACTTCTCGATGGTGCTGCGGCACGCCTGGCTCGCCGTGCAGTACGGGGGAGAGGCCGTCGCGCGGGCGGGCGGCGGGCCGCTGGTCTTCGTCGCGTCGGTGTCGGGGCTCACCGCCGCCCCGCTGCACGGCGCGTACGGCGCGGCCAAGGCGGGCCTGATGTCGCTCGTGCGGACCGCCGCCGTCGAGTACGGGCCGCGCGGCGTCCGCGTCAATGCGGTCGCGCCCGGCGTGGTGTGGACCCCGCGCGTCGCGGGCCTGCTGGGCGAGGAGGGCCGCGCGCTCAACGCCGCGAACGCACCGCTCGGCCGCGTCGCCGAGCCCGCCGACATCGCCGCCGCGCTGCTCTTCCTCGCCTCGCCCCTGTCCTCGTACGTGACCGGGCAGACCCTCGTCGTGGACGGCGGGGCCGGGGTGCGGTTCCCCTATCCGACCATCGGGGGTGCGCGATGAGGGAGTTCGTGCGGGGCGCGACGTGGTGGGCGGCGGACGGGCGGCCGGTGCGCGCCGACCCGGTGGACCGGGACCTGATGCCCGCGGACACCTGGGAGCGGGCGCAGCTGCCGGCCGGGGTGCGCCTGGAGTTCCGGGCGCACGGCGCGGCGGCCGTCGAGATCGTGTACGAGGGCCTCGAGCCGACCGAGGCGGACGCGCTGCGCACCGTGCCGTCCGTGTTCGCGGTGGTCGGCGGCGTGGACGTGGCCGCGCTCGCCGGCGCGCACACGGCACGCGTTCCACTGCCGCACAGGGACGGCGTCTTCACCGTCCAACTGCCGGAAGGACTGCGGCCGTTGATCCATGACGTGCGGCCCGTCGGCGGCGGCACGCTGGAACCGGTCGAGCCGTCGCCCCGCTGGCTGGTGTACGGCGACTCGATCGTCGAGGGGTGGGTCGCGTCCCGGCCGCAGTTCGCCTGGCCCGCGGTCGTCCGGCGCACGCTCGGCGTCGAGGACGTGAACCTCGGCTACGCGGGCGCGGCGCGCGGCGAACGCGTCTCGGCCCGGCACCTGGCCGCACTCGACGCCGAGCTGCTCACGGTCGCGTTCGGCACCAACTGCTGGGCGCGCACGCCGCATTCGGCACAGCAGCTGTACGAGACGACCCGCGTCTTCCTCGCCACGGTCCGCGCGGGCCACCCCGACCTGCCGCTGCTCGTCGTGTCCCCGGTGATCCGGCCGGACGCCGAGGAGACGCCCAATGAACTCGGCGCCACGCTCGGCCAGTTGAGGGACGCGGTCGAGCGGGCCGCCCGCGACGCCGCACAGGCCGGTGACCGGCGGCTGAGGCTGCTGCCCGGGCGGCCCCTGCTCGGGCCCGAGCACCTGGTGGACGGGGTGCATCCGGGCGACCGCGGGCATCTGCTCATCGCCCGGGCGGTGGCCGAAAATCTCACGGAGTGGAACAAGAGTGGAGGTGCGTGGGAGACGCCCCTGTAACCGCATTCTGCAAGGCCCTTGACGAATCCCTGTTCGGAGCCGAAAGAATCCGTTGGCACACGTCGGCTTCTGGTGAGATCTGTTGGCTTCGGAGGGGACCCGCTCATGTCCGTCACCCGTAGAACCGTGCTGGCCGCGGGCGCGGCCGGCTCCGTCGCCGGAGCGCTCGCCGTGCCCGCCGCACAGAGCGCGTACGCCGCCGAGCGCGCCGGGACCGTGGGGCGCCGCACCGTCGAACTCAGCGACGGCTGGCGGTTCGCGCTCGTCGACGCCGGCAGCATCACCGACCCGACCGGCGCGTACGCCGACGCCGAACAGCCCGGGTTCGACGACACGGACTGGCGCGCGGTCGCCGTCCCGCACGACTGGAGCATCGAGCAGACCCCCACCACCGCGCACAACACGACCAGCGGCACCGGCTTCCTGCCGGGCGGACTCGGCTGGTACCGCAAGCGGTTCACGGTGCCGAGCGCCTACGCGGGCAAGCGGATCAGCGTCGAGTTCGACGGCGTCTACATGGACGCGAACATCTACGTCAACGGCGAACTCGTCGGCAACCACCCCTACGGCTACACCGGTTTCGCGTACGACATCACCGACCTGCTGCACCTCGACGGCGCCACAGCCAACCTCCTCGCGGTCGAGGTCCGCAACCGGCTGCCCAGCAGCCGCTGGTACTCGGGCAGCGGCATCTACCGCCGCGCCCGACTGGTGGTCACCGAGCCGGTGCACGTCGAGCGCTGGGGCACGTTCGTCACCACGCCCGACCTGGCCGCGACCCTGGAGCAGGGGCACGCGATCGTCGACGTGCGCACCGCCGTCGTCAACGCCTCCGGCGAGGCGCGGGACGTCACCGTCGTCTCCACCGTGCGCGACCCGAAGGGCAGACGCGTCGCCCGCACCGAATCCGTCCTGAAGGCGGTCACCACCAACGCGACGGCGCACGATCAACTGACCGTCGACGACCCGCAGTTGTGGTCGATCGAGACGCCGGGGCACCGCTACACCCTCGTCACCGACCTCCGCGTCGGCGGCCGCACCGTCGACACGTACCGCACCCGCTTCGGCATCCGCCACGCCGTGTTCGACCCCGAGCGCGGGCTCTCCCTCAACGGAACCCACACCAAGATCAAGGGCGTCGACCTCCACCACGACCTCGGCGCGCTCGGCGCCGCGATCCACCCCGACGCCGTGCGACGCCAGTTGAACATCATGAAGTCCATGGGCGTCAACGCCCTGCGCACCTCGCACAACCCGCCCGCGCCCGAGGTCGTCGAGGCCTGCGAGGACCTCGGCATCCTCATGCTCGTCGAGGCCTTCGACTGCTGGCGCACCGGCAAGAACCGCTACGACTACGGCCGGTTCTTCGACGCCCACAGCGACGCCGACATCGCCGAGATGGTGCGCGCCGCCCGCAACTCGCCCGCCGTCCTGATGTGGTCGATCGGCAACGAGATCCCCGACTCCACCCGCACCGAGGGCGTGCCCATCGCCCAGCGCCTCATCGCCGGCATCAAGGCCCTGGACACGACGCGGCCGATCGTCATCGGCTCCGACAAGTACCGCTCGCTGCCCGCTGCGGGATCGCCCGCCGACCAGATCCTGGCCGGGCTCGACGGGCTCGGCCTGAACTACAACACGGCCGCGTCCGTCGACCAACTGCACGCCCGCTACCCGCACTTGTTCCTCTTCGAGTCCGAGTCGTCGTCCGAGACCTCGAGCCGGGGCACGTACCAGGAGCCCGAGCACCTCAACACCGGCGAGAACCACACCCCCGGCAGGCGTGCCACCTCCAGTTACGACAACAACCTCGCCTCGTGGACGATGAGCGGCGAGTACGGCCTGAAGAAGGACCGCGACCGGCGCTTCTTCGCGGGCGAGTTCCTCTGGTCCGGCATCGACTACATCGGCGAGCCGACCCCGTACGACGTCTTCCCGGTCAAGGCCTCGTTCTTCGGCGCGGTCGACACCGCCGGGTTCCCCAAGGACATGTACCACCTCTTCCGCAGCCAGTGGTCCGACGAGCCGATGGTGCACCTGCTGCCGATGGACTGGACGACGCACACGGCGGGGGAGGAGGTGGAGGTGTGGGCGTACGCGAACGTCGCCGAGGTCGAGCTGTTCCTCAACGGCCGTTCCCTGGGCGTGCGTTCCTTCGACGCGAAGAAGACCGTCGACGGGCGCCCGTACCTGGAGACCACGGAGGCCACCGGTGACGACAAGACCGTCACGTCCGGCCCGTACCCGGGCAGCTACACCAGTCCGAACGGCAGCGCCGGCAAGCTGCACCTGATCTGGAAGGTGCCGTTCGCCCCCGGCGAGCTGAAGGCCGTGGCCCGGCGCGGCGGCAAGGCCGTGGCGACGGACGTGCTGCGCACGGCGGGTGCGGCGCACTCCGTGCGACTGACGGCCGACCGCACATCCCTTGCCGCGGACGGGCGTTCACTGGTCTTCGTCACGGCCGAGGTCGTCGACGCCCGCGGCGTGGTCGTGCCCGACGCGGAGCACCTGCTCGAATTCACCGTCCAGGGCGGCGCGTTGGCAGGACTCGACAACGGGCGGCAGGAGAGCGCCGAGCGCTACCAGGCCAGCACCCGCACCGCCTTCCACGGCCTGGCCCTGGCGATGGTGCGGGCGGGCACGGAACCCGGAGCGCTGACGGTGACCGCCCGCGCGGACGGCCTGCGCACGGGCAGGGCGACGGTACGGGTCAGCGGGCCCGCCGGAGCACCCGTGACGCCCGTCGACCCCTTCACCCCCGACCCCGGGCCCGGCGCCCCCAAGTACCCACTCACGGACGCCAGTTACTCCGGCGCCACGACCACCCTGCCCGCCGCCCTGCTCGACGGCGACCCGGCCACGCAGTGGTCCAACGCCTTCCAGAAGTCCGCGACCGCCCTCCTGCCTGCCTTCAGCGGGGCGCGGGCCGAGGACTGGGTGAGCGTCGCGTGGGAGCAGGACCGGGCCGTCGGCCGCATCGAGGTCTCCTTCACCGTCGACGCCAAGCACTCCCTGCCCAAGACGGTCGAGGTGGCCACCTGGGACGGCGAGCGGTACGTCGCCGTGCCCGCCGACGCCCTCGACATCGCCTGGGCATCGGGCTCCGGCACACCGACCGTCCTCACCTTCGACGCCGTGCGCACCCGGAAGGTCCGCCTCACCATGACCAGCGGCAGCCCCGGCACGGCCGAAGGCGCGCTCGGCATCGTCGCCCTGGACGTGGCGGCGTCATGACCCCAGAAGGAATCGACCCCGCCTGGCTGCCCGACGGGGCCCTGCGCGCGGTCGGGGCGCGACGCGTGTGCGTCCGGGGTGAGGGGCTGCTCGTCGACACGGTGCGGTCCGAAGTCGCCCACGCCGTCGCCGGGTTCGGCGGATCGCTGGAGCCGGACGACTCCGGCTGCGACCTGCTGCTGACGCTCGATGCCGATGCCGATGCCGACGGCGACCAAGGACCCGAGGGATGCACCCTGACCCGGACGGCGCGCTGCACCACCGTCACCGCCGCCGCCCCGGCCGGACTCCTGTACGGCTACTTCCACGTCGTCCGGCTCGGCGAGGCCGCGTTCACCGCAGCCCCCGACGAGACGCACCGCCCCGCCCTCGCCCTGCGCATGCTCGACCACTGGGACAACGTCGACGTGCACCCCGTGATGGGCCAGGTCGAGCGCGGCTACGCGGGCGGCTCGCTGTTCTGGAAGGACGGGCGGGCGCGCGGCGACCTCACCCGGATCCGCGCGTACGCCCGACTGCTCGCCTCCTGCGGCATCAACGCGCTCGCCGTCAACAACGTCAACGTCCACGCGAGCGAGACCCGCCTGCTCACCGACCGGTTCGGTGAAGTGGCCGCCATCGCGGATGAGTTGAGGCACTACGGCATCCGCACCCACCTCTCCGTGAACTTCGCCGCGCCCCTGTGGGCCGGTGGCCTCGACACCACCGACCCGCTCGACGACGGCGTACGCGCCTGGTGGCGCGAGGCGGCCGACCGGGTCTACGCGATGGTCCCCGACTTCGGCGGATTCGTCGTCAAGGCCGACTCGGAGGGGCAGCCGGGCCCGTTCGCCCACGGCCGCAGCCACGCCGACGGCGCGAACCTCCTCGCCGCCGCGCTCGCCCCGCACGGCGGCACCGTCCACTGGCGGGCCTTCGTCTACGACCACCGGCAGGACTGGCGGGACCGCACGACCGACCGGGCGCGTGCCGCGTACGACCATTTCGCCCCGCTGGACGGGCAGTTCGCGGACAATGTCGTCCTCCAGGTCAAACACGGCCCGATGGACTTCCAGGTCCGCGAGCCGGTCTCACCCGTCGTCGGGGCCCTGCCCCGCACCCGCGTCGCCGTCGAACTGCAGGCCACCCAGGAGTACACCGGCCAGCAGCGGCACGTGTGCGCGCTCGCACCGATGTGGTCCCAGGTGCTCGGCTTCCGGCCGGAGGGGAACGCGCGGGTCTCGGAGATCGCCGAAGGACTCGTGGCGGTCTCGAACGTCGGCGACGACCCCTTCTGGACCGGCCATCCCCTCGCTCAGGCCAACCTCTACACGTACGGCCGCCTCGCCTGGGACCCCGCCGCCGACCCGTACCAACTCCTGGACGAATGGGCGGAGGTGACGTTCACCCCCGACCTGACGCCGGACCCCGAGCGGCTGCGGTCCGGACTGCGCGCGGTGCTGCACGGTTCCTGGGCCACGTACGAGAAGTACACCGCGCCCCTCGGAGTCGGCTTCATGGTCCAGCCGGGACACCACTACGGGCCGAGCGTCGACGGCTATGAGTACAGCCCCTGGGGCACGTACCACTTCGCCGACCGCGACGGCGTCGGCGTCGACCGCAGCCAGGCCTCCGGCACCGGATACGCGGGCCAGTACGCCAAGCCGTGGGCCGACCTCTACGAGCGGGTGGAGAGCTGCCCCGACGAGCTGCTGCTCTTCTTCCACCACGTGCCGTACACGCACGTGCTGAAAAGCGGCAGAACCGTCGTGCAGCACATCTACGACACCCACTTCGAAGGCGTCGAGGAGGTCGAAGCCGCCCGTGCGACCTGGGCCGCGCTCGCCGACCTGGTGACGCCCGCCCGGCACGCCCGGGTCGCCGAACGGTACGAGGAGCAGCTGCGGGGCGCCCGCGAGTGGCGCGACCAGGTCAACAGCTACTTCCTGCGCAAGTCCGGGATCCCGGACGCGCACGGGCGCCGGATCTACTGAAGCCGCATGAGCGCCACGCCCGGCGGGTCGAGCGTGAACGGCTCGCCGGGCTCGTCGCAGCGCCCGGACCGGAACGTGGTCAGCACCGTCCCGCCGCGCCCGGCCACCGCTTCCAGGCGCTCGGCCAGGTCGCCCTTCACCAGGTGCGGTACGGGTGCGAGGACCACGTCCGGATACTTCACCAGCCGGGACGGTCCGTCGGAGATCTCCAGGGCCCACCAGCTGTCCCAGTCGTCAAGCAGGGCCATGCGCGCGGGCTGACCGCGCCGACGTACTGCTCGCACGCGCCGCGTCCGCGCCGACGGTCAGTGCGCCGTGAAGTCCTCCCGGGTCTCGGTGATCATGGGGCGGCTGGTGCGGAGCAGGGAGAGCAGGAGGAGCGGGGTGAGGAGCAGAGCCGCCAGCTCCGTGCCCCACAGCGTCGCCGCCCCCGCCACGACCAGCGCGCTGAGCGCCCCCGCCGTCGCGCCGCCCCTGCGCAGCAGGAAGTACGCGGCGAGACGCGCCGTGTCCGCCGTGCGGAAGCTGAACAGGGCGGTCAGGACGAGGGAGTTGGCGCCCCACAGCGCGGCGCCCACGCCGATCAGCGCCAGCAGGCCCGCCCACCAGCCGGGCAGCCCGGTCGCCGCGAAGTGCGTGAGGCTGTACGCGATGACCGTCAGCCATGCCAGCAGCGGCACCCACAGGCGCAGCGTGGCCCAGGAGTTGAGGCGCAGGCCGCGCAGGAAGGCCCGCGCGGGACGCAGCTGGGTCAGGTCGCTGCTGCGGTGGTGCAGGGCGTAGAGCGCGGCGGTCAGGGCGGGCCCGAGCGGCACCAGGCACAGCGCCGCGAGCGGCAGTGTGTCAGGGGCGCCGCCGAGGAGGAACAGGACGCAGCCGCCCGGGGCCACCGTCAGGAGCAGCAGCACCTCGACCGTCAGGAGCGTGTGCACCAGGGCGCAGACCCGGGAGAGCGGGCCCTGCCCGAAGGCGGTGGCGGAGACGGTGACCCGGGCGGCGTCGGCCGTGTTCATCGCGGGTCGCCGCCCCCGAGCAGCCGCGACTCGTCCCACCAGGGCGGAGCCTCCTCCACCACCGGCTCGATCTCCACCAGCGTCACCTCGTTGCGCTCCAGCGGGAGGTCGAGCCGAGCCCTCGACTCCCGTACGGGAAGCCGGAGATGGGACCGGGCGGGCTCGGCCGCCTCGTGCAGGACGTCCAGCTGCCGGGAGCGTGGCGAGCGCGGGCTGCCCATCCGCCGCCACGCCGTGTACGCGTTCCCCCGCTCCTCGTCCACGTGCGAGCGGAGCCCGAACACCTCGTCCCCGCCGGCCGGTACCGAAAGGCGCACCGTGTGCCCGTCCGCGCCGGGAGCCGCCCACGCCAGGACCGTCACGCGGCCGTCCGGGTGCCGGGTGACGAGATGGTCGTCGCCGCGCGCGAGGACCTCGTCACCCATGCGGGCCATGAACGCGTACAGGTGGTACGTCGGCTTCCTCACCTGGCGGTGCGTCAGGAGCCCGAATCCGCCGTGGAACAGGGCCGTCGGGACCCCCGCCTCCTCGAACATGTCGCTGAACGTCCAGTACGAGAAGGAGTCGACGAGTTCGCCGCCCCCGGCGAGGACAGGAGCGAGGTACGCCGCGTGGAACGCGGTGTCGTGGATGAGGTTGTCCGGGCAGTACGAGGAGTTGAACTCCGTGATGTGGACGGGCAGTTCAGCCAGGCTCGTGCCCTTCAGCTCCTGGCGCGGCGCCGCGAACTGCTCGAAGAGCCGCCCGGCCGGAGCCAGCGTCTGAACGGAACCGAACGGCACGTGGTCGGCGGGGCCGGACGTGTACGCGTGCCGTGACACGAAGTCGACCGGCAGGCCCCGCCCCTCGACGAACTCCGCGAACCGCACGAGCCACTCGTCGTCCGCGGCCGGCGACAGGGAAGGGCCGCCGACCTGCAGTGACGCGTCGACTTCCTTCACCGCCAAGGCAGTCGACTCGTACAGACGGTGGTAGGCCGCCTGGTCCGCGTCCTTCCAGAACATCGGCAGATCCGGCTCGTTCCACACCTCGACCGGCCAGGTCCGCACCTCCTCGAGGCCGTAGCGGTCCACCAGGTGCGCCATGGTCGCACGGACCAGGTCCGCCCACTCCCGGTGCGAAGAGGGCGGGGTGACGTGTCCGCCCCACCAGAAGACGGTCTGTTCGCCGGACGCCAACTCGCGGGGCATGAAGCCGAGTTCGATGAAGGGCCGGATGCCGAGTTCCAGATACGCGTCGACGACCTGGTCGATGTAGGTGAACGAGTGGAGAACCCGCCGTTCGCCCTGCCACTCGTACGGCCGGTACACGCCCATGCCGTCGCTGAGCAGCCCGTGACCGCGGATGTGCCGGAAGCCGATGTCCTGCTGGATCAGGGCGAGGGAGTCCTGGTAGTCGCGGCGCAGAGCCAACTCGATGCGGCCGGTGCCGACGCACGCACGCCACGCGTCGCCGAGCCGCCCCACCGGCTGCGCGGGGACGTGGACCACTGTCGCGTCGGAGGTCATCCGTTCTCCTTCTGGTAGCGCTCGTAGGCCTTGGTGTGCAGATCGGCGAGGCGTTCGCTGTTCTTCGCCTTCGCCTCGGTGACGTACGCGTCCCATTCGGACAGGGGGCGTTTGCCGAGCACGAACTTCAGCATGTTCTGGTTCATGTGGTCCTTCAGCGGCGTCTCCCAGAGCGTCACCTGCTCCTGGTCCGCGGACCCCAGCGGATGCGGCGGTGCGATGGGCAGTTGCCGCCGGGTGGACATCGCGTCCTGGAACTTCTTCTCGTCCGGGCCGAACGAGGACGACACCAGCTCCCAGCTGCCGCCGTACGTGAACACCCCGTTGAAGAAGCCGTAGTCCTTCTGCAGGTCCTTCGGCGCCTTCGGGTCCGAACCCATCAGCGAGATACCGGACTTGAGCTCGTACGTGCCACCGGACTTGGTGTACGTGACGCCCTCGACGCCCCACTTGCAGAAGGCCTGCCCCTCGTCCGAATACCAGAGCCAGTCCAGGAACTGCATCATCGCGACGAAGGTGTCGCTCTTGAGGGCCTTGCTGGAGATCATCACGCCGTTCTCGAGACGGATGCCGTCGAGGACCACCTCACCGGCGGGTCCGAGCGGCACCGGGACCATCTCGATCTTCGCGCCCTTGACCTGCTTCTCCAGGTTGTAGCGGTAGTTCTGCACGAGCTCCTGGGAATTCGAGCTGATCGCGAACGACTTCTCGCTCAGCAGCTTCTTGATCGCGTCGTCGTCGGTCTGCGTGAAGCTCTCCGGGTCGATGAGCTTCTCGGCGACCAGCTTCCGCAAGTACGCGATGACCTGGCGGAACTGGTCCGTCGTGCCGGTGTAGACGAACTTCTTCGACTTCTGGTCGAAGGTGACGTTGTCGTACGACCACCCGGCGTGGATGCCGTAGGCCTGGCCGAGACAGCCGACCAGCGCGCCCGCGGGGTAGACCGTGTTCGTGCTCCAGCGGTCCGAGAGCGGATAGCTGTCGGGGTACTCGCCCTTGATCGCCTTCAGGGTGTCGTACACCTCGTCCCAGGTGGTCGGCAGGGAGACGCCGATCTTCTCCAGGACGTCGGTGCGGAACGCCAGCGAGCAGGTGGACTTGGGCTTCTCGTGCAGCCCCGGCAGCAGGTAGTACTTGCCGTCGGACTGCCTGATGGAGTCCAGCTCCGGCTCCAGCTTCCACTTCTTGACCTTGTCGCGGAAGTTGGGCATCAGATGCACGTAGTCGCTCACCGGCAGGATCGCGTGCGACGACACGAACGCCACCTCGGAGGGGTGGTACGTCTTCGGGATCAGGAACGGAGCGTCGCCCGAGCCGATCAGCAGGCTGCGCTTCTTCTCGTAGTCGCTCAGCGGCACGTCGACCGGTTCGAGCGTGACCCCCGTGCGCCGGGTGACCTCCTTCCAGAACAGCCAGTCCTTCTTCGTCGGGTACACGGGGTTGTTGTTGTGCAGCACGGAGAGCGACAGCGGCTTCGCGGCCTTGAACTGCTCGCCGGCGCGATAGTTCTTCATCGCGCCGTCCTGCTTCTTCGACAGGTCCTTCGCGTCACCGTCGTCGTCACCGCTGCCGCAGCCGGTGAGCGCGGCAAGGCCCGCGAAGCCCGCCGCGGCGAGCAGCGACCTTCTCGACAGCCGACCGTGGTTCGTCACATGAACTCCCTTGTTCTGTACGGGTGGTTCTGTACGGGTGGTGCGGGTCAGCCCTTGACCGCGCCGAGCATCACGCCCGAGACGAAGTACCGCTGCACGAACGGGTACACGGCGAGGATCGGCAGCGCGGTGAGCACGATGGTCACCGACTGGATGTTCGCGGCGGCCTGCGACAGCTGATCGGTCCCGGCGCCCGCGTTGCTGCCGGTGGTGGCGCCCGCGATGAGATTGCGCAGATAGACCGTGGCCGGCATCAGCTCGGTCCGGTCCATGTAGAGGAACGCCGAGAACCAGGAGTTCCAGAACGACACCGTGTAGAAGAGCACCATCGTCGCGATGACGGCCTTCGACAGCGGCAGCACGATCCGCCACAGGATCCCGTACGTGCTCAGGCCGTCGATCTGCGCGGCCTCCTCGAGCTCGCCCGGCAGGTTCTCGAAGAACGCCTTCATCACGAGGAGGTTGAAGACACTGATCGCGTTCGGCAGGGCGATCGCCCAGACCGAGTTCTTCAGGCCGAGGCTGGTGACCAGGACGTAGTTGGGGATGAGGCCGCCGGAGAAGAACATCGTGAACACGGCGATCCCGATGAGTGCCCCGCGCCCGCGCAGCTCCTTCTTCGACAGGACGTACGCGAACATCGTCGTCAGAGTCATGGCCACGACCGTGGAGACCACCGTGTACAGGACGGTGTTCCCGTACGACCTCCAGAACGTGCCGTCACCGAAGACGATCCTGTACGTGGTGAGGTTGAACCCCTTGGGCCACAGCGTCACCTCGCCCGCCCTGATCTGCCGTTCGCCGCTGAACGAGCGGGCGATGATGGTGACGAACGGGTAGAGGGTGACGACCACGACCAGGGTCAGGACGAAGCCGTTGACGCCCTGGAAGACGCGGTAGCCGCGGCTGGGCCGGTTCGCCGAGACCCGGGGCTTCACATTCTCGAGGGTGTTCACCACAGACTCGTCCCCACGGTCCGACGCGACATCTGGTTCGCCGTCGTGATCAGTACGAGGCCGATGACCGCCTCGAACAGGCCGATCGCGGCGGCGTAGCTGAAGGAGTTCGACTCGATGCCGGTGCGGTACAGATACGTCGAGACGACGTCGGCGGTCGGATACGTCAGCGGGTTGTAGAGCAGCATGATCTTCTCGAAGCCGACCGCCATGAACGTGCCGATGTTCAGGATGAGCAGCGTCATCATGGTGGGCCGGATGCCCGGGAGGGTGACGTGCCAGGTCTGCTGCCAGCGGTTCGCGCCGTCGATCCGGGCCGCCTCGTACAGGTCGTCGTCGATCGTGCTGAGCGCCGCGAGATAGAGAATCGTGCCCCAGCCGGCCGTCTGCCAGACCTCGGAGCCGACGTAGATCGTCCGGAACCAGCCGGGTTCCTGGATGAACCGGATGGGGTCGTGGCCGAACACCGACAGGGCGTGGTTGACCGGGCCGTCGGTCGCCAGCATCTGCATCGTGATGCCGGCGACGATCACGATCGACAGGAAGTGCGGCAGGTACGAGACCGACTGCACGAATCGCTTCAGTGCGGTGCGCCTGACCTCGTTGAGGAGCAGCGCCAGGACGATCGGCACGGGAAAGCAGAAGAGCAGCGTCAGCAGTCCCATCCAGAGGGTGTTCCGGAAGACCTGCCAGAACGCGGGGTCGCTGAGGAACATGTCCACATAGCGCAGGCCCACCCACTGCTCGCCGAGGATCGAGCCGCCCGGCTCGAAGCGGCGGAAGGCGATCACGTTGCCGATCATCGGCAGATAGCGGAACACCAGGAAGAACAGCAAGGGCAGGACGGCCAGCGAGTACAACTGCCAGTCACGGCGCAGCGCTCGGCGCCACGGGCGTGTGCCCTGCCGGGTCGTACGGGGTGGCGGTGGATCCTGTGGGGGTTCGGTACGGGGCGTGCTGCCCGCCACGGCGGAGGTGGTCATGCAGGGCCTTTCGTCACACGGGCAAGCTGCAGGCACGGTTCGGGGAGCAGGTGCAGCGGAATCGCGACCGATAACTTTCAAGAACCTTCCGGTAACGTCGCCGCAACCTAAAGCCGCTCCCGACCCCTGTCAATGGGGGCTGCGGCAGCGGCAGTTGACCACCGGACCAGCTGTGAGGTGCCTGTGCCCGCCTTCGACCTGCCCTTCGACGACCTTCGACGCCACCGGCCCGAGCTCGACGAACCCGACGACTTCGACGCCTTCTGGGCGGCCACGCTGAAATCCGCCGCGCATGACGAACCGCTGATCAGCGCCCGGCCCGTCGACAACGGCCTGAGCCTGGTGGAGAGTTGGGACGTCGTGTTCCGGGGCTTCGGCGCGGACCCCGTCCGTGCCTGGTTCACCCGCCCGGCGGGAGTGAGTGAACTCCTTCCGGGCATAGTGGAGTTCGCCGGATACGGCCGCGGCCGCGGCCTGCCGCACGAGCGCCTCACGTGGGCGAACGCGGGATACGCGACCTTGCTCATGGACAACCGCGGCCAGGGCGACCAGTACGGCAACGGCGGCGCGACACCCGACCCGCACGCCACCGCACCCGGCGGCCCCGGGGCGATCGTGCGCGGGCTCCTCGACCCGTACGACCACCACTACCGGCGGCTGATCACCGACGCGGTGTGCGCGGTCGCCGCGCTGCGCGCCCTGCCCGGCGTCGACCCGAACCGCATCGCGGCCGTCGGCAACAGCCAGGGCGGGGGAGTGGCCCTGGCCGTCGCCGGGCTCGTGCCCGATCTCGCCGCGGCGCTGATCACGGCCCCGCTGCTGTGCGGAATCCGGCGCGCCATCGACCTCACCGATGTCGGGCCCTACGGGGAGGTCGCCGCCTATCTCGCCGTCCACCGGGACGCCGTGGCGGCCGCGTACCGCACGCTGTCCTACGTGGAGGGCGCCTCCTTCGCCCGCCGTGCGCCGGCCCCGGCCCACTTCGGTGTCGGCCTGCGCGACACGGTCTGCCCACCCAGTGGGACGTATGCGGCATATCACCGCTATGGCGAACTGGTCGGAGGGGATCCCGTACGCGAGATCCACGCCTATCCGTTCAACGGGCACGAGGGCGGGGACGCCTTGCACGTACGACGTCAACTGGACTGGCTGCGTGGGGTGTTGGACCGGGGAAACGGATAGCGGGCGCCACTGTCCGGACCGTCCGATGTTCGACGGGCCGGACAAACGGGCGGCCTGACCGGCGAGCGAGTGACAGCATGACCTACGGTTTTCCGGAAAGCCCTCGGAGGTCTTCCGGGGCGGAGAGTGTGACGGAGGTGGGGAACGTGGCCCGTGACGGCGGCAAGGGCAGGGCAGCCACGCAGAGCCCGGACGGGCCGGCCAAGGTGACGATCACCGAGATCGCGCGGGAGGCCGGGGTCTCCGTACCGACCGTGTCCCGGGTCGTCAACGGGCGCTCCGACGTCTCACCGGCCACCCGCGCCCGGGTCGAGGACCTGCTGCGCCGGCACGGCTACCGGCGCAGGACCGCCGCGCCCGGGGATCGTGCCGCCCTGCTCGACCTGGTCTTCAACGACCTGGACAGCCCCTGGGCCGTGGAGATCATCCGCGGGGTCGAGGAGGTCGCGCACGAGGCGGGCGTGGGCACCGTCGTCTCCGCGATCCACGACCGGGCGGGGGCGGCCCGCCAGTGGATGACCAATCTGCGGGCCCGGGCGTCGGACGGCGTGATCCTCGTGACCTCCGCCCTCGAACCGGGCCTCCACGACGAACTGCGGCGCCTGGGCGTGCCGTTGGTGGTCATCGACCCGGCCGGGGCGCCCGCCTCGGAGGAGCCGACCGTCGGCGCGACGAACTGGGCGGGCGGGATGGCCGCGACCGAGCACCTGTTGGGGCTCGGCCACCGCCGGATCGGGTTCATCGAGGGCCCGCCCCGGCTGCTGTGCTCGCGGGCCCGCCTGGACGGGTACCGGGCGGCGCTCGACGCGGCCGGGGTGCCGGTCGACGACGCGCTGATCGTGCCCGGTGACTTCTACCACGAGTCCGGATTCCTCGGCGCGGGCCGGCTGCTCGACCTCGCCGAGCCGCCCACCGCCGTCTTCGCCTCCAGTGACCAGATGGCCCTGGGCGCGATCGAGGCGCTGCGGCGGCGGGGTCTGCGGGTGCCGGAGGACATGAGCGTGGTCGGCTTCGACGACCTTCCGGAGGTGCGCTGGTCGGCACCTCCGCTCACCACGGTGCGCCAGCCTCTCGCGGACATGGGGAAGTTGGCGGCACGTTCCGTCCTCGATCTGGCCCGGTCGGTCGCACCGGCCTCACCGCGGGTCGAGCTGGCGACAGAACTCGTGGTCAGGGCCAGTACGGCGGAGCCGCGCACCGCCTAGTCGGCGGCCGCACCCCCGGGGGTGTCAACGGGCTTTTTTGTTAAGCCCGTTGACACCCCCGTCTTATGTCCGTAACTTCCGTGGCCGTCTACCGAGAATTTTCGGATTGCTTCCGGAAGGTGCGCCATGTCAGCCATTGGTCCTGCTCCACTCTCCCGCCGTCGTCTCCTGGGTGCCTCCGCGGCAGGCCTGGGTGCGGCCGTGCTCACCGCCTGTGGCGGGTCCGATTCCGGCGGCGGAAAGGACAGTTCGGGCCGGACCGTCATCGAGTGGTGGCACATCCAGACCACGGCGCCCACCAAGACCATCTGGCCGGAGCGCGCGAAGGCGTACGAGGCGGCGAACCCCAAGGTGCGCATCAAGCTCGTGCCTCTGGAGAACGAGGCCTTCAAGTCGAAGATGACCGCGCTGACCAGCTCGGGGAAGCTGCCGGACATCTACCACACCTGGGGCGGCGGGGTGCTCAAGCAGCAGATCGACGCGGGCCTCGTCGAGGACCTCACCGACGCCGTCAAGCCGGAGACCGACGCCATGGTGCCCGCGGCGTTGGCGGCGTACCGCTTCGACGACAAGATGTACGCGCTGCCGATGGACATCGGTGCCGTCGGATTCTGGTACAACAAGGCGCTCTTCAAGAAGGCGGGCATCAGCACCCCGCCCGCCACCTGGGACGCCTACCTCGACGCGGTCAAGAAGCTCAAGTCCGCCGGGATCACCCCCATTGCCCTCGCGGGCAAGGAGAAGTGGCCCGGCATGTACTACT
Source organism: Streptomyces sp. NPDC050085 (assembly GCF_044460595.1). NCBI lineage: Bacteria > Bacillati > Actinomycetota > Actinomycetes > Kitasatosporales > Streptomycetaceae > Streptomyces > Streptomyces sp. NPDC050085. Next base: position 434,630 of record NZ_JBITJZ010000001.1, on the reverse strand, counting down.
GGGCCTACCTCGCGATCCGGATCGCCGGCGTCGACGGCATGCAGAAGGCCGCCGACGCCAAGGACTTCAGCGGCGACGACTTCGTCAAGGCGGGCCAGCACCTGAAGGACCTGGTCGACCTGCAGCCGTTCCAGAAGGGCTTCCTCGGCGCCGGGTACTCCACCCCCAACGGCGAGGCCGCCACCATGGGCAACGGCAAGGCCGCGATGGAGCTGATGGGCGCGTGGGCACCCATCACCCAGGCCGACGCGGGCAAGGGCCTCGGCAAGGACGTCGGCTTCTTCCCCTTCCCGGCGGTGGCCGGCGGCAAGGGCGCGGGCACCGACGTGTTCGGCGGAGGCAACGGCTACGCGGTGCGCAAGGGAGCACCGAAGGAAGCCGTGGACTTCCTCAAGTGGTTCATGTCCGCCGAGAACGACCGCCTCCTCGTGAAGACGGCCTCGATGATCCCCGTCCGCAAGGACGCCGCGAGCGCGCTCACCGACCCGAACCTCACCGCCGTCTCCGACATGGTCGGCAAGGCCACCGGCTTCCAGCTCTACCTGGACCAGGCCTTCCCGCCCGCGGTCGGCCAGGAGGTCAACGACTCGGTCGCCGCCCTCATGGCGGGCTCCAAGTCGCCCGAGGCCGTGGCGCGTTCCATCACCCAGGTCGCCAAGAGCCAGTAGGCCGAAGAGAGATGACGACCTCGACCTACCTCAAGGACGCGCAGCCCGCCGTGAGCGAGGAGCCCCCGGCGGGCTCCGGACGGCGAAGGCCGCTCACGCGCCGCTTCACCGCCTGGCTGACCGCCGTCTCCTTCACCGTGCCCGCGCTCGTCCTGTTCGGCGCCCTCGTCCTCGCGCCGATCATGTACGCCCTCTACGTCAGCTTCTTCAACTGGGGCGGATTCGGGTCGCCTTCGGACTCCGTCGGCCTCGACAACTACACGAAACTCCTCGACGACCCGGTCTTCCTCGGCGACCTGTGGCGCGGCCTGCTGCTCGTGCTGTTCTCGGTCTGCGTCGAGCTGCCGTTCGCGCTCGCGATGGCCGTCGCGCTCAACCAGAAGCTGCGCGGCCGGGCCGTGTACCGCATGCTGTTCTTCGCCCCGTACGTGCTGTCCGAGGTGATCACCGGCGTCCTGTTCTCCATGATCTTCGCGCCGGACGACGGCCTCGCCGACAAGGTGCTCGGCTCGATCGGGCTCGACGGGCTCGGCGGGCTGTGGTTCGCCGGCCAGAACACGGTCCTGCCGACCCTCTTCCTCGTCATGACCTGGAAGTACTTCGGCTTCCACATGATGCTCTACCTGGCCGGGCTCCAGGGCATCCCCGCCGAACTGCACGAGGCCGCACGCATCGACGGCGCGAACGCCTGGCAGCGCTTCCGGCACATCACCCTGCCCCTGCTCGGGCCCACGATCCGGATCAGCGTGTTCCTCTCCGTCATCGGTGCCATCCAACTCTTCGACCTGGTCTGGGTGGTGACCCAGGGCGGCCCCGACCACCACTCCGAGACCATGGCCATCACGCTCTTCCAGTTCGGCTTCAAGCGCTACCAGATCGGCTACGCCAGCGCGCTGAGCATCGCCCTGTTCCTCATCAGCCTGGTCTTCGCCCTCGCCTACCAGCGTCTGGTGATGCGCCGCGACACCGAAGGAGCCCTCACGAACATGCGAGCCTCCTCATGAGCACCACGAAGCAGCGCAGGCTGCGATCCGTTCCGCTGTACGCCGTCGTGTGGCTGGTCGGGATCTTCATGGTCACGCCGCTGCTGTACGCGTTCATCTCCGGCTTCAAGTCCACCGACCAGCTCTCCAGCAACGTCCTCGGCCTGCCCTCGCCCTGGGTGACGTCCAACTACACGGACATCCTGGCCTCCGGATCGTTCTGGCGGATGCTCGGTTCCTCCACGCTCATCGCGGTCGGCACGACCGTCCTCACCGTCGGCGCCGCGGCCCTCGCCGCGTTCTCGCTCGCCCGGTTCGCCTACCGGGGGCGTGAGGTGGTCTTCACGCTCTTCACGATGGGCCTGATGTTCCCGTTCGCCGTGGCGATCCTGCCGCTGTTCGTGCTCCTGCGCACCTTCGGGCTGCTCGACAACCCGTGGGGCGTGATCCTGCCGCAGGCCGCGTTCGGCCTCCCCATCACCATCGTCATCCTGCGCGGCTTCTTCCGGGAGATCCCCGGCGAGCTGGAGGAGGCCGCGACCCTCGACGGCTGCTCCCCGTTCGGCTTCTTCTGGCGCATCCTGCTGCCGCTGGCGAGGCCCGCGCTCGGCACGGTCTCCGTCCTGGCGATCGTGAGCAGCTGGAACAACTTCCTGCTGCCGCTGCTCGTCTTCAGCGACCCCACCTGGTGGACGATCCCCGTCGGCGTCCAGCAGTTCCAGGGGCAGTACGCCACCGACATCGCCCGTGTCTTCGCCTACCTGGTCCTCGCCATGGTGCCCGCGCTCGCCTTCTACGCGGTGGCCGAACGGCAGCTGATCGGCGGCATCACCATGGGCGCCACCAAGGGCTGACCCCGCACGTCCGCCACGCCAACACCCCGTTTCTGCACCACATTTGAGGAGTTCCATGCTCCAGCCCTGGCAGGACACCACCCTGCCCGCCCCCGTACGGGCCGCGGACCTGCTCGCCCGGATGACCACCGAGGAGAAGACCGCCCAGCTGTCCAGCGTGTGGCTGGGCGCCGACGTCGACACCGACCAGGCCGCGGTCGCGCCCGGACAGCACGCGTTCGTCGCCCACAGCGCCGCCCTCGAAGCCCTGCTCCCGCACGGCCTCGGCCATCTGACCCGGCCCTTCGGCACCGTCCCCGTCGAACCCGCCGACGGCGCGTCCCGGCTCGCCGAACTTCAGCGCAGGATCAAGGACGGCAACCGCTTCGCCCTGCCCGCCATCGCCCACGAGGAGTGTCTGACCGGCTTCGCCGCCTGGCAGGCCACCGTCTTCCCGACCCCGCTCGCCTGGGGCGCCACCTTCGACCCGGCCCTGGTCACCGAGATGGCGCAGGCGATCGGGGCGTCGATGCGCGCGGTCGGCATCCACCAGGGACTCGCCCCCGTCCTCGACGTCGTCCGCGACCCCCGCTGGGGCCGCACCGAGGAGTCGATCGGCGAGGACCCGTACTTGGTGGGCACCATTGGCACCGCGTACGTACGCGGCCTCGAGGCCGCCGGGATCGTCGCCACGCTCAAGCACTTCGCCGGATACGCGGCCTCGCGCGGCGCCCGCAACCACGCGCCCGCCCCGATCGGCCCCAGGGAACTCGCCGACGTGATCCTGCCCCCGTTCGAGATGGCGCTGCGCGAGGGCGGCGCACGGTCCGTCATGGCCTCGTACAACGACATCGACGGCCTGCCGGGCCACGCCCATCCCGGACTGCTGACCCAACTCCTGCGCGAACAATGGGGGTTCACCGGCACGGTCGTCTCCGACTACTTCGGCATCGCCTTCCTGGAGTCCGCCCACAAGATCGCCGCATCCGCCGAGGAAGCCGCCCGGATCGCGCTCGCCGCGGGCGTCGACGTGGAACTCCCGGCCGCGCACTGCTTCACGGCCGGGCAGCTCCCCGACGACCTGCTCGACCGGGCCGCGCTGCGCCTGCTCACGCAGAAGTGCGAACTCGGCCTCCTGGACCCCGGCGGGGAGCCCGACCGCGAGCCGGCCGCCGGCGAGGGGCCCATCGACCTGAACCCCCGCACCATGCGGGACCTGGCACGGGCGGTGGCACAGGAATCCGTCGTCCTGCTCGCCAACGACTCCGGGGTGCTCCCGCTGAGCGACGGCCTGCGCATCGCCGTCGTGGGCGAACTCGCCGACGACCAGGCCGCCATGCTCGGCTGCTACACGTTCCCGCGGCACGTCGGCGTCAACCACCCCGAGCTGCCCACCGGGGTCGACGTGCCCACCTTCGCCGAGGCGCTGCGCGCGGAGCTGCCGGGCGCCGAGTTCGTCGCGGACCCGGCGACGGCCGATGTGTGCCTGGCGGTGGTCGGGGACCGCTCGGGCCTGTTCGGACGCGGTTCCTCGGGGGAGGGCTGCGACGCCACGGACCTCGAACTCCCTTATGGGCAAGGAGAGTTCCTCGACAAGGTGTTCGCCCGCGGGGTGCCGACCGTCCTCGTCGTGCTCAGCGGGCGCCCCTACGCGCTCGGCCGCTGGGCCGACCGGGCCGCCGCCGTCGTCCAGGCGTTCTTCCCCGGGCAGGAGGGCGGCCCCGCCGTCGCCGGAGTTCTGTCCGGGCGTGTCGAACCGTCCGGGCGGCTGCCGATCGGCGTGCCCCGCATCCCCGGCGGCCAGCCCGCCCCGTATCTCGCACCGCCGCTCGGCCGCCACGGCGACCCCAGCAACGTGGACCCCAGCGCCCTCTATCCGTTCGGGCACGGCCTGTCGTACACCACGTTCACCTGGGAGACCCCGCAGTGCGAGGCGCCCGAACTGGCCACCGACGGCGGGACCGCCCTCAGGCTCACCGTCCGCAACACCGGCGACCGGCCCGGAACCGAGGTCGTCCAGCTGTACCTCCACGACCCCGTCGGCACCGTCGCCCGCCCCGAGGTCCGGCTCGTCGGCTACGCCCGTGTCCCCCTCGACGCGGGCCAGTCCGCGGAGGTCCACGCCACCTTCCCGGCGGACCTCGCCGCGTACACCGGAGCCGACGGCCGCCGCCTCGTCGAACCCGGCGCTCTCGAACTGCGCATCGCCGCATCCAGCGAGCACGTCCACCACACCGTGCCGCTCACCCTGACGGGCCCGGCGCGTGAGGTCGGGCACGAGCGCCGGATGCGGTGCGAGCTGCGCGTCAAGTAACCGAGGAGCGCTCCGCGCGAGGCCAACCGCTCATCCCCGCACCCGAGTTGAGGAGATCCATCATGCGCACGTCCGCCCGCCGCAGCCGTGGCAGAGCAGCCGGATTCGCCGTCGCCACGACCCTGCTGCTCGGCCTCGCCGGAGCCCCCGGCGCCCAGGCGGCCACCGCCCACCACCACCGGGCGACCACGCTCGACGACCTGGCCCAGCGCACCGGGCGCTACTTCGGGTCCGCCGTCGACAACCCCGAACTCGCCGACACCGCGTACGCGAACCTGCTCGGCCGCGAGTTCGGCGCCACCACCCCCGGCAACGCCATGAAGTGGTACGCCACCGAACCCCAGCGCGGCGTCTTCGACTACACCGCGGGCGACGAGATCGTGAACTACGCCCGCAGCAAGGGCCTCGCGGTGCGCGGGCACACGCTGCTGTGGCACCAGCAACTGCCGGACTGGCTCACCTCCGGGACCTGGACGAAGGACGAACTGCGCTCGATCCTCAAGAACCACATCACGAACGTCGTCAAGCACTACAAGGGCAAGGTCTTCGCCTGGGACGTCGCCAACGAGATCATGAACGAGGACGGCACCTACCGAGAGAACATCTTCTACAAGACCATCGGCCCGTCCTACGTCGCCGACGCCCTGCGCTGGGCCCGCGCCGCCGACCCGAAGGTCAAGCTCTACCTCAACGACTACAACGTCGAGGCGATCGGCCCCAAGTCGGACGCCTACTACACGCTCATCAAGCAGCTCAAGGCCCAGGGCGTGCGCGTCGACGGCTTCGGCATGCAGGCCCACTTGGCGCTCCAGTACGGCTTCCCCGACCGGCTGCAGCAGAACATCCAGCGCTTCGCCGACCTCGGCGTCGACGTCGCGCTCACCGAGCTCGACATCCGCATGACCCTCCCGTCCGACGCGACCAAGCTGGCCCAACAGGCCGACTGGTACGGGCAGGTGACCGACGCCTGCCTCGCCGTGAAGCGCTGCGTCGGCATCACGGTGTGGGGCTACTCCGACCGGCACTCGTGGATCCCGTCGGTCTTCCCCGGTGAAGGCGCCGCCCTGCCCTGGGACGAGGACCTCCGGCACAAGCCCGCCTACGACGCGATCCGCGCCGCCCTGTCGACCAGGTAGCTACGTGGTCACGCTGCCGCCGATCAGGTGCGCCGCGTGATGCACCACCAGTTGCAGCCCGCCGGGCAGCCGGGACATCGTCACCAGGATCGACGCCTCGCCGTACAGCGGATGCAGCAGGCGGCGCGTGCACGCCTCGGACGGCAGCCGGGGCGCGCCGCGCCGCCACAGCGGCGCACCGACGGGGTCGGCGGCGATCCGCGCGGCGAGGGCGCGCAGCGCGGGGTCGCCGGGAATCTGGCCGACGGCCGCGCGGACCCGCGCGACGGCGTCGGCCCGCACCTCGTCGATGTCGGCGAAGCGCAGCCCGGCGTCCGGACACAGCAGCCAGAGGACCAGGTTCCGGTCGCCGCGCGCGACCTTCGCCGGGTCGGCGAACAGCCGGGCCACCGCCACGTTCGCCGCCAGTACGTTCCACGCGTGGTCCGTGATCAGCGCCGAGTTCGGATCCATCAGATCGATGTGCGCGACCTCCTCGGCGGACGGCCGGCGCCGCTCCACGAGGTCGTACGGCGTCAGGTCGGGCCCCGCGGCGAGCAGCAGGAACGTCTCGCGCCCGAGGCCGGTCAGGAGCAGCCCGTCGGCCACGCTCTTGAGCCGGTCGAGGCCGATGCCGTGCGCCGCGCCGTCCTCGAGGCGGGCGTAGTCGAGCGCAGTGAGCCCCGTGGCCCGCGCGGTCTGCTCGGCGGTCAGTCCGAGCGTCCGTCTACGGGCGGTCAGCAGATCCCGCAGCGCGCGGCCGCGGTGGTCGTCGTGACCCATGTCGGATGCCATGGGTGGTCCCCCTTGTCAGCGGTGCCCGGGCGGGCACGTGGTGCAGATGCGGACATGGGTGATGATGCGGGAGCGGAGAGTGAGGTTCACGATCACGGGCGGTTATCACCCGTACGTGGCGCCTATCGGCCTTCAGTTCGGGTCAGGGGGCGTGAACTGCTGTGTTGGGGGCGGCCGTTCGGGCGCCGGGGCGGACACCGGTCGCACAACGTGTCCGCCTGAGCGCTCAGGTAGCGGAGCGTTTCCTGCGCCGGTTGCGGACGCGCCACAGGGCGACCACGCACCACAACTGGACGAGGACGGCCGCGGCCCAGACGGGATAGCCGGGGCGCAGCTCGTAGTCCGACTCGTCCGCGATGATCGCGCCCAGGCCGCCGCAGTAGAGGAGGCCCATCGCCGCGACCAGTTCGTACGGCAGGCGTGCGCCGCGATGCCGGACGAGGCGGTGCCCGGCCCGGGCGGCCAGGGCCAGGAGCCCTGAGGAGACGAGGCCGAGCATGCCCTGCACCCCGATGATCACGGCGTACCCGCTGAAGGGATGCTGGGTGGTGACTTTGGGGGAGTCCCAGTCCTCCTGGTAGCCGAAGCTCGGCAGGATCAGCGTGAGCGCCATCAGGGCCGCGCAGATCGTGAGCGGTGCGGCGAGGCGGCCGAGCGGACGCGGCGTCAATTCCCTTTCGTGCACCGGTCGTTCGCGCCCCGGCCGCTTGCGTGCCGGCCGTCGGGGTGGCGGACCGTCCGGCGCGCGCCGCGCCGCCGTGACCTGGGCCGTCACCCGCACCGCGAGACTCCCCGTCACGCAGCGCAGCCACACCGTCCCCGAGTGCGGACCCACCGCAGGGGAGTCCACCGACAGGCTCACGCCCTCGGGTACGTACCGCACCCGCAGCCACGGCTCCGTGACCGCCTCCAGGGTGCCGCGCACGACCGGCGGACCGCCGACCGGGAGCAGCACCGCGGGCCCGCGCACGCCCGCCGTCGTGGTCCCCAAGTGCAGGGCGGCGCCGCCGACTTGGGGCCCCGCGGAGGCGAGCGCGGTGCGTGCCGCCTCCGCGACCCGGCGGCTGTCGTCACCCGCGAGCGTCACCAGCGTCGCGCACGCCGCTTGGGCCAGCGGCACGTCGGGGCCGTGCAGGATCGACGCGAGATCGGTCACCGACCACAGCCGGTGCGCCCGCTCGGCCGAGGCCGCCGCGGCGGACAGCGCCTCGGGCAGCACCCCCGTACGCACCGCGCGGCGCGGGGCACGCGCGATCGGCAGGTCCCCCTGGGCGCCGAACATCCACAGCTGCGGGTTCTGCTTGTCCGTGACCCGGCGGATCCGGTCACCGATGTACTCGGCGAGCTCCCGCAGCCCGATCTCGCCGTCGCCGTCCAGATCGGCTCCGCCCGTACGCAGGCCCTCGACCAGGGCTCCGGTGAACAGCGAAGGCCCCGGGCGGCCGCCCGGCGGCACCCGCGCGTCCCGGCCCGCCACGACCTCGTCGCCCTCGAAGGCGTACTCGACGGAACTCGACGCGGTCAGCACCGCCCGGCCGCGCTCGTGGCCCGTGCCCCGCAGCCCCGTGAAGCTGTCCTGGACGTGGGCCTCGCCGTCGCCGCGGCTGAACATGCCGCGCTCGAACGCGCCCGCGTAGCAGCAGTCCAGGAAGAGCGCGACGCGCTGGGCCCGGCTGCTCATCATCAGGCCGCTGACGTACTCGGCGGGCACGGCGGTGGACGCGAGCCGGTGATGGCGGGTGTCCGTCGCGGCGAGGAAGAGATGGTTGCCGCTGTCCTTGAGCCCGTGGCACGCGAAGTGCAGCAGGAGCGTGTCGCGGAAGGTGCGGTCGGCGAAGAAGTCCTCGACCCGCAGCCGCAGATCGTAGGAGTGCGGGTTGTCGAGCACCTCCACCTCGAAGCCGCCGATCGCCGGGTCGGCGAGCACCTCGGCGAGTTCCCCCGCGTCCTGCGTCGGCGCGCGCAGCAGGCTGAGCCCCGAGTCGTCGTACCGGTCGGTCGCCACGATCAGCGCGTACCGGCCGCCCCCGGCGCTCATGGCTCCACCGCCGGGTGCGCCCGTGCCACGGCGGTGATCCACTCGTCGGCGAGACGGCGCTGCTCCGCGCGGCCCACCCCGGTCAGCTCCAGGCGGTTGCCGCCGATCTCGAGGACCACGCCGCGCCGGCCGCTGCGCTCGCGCCACGCGGCCACGACCCCGACCAGCGCCTCGAGGAGCGGAAGCGCCGGCACGAACGAGACGACGAGGGACCCGACGGACTGGGCCAGCCCCGACCTGCTGCCCTCGGGCGCGGTCCCGTCCACGGCGTACTCGACCCGGTCGACTTCGAGCGCCAGCAGATCCTCGCGCAGCGCCCCCACGGACAGCCGCAACGCCTCGTCCCCGGCGCCGGCGTCAGGGTCCTTGCCGTCCGTCGTGTCGTCCACCGCAACAATGCGCAGCCACTCAGCCACGGCGCCTCCCCCGATGCGCGCTGTCCGCCTGGACCGACCAGTCTTGCACCGGGGTCCTGCCGTGTCAGTGGCGGCGACTGAACGAGTGGTTGCCGGTGCGGAAGGTGTCGGGGAGCCCGCGGTCCGTCCACACATCACCACATCGACGCGAGTACGGGCGCGGCCCGCGCGCCCGCCGCCGACCGCGAAAGGCCCCCGATGTCCCTGCTGCGCCACACGCTCGTCCCCTCCCTCGCCCTGACCCTGCTGGCCGCCCCGTGCGCCGCGGCCGCCGCACCGCACACGCCGGACGCCGCGCCCAAGTACCGCTGCACCACCAGCAAGAAGTCGATCGACACCCCGTCCTACTCGGGCCCGTGGGCCGACAACTGGGACCTGACCGTCTCGGTGTGCGCGGCCCGCTCGGGGTCGAAGCTGCTCGCCTACGCCAAGGCGTCCTGGGACGGACCCGCCGCCGGGTTCAAGGAGGACTTCTTCTACGACGCGTATCTGACGGTCCGGGTCGGGCGCGGGCACCACACCCTCAAGTCGGCCTCCTTCCACGGCATCAAGAAGCGCCTCGAGGACGGCGACAACTTCTGGGGCAACCACAACGGCTCCTGGCGCACCCCCGTCGTGACCGCCCGCGCCGGCCGCGCCCGCGCGAGCGCCGACGCCGTTCTCGCCCTCGACTGGCGCGGCCACGGCAAGGGCTACGACCACCACCGCTTCGCGGCGTCGCCCGCCCGCTGACGCGACTCGGCCGACAGGGCGGCAACCTTTCGCGCTCGTACGGCGACTGCACACCGTCCGTGCCACCCGGCACGGGGACCCCACACCACGGAGTGCGAGCGCAGATGAGCGACACCCGCAGCAAGGCCCGGCACCGCAGGCGCAACACCGTCCTCGTCACGGGGGCACCGCTCGCGGTCGCCGCGGCCGTCGCCCTCGCCTACGGCGGCGGCCTGTTCGGCGCGGACGGCGGCGACCGGGCCGCGGCCGCCACCGCCCCCGCCTGGGCCGACGACGTCGCCGACGGCTTCGCGTCGGTCAACTCCCAGGGCCAGAACGGCACGTACGGCGGGCGCGACGGCAAGACCGTCACCGTGAAGACGCAGGCCGACCTTGAGAAGTACGCGACCGCGAGCGAGCCGTACGTCATCGTCGTGGCCGCGGCGATCTCCATGAACCCCGTCGGCAAGGAGATCAAGGTCGCCTCCGACAAGACGATCGTGGGCTCCGGGACGTCCGGGCAGATCGTCGGCGGCGGCTTCTTCCTCGGCACCGGCGTGCACAACGTGATCATCCGCAACCTGACGATCCGCGACACCTATCAAGGCACCTGGAACGACAAGGACCACGACTTCGACGCCATCCAGATGGACGGCGCGCACCACGTGTGGATCGACCACAACGACCTGCGGCACATGGCCGACGGCCTCATCGACGTCCGCAAGGACAGCACCGACATCACCGTCTCCTGGAACAAGCTGGGCCAGGACAACAAGGCGTTCGGCATCGGCTGGACCGACAACGTCGTCACCGACATCACCATCCACCACAACTGGATCCACGAGACCGAGCAGCGCAACCCTTCCACCGACAACGCCGCCCACGCCCACCTCTACAACAACTACCTGCAGGACGACCCGGGCACCGCCATCACGTCCTCGTACGGGAACTACTCCCGCGGCAGGACGAAGATGGTGCTGCAGAACAGCTACTTCCAGGGCGTGAACAACCCCGTCATCAAGGACGCGACCGCCACCCTCGCGCAGAGCGGCAGCATCTTCTCCGGCACCAGCGGCCGCAACGAGAGCGGCGGCACGGCCTTCGACCCCGGGGACTTCTACCCGTACACCCTGGACAAGGCGGCGGACGTGCCCGCGCTCCTCAAGTCCGGTGCGGGGCCCAGGAGTTCGATCGGCACCACGGTCGCCGCCGCGGACCCGACCACCGAGGCGGCAGCCGCGACCACGCTCACCGTCGCCGCCGACGGCAGCGCCCAGTACAGGACCGTGCAGGCCGCCGTCGACGCCGTCCCCGCGAACAACACCGCGCGCGTCGACATCAAGGTCGCGCCCGGCACGTACCGCGGGACCGTGACCGTGCCCGCGAACAAGCCGCACGTGACCATCGTCGGCACCGGCTCCAGCCGCAGGTCCACCGTCCTCGTCGAGGGGCACGCCGCCGGTTCGAAGAAGCCGGACGGCACGACGTACGGCACCGCGGGCAGCTACACCGTCGCCCTGCTCGCCGACGACACGCAGCTGCGCAACCTCAGCGTCTCCAACGACTTCGACGAGGGCGCGGACACCTCGATCTCCGCGCAGGCCGTCGCGCTGCGCACCGGCGCCGACAAGGTCCTCCTCGACAGCATCATCGTCAGCGGCGACCAGGACACCCTGCTGGTCGACGGCGCGGGCAAGCGGGTCTACATGACGAACTCGTACGTCGTCGGCAACGTCGACTTCATCTTCGGCGGCGCCACCGCCGTCATCGACAAGTCCGTCATCACGCTGAAGAAGCGCTGGGACGGCACGTCGGCCGGCTATGTCACGGCGCCGAGCACGGCCGCCGCGAACAAGGGCATCCTCATCAGCCGCACCACCGTCGGCGGCGACGTCACGAACGGCAGCTTCTTCCTCGGCCGCAACTGGCACGCGGGCGGCAACGCGGCCCTCGACCCGCAGACCACCGTCCGCGACTCGACCCTGAGCGCCGCGATCAAGTCGACGCCGTGGACGGACATGGGCGGCTTCTCGTGGAAGGACGACCGCTTCGCCGAGTACCGGAACTCCGGGGCAGGCGCCGGGTCCGCGAGCACCGACCGGCCCCAGCTGACCGACTCCCAGGCCGCCGGTCAGGAGGTCGCGGACTGGCTCGGCGACTGGACTCCGACAGCGGGATGACGACGTGAGAGGTGCCTGGGCGGATCCGCCGACGTGCGCACGCACGGAGGGATCCGTTCGCTACGGCCTCGTCCGCGGCACCTGGACCCACCGGGCCCCGGTGCCGCAGTACCTCACGCGCGCCGCGCCCGCAGGCCCGGCAACCGTCGCCCAGCGCTCACGGCCCGGAACGCTCCGAGGGCTCACAACGCTCCGAGGGTTCACAACAGGGGAGCGTTCGGCCCCTCCGGTGACGTCTGCCGTGCCCCCACCACCGCCTCGGCCACCGCCCGCACCTCGTCCTCCGGCAGCGCGCGGAAACCGTCCGCGGTGACCAGCGCGACCGACGGGTAAATGCGGCGGCCCAGGTCGGGGCCGCCGGTCGCCGAGTCGTCGTCGGCCGCGTCGTACAGCGCCTGCACCGCCGCCGTCGTCGCGTCCGCCGCCGACATGCCCGGCCGGTACAGCTTCTTCAACGCCCCACGCGCGTACGGCGATCCGGACCCGTCGGAGTGGAAACCCACCGCCTCGTACGGGCCGCCGGTGACGTCGAAGCTGAAGATCCGGCCGACGCCGCGCGCCGTGTCGAACCCGGCGAGCAGCGGCACCACGACCAGACCCTGCATGGCCTGTGCGAGGTGGTCGCGGATCATCGCGGCCAGCCGCTGCGCCTTGCCGTTCAGGGTCAGCGGGCGGCGCTCCAGCTTCTCGTAGTGCTCAAGCTCCAACTGGTACAGGCGCACCAGCTCCTTGGCCAGACCGACCGTGCCCGCGAACGCCACCGCCGTGTGGTCGTCGGCGTACGCGACCTTCTCCAGGTCGCGCTGCGCGATCACGTTGCCCATCGTGGCGCGCCGGTCGCCGGCCATCAGGACCCCGTCCTCGAAGGTCAGGGCGAGCACCGTGGTGCCGTGCGGCACGTCGTGCACCGGGCCCGCGTCCCGGTTCCAGGGCAGGGCGTGCGGCGCCACCCGCTCGACGAGGCGGGTGAAGGAAGAGGTGCTGCTGTCCAGGAACACGGACGGGAGTCCGCGCAGGTGCTCGGTCATCTGCTCTCGCCTTCCGGTCGGCTTCGCCTCCAGCCCTACCCGGCGGCGGCCCGCGATCACCCCATCATGGCATTCTGTCCCGGTGAACGGTCCGGAGATCATCCTCGAAGTCGCCCCCGAACTGGGGCTGTTCGTGCCCGCCGCCCGCCGCTCGGGCGCCGCGGTGCCGCTCGTCACCGACGGCACGTCCACCCTCGGCCACGTCGTCGAGTCGCTCGGCGTGCCCCTCACCGAGGTCGGCGCGCTGATCGTGGACGGCGCCGAGGTGCCCACCGGGCACATCCCCGCCGCGGGCGAACACGTGGCGGTGCGCCCGGTCGTACGACCCCAGGCCGCCCCGCACGGCTTCCTCCTCGACGTCCATCTGGGCACCCTCGCCCGCCGGTTGAGGCTGCTCGGCGTCGACACCGCGTACGAGTCCGTCGACATCGGCGACCCGGCGCTCGCGACCCGCTCCGCGGCCGAGCGCCGCGTGCTGCTCAGCCGGGACCGGGGCCTGCTGCGCCGCCGTGAACTGTTCGCGGGCGCCTACGTCTACAGCGACAAGCCCGACGAACAACTCCCCGACGTACTCGGCCGGTTCGCCCCCGAGCTGCGGCCCTGGACCCGCTGCACCGCGTGCAACGGGCTGCTCGCCGAGGCCCGCAAGGAGGACGTCGCCGACCGTCTGGAGGGCGGCACCCGGTCCACGTACGACGTGTTCGCCCGCTGCACCGCCTGCGACCGCGTGTACTGGCGCGGCGCCCACCACGACCGTATCGAGGCGATGGTGAGCGCGGCGATGGCCGAGTTCGGACCGCGCTGACGCCCTCGGGCCTGCTAGGGGGCGCCGATGAACTCGCGCAGGTCCTCGTTGAGCTGCTCGGCGTGGGTGAGGAACAGGCCGTGCCCGGCGCGCGGGTACTCCTTGTAGACGTTGTCCGGCACGGACTTGGCGAGGACGCGGCCGCACAGGTCGATCGGCGCGGACGCGTCGGCGTCGCCGTGGATGATCAGCGTCGGGACGCTGAGCGCGGCCGCCTCCGCGCGCAGGTCGGTGGCGAACGCGGTCCTGATCACCTCGGCGGCCGCCTTCGCCGAGCAGTCCAGACACTGCCGTGCGGTCCACTCCATGAGCTCGCTGGAGATCGCGTTGCCCAGGTGCGTCGCGAGGAACGCCTGCGTGTTCTGGGCCATCCAGCGCGGCCTGTCCCGGGTCCGTTCGGCGAGCACGGCGTCGAAGGCGGCCTGCGGGACGCCCTCCGGGTGGTCCGGTGCCTGCCTGAGCAGTGGCGCGGTCGTCCCGATCAGCACGAGCCCGCTGACCCGGTCGTCGCCGTGCCGGGACAGGTACCGGATCGCCTCGCCGCCGCCCATGGAGTGCGCCACGAGCGTCACGTCGCGCAGGTCCAGCTCGTCGAGGAGCGCGGCGAGGTCGTCGGCCAGGGTGTCGTAGTCGTAGCCGTGGCCGACCCAGTCGGAGCGGCCGTGGCCCCGCTTGTCGTACGCGACGCAGCGCAGGCCCTGTTCGGACAGCGGCAGCATCTGCAGCTCCCACGAAGCACTGTTGAGCCAGGCCCCGGTGACGAACACGACCGGCTTGCCCCGGCCCCAGTCGGTGTAGAAGAGGCGGGTTCCGTCGGATCCTTCGAAGTGCGGCATGGGCGAGTCCCTTCCGGTCCGGGTGGTCGCTGTGCGGTACGACCACTCTCGCCGGGCGGGACACGGCCGTCGATTACGCCGAAGGTAAGGCGCCGTCCGTCGTACGAGGATCAGGCCACCCCGGGTATCCGCTCCTTCACCATCGAGTACAGGACGACCGACACGGCCATCACGCCCGCGGCCGTGAACACGCCGGGAGCCCAACTGCCCGTCGCGTCGCGCAGCACGCCGCTGACGACCGGGCTGGCCACGGCCCCGATCTCGGCGACCAGGTTGAACAGGCCGAACAGGGAACCGCGGTCCTTGTCCTCGGCGAGGTCGCCGAGGAGGCTGTGCACGATCGGCTGCAGGGCGTTGAAGAACAGGCCCGAGCAGAACAGGATCAGGCCGAGCAGCAGCAGCGAGGGCTCGCCGGCGAGCAGGCTCAGGCCGAACGCCACCGCGAGCAGCGTGTGCACCACCGCGCAGGTCACGGCCAGCGGCTTGCGGCCCTTGCCGGCGCGGACCCGGCGGTCCGCGATCCAGCCGCCCACGGGGAAGCCGATGATGCCCGCGCCCGCGTTGAACGCGGCGGTCAGGGCGGCCGCCCCGAGGCTGCTGTGCGCGCTCTCCGCGACGATCTGCACCGACCAGAACGAGAAGAACCACAGGTTCCACATCACGGCGATGAACCCGATGTAGACCAACCAGACGTTGCGGTTGAGGAGTTGGGACGAGCGTCCCGTCCGTACGATGCCACGGATCACGATCGTCACCATGACCAGGAACAGCACACCGGACCCGACCGCCGTGAGCCAGTCCGGCCAGCCGAACTCGTCGGCCAGGAGGAACAGCGCGACGATCGCGACCGCCGCCGGGATCGAGTAGCCGATGAGGCGCAGGGCGGGCGGGCCGAGGCGCAGCGGCCGGTCGCCGCGCGCCCGGAAGAAGCGCCACGTGGCCGCCGCCACCAGCAGGGAGACGACGCCGAACACGAACAGCGGCATGCTCCACGCCCGGTCGCCCATGCCCCACGCGCCGCCCCAGTCGATCAGGTGCGGGGTCGCGACGATGCCGACGGTCAGGCCGATGGACAGGCCGGACAGGACGACGCCGAGGCCGATGGTGCGGCGGGCGGGCGGCGTGTGGTTGATGACCAGGACGCGGTCGTTGGAGTAGAAGACGCCCTCGCCGAGGCCGGTGAGCACGCGGGCGACGACGAACCCGACGAGCCCGCCCGTCAGGCCCGACACCAGGGTCAGCAGACCCGCCCACAGCAGGGACACGACGAGCATCTCGCGGTGCCCGTACCGGTCGCCGAGCCGGCCGCCCGCGTACTGCGTGAGCATGTAGCCGGTGAAGAACATCGAGCCGATGAGGCCGCCGAGCGTCGCCGGGTTCGACGCGTCGCCGATGAATCCGGTCTTGTTCTCGATCATCCAGGAGACCACGGGCCCGGTGACCGTCCGGTCCGCGTAGCTGATGAGCCAGCCCGTGAGCAGGAAGCCCCACAGGTGGGTGTGGTGGCCGGAGAAGAGCGCGCCGCTCTTCGAGGCGGGTGGTGCGGTGGTACGGGCCGTTGCGGCGGAATCCGACATGCGTCCCCCTTGACGCCAGGCGAGCAGCTAGAAAGCGCTTGCCAACATCGCAGCGAGGGGCGGGCAGGTCAATGGTTGACTTCTGATCTACTGCTGCGTACAGGGACTTTGGGCGGGCCGGGCCGGTCGGGACCGGTCGGGACCGGTGGGGGCAGTTCGGGGTAGTTCGGGGCAGTTCGGGTCGGGGTGGGCGTCGGTCAGGGGGTGCGGACCGCGCGCTGTACGGCCTCGGCCGACAGGTGGGCGGCGGCGCGGCGGGTCGCGGCCGCGAGCAGATCGGTCCGGATCGGGCCGCCCGCGGCGAGGTGCCGGTCGTAGGGGAGGTGCACGACGCCGACGCCGGTCTCGCGCAGATGGGCGATGGCGGTCGTCAGGTCGAGGTTCTGGTCCGGTGAACCCGAGGTGAGCGCCACCACGGTCGACGGCAGCGTGGAGTGCGGCAGTCTGGCCAGCCAGTCCAGGACGACGCGGGTGCCGCCCACGCCCTCGGCGGTCATGGGGGCGACGACGATCCGGGCGTGCGCGGTGTCCATGGCGGTACGGGCCACGTCCCCCGGCAGCGTCTCGCAGTCCACGACCGTCATGGCGAAGTGGCGGCGCAGGGCGAGCGTCACGGTGCGGTACGTCGGGACGTCCAGCGGGGGCCCCACCCGGCCCTGGCTCGCGGGCAGCAGCCAGCCGCCGTCGGGCAGCGGCACCAAGTAGCCGGTGATGTCGAGGAGTTGCATCGACGGCTTCAGTATCCGGGCGAGTTCGGTGCACGACCAGCGCACCGACTGGGCGCCGAGGCGCACGGCGAGCGTGCCGAGTGCGGCGTCCGCCTCGAGCGCGAGTACGGGGTCCTGCCGGACGCGTTGCAGGGTGCGGGCCACCAGCGCGGCGGCGGTGGTCTTGCCGACCCCGCCCCGGATGGAGGTCACGGCGACGACCCGGCCCGTGGTCACCGGATGCTGCAACTCCCGTTCCCAGCGCGCCTCTTCACCGCCGGTGTGCCCCGACGGCAGGGCGATCCGCCTGAGCGACTGCCCGGACCGCCGGGCGACGGAATCCCCGTGCTGCGGCTTCCCCACGGCCTGCGACAGCCGCGGATCGACGGTGAGCACGGGCTCCGGTGCGGGGAAGGCGATCCCTGGGCGGGGGCGGACCACTGGGGTGGAGGCGGTGGGTGCGGGTGCGGGTGCGGGTGCGGGTGGGGCGGGGGGCATGGGCGGGGGTGCCATGGTGGCGGCGGGGTATTGACCCGGGATCGGTCGCGGGGTCGTGTCCAGAGGGGAGGGGGTCGGTGTTGCCGCGCCGGGTTGTGGGCGGGCGTCTTCAGGCTCTGGGGTCGGCCGCCCCGGCGAAGTCGGTTCTGGGGCCGGCGGGTTGGTGCCCGGGATGGGGCGGGGGGTCGTGTCCAGGTAGGTGGGAAGCGGGGTCGCCGTGCCGGGCTGCGGGCGGGCGTCTTCGGGCTCTGGGGTCGGCCGCCCCGGCGAAGTCGGTTCTGGGACCGGCGGGTTGGTGCCCGGGATCGGTCGCGGGGTCGTGTCCACGTAAGGGGGCAGTGTCGCCGCGCTCGACTGCGGGCGGGCGTCTTCCGGTTCCGGGCTCGATTGCCCTGCCGAAGTGAGGTCCGCGCTGGGCGTGCTGGTGCCCGGGGTCAGTGAGGAAGGTGCGGGGAGCGGGAGTGTGGCGTCAGGAGCCGGGGGGCGCTCAGCTGTCGAAATTCCGTCCCCGGAGGGAATGTGGGTGCCCGGGTCCGCAGAGGAGGGCGTGGGGAGCGGGAGCGTGGTCTCGGGTGCCGGACTACGAAGAGCTGCAGAAGTCTTTTGCCCGGAGGGCGTGTTCGTGCCCGGGTCTGCTGTAGAAGGTGCGGCGGGCGGGAGTGTGGCCTCGGGTGCCGGAGTTCGCTCCGCTACCGAAGGCCCGTCTCCGGAGGGCGTGTTCGTTCCCGGGTCTGCTGAAGAAGGTGCGGCGAGTGGGAGTGTGGTCTCGGGTGCCGGAGTTCGCTCCGCTACCGAAGCCCCCTGCCCGGAGGGCGTGGTGCCCGGGTCTGCTGAAGAAGGCGGGGCGGGCGGGAGTGTGGTCTCGGGTGCCGGAGTTCGCTCCGCTACCGAAGCCCCCTGCCCGGAGGGCATGGTGGTGCCCGGGTCTGCTGAAGAAGGCGCGGCAGACGGGAGCGTGGTCTCGGGTGCCGGAGGTCGCTCAGCAGCCGAAGTCCCGTTCCCGGCAGGCGTGTTGGTGGTCGGAGCCGGTTGCGGCTGCACAGGGAGGGGCCTCGGGGGTGTGGTGGGCGAGGAGGGGGTGTCCGGCCAAGGATGCGACGGTGTGTCCGCGGCGGCGGGCTCCGGCGGCGGCGCGGCGCGGCCGGTCCCCGGGTGCGGGCGGTCCTCGTCGGGGCGGCGCACCGGCAGCGGGGACTTGGCGGGCTCCGGGTGCGGGTTCCCGGCGGCGCTCTCCACCGGGTTCACCGCTGCACTCGGGCGGCAGCCCGCATCGGCACCCGCGGGCTGGTCGCCCCCATGTCGAACATCATCGGCAGACCCCCGGATCGCCCCACTACGACTTCACTTGCGCCCATGTGGTCCCCAGCGAACCACCGGCCGCGAAAGCCTATCCTCCCCTACTGGTCACACTGGCAAAGCCCCTGGAGCCCGTAGAGCCCGTAGAGCCCGTAGAGCCCGTAGAACCCGTAGAGCCCGTAGAACCCGAAGGGCCTCCGCAGTCCTTTGCGGGTCACGCCTCCAACTGTCGCGCCCGACCGGCCCCCACCCCCGCGATCCCCATCGGCACGCACAGCACCGCGAGCAGCGCCAGCGGCACCGTCCAGCCGCCCGTCGCATCGTGCAGCGCACCCAGGAGGAACGGGCCCGCGGCGGCGAGCAGATAGCCGACGCCCTGGGCCATCCCGGACATCTCGGCGGCGCGCGCCGCGTCGGGGGAGCGGAGCACGATCACCGCGAGGGCCGTGCTGATGAGCAGGCCGCAGCCGAAGCCCTGGAGCAGCATCCAGGCGTACGCCCCGCCGACCGGTGCCACGATCAGGCCGAGCAGCGAGAGGAGGACGCACACGGTGCCGGTCAGCGCGAAGGGGGCCTGGGTGCGGACCCGGCCCACGAACGCCGTGAACGCCAGCGACCCCGTGATGCCGACGAGGCTCATCAGTGACAGCATCCAGCCGGCCTGTGTACTGGACATGCCCTCGCCGGTGAGCATCGCCGGGATCCAGGCCGCGCACGCGTAGTACTCCAGGGACTGCAGCCCCATCAGGAGCGTGATCTGCCAGGCCAGGGGTGAACGGCGCAGCGGCGTACGGGAGTTGGCCGCCTCCCCGGTGGGCGCGGCGACGGGCGTCTCCTTGCGGCGCAACTGCGGCAGCCACAGCAGGAAGGCCAGCGCGGACAGCACCGCCCAGATGCCGAGCGCCCCGCGCCAGCCGAGCCCGAGCGCGTCGCCGAGCGGCACGGTCACTCCGGCCGCGAGCGCCGCGCCGCAGAACAGGGCCACCGAGTACAGGCCCATCATCAGGCCGGTCCGGTCGTGGAAGTGGCGCTTGATGACGCTGGGCACGAGGACGTTCGACAGGGAGATCGCGGCGCCGAGCAGCACCGTGCCGGCGAACAGCGCGGGCAGCCCCGGTATCAGTCGCACCCCGATGCCGGCGGTGAGCAGCGCCATCATGGCGCCGAGCGCCCGTGTCGTCCCGATCCGCCGGGAGAGCTTCGCCGCGAACGGTGCGAGCAGCCCGAAGCAGAGGATGGGCAGCGTGGTGAGCAGCCCGGCCAGGGATCCGCTGAGCCCGGTCGCGTCGCGGATCGCGTCGAGTTCGGGGGAGACGGCCACGACGCCGGGCCGCAGGTTCATGGCGATGAGCAGGACACCCGCGGCCAGGAGACCGCCCGCGGCCGGTACGGCGGCGAGGCCCGGAGTCGGGGCCGGGGCCGGGGCCGGAGCCGGGGCTCGGGCCGTGCGAGGGGCCGAGGGGTGGGGGACTTCCGTGGAACGGTCGGCTCTTTGCGGCATGCGAACCAACGTAACATCCCATGTTTTGCTCAAGGAACAGCGCCCTAGTGCGGTAGAGGGTGGGGTGACGTCGGCAGACCCGTTCGAGATATGGGATATTTGGCAGAGCCTCCTGATAGTCCCTCCCCGTACGAGAAAGGCCACCGCCGTGCCCGCATCAGCACAGTCCGGCGTCACCGGTGCCACCGGCGCCACCCTGGTCCAGCGGACCATCGGGCGCATCGAGCGGAGCATCGAGAGCGGGGAGTGGGCCGTCGGGGTCAGGATCCCGGCGGAGGGACAGCTCGTCGAGGCGTTCGGGGTGGGGCGCAACACGGTGCGCGAGGCGGTGCGCGCGCTGTGCCACACGGGCCTGTTGGAGGCGCGGCGCGGTGACGGGACCTATGTGCGGGCCGCGAGCGACCTGAACGCCGCGCTCCAACGGCGGCTGCGCCGAGCCGAGTTGAGGCACGTCCTCCAGGTCCGTCTCGCCCTGGAGCGGGAGGCCGCGCCCGCCGCGGCCGTGCACCGGGGCGAGGACGATCTGGCCCGCATCCTCTCCGCGCTGCTGGCCAGGCGCCGCGCCGACGAGAGCGGGGACCCGGTGGCGTACGTGGACCGGGACCTGGAGTTCCACCGGGCGGTGGTCGCGGCCGGCGGCAATCCGCTGATGACCGAGCTGTACGAGAGCATCGCCGCATCCGTGCGCGACAGCATCGCCTCGCTGCGTCCCACCTGGTCCCCGGAGCTCCCCGGCGCCTGCGCCCATGACGACCTCGCCGACGCGATCGCCCGCCGCGACCCGGAGGCGGCGACCAGGGCCGCGTGGGACCACACGCGGACCGTGGAGGCGGCCATGGAGCGGCTGGAGTCGGGGGAAGCGGGCGAGGCGTGAGGCCCGCGCCGGGGGAGGTGCTGCACTTCTCCGAGGATCCGGGGATCACCGAGTTCCGGCCGCACGTGGCCATGACGGCCCGTCAGCCGGTCCCGTACGTATGGGCAGTTGATGCCGAGCAGGCACCGGCCTACTGGTTCCCCAGGCAGTGCCCGCGCGCGATGGCCTGGGTCGGGGACGGCACGACCGAGGCGGACCGGCGCGCCGTCCTGGGCGCCGGGCCCGAGACGCGCGTGCACGTCATCGAGTACGGCTGGGCCGAGCGCTTCCGCACCGCCCGGCTCTACGCGTACCGGCTGCCCGCGGGGCCGTTCGCGCCCATCGGCGGCCGCGTGCCGTACGCCTGGGTGGCCACCGAGACGGTCGCGCCGCTCGGGCCGCCCGAGCCGGTCGGGGATCTCCTGACGCTTCATCAACAGGCCGACATCCAGCTGAGGTTCGTCAACGACCTGTGGACGTTCTGGGACGCGGTCACCAGCAGCACCCTGGGTTTCAGCGGTATCCGGTTGCACAACGCGACGCCGCGCTGACCCCTGTCGGCGACACCCGTCCGCGCTCTACGCTGGCGGTGTCTCACACGACAGGGGGAGCCGGATGAGCGGGTCCAACGAGCGGGGACGAAACGGCGGGCGGCGGGCGAATCCTCCAGGGAGCGGAGAGCGCCTCGCCGACTGGGCGGACGGGCGGCTCGGGATCTACCAGCTCGCCAAGTCCCAGATGCGCAAGGTCTTTCCCGACCACTGGTCCTTCATGTTCGGCGAGATCTGCCTCTACAGCTTCATCATCCTGATCCTCACCGGCACCTATCTGACGCTGTTCTTCGAGCCGAGCACCGCCGAGGTCGTCTACAACGGCCCGTACGAGCCGCTCAAGGGCGTCCTCGTGACCAAGGCGTACGAGTCGACGGTCGACATCAGCATGGAGGTGCGCGGCGGCCTGCTGATCCGGCAGCTCCACCACTGGGCCGCCCTCGTCTTCGTCGCCGGCATGCTCTGCCACATGATGCGGGTGTTCTTCACCGGCGCGTTCCGCAGGCCCCGCGAGGTCAACTGGCTGTTCGGCTGGACCCTGTTGATGCTCGGCATCGTCACCGGCCTGACCGGCTACTCGCTCCCCGACGACCTGCTCTCCGGCACGGGCCTCAGGTTCGCGCAGGGCGCCATCCTGTCGGTGCCGGTCATCGGGACGTACCTGTCGTTCTTCCTCTTCGGCGGCGAGTTCCCCGGCGACGACTTCATCGCCCGCCTGTACCCCGTCCACATCCTGCTGCTGCCGGGCATCATGCTGGGCCTGGTCGCCGCCCATCTGATCCTGGTCTTCTACCACAAGCACACCCAGTTCGCGGGGCCCGGACGCAGCGAGAAGAACGTGATCGGCGCCCCGTTCATGCCCATCTACGTGGCCAAGGCGGGCGGCTTCTTCTTCCTCGTCTTCGGCGTGCTGACGATCATGGCGGCGGTCGCCACGATCAACCCGGTGTGGGCCTTCGGGCCGTACCGGACGGACCTCGTCACGACCGGCGCCCAGCCCGACTGGTACCTCGGCTTCTCCGAGGGCTTGATCCGGGTGATGCCGGGATGGGAGATCAACGCCTGGGGGCACACGTTACAGCTGGGCGTGTTCCTCCCGTTCTCCCTGTTCCCGCTGGTCATGACCCTGATGGCGGTGTATCCGTTCATCGAGTCCTGGATCACGGGCGACCGCCGCGAGCACCACGTGGCGCAGCGCCCGCGCAACCACCCGGTGCGCACCGGACTCGGTGTGGCCTGGCTGGCGCTGTACTCGGTCCTGCTGATCGGGGGTGGCAACGACATCGTGGCCATGCACCTGCACCTGTCCATCAACGCCATCACCTGGTTCGTGCGCATCGGCTTCTTCGTGGTGCCGGTCCTCGCGTACGTCGTCACGAAGAGGATCTGCAACGGGCTGCAGCGCCGCGACCGCCACAAGGCCCTGCACGGCCGCGAGTCCGGCACGATCAAGCGGCTGCCGCACGGCGAGTTCATCGAGGTCCACGAGCCGCTCACCCGCGCCGAGTTGTACACCCTGAACGCGCACGAGCAGCCGCCCGCCTACGAGTTGGGGCCCGCCGTCGACGAGAACGGCGTGGCGCGGAAGTTCACCGTGCGCCAGCGGGTACGGGCGCGCCTGGCCAAGGCCATGTACGGGCCGGGGTCCTACGTGCCCAAGGCGACCGTCGAGGAGTACCAGGCGCTGCACGCCGGCTGGCACGAGTCCGAGCGGGATCCGTCCGCACACTGAGTTCCGACCGTACGAGGAGGGGAGCGGCCGCGGCCGCTCCCCTCCTCGCGTGCTGGGCGTGAGCGTCTGTTCCTCCCGCCGTATCACTGCTACCTTCTCGCTGACTAACAAATGTTTGGTAGGAAGGTGGCGGACTCGCTCATGCCTGTCTCCCTCTCGTACGCCGATCCGGGCAGGACGATCGCCGTCGTCGACGTCGACTACGCACCGGTCAACGCCCTGCCGGTGCAGGGCTGGTACGACCTCGCCGACACCCTGCGGGCCGCAGGACGTGACGCCCAGGTGCGCTGCGTCGTACTCACGGCGTCGGGCCGCGGGTTCAACGCGGGCGTCGACATCAAGGAGATGCAGCGCGACAGCGGCCACGCCGCGCTCATCGGGGCGAACCGGGGCTGTGCCGAGGCGTTCGCCGCCGTCTACGAGTGCGAGGTGCCCGTCGTCGCCGCGGTGCAGGGCTTCTGCCTGGGCGGCGGCATCGGTCTCGTGGGGAACGCGGACGCGATCGTGGCGAGCGAGGACGCCACCTTCGGCCTGCCCGAGCTGGACCGCGGCGCGCTCGGCGCCGCCACGCACCTGGCCCGGCTCGTGCCGCAGCACATGATGCGCGCCCTCTACTACACGTCGCGCACCGCGACCGCCGCCGAACTGCACGCCCACGGCTCGGTGTGGAAGGTGGTCCCGCGCGACCAACTGCACGACACCGCCCTCGAGTTGGCCGCGGAGATCGCACGCAAGGACGCCTACCTGCTGCGCCTCGCCAAGGCCGCGATCAACGGTATCGACCCGATCGACGTACGCCGCAGCTACCGCTTCGAGCAGGGCTTCACCTTCGAGGCGAACCTCAGCGGGGTCGCCGACCGCGTCCGCGACACCTTCGGACAGGACAAGGAGGCCAACCGGTCATGAGCGACAAGACCATGACGCCCGACCAGGCCGTCGCACGGCTGCGCAGCGGCATGACGATCGGCATCGGCGGCTGGGGCTCGCGCCGCAAGCCCATGGCGCTCATCAGGGCGCTGCTGCGCACTGACGTCACCGACCTGACCGTCGTCGCGTACGGCGGACCCGACGTCGGGCTGCTCGCCGCCGCGGGCCGGATCCGCAAGCTGGTGACGGCGTTCGCCACGCTCGACTCGATTCCGCTGGAGCCGCACTACCGTGCCGCACGGGAGCAGGGCCGCATCGACCTGACCGAGGTCGACGAGGCCATGTTCATGTGGGGGCTGCGCGCCGCCGCGAACCGGCTGCCGTTCCTGCCCGTGCGGGCCGGCATCGGCTCGGACGTGATGCGGGTCAACCCCGAACTGCGGACGGTCACTTCACCGTACGAGGACGGCGAGACGTTCGTCGCGATGCCCGCGCTGCGCCTGGACGCGGCCCTCGTCCACGTCAACCGCGCGGACCGCACGGGCAACGGCCAGTACCTGGGCCCCGACCCGTACTTCGACGACCTGTTCTGCGCCGCGGCGGACGAGGCGTACGTCTCCTGCGAGCGGATCGTGGACAGCGCCGAGCTCGCCAAGGGCGGGCCCGTGCAGTCGCTGCTGATCAAGCGGCACCGGGTCGCCGGGGTCGTGGAGACCCCCGGCGGCGCGCACTTCACGTCCTGCGTGCCCGACTACGGGCGCGACGAGGCGTTCCAGAAGCTGTACGCGACCACGCCCTACGAGGAGTTCCGCGCGCGGTTCCTCGACGGGGACGAGGAGGCGTACCAGGCCGCCGTCTCCGCGTGGCGGCAGGAGCAGGAAGGCGGGGCAGCCCGATGAGCACGACACCGACGACACCGACGACACCGAGTGCCACCGCTGCGGCGACCCGCGCCGACCACTGCGTCATCGCCTGCGCCGAGGCCTGGCGCGGCGACGGCGAGACCCTCGCCAGCGCCATGGGCCTGATCCCCGGCATCGGGGCGCGCCTGGCCCGGCGCACCTTCGAGCCCGGCCTCCTGCTCACCGACGGCGAGGCCACCCTGATCGGGGCCGACGGGGAGCCCGAGGGGTGGCTGCCCTACCGCCAGCACCTGGAGTTCGTGACGGGCGGCCACCGGCACGTGATGATGGGCGCGAGCCAGCTCGACCGGTTCGGCAACCAGAACATCTCCTGCATCGGCGACTGGGCCCGGCCCACCCGCCAGCTGCTCGGAGTGCGCGGCGCACCCGTCAACACCCTGAACAATCCGACGAGTTACTGGGTGCCCAAGCACTCCCGCCGGGTCTTCGTCGACAAGGTCGACATGATCAGCGGCGTCGGTTACGACAGTGCCGCCGCGGCCGGACCGTCCGCGACCCGCTTCCACCGCCTGCCGCGCGTCGTCACGAACCTCGCCGTGCTCGACTTCGCCACCCCCGACCACGCGATGCGCCTGGTCTCCGTGCACCCCGGCGTCACCGTGGACGAGGTGCGCGAGGCGACGGGCTTCGAGCTGGTCGTGCCCGACGACGTGCCCTGCACCCGAGAGCCGACGGCCGAGGAACTGCGGCTGATCCGCGAGGAGTTGGACCCCAAGGGCCTGCGTCTGCGCGAGGTCCCCGCGTGACCGGCAACGGTGCCCCGCCCGCCTTCGAGACCGCCCTCACCAAGCTCGTCGGCGTACGCCACCCGATCGTGCAGACGGGCATGGGCTGGGTCGCCGGACCCCGCCTCGTGTCCGCGTCGGCCAACGCGGGCGCGCTCGGCATCCTCGCCTCCGCCACGATGACCCTCGACCAACTCCGCTCCGCCGTACGGGAAGTGAAGTCGCGCACCGACCGGCCCTTCGGGGTCAATCTGCGGGCCGACGCCGGGGACGCCCGCGACCGGGTCCGGATCATCGTCGACGAGGGCGTGAAGGTGGCCTCGTTCGCGCTCGCGCCCTCCAAGGAGCTGATCGCCGAGCTGAAGGACGCGGGAGTCGTCGTCATCCCCTCGATCGGGGCGCGCCGGCACGCCGAGAAGGTCGCGGCGTGGGGCGCCGACGCCGTCGTCGTACAGGGAGGTGAGGGCGGCGGACACACGGGGGACGTGGCAACGACCGTGCTGCTGCCGCAGGTTGTCGACGCCGTCGACATCCCGGTGATCGCCGCGGGCGGCTTCCACGACGGCCGCGGCCTGGTCGCCGCGCTCGCCTACGGAGCCGCCGGGGTCGCCATGGGCACCCGCTTCCTGCTCACCTCCGACTCGACGGTGCCCGACCCGGTGAAGGCCCGCTACCTCGCGGCGTCCGTCAAGGACGTCACCGTCACCACGGCCGTCGACGGGCTTCCGCACCGGATGCTGCGCAGCGAACTCGTCGCGGGCCTGGAGCGTGCCGGACGTCCCGCGGCGCTGCTGCGCGCGGTGCGGCACGCGGCGGCGTTCCGCAAGGTGTCGGGCCTCGGCTGGGGCCAGATGGTCCGCGACGGCCTCGCGATGAAGCACGGCAAGGACCTCACCTGGAGCCAGGTGCTGCTCGCCGCCAACACGCCGATGATGCTCAAGTCCGCGATGGTGGACGGGAATCCGAGCGGCGGCGTGATGGCCTCCGGCCAGGTGGCGGGCCTGATCGACGACCTGCCGTCGTGCCAGGAGCTGGTCGACCGGATCATGGCGGAGGCGGGGGAGACGCTGGCGCGGCTGCGCGGCCTTTAGCACCGCAGGCCTTCCGCCCGCAGGACGCCTGCGCCATCGTGCCCCTGGAGGCTCGACGAGCGCCGGGCCGGAATCGAGAGCCCGTGTCGGCGGGAGGCGGGAGGCGTGAGGCGTCATGGTGAGCGACAGGTTCGACGGCGCGGTCGTCCTGGTCAGCGGCGGCGCGCGCGGCATGGGTGAGGCCCACGTCCGCGGGCTCGTCGCCGAGGGCGCGCGGGTCGTGATCGGGGACGTACTGCACGCGGAGGGCGAGGCGCTCGCCGCCGAACTCGGCGACAAGCGCTGCCTGTTCGTCCCCCTCGACGTGACGAGCGAGCAGCAGTGGCGGACGGCGGTGGCCCGTGCCGAGGAGGCGTTCGGGCCGCTGACCGGACTCGTCAACAACGCGGGCATCGTGCACACGGAGCCGATCGAGACGCTCGACGAGGCCGACTACCGCCGGGTGATCGACGTCGACCAGGTCGGTGTGTTCCTCGGCATGAAGGCTGCCCTGCCGTCCCTCGAGCGGGCCGGCGGCGGGGCGATCGTCAACATCTCGTCGATCGCCGGGATCGTCGCCTTCCCCGGCATCCTCGGCTACGTCGCGGCGAAGTGGGCGGTGCGCGGCATGACGAAGGCGGCGGCCCAGGAGTTCGCGCCCCACGGCATCCGCGTGAACTCCGTACATCCGGGGGTCGTTGAGACACCCATGACGGCAGCGGCCATCGGGTCGATGGAGGCGGTGCGCCACCAGCCGCTGCCGCGCGCCGCACGCCCCGAGGAGATCACGAGTGCGGTGCTCTACCTGCTGTCGCCCGAGTCGAGCTATGCGACGGGCACCGAACTCGTCGTCGACGGCGGGTACGTGAGCCGCTGAGAAGGGGGAGCCGGCGCGGTGGCCCGCACCGGCTCACCCCTCGGGATCAGCCCAGCAGCCGCACGGTGAAGGAGCGATCCGTCGGCAGGTCCGCCGTCCGCACCGTCGTCACCTGCGTCTTCTCGTCGTACGACCAAGAAGTCGCGGGCAGGGAGCGGCCGTTGACCGTCACGCGGTCGGGCGCCGTGCCGCCGTGCACCGTGAAGGTGTACGCTCGCTCGCTCGCCTTCCCCGCGTAACTCCCCTCACTGGCACCGACCTTGATCACCGATCCGTGCCGGCCGGTGTCCACGGTCACGCGCTGCGTCGCCGACGCGCCCTTCTTGAAGTCGCGGGTCACCCCGTCGTCCTCGTAGAGCGTGTACGCGCTGCGCCCGCGCTCGGCGGCGTACACGTCCCAGCCCAGCCGGCCCTGGTCGCGGTTCTTCCAGGACGTGGTGCCCTGCGGCCACATCGGGACGATCGCACCCGACTTCACGAACAGCGGCAGCGTGTCGATCGGGGCGTGGTAGCCGTCGAGCGTCATCGGACCCTTGTACTGCTTGCCGGTCCAGTAGTCCGTCCACGTGCCCTTCGGCAGGTAGATGCCGTTGCGCGTGTCGGAGTCCTCGTACACCGGCGCCACGAGGAAGTCGTCGCCCGCCAGGTACTCGTACGTGGCGTTGGCGCCAAGGGTGTTGGCGTCGTCCGGGTACTCGAGCCACAGCGGCCGCACCCCGCCGACACCGGTGTCCGCCGCCTGCTTGGCGAGGGTGTACAGGTACGGCATCAGGCGCTCGCGCAGCTGGAGGTACTTGCGGTTGATCGACGTGTACGGCTCGCCGTCCACCCACGGCTGCTGGTTGATCTTCTTGCCGGTCGTCATGTCCTTGGCCCAGCCGTCCATTGTCATGATGGCGGGCAGGAACGTCTTGGCCTGCAGATCGCGCGCGTACATCTTCGCGTCGTGCGTGTAGATCGAGCCCACGTCACCCGTGTTGTACGCGATGCCGGACATCGTGGCGCCCGCGTACGTCGGGATCTGCCAGCGCACGTAGTCCCACGACAGCTTCTGGTCGCCGGACCACAGGACCGAGCAGCGCTGCGCGCCCGCCCACGACACCGGCATCCAGACGAAGCCGCGAGCGTCGCTGTTGTCCTCGATGCCCGCCTTCGCCTTGTCGCAGGCGTCCAGGGCCATGCCGTAGCCGTTGCCGACCCAGGCGACGTCCAGCTTCGCGACGCGCTGGCCCGCCTTGACCTGGTCGGCGAGCTTGTCGATGCCGTCCTGGGTCCACAGACCCAGCTGGGCGTTGTGGTCCTGAAGGCCCTTGGCGGTCTCGGCGAGGTTCTCGTACCCGCAGCCGTAGCCGTCGTTGACGAGCATCCAGCCGAGCGGCATCTGGTTCTGCGTGTACCCGTCGGCGACCTTCAGCGAGTCCAGGGTGTGGCGCTCGCCCTGGTTCGCGTTGTGCAAGTAGCAGTCGGCGTCGCCCGGTTCGAGACCGTAGACCGGCGGCATGAAGGGCTTGCCGACCAGCGCGGTGTAGTCGCCGATGACCTGCTTGGCGTCACCGAGGAAGTAGTACGCGTCCAGGCGCCGCTCCTGCTGGCCCGTGTGGACGGAGGCGCCGAAGTCGTAGACGCCGGGGGCGAACGTGTTGCGGTAGACGCCGTAGCCGGCCGAAGAGAGGTAGAACGGCTGGGAGTTGTTGTAGCCGCCCTCGTTCCAGTTCGTGTTGTTGGCGACGTAGACGGTCTTGTCCCGGTGGGAGAACGAGCCGTTCTGCTCGCCGCCGCCGAAGAACTGCTCGTCGGCGCCGCGCTCGAGGCTCTGCCGCATCCCGCCCGTGGACCAGCGCAGCGGCTTGTCCTCCTGCCACACGCGCGTCTTGTTGTCGGCCTTGTAGAGGCCGAAGCGCAGCGGACTCTTGTAGACGCGCAGGACGGCCGACGAGGAGCGGATGCCGTAGTACGCGCCCGCGTCGAAGGACGACGTACGGGTGTCGGCCTTCGGCTGCTCCCGGACGATCTGCGAGCCCGCCGGGTCGCTGAAGGTGCCCGACGGATCGGCCTGCAGCCGCAGTCCGCCGCCCTTCAGGAAGTCCGCCTTCGCCGCGAGGTCACCCGCGCCGATCGTGTAGCTGCCGTGCCCGCCCTTGAACGAGGTGAGGCTCCCCGCGTCCGTCGTCTCGGGCAGATAGGCCTTGCCCACAAAGGAGTTGTCGTGCACGTCGTACGGCACGACGACCACGTGGTACGTGCCGTTCGCCTTCGGGATGACGGTCGCCTCGGGGTCGGCCGTGCCCGCGCTGGACGCCACCTGCTTGCCCGCGTCGTCGTAGATGTACATGTCGAAGTCGTCGGAGGGCTGCTTCGCCCACTCGATCGAGATCGGCACTCCGCCCTCGGGGTTGTCGGCCCAGTACCCGTCCGGCACCGACACCTCGAGGTCGAAGCGGTCGCAGGTCTTCCCGTCCGGGTCGTCGGCCGCGGACGGACACTTCTTCGGGTCGTCGACCGTGCCCGCGGCGTACGTGGGGCTCTGCCACGTCACGCTCTTGTTCGTGGCGTCGAGCGTGCCGCTGCCGGGCGTCGCCGCGCCCGCGCTCTGGGCGGGGACCCCGAGCAGGGCGGCGGCGAGCGCCAGGGCGGCCGTGGCCGTGGTCAACGCTCTTCGGTGCAGCTGTCGTTGGTGCAGTTGTCGCATGTGGTGCGTCTCCGCTCAGAACGACCGTCTCTTGTTTACTTCTGCTTGAAACGTGGATGCAGCGTGCATGTTCACGCATGAAGATCCCGCCTCGCGCAGGTTCATGTCAACGGTTGTTCGGCTTCGGAGACATTGGGAGACGCAGGGTCACCGGGCCGCGTACGCCCAGAACTCCCGCATGATCGACGGCAGCGGCGAAGGACCGGAGAGGGCGTACTGGGTCAGCAGCACCGTCACCGTCCCGGTCGACGGCGTCAGATGTCCGGCGGTGCCCGTGCCGCCCACCCAGCCGTAGCGGCCCGGCACGTTCCACGGGTCGCGCCGCTCCACGTCGACCGAGCCGCCGTAGCCCCAGCCCTGCCCCTCGGTGAACAGGCCGCTCGCCGCGCGCTGGGCCTCGGTCAGGTGGTCCGTCGTCATCCGCCGCACCGAGTCGGCCGCGAGCACGGGGCCGCCGCCGTCGAGGAGCATCCGTGCGAAGGCCCACCAGTCGTCCACCGTGGAGACGAGCCCGCCCGCGCCGGAGGGGAACGCGGGCAGGCCGGCCCACTGCCCGTCCGGCCGGTCGACGAGTTCGGCGCCGCCGTCGGCCGTGGGCACGTAGGAACTGGTGAAGCGGTCGAGCTTCGCGGCCGGCACCTCGAAACCGGTGTCGCGCATGCCCAGCGGTTCGAAGATCCGCTCGGCGAGGAAGTCCGGCAGTGACCGGCCCGTGACGCGGGAGATCAGGACGCCCTGGATGTCGGAGCAGGCGTTGTACAGCCAGGCCTCGCCGGGCTGGTGCAGCAGCGGGATGCGGGCGAGCGCCGCGAGCCAGGTGTCGGGGGCGGGCACCCGCTGCGGGTGGTGCGGGTCCATCAGCGCGAACAGCGGCTGCACGGCGGGCAGCGAGAAGTCCGAGGGGAAGCCCCAGCCCGCGCGGAAGGTGAGCAGGTCCTCGACGGTGATCGGGCGGTTCGCCGGGACCACGTCGTCGACGGGCGCCGACGGCTCGCGGACCACGGCCGGCGAGGCGAGTTCGGGCAGCCAGTGCGCGACGGGCGAGTCGAGCGCGAGCCGCCCGTCCTCGACCAGCGTCAGCACGGCCGCCGCCACGATCGGCTTCGTCATCGAGGCGATCCGGAAGATCGTGTCGCGCTGCATCGGGGCCGAGCCCTCGGCGTCGGTGTGCCCGACGGCCGCGATCTCGACCCGGTCGCCGCGCGCCACCAGGCCCACGGCGCCGGGCACCGGCCCCTTGGTGATGTGCGGGGCCAGGACGTGCGCCAGGCCGCTGGAGTCGGTCGTCGTCATGGGGGTCACCCTTCGTCGTCGCGTCGCATGCGTCTGTGAAGGGTGACCCCCGAAACGGTCTCAACTCATCGGTTCGCCGTCCCACAGCGTGTCGTGCGCGCGATGGGCGTCGGTCAGCCCGTTCGTGAAGAAGCGCTCGTAGTACTCGCCCTCCACGTGGTGCGCCTGCAGCCAGATCCCGGGCACGTGGATGGCGTCCGTGTGCGCGGGGAAGCGGCGGTGCGTGGACAGGATGTACGTACAGATGTCACGGGCGCAGTCGATGACGCGCTCGTCGTACTCGCTGGCCTCGGCGAGGTAGCGCTGTCCGTAGTCCTCCTTGTAGATGCGGGAGAAGACGTCCTTGTCGCCGTACGTGCCGCCCGTGCCGAACTTCGACTCGACGATCGCGTCGACCGCGTCCGACATCGAGGCGTGCGCGGGCGGGCAGGCCGCCGCGATCAGCGGCTCGCCGGTCGCCGGGTCGGTCAGGCCGACCGGCTGCGAGCGGAGTGTCGCGTACTTCGGCAGCGGGACGTGCCAGCGCCACAGGTCGGCCAGGCGCCAGCGCGGGGTGACGAACGTGAAGCCCAGCATCTTCCCGTACGTCTTGCTGAACTTCGGGTCGCCCAGGGCGATTTGTGGATTGATCGACGCGTGGATCCAGGCACCCAGGCCCATCGCCTCCGCCGTCAGCATCACCGTCTGCATCAGCAGATCGGCCTCGATCTGCGTGCGCATCGGGCCGAGCGCGCCGAGCGGCAGCTTCAGGTCCTTGTTCAGGAACCCGTTGTCGATCCACTTCTTCACGCCCGCCGGACGGTACAGATTGCGGTCGTCCACCAGGGTGGGCCGTGCCCCGTCCGGCTGCGTGAGCAGGTACATCAGGGCGTTGATGTACTGGTGCGAGAGGTCGACCACCGGGAAGAGGACGGTCGTGCCCGGCAGGTTGGACAGGAAGCGGTTCGAGTCCAGGTACGCCGGGAAGTCCCGCAGCCCCTCCGCCACGTCCAGGCGGTGGTCGAGGATCTTCACCTTTGTCCTGCGGGCCCGCTCGACGAGCGTCTGCGCGTCGAACGGCTCGTCCGGCGCCGCGGGCAGCCTGCGCAGGAAGTACGTACCGCTGTCGTTGATCAGGAAGAAGTACGTGCCCTGCGCGTTGTCGGGGCTGCCCGCCGTGCGGCCCGTCATCGTCAGGTTCGGCTTGGCCATGATGGGCTTGCCGTCGCGCGGGTCCTCGAACGGGCGGTCCGGCATCGTCAGCCCCGTGGAGCCGGTGACCGCGATCAGCACCGCCTCCTCCAGCTCGCTCAGCGGCTCCGCCTTGTGCGGCGAGCGGTAGCTCATCGAGCCGGCCGGCACCGACGCGCCCCGGGAGACCCGGTGGGTGCGCCGCCGCCAGACGGTCTTCAGGAACGGGCGGGCGAGCAGGTCGTCGAGTCCGCGGCTGCCCGAGCCTGCCGCGCTGTCGTCAACTGGTGCCATCGGAGCCTCCGTTGGCGGTCGGCGGCACCGGACGCCACGGCGCGAACGCGCTCGCCTCGCGCGGCATAAGACCCGCGAGCTCCGGGCAGTGCCGCAGCACGACGGACTTCATGCCGCCCTTCTCCACCCAGTCGATACCGAGCGGCGTGTAGATCTCCGGCCGGTAGTCGACGGTGAGGAAGCGGTCGCTCTGCAGCCGCCGCGTCGCCATCAGGATGAAGATCCGGAACGCGGTGTCGGAGAAGCCGAAGCCGGTCGGCGGGTTCTCCGCGAACAGGCCGACGACCGTGTCGATCTCGTCGACGGTGCGGTAGACCTCCTTGAGCCGTGCCAGGGTCTCCGGCTCCTGCGTCAGGTCCTCGAAGCGGCGGATGCGGTCCTTGTGCAGCCCCGCGCGGAAGTCGTTGTAGCGCGGCACGCCACGCCTGCGGGTGCGCACCAGGTCGACCACCGACAGGTCGATGATCTCGCCGTCGCGCTGGAAGTGCTGAAGCGACTTCGGGTAGTTGTGCAGCGTGATCGCGCCCGGGTGCGCGATGCCGAACGAGTACAGCGTGTTCGCCAGGCCCGTCTTGCGGATCTGACTCTCGGCGGCCGCGCCCTGGATGTCGTTGAAGCCGACGGTCTCCAGGCGCTGCCCGAAGTGGTGCTCGCGCAGCTCGTAGTCGTCGGGGATCAGCGGGTGCATCCGGTACACGGTCACGAAGTCCTCGGTGAGCGAGTACGGCGCGCCGTGGTGGTCCGGCAGCGTCTTCGGGATGCCGGTCAGCGAGTGCGACTCGAGCAGCCAGAGCCCGAGCTGGTTGAGCCAGTTCTTCGGCGGGCCCTCCCAGTTGGTGCGCAGACCGATGTCGATCGCCTTCGTCGCGAGGATCGCCGGCGTCCACTCCACCGTATGGATCTTCGCGATGAGCGCGGAGACCACGAGCCGGGCCGTGTGGTAGATCCGGTCCTCGCTCATCGACGGGTACTCGGCGCGCAGCGCGTCGCACACCGTGTTGTGCTCCCGGGCGAACAACGTGTGCATGGCGCTGAGCCCCATCCACCAGTTGTCCTTGAACCCGGTGATCGGAATGCCGCCGCGGTCGACGGGGATGTGCCCGCCGTCGAGCAACAGCCGTGCCCCGCCCTCGGGTTCACGCAGTTGCTTCGCCGTCGCCTCGTCGCCGCCGTACACCTCGGAGCCGTCCCACCAGTGCGAGGCGGTGTTGCCGAAGAGGATCGGCGGCTTGTCGCCGGGCAGCTCGATGCCCTCGTTCTCGGCGAACCGCATCGCGTTCTCTTCAGGGCCACCGGGCTTGTTGACCCAGGTCCCGCCGCCGGGCGGCAGCGGCACCTCGACCGTCTTGCCGCCCTCGGGGTGGCGGCGGTGGTTCACCCAGTCGTGCACCTGGAACTGGATCCAGGCCGCGGCCAGGATGTTCAGCGACGTCGCCGGGACGAAGCTGTCCCGGGTGAGGAGCTGACGGCTGACCGTCACCGGGTTCGGGGTGTCGAAGAGGTCAGGACGGTAGACGGGCTTGAGGTTGCGGCCGAACGCCGCGCCGACCGCGCCCATCTTCGGCGCCGACAGATCGTTGTACGTCCCGTCGTACGACCGCGAGGTGCGCAGGCGCTCGTCCACGGGGACCGGCACCTGCTCGGCCTTCGGCGGCGCCTCGGGCACATCGGTGTCGATCAGGTTGAGGCGGCGCAGCACCTTCCGCAGGAACACCAGGTTGAGCAGGCTGACCTCCAACGGCAGCCTGTGCCACGGCACTACGCGGTTGAGCACGCGGAACGCGAACCCGACGGGCGCGCCGAACACCCGGTTCCTGAACGGTTCCTCGGTCGTGAACCGGGTGCCGAGCCGCTGCGCGCTGCTCGCGTGGTACGCGGCCTTGCGGGCCCGGTTGATGTTGCCGAGGGGCCTGAAGTCCTCCGTCGTGAACCACGGGTTGAACGCCAGCTCCTCGATCCGCCGCGCCGCCGAACCGGCCTCGGCCGTCGTCACGTCCTGCTGCGGGATCGTCAGCCGGGCCACCACGACGGGCGGGGTGATCGCCTCCTGCCACTCGACGGAGGCGTCCTCGACCGGGGTCCGGCGCTCGTCGACGTAGCGCTGCACGCACAGATCGAAGGACACGTCGCCGCGCGACAGGCGCAGCGCGATCTCCTTGCTCAGGAAGTTGGCGTCACGGCGGTCGGGGCGCGGCTCGGCGCCGCCCCCGCCGACGGCGGGCCGGAACAGGTAGCGGACCGGGCCCGCCTCTGCCCACAGCAGCGCGCCGCGGCTCCAATAGGTCTCGCGGGCCAAGCTGTTGACGGTATGCCGGGTCGCCGCCTGGACGTTGCGCCGCATCCGGGTCGCGGTGCCGAGACCCACGGCGATGGGCAGCTTCACGAAGAGCCCGAAGGCCTTCTGCAGCGGGCTGCGGGCACCGGCCATCGCCTTGGCGAAGGCCACGAACTCGCGGGCGTTGCGGGCGTGCGACACCGGGTGACTGGTCGCCATCAGGTCGTGGCTCTCGTCGCCGGTGACCTGGACGCGTACGGCGATGCCGTGCAGATCGGGCGCGCCGTCCGCGCCGCGCATCCCACTGGCGTTGGAGAGCCGGACCGTCGCCGGATACTCGGCGCCGGGCTGCGCGAAGCCGCTGCGCAGAGCGGCCGGAAGGTCGTCGGCGAAGCGCAGCCGGGCGTTCTCCACGCCGAGCGCGGCCTTCGCGTGGAAGGTCCGCTCGTAGCCCTGGGCGCCACTGGCGCGCCGGTTCGCGACCTGAACCTTCATGATCTCTTGTGCGAGGCGTTGGAACACGAGGCGCTCGGCCTCGGGACTGCCGCCCTCGTACCGTTCGTACTGTGCCGACTCGTACGGTGTGTGACGTTCGGTCTCGGCCATCGGTTGCCGTCCCTGTCGTGTGCAGTGCGTCGGGAGGTCGTGCGGGATCCGGATGCGGAGTCTCGTACGCGGAAGGGGAGGGGCCAGCGACGCTATCGGCGCCGCGACAGGCCCCGCAGCGACGGTTCCCGCCATGTCCCGGACCCGGCCCCGGGCACGAACTCCCGTACGCATCAAGGGATTTGGGCTCGTCAACGCCCGGCGCAGAACCGGCCGGGCGGACGGCCGCGCACCCTGCGCCGCGCACCCCTCACCCGCCCCTCGCGACGGCCCCGCCGATGGCCGGTCAGCGACGCCTTGACGCCGTCCGGCGCCAGTGGTGTGCTCGGCAACCCGCCCTCCCCGGGAGGCACTCATGCGGGACACGACCGCGCACGGCCCGAGCTTCGCCGACGTACGCCCCTGCAAGGAACCCACGCTCGTGGAACCGGGGCACACCACGTTCCCCGTCTACCCCGACCTGCTCGAACGCCTCCTGGACGACAAGGGGCACCCCGACCCGGACGGCGTGCTCGCGCACGTCCTGGCGACGTGCTCGGCGTACGCGTACGCCGGGTTCGACCAGGGCGCCGACGCCGGCACCGTCGCGCTGATGGCGACCCGGCTCGGCCTGGAGGACAACCGGTGCCGGGTCTTCGAACAGCGCGTCGACGCCCTGTACATCGCCTCGGCGGCCTACCTCATTCAGGACCGGGACCGGCGCGTGGCCATCCTGTGCTACCGCGGCACCCAGCCCGAGGACATCATCAGCATCCTCACCGACGCCGACGTCCACCCGGACACCCTCCGCGTCGACCTCGACGGGGTGCGCCACCCCGTGCACGCCGGTTTCTACCGCAACATGCGCGCGACCCGGTATCTCGTCCTGCAGGCCCTGGACCGGGCCGTGCGCGGCGAATCCGTCGACCCGGAGGAGCAGGGCGTGCAGGGCCCCGGGCTCGAAGCGCTCTACATCACCGGGCACAGCCTGGGCGCGGCCATGGCCGCGCTGATGGCGGTCACCCTCGTCCACGAACCGCGCTACGCGCACATCGCCCGCTGCCTGCGCGCCGTCTACACCTTCGGCCAACCCATGCTCGGCGGCCCGGAGTTCGCCCGTGCCTGCGAACGGGCCACCGACAGCAACGGCACGCACCTGCTGCGCGACCGTTTCCTGCGCTACATCCACGACCGCGACGTCGTGCCCGCACTGCCGCCGCGCCCCGTCGGCCCGTACGCCCCGTTCGGCCGAGAGTTCCACTACCGCAGGCCCCGGCGCGGCCTGGACGCCGTGTTCGCGGCGGCGGCCGACGCGGCCGCCGAGGGCGTCTCGCTCCCCGGCGACCTGCTCAGCGGCACCAGCCCGCTGCACCGGCTGCGCCGCCTCGCCGCGGTCCCGCGCCGCGTCCGCGACAGCGGCTGGGTCGAACGGCACGACCCGGCCCTGCCCTACCCGCAGATGGACAGCCTCGCCGGGCTCGCGGTCGTCGCCCCGCTCGCCTTCTTCGCGACGCGGCTCGCGCTGACCCGGTCGATTCCCTTCAAGTACTCCTTCGAGGACCACGGCCCCGCCCACTACGTCAACGCGCTCGCTCCGGAAGGGGTGTTGAGCGAGTTCGGCGACGTCCGCTGAGTCGTGACAGAGGCTCTGAGCGGCGGCCAGAGGTCACGCCACGGCGCCGCCTCCTCGTAGGCGGCGCACACGTCGAGGAGCGGGCCGTCCGCCAGGTGCCGCCCGACGAGCTGGATGCCGACCGGAAGGCCGTCGCGGGTGAACCCCGCGGGCAGCGAGGCGGCGGGCAGCCCCGTCAGATTGGCGAGCGGCGTGAACGACGTCCAGTGCTCGTCCGGCACCGCCCGCCCGTCGATCACCTCGGGGCCGCGCGTGCCGACCGGGAAGGCGGCCACCGCCGCGGTCGGCGTGAGGATCAGGTCGTACGTCGCCATGAGCCGGGCCGTGCGGTTCGCGACGGCCTTGCGGACCAGATGGGCCCGGGTGAACTGCTCCGCGGTCCAGGGCGTGCGCAGCAGCGCCGTCAGGTGCGGAGACATCGCGGGGCCGAGCCGGTCGGCCATCTCCCGCATGCCGACGAGATCCGTGTCGGCGGCGATGATCGCCCCGAACGCCTCGCTGTAGTCCGGCAGTTGGAGATCGACCAGGTCGACGTCCGCGCCCAGGTCCCGCTCGAGGACGCGGGCCGCCGCGTCCACGACCCGGCGCACCTCGGGGTCGACGGCGACCCGGCCGAGGTCCGGGCTGTACGCGATGCGCAGCCGGCCCGTCGGACGGCGGGCGGTCCAGGCGACGTCGGCGCACGGGATCGAGTGCCGGTCGCGCGGATCGGGCCCGGCGAGCACCGACAGCAGCAGGGCCGCGTCCGCGACGGTCCGGGTCAGCGGCCCGATGTGCTCGACGGACTCCCAGCCGGAGACGCCGGGGAAGCGCTCGTCGCGGCACCCCGGATACACGGGCACCCGCCCCATCGACGCCTTGAACCCGAAGATCCCGCACAGCGCCGCCGGGATCCGCACCGAGCCGCCGCCGTCGCTGCCGAGGGCCACGGGGCCGAGCCCGGCGGCGACGGCCGCCGCGGAGCCCGCGCTGGAGCCGCCCGGGGTGCGGGACGTGTCCCACGGGTTGCGGGTCTCGGGGAAGAGCGGATTGCCGCCGGTGGCCGCGTAGCCGAACTCGGACGCGGTGGTCTTGCCGAGGACGACGGCGCCCGCGGCCACCGACCGCTCGACGACGATGTCGTCCTCGTCCGGCACGAAGTCCGCGTAGGCGTGCGAACCCGACGTGGTGCGGATGCCCTTGGTGCAGATCAGGTCCTTCACCCCGAGCGGCACGCCCGCCAGTGGCCCCGGGTCCTCGCCCGAGCTGACGGCGTCGGCGACGCGCCGGGCGGCGGCCCGGGCCAGGTCCGGGGTGGGCGTGCAGAACGCGCGCAACTCCCCGTCCACAGCGGCCAGTCGGGCCAGGACGGCGTCCGTGACCTCGACGGGTGACAGGGCGCGCGCCCGGATCAGGGCGACGGTCTCGGTGGCGGACAGCCGGCAGATCTCGTCCGCCGCGGAGTCCGCTCCGGTGTCCGCTTCGATGGGGTTCACGTGCAGGGGCCTCTCAGACGGGGGTGGTGACGGACGCGGCCGGTTCGACCGCCGGATGCGCGGTGGTGCCGCGCCGGTCCCAGGCCGCGTACACCGCGGCGGCGACGACGATGCCGAACAGCGGGTCGACGGAGTCCGGCAGCAGTTGGTGGACGAGACCCGCGACGACCGCTCCGGCCGCCCAGGAGCCGAGCGCGCTCCAGCGGACGGCGCGCGGCTCGGCGGGGCCGCGCCTGCGGCGCAGGTACTGGTCGGTGATGAGCACGGCGCCGATCGGCGGCACGAACACGCCCAGCAGGTTCAGCCAGTCCACGAAGTGCCCCCACACCCCGCTCAGCGCGAACACGAGGCCGAGCACACCGAGGCCGAGGGCGAGCGGGCGCATCCGGGCCGGGGTGAGCGCGGACCAGCCGACGGCGCCGTTGTAGAGGCAGTGCGAGGCGACCGACCCCAGATTGACGAAGACGAACAGGACGGCGACGGCGGTGAGCAGCGGGCCGTGCCCGGTGAGCAGCGGCAGGAAGCCGCCCCCGTCGGCCGCCGGATCGGCCGAGCCGCCGATCGCCACGACGACGCCACCGAG
Source organism: Streptomyces sp. NPDC050085 (assembly GCF_044460595.1). NCBI lineage: Bacteria > Bacillati > Actinomycetota > Actinomycetes > Kitasatosporales > Streptomycetaceae > Streptomyces > Streptomyces sp. NPDC050085. Next base: position 394,734 of record NZ_JBITJZ010000001.1, on the reverse strand, counting down.
CGCGTAGGCGAGGAAGTTGGCGAGCGGGAAGGCGAAGAACGTGGCGGTGACGGCGGAGCGCCCGGTGCGCGACCAGCGCGTGAAGTCGGCGGTCATGGTCCCCGAGTCGGAGAACCCGGCGATGACGATGGCCACGGCGCCGCCGAACCCCAGCGTGCTGCCCGCCCCCTGATAGGTCAGCGCGTCGCCGCCCGAGCCGTGCGAGGTGCCGTAGCCGATGGCGACCGCGGCGAGGACCACGAACAGCGGGGTCGCCACCATGCCGACGACGGCGAGCGCCCGGATCCCGGCGACGGTCAGCAGGGTGTACAGGGCGCAGCCGAGCAGCGCGCCCCACAGCGGGTTCCAGCCGAGCGTGTCCTGGAGCGTGGAACCGGTCAGCCCGATCTGGAAGCTGAACCAGCCGATGACGACGGTCGACAGCAGGCCCGCCGCGGCGATCCGGCCGCGCCGCCCGAACGTGTCGGCGGCCTGCAGCGCGAAGTTCTTGCCGGTGCGGCCCGCGTAGTGGCTGAGCGCACCGACGTAGCCGAACAGGACGAGGTTGCCGGCGAGGATCGCGAGCAGGCCCTTCACCAGACCCAGGTTGTAGACGATGACGCCGCCGAAGACGGCGTTGCCGAGATTCATCGGGAAGCCGAACCAGACGGCGGCCACCGACAGGAGACTCTTGCGGGCGGCGGGCGGAACAGGTGCGTGTTCGTACTCTTCTGCGCTGGCCATGTACCCCTCCGGAGGGTGAGGAGAGCCGGTTGGTATACCGCAAACGCGAGCGAAGGTAGGAGCTGTTCGTTACACGCGAGGGCGCCCCGCGTTTCCGGTGGGGCGCCCTCGATTGCCGCGGTGTAAAAGGTCAGCGCATGTCGGCGGGGCGTTCGGTGCCCTCGAAGGGGAAGCGGCGGCGGAACTCGTCGGCCGCGTCCTCCAGGGTCACGAACGAGACGCCCTCGTGCCCGGAGACGTACTCGATGAAGCGCTCCAGCATGAGCAGCACCTGCGGCCGTCCTGACACGTCGGGGTGCAGCGTCACCGGGATCACGGCGTACTCCAACTCCCGGTGCACCCAGTCGAACTGGTCCTTCCAGTCCTGCTCCAGGGCGCGCGGCGAGACGTAGCCGTGGCTGTTGTGGGAGTGCTTGTTGAACATCATCGGCGGCAGGTCGTCGACGTACCAGTTGCCGCAGAACTCCACGAGGTCGACCTCGTGGCCGTGCACGAGCGGCCGCATCCAGTCCTTCGCCTCGGCCGTGTAGTCGATCTTCGTCCAGGAGTCGCCGACGCGGGCGTAGAACGGGGTGAAGTCCCGGTAGTTCTGCGAATGGTCGTAGGAGAAGCCGTACGTGTGCAGCAGCCCGGCCGTCGCCTCGGACATCTCCCACCACGGGGCGACGTACCCCTTGGGCCTGCGGCCGGTGAACTCCTCGATCAGTTCGACCGACTTGGCGAGGACGTCCTCCTCCTGCTGGGGCGACATCGCGATGGGGTTCTCGTGCGAGTAGCCGTGCGCGCCGACCTCGTGGCCCGCCTCCACGACCATCCGGGTCTGCTCGGGGAACGTCTCGATGGAGTGGCCCGGGATGAACCAGCTCGTGCGGATCCCGTACCGCTCGAAGAGCTTCAGCAGGCGCGGGGTGCCGATCTCGCCCGCGAAGACGCCGCGCTGGATGTCGTTGGGGGAGTCCTCGCCGCCGTAGCTGCCGAGCCAGCCGGCGACCGCGTCGACGTCGACGCCGAGGGCTATCTGGATGTTCTTGCGCATGGGGAACTGCTCCTTCTAGCGGGGGAGTTGAGCGGTGAGGGCCTCGGTGGCCAGGGCGAGGGCCCGCCGGTCGGCGGCCGTCCAGTCGCGCTCGCGCGTGCTGTGCACGGAGAGCCAGCCGGTGAGCGCACCACCGGACTGCACGGGCGACAACATCTGGGCGCGCACGCCGTACACGTCGGTCAGGGCCTGCGGCGGATGCGGCGCGTCGCGGAAGTGCGGCTGCACCAGCGGGCGGCGCTCGGCCTCCAGCCACGCGACCGTGTTCAGCCGCCGCTGGTCGAGCGAGGCGTCACGGCGGATGGACCGCACGCCGGGGCGCAGCGCCTCGCCCGCGGTGAGGTCCACGTGCAGCGCGTGGTCCGGCAGGTCGACGCGGAACGTCGTACGGTCCGCGCCCGTCGCCCGCAGCAGTTCGCCGAGGACCGCCTGGACGCGGGCGCGCAGGCTGCCGTCGCGCAGCAACTGCCCGTGCCCGGGCCACGAGGGCCGCGCCCCTGCCAGGTCGAGCGCGCGCCACAGCGTGGCCGTCACCGAGTCGAACACCGGGACGTCCAGGGCGCGTTCGAGCCGGTCGGCCTCGAAGGCGCCGTGCACGTTCGTGCACACGACGGCCACGGCGTGCACCCCGTCGGCGGCCGCCGCCTCGATCTGCCGGGCCACGTCCGCGGCCGGGATCCGGGCGAACGACTCGTTGTCGTCCTCGCCGAAGGGCTCCGCGAGGACGCAGTCGACGCCCTCCTTCGCGTACGTCGTCACGATCGCGTCGGCCACGTCACGGGTGTAGGGCAGCGCGAGCCCGAGCCGGGTCACCCCGTACGCGGCGCACGCGTCGAGCAGCGCGAGGGTCGACGTGGTGGCCGGGATGCCGGTCTCCGCGGTGAGCGCGTCGGCCAGGGCGCGGTCCCGCTCGACGCCGAGCCAGGAGCCCGAAGTCCCGTTCCACACAAGGACGTCGACCTTGGCGTCGGCGAGCTGCCGGGCCGCCGCGAGCATCGGCTCCCGGCCGAACTGGGCGTCGCTGCCGGTGTCCAGGGCGATCCGGGTGACCGGTACCCGCGCGAAGTGCGCGGTGGCCAGGGCCGCCGAGCCCTGGAGCAGCCCGTACGTCACGGGCTCCAGGCAGGTGTTGGACGACGGCGTGAGCATCCCCACGCGCAGCGGACGGTGATCGTTCATCGGACGACGAGCCTCCTCGAGTAGTCGATGACCAGGGACGCGGCGGTGAACAGGGCGCCCGCGCCGACGAAATAGAGCAGCGCCCAGGTGTACGAGCCGGTGGCGCCGACGATGAAGCCGACCGCGACGGGCGTGACCATCCCGGCGACGTTGCCCGACAGGTTCATGGCGGCGCCGACCACACCGGCGTTGGCGCGCCCGCCGAGCGTGGAGGGCAGCGCCCAGTACAGGCCCGCCCAGCGCAGGAAGAACAGGACGACGGAGAGCAGGGCGACCGCCGTCATGGGGTCCGGCACCAGGACGACGCCGAGCAGGCCCGCCATCACGGCCGTGCCCGCGACGCCCATCAGGGTGCGCAGCACGGTGTTGGCGCCCGCGCCGCGTGAGCGCCAGTGGTCGGCGAGCCAGCCGCCGGTCAGCTCGCCGACGAACCCGGCGCCGAAGATGACGAGCGTGGACCAGCCGATCGACTTGATGTCGAAGCCCTTGGACTCGGAGAGGTACAGCGGACCCCAGGTGAGCAGGCCGTAGAAGACGCCGTTGAAGCCCATCCAGCCCAGGCACATGCCCCAGAACGAGCGGTACGTGAGGTAGCCGCGCAGCTTCGCCGGGCGGTCCTCGCCCGGGGCCGCGGCGTCCTCGGCGGCGTGCGCCCGCTCGATGGCGGCGGCCTCGGCCTCGTTCACGCCGGGGTGCTCGCGCGGGGTGTCGCGCAGGAACCGCAGGGCCAGGAAGCCGACGGCGACCGTGACCGCCCCGGCGACGACGAAGCTGATGCGCCAGCTGCCGGTCCATGCGATGAGGCCGGAGATCGCGATGCCGCCGAGCGCCGAGCCGAGCGGTGCGCCGCCGTCCATCAGTACCGCGCCGCGCCCGCGCTCCTTCGCGGGCAGCCAGTGCGCGTTGAGCTTGCCGCCGGCCGGCATCACCGGGGCCTCGACCGCGCCGAGCGCGAGCCGCGCCGCGAGGAGGGACCCGACGCCGCCGGCCGCCGCGGTCAGGGCGGTCGCGGCGCCCCAGCCGACGCAGGCACCGCCCGCCATCCGGCGCGGACCGAACCGGTCGATGAGCCGGCCGCTGGGCAGTTGCATCAGCGCGTACGTCCAGAAGAACGCGCTGAGGACGAACCCCGTGACCTCCTTGGACAGGTGCAGGTCCGCGGTGATGAGGGGCAGGGCCACGGACACGGAGCCGCGGTCGATGTAGTTGAGCGTGACGATCCCGAGGAGGAGCAGGAAGACCTTCCAACGGGTGCGGGTGGGCGGGGACTTGGGGGCGCTCTCGTGTGCTGCGGCCGCCTCGGTGGCGGGGGCCGGATTGGCTGACGACATGTCAACACCCTCTGTTCGGCAGGGGGACGAGCTGCGGAAGGGCATGCTGCGCAAGGCCGTGGGCAGCGGCCGAGCGGACAGATGGAGAAGCTTGTGACGTGCATGTTCAGCGCTATGGCATACCAAAGGATGCTGACGGGAGTGCCCCGCGTCAAGGCGTTGGTATACCGTGAGCGTTCATTGACGGGGAGGAAACATGGCACAAGCGGGTTCCGGCGAGGCGGGCTGGCTGCGCGACCAGGTCTGCGAGGGGATCCGGGACCGGATCATCGCCGGTCAACTCCGGCCGGGGGACCGGCTGTTGGAGCGCGACGTGGCCGAGGAGTTCGGGGTGTCCCGCATCCCCGTGCGCGAGGCGATCCGGGCGCTGCTCAGCGAGGGCTTCCTGGAGGCCGTCTCCGCACGCAAGATCGTCGTCAAGCAGCTCGCGTTCCAGGACGTGCTCGACCTGTTCGACCTGCGCGAGGCCCTGGAGGTGCTGGCCGTGCGCCGCGCCACCGAACGCGCGGAGAAGCCCCGGATCGACGCGCTCGGACGGCTGTTGGCCAGCGCCGACAAGGCCACCCGCACCGGCAGGCCCGACCGCATCTCCCGCGCCAACACGGCCTTCCACCACCACATCGTCGAGATCGCGGGCAACACCCTCCTCGCCGCCACCCTGCAACCCCTCGAAGGCCGGATGCGCTGGCTCTTCCAGCAGGTCGACGACCCGCAGGCGGTGTGGGAGGAGCACCGCTCGCTGTACGAGGCGATCGCCGCCCGCGACGTGGAGCTGGCCGCCGACCGGGCGCTGCACCACGTGCGCCACTACCGGGAGGTGGCGGTCCGGGTCCTGTTCGACACGGAGCCGCCGCCGGCTCCCGCGGAGGCTTCGGGGTCCGGCCGCGAACCCTGACATATGTCATGGGTGGCTCATGGGCGAACTCACTGCCGGGCACCGTGCCGCCGAGCCGACCATGACGGCATGACTTCCACGAACGCGAACGCGAACCCGAACTCGAACCCGAACCCGAACGCGAACCCGTACGCGACGCAGTCCCCGCAGCCGACACTCCTCGCCCTGCGTACCGCGAAGCGCCTCATCGGCTGCTACCTGGCCCTCAGCGCCGCGACCCTCGTCGCCGTCGTCCTGCTCCGTCACCACGCGGGCGTCGTCGACGACGCGGTGTGGACCCGCACCGTCATCGTCGCCGGGAGCGCGGTCTTCACGTACCGGTTCGCCGCCGTGGCCGCCCGCGGCTCGCGCGGCGCCTACCGCCGGCTGCGCATCGTCACGGCCGCGATGACGGTGGCCGTCGCCGTCATCGTGGCGCTGCCCGGCCTCTTCCCCGTGTGGCTGCGCCTCGAACAGGCCGTCTGCGGCATGCTGCTGCTCGCCGTCGTGATCGACGTCAACGGCCGGGACGTACGCGCCCTGTTCCGCTCGGCGTGACCCCGGACCTGCCGGCGGGGGCCGGTGTTAGCGTGCCCGCCATGGAGATGCGGGGCACACCGGCGGCGAGCCGCGATCCGCAGCGCTGGTCCGAAGGCTGGCGGCGGATGGCGCTGGCCGCCGGGATGCTCGCCTACCCCGCCGTCACCATGGTCGGCGTCGCCCAGTACTCGTCCGGCGCCGCGCGCTGGGCGGGCTGGCTCGTCGTCGCCGCGTTCGGCGTCTGCTACGTCGTGGGGACGGTGGCCGTGGGACGCGGCCGGGTCCGACACCCGAGCCTCCCCTTCCTGATCCTGACCGCGCTCTTCCTCGCGGCGCTGCCGTTCGCCCACGAGTTCGCCTTCTTCCTGTGCACCGTGATCGTCTCGTTCGCCGCACTGCGCCGACGCCGCTACGCCGCCGTGCTCATCGGAGGCGGCGCGCTGGCCGCCGTCGTCGTGCCGTGGGCCGTCCGGCCCTGGCACACCGGGCCCGCCTGGATGGAGGCCGTCGCGCTCGTGTTCACCGCCCTGACCGTGTACGCGTTCGGGGAGATCGCCCAGCAGAACGAGGCTCTGGTCGAGGCGCGGGCCGAGGTCGCCCGGCTCGCCCGGCAGACGGAGCGCGACCGCATCGCCCGCGACCTGCACGACCTGCTCGGCCACTCGCTGACCGTCATCACCGTGAAGAGCGGCCTCGCCCGCAAACTGGCCGCCGCGGGATCCGCGCGCGCCGTCGACGAGATCACCGAGGTCGAGCAGCTGTCCCGGCAGGTCCTCACGCAGGTGCGCGCCGCGGTCACCGGCTACCGCGAGGTGACGCTGGCCGGTGAACTCGCCCGCGGGCGCGAGCTGTTGCGGGCCGCGGGGATCACGGCCCGGCTGCCGACGGCGACGGACGCGGTCGCCCCGGCCCATCAGGAGCTGTTCGGCTGGGCCGTACGCGAGGGCCTGACCAACGTCGTGCGCCACGCGCGGGCCGCCCACTGCACGATCGAACTGACGGCTGCCTCGGTCGAGATCAGCGACGACGGCCGCGGTGGGACCGCTGCTGCAGGGAACGGGTTGACCGGCCTGCGGGAGCGGGCGGCGGCGGCCGGGGGCACGGTGGAGGCGGGACCGGTGCGACCGCGGGGCTGGCGCCTGCGGGTGTCCGTCGCGGCTCGGGCGAGGGGCGGCGTGCGGTGACGGGGACCTGCTTCCCGCCGGGCCCGGGGCGGCACACGGTGATGGTGTTCTGGGCGCCCTCGATGTGCGGGCGGCGACAGGATCACGCGGGGCGCGGGCCTGCCGTGCGCCGACCCGACGAGCAAGGTGGCACACGATGACGACCGGGCCGAACCCGCCGATCCGGCTGCTGCTCGCCGACGACCAGGATCTGATCCGCGGTGCCCTGTCCGCGCTGCTCGACCTGGAGGACGACTTCGAGGTCGTGGCCGCCGTCGACAGCGGCGACAAGGTGCTGGCCGCGGCCCGCGCCCACCGGCCCGACGTCGCGCTCCTGGACATCGAGATGCCGGGCGCCGACGGGATCGCCGCGGCGGCCGCACTGACGGCCGCGCTGCCCGAGTGCCGGGTCGTCATCCTCACCACGTTCGGCCGGGCCGGCTATCTGCGCCGGGCGATGGCCGCGGGGGCCGTCGGGTTCGTGGTCAAGGACGCGCCCCCGGAGGCGCTGGCCGACGCCGTCCGCCGGGTCGTGCGCGGCGAGCGCGTCGTCGACCCCGAGCTGGCCGCGGCGACCCTGGCCGCCGGCGACTCACCGCTGACCGCACGCGAACGGGACGTCCTCGACGCGGCCCGCGCGGGCGGCTCGGTCGCGGACATCGCCGGGGCCCTGTTCCTCTCCGAGGGGACGGTCCGCAACTACCTGTCCTCGGTGATCTCCAAGACAGGCGCGCGCAATCGCATGGAGGCACTGCGGGTCGCGGACGAGCGGGGCTGGTTGTAAGAAGCGCCCCGGCTGTGTCAGTGCGCCATCTGCCGTCGCACCAGCTCGTGCAGCCGCCCCTGCGTGTCCGCCAACAGCTCGGTGGGCGTGCCCTGTTGGACGACGCGGCCGCCCGACATCACGATCACCCGGTCCGCGTCGAGCACGGTCGACAGGCGGTGCGCGATGACGACCCGCGTCGCCCGCAGCGCCCGCGTGCTGTCGATGACGATGCGCTGCGTCTCGTTGTCCAGGGCGCTCGTCGCCTCGTCGAAGAACAGCAGGCGCGGCCGCCGGATCAGCGCCTGCGCGATCATCAGGCGCTGGCGCTGGCCGCCGGAAATCGCGCCGCCGCCCGCGATCATCGTGTGCAGCCCCATCGGCATCCGCTTGATGTCCTCGGCGAGCCCCGCCATCTCGGCCGCCGCCATCGCCTCCTCCTGCGAGAACGCCTCGGCGCCGCAGATGCAGTCGAGGATCGACCCGGTCAGCGGCTGGGCGTTCTGCAGGACGACCCCGCACTGGCGGCGCACCGCCGCCTGGTCGAGCGCCGAGAGGTCCTGGCCGTCGTACAGGACGTGGCCGGACGTCGGGCCGTCGAAACCGATGAGCAGCCGCAGCAGCGTCGACTTGCCGCAGCCGCTCTCGCCGACCACCGCCACGAACTCGCCGGGCCTGATCGACAGCGACACGTCGTCGAGGACCAGCGGGCCGTCGTCGGTGTAGCGGAAGGACAGGCCGCGGGCCTCCAACGCGCCGGAGAGCTCCCCGGGTTGGGTCGCCGCCTCCCGCACCTCGGGCTCCGCGTCGAGCACCGGCTTGATCTGCTCGTACATGGGCAGCACCGCCGCCGCCGAGATCAGCGCGCCCGTCAGCTGCGTCACGGACGTCAGGAGCATCGTCACCGCCGTGTTGAAGGTGAGGAACGCCGCCGCCGACAGGCTCCCGCGCGCGGGACCTGCCAGCAGCATGAACATCACCAGGGAACACAGCGGCAGATAGACCGAGTTGAGGACCGTCGTCACGTTCTTGATGCGGCCCGCCCGGCGCTGCAGCTCCCGGCTGCGCGCGAACTCCTTCGCCCACGCGGCGTACGCGAAGCTCTCCGCCCCCGCGACCCGCAGTTTCGGCAGCCCGCGCAGCGTCTGGAACGCCTTGTTGTTGAGCTTGTTGCCGAGCTCCACGAGGCGTCGCTGCCAGCGCAGTTCCCACAGCCCGAGCGTGAGGAAGACCGCCGCCACGAGCACCAGCATGCCGAGCGCCGCGAGCGCGAGCGGCACGCTGTACACGAGGAGCAGGACGAGGTTCATCGCGCCGATCGTCAGCGACTGCACGACGACCGGGCCCACCCCGGACAGCAGTCTGCGGATCGCGCTGATCCCCATCGCCGCGCTCGCGAGCTCACCGGTCGAGCGCACCGCGAAGAACCGCGTCGGCAGTCTCAACAGCCGGTCCCAGACGGCTGGTTGGAGCACACTCTCCACGCGGCCCTCGACCCGCAGCACGGTCATGTTCTGCAACAGCATGAAAGCCGCGGACACGACACTCGTGACGACCACCGCGAGCGACACCTGCGTGATCAGACTCGTCTGCGCGTTCGGCACGTACGTGCCGAGGACCTGGCCCGTCGCGATCGGCACGAGGGCGCCGAGGCCCACCGTCACGAGCCCCGCAAGGAGCAGCCTGCGCACGTCACCGGCCGCCGTGCGCAGCCCGAACCGCATCAGCCGGCCAGGCGTCAACTCGCCCTCGGGCAGCGGCCGGTAGAGCATCACCGCCCGCTCCTCGTAGTCCTCCGCGGTGTCCTCGTCGACGCGGGTGCGCCGCTCGCCCGAGCCGTGCACCGCCTCGTAGCCGCCGCGCCGCCACAGCAGTGCGACCGGCGCCCCGGACGCGGCCCGGAAGCCCACCAGCGGGCCCGTGTCCTGCCGCCACCAGTCGCCGGCCAGACGCACCGGGCGGGTGCGGATGCGTGAGGCGACCGCGATCCGCTCGACCGGGTCGATCCGGTCGCTGACCGCACCGCCGCGGCCCGGCTCCACCAGCCGGATGCCGCAGGCGCCCGCCACCAGCCTGCACGCGGCGTACGTGGCGTCGGCCCCGGCCCGCGACCCGTCCCCGCGGCGCCGCTGCGGTCCGCTCGGGGCGATCGAGGCGAGCAGCGCCCGGTCGGCCTGCTCGCGGACCGCCTCCCCGGCCCGGATCCCGGCCGCCGCACGGTCCTCGTGGGCGCTCTCGACGCGCTCGATCCAGCGGTCGAGCGTCGAAAGGAGCCGGTACTGCTGGTGCACCATCCGCTGCCACAGCGCACCGTCCACCAGGAGATCGGCGGCCGCGTCGGCGGCGTAGGCGGACCCGTACTGGACACTGCCCGGGGCGAGTTGGGGCCACAGCACCCCCTCGTCACCGTCGTCGCCGTCGAACCCGTCGAACCCGTCGTTCGGGGACCGGCCGTCGAGCGGCGCCTCGAAGAGCACCCGCTGCCCCCGCCCGACGCCGAGCGCGAACGCCTCCTCCAGCAGGCTCCACGCCATGTCGTACGTGCCGTCGTGCGCGGGCGGCGTGTACGGCAGCTCCCGCAGCGGCACCCGGCGCACCGCACACCCCGTCAACGGCCGCCCCACGAGCGTGTGTTGCGTGCCCTCGACCGGGCCGAGCAGCAGCGTGCCCGGCTCGAGGCGGCCCAGGAAGTGCCAGTGCCCCTGCGCGTACACGTCCACGGCGAACAGGTCGAGCGCGCCGCCCACCACGAGCCACAGCACCTGCGGCCCCTCCAGCGGCAGGCTGCGCAGGCCCGCGCAGTCGACGGGCGAGCCGAGCCCGCCGAACGCCGCCACGACCTGGTCCGACGACGTGGACTCCGGTTGTGTGTACGTCATTTCAGTGCTCCCTGACCAGCTCGGCGTACGGCCCCCCGGCCGCCACCAGATGCTCGTGACGGCCCCGTTCGACGACCTGGCCGTGGTCGAGCACCACGATCTCGTCGCTGTCGCGGACCGTGCTCAGCCGGTGCGCGATCACCACGCACGCGCAGCCGCGCCGCCGGATGTTGTCCATGACCACCTGCTCGGTCTCGGCGTCGAGCGCGCTCGTCACCTCGTCGAGCACGAGGATGCTCGGCCGGCGCACCAACGCCCGTGCGATCTCCAGGCGTTGACGCTGGCCGCCGGAGAAGTTGCGGCCGTCCTGCTCGACGCGACCGTGCAGCCCGCCGGGGCGGCGCGCCACCACGTCGTACAGGCACGCGTCGCGCAGCGCGTCCGCGACCGCCTCGTCCGGGATCGACGGGTCCCACAGCGCCACGTTGTCGCGGACCGTGCCCTCGAAGAGGAACACGTCCTGGTCGACGAAGGACACGGACGCGGCGAGCGCCCCGCGCGGGATGTCGTCCAGGCGCGTCCCGTCGATCCGGATGACGCCCTCCCACGGCGCGTACAGGCCCGAAATCAGCCTGGACACCGTCGACTTGCCGCTGCCGGAGCCGCCCACGAGGGCGACCTGCTGCCCGGGTCCGACCGTCAGCGAGAAGCCCGTCAGGAGCGGCTTGTCCAGCGGGCTGTAGCCGAAGGTGATCTCCTGCAGTTCGACGTGGCCCTTCATCCGGCGCGTGCTGTGCACCGTCTCCGGGCGTGCGTAGAGCGTGTCGACGGGGAAGTTCTCCACGTCCTTGAGCCGCGCGACGTCGGCGGCGAAGTCCTGCACGCGACCCGCGACCCCGTTGAGGCGGGTGATCGGCGCGGTGAAGCGGGTGACGAGGGCCTGGAACGCGACCAGCAGTCCCACCGACAGATGCCCCTCGACGGCCCGCAGTCCGCCGATCCACAGGATCAGCGCGCTGTTGAGGGTGGCGAGCGTCGGCGCGACGATGCCGAGCCAGGCGCTCGGCACGCCGAGCCGCTGCTGCTCCTCGAGCGTCGTCGCGTGCTGCCCCGCCCACCGCCGGAAGTACCCGTCCTCCCCGCCGGTCGCCTTCATCGTCTCGATCAACTGCAGCCCGGTGTACGAGGTGTTGGTCAGCCGCGCCGTGTCCGCCCGCAGCTTCTGCGTGCGCGTGGCCCGCAGCCGTACGACGATCCGCATCGCCACCACGTTCAGCAGCGCGATGCCGACGCCGACCAGCGTCAGCTGCGGGTCGTACGTCCACAGCAGCGCCGCGTACAGCAGCACCACGATGCCGTCGACCCCGGCCGCCGTCAGATCGCGGGCCAGCGTCTCGGCGACCGCGTCGTTCGACTGGAGCCGCTGCACCAGATCGGCCGGGCTGCGCTGCGCGAAGAACGTGACGGGCAGGCGCAGCAGATGCCCGAAGAAGCGGGCGCTGCTCAGCGTCGAGGAGATGATGCGGCCGCGCAGCAGATTCGCCTGCTGCAGCCAGGTGAGCACACCGGTCAGCGCCACCATCGCGCCCATCGACGCGAACAGCGCACCCAGCAAGGACGTCTGATCACCTATCAGGAACAGATCGATGTACGTCCGGCTGAGCGCGGGCACCGCCGCGCCCACCCCCACGAGCAGCAGGCTCGCGAGCAGCGCGGCCACCATCGTGCCGGTGGTGCCGCGCAGCCGCCCGGGCAGCGCCTTCAGAACTCCGGGTCGGCGCCCGCCCGTTCGGAAGTCGTCGCCCGGCTCGAGGACCAGCACGACACCCGTGAAGCTGGTGTCGAAGTCCTCCATGGCCACGAACCGGCGGCCCTTGTCCGGGTCGTTGATGTGCACGCCGCGCCGCCCGAACCGGCGGCCCGTGCCGTCGTAGACGACGTAGTGGTTGAACTCCCAGAACAGGATCGCGGGCCCCTGGACCTCGGCGAGCGCGTCCGCCTCCATCTGCATGCCCTTGGCGGTCATGCCGTAACTGCGCGCCGCCTTCAGGAGGTTGCTGGCGCGCGAGCCGTCCCGGGAGACGCCGCACGCGATGCGCAACTCCTCCAGCGGGACGTGCCGTCCGTGGTGCGCGAGGACCATCGCCAACGCCGCGGCGCCGCACTCGACGGCCTCCATCTGCAGCACGGTCGGCGTACGGACCGTCCTGCGGCGCTTCGGCGGCGGAGCGGGCCGGGCGCGACGGCGGTCGGGGCGGCGGCCCGCGGGCGGCAGCGAGGCGTGCGTGGGCGCGCTCACGGCAGCAGCCAGTCGATCGGGCGCTGCGCGGCGAGGTGCACGGCGCCGGACGCGAGCGTCATGGAGGTCAGGGAGTACGGCGGCCCGTCGCCGCTCGACCAGGCGTAACCCGACGTCCCCCGGGGCGACTTGACGAGCTTCACGATGACCGGCACCCGCGTGCCGTCGTCGGCGAACCGGGCGGCCAGCTCCCCGTCCCCGAGGAGGTCGGCGACCTGCCGCCGGGTCTGCGGGGCCCGCCCCACCGCCTTCACCGTGCCGCGCAGCACCCCGTACTGCTGGGCCGCGGGCACCGTGAGATCCACCGAGGCCCCCGCCGGGACGTTCCCCGCGCCGGTCGCGGGCACGTACAGCACGGCGAGCAGCGGATCGTGCGCGGAGGCGGTCCGCTCCACCGTCGCGACGTCCGCGCCCGTGGTGACCACCGATCCGATCCGCGCCACGAGCGCCGAGACCCGCCCGGCGTCGATGGCCCGCACGACCGAGTCCCCTTGCTGCGTACGGACCTTGAGCAGCGGTGCGTCGGCGCGCACCCGCTGTCCCTCCTTCACGTACAGGCCGGTGACCTGACCGGTGACCGGAGTCTGCAGGACGTAACTGCCCTGTCCGTAGGTGAGGATGCCGCCGGCCTTCAGCGTCGAGGACACCGAACCGGTCACGGCCCACACGCTCGCGGCGGCCATCACCACGACGGTCACCGCGAGGACGAGCAGCCCCTGCGGCCGCGCGAGCCGCACCGGGAGATCGAGCTCCTCCGGCGACTGCAGTTTGCTCAGGGCCTGTTGGCGGAACTGCACGGGGAGTTTCCCTTACGTTGCTCAGGAGCGGGCACCGGCCCGCACACACCACGCCCGAAGGCCCCGGGACCGGATGTCCCGAGGCCTTGGGTCCGCCCGCCGGTCAGGTCGGGGCGGAGCGATCCGTCGGATCGAATCGGCTCAGAGGCCGGCGACCAGGCCGGTGGCGAGACCGGTGACGGCGCCCGTGTTGAGGCCCGTCAGGCCCTCGACCGTGTTGGTCAGGCCCGAGACGACGCCCGAGACCGGGGCGATGCCGTCGACGGTGCCGGTCACCTGGCCGACGAGGCCGCCGACGAGACCGCCGGAGACGTTGTCCAGCTCGGCGTCGGAAATCTCGAGGGTCTCGACCTTGGGGGTGTTGCTCATGGTGAGCCGCCCTTCTCAGTGGGGGTATCTCTGGGTATTTCGAAAAACGCGGAAGGCGCCGGAATGCGGCCGGGGCCGAATCGTCGACGTCCCGCGGTGGGCTGGATCAAAGCACGTTGACGCGTCGCACAGCCAATCGGAAGGTGCCCGGTCAGAGGGGATGTGCGGGCTCAATTACCGCTAGGTGCAGGGTCGTTCACGCACCGCTGGCAGCACCTTCACAACCTTCACGGCGTGAATGGCGAGACGACTTCGTTCGCTTTCAGCAAATGGGACACCCGCGCATCAATGGGCTTTGTCGTCTGCACGGTGCAATGGATTTTCGTGAACCGTCGTGACTGCCCTTCGCGCATGCTGTGCAGGTTTCTGGCAAGCGACGGCCGCGGCCGTGAGCAGGGCGGGTGACACAAATCCCCACGAGGGCGCTGCCGCGCGTACGGCGACCGCGCCCGCGGCCCCGGCGACCACCGCCAACAGGCGCCCGGCGACCCAGAGTTGCCCCGCCCCGCGCGCCGCCCCGTCGACGGTGCCCGTGACGAGCGTGGTGAGCGTCCCCGTGAAGTACGTCGTCGGCGCGGCCCCGGCCGCGACCATCGCCGCCGACTGCCCACCCATCGCGAGGGCCGCCGCCACGAGGAGCACGGACCGCCAGCCACCCTCGGGCCGCCCGTCGAGCACCCCGCCCACGACGGCGACCCCCGCGAGCACCCCGCACTGCGCCCCGAGACAGGCCACGACCCGCCCGGCCCACGCGTCCCGCCGCTCGACGCCCCGGCACACGAGCGCGGTGACCGCGGCCCCCACGGCGTACCCGGCGAGTGCGTACAAGGGAGCGGCGACATCCGCCCCGTCCCCGCGCCCGGCGGAGATCCCGAGGAGCACCAGGTTCCCGGTCATCACCCCGGCGAAGACGGTGCCCAGGGCGGTGAACGCCAGGGCGTCGACGGCGCCGGACGCCCCGGCGAGCAGCAGGAGGGAGAGCTGGGCGCGTGGGTTCATGGCGTCGACCGTAGGGGCGCCGCGGTCCCGTGCGGCGGGGGCGCGCCCCGGCCCACCCGTCGGTTCGGGCCCTTCAGACCTGGATGTCCCCTTGGACGAGCGCGTGCAGATGCTCGTCGTGCCAGCCGTCCGCGTGCAACAGGGCGCCGCGCATGGTGCCTTCGAGGGCGAACCCGGCCTTGACCGCGACCCGGCACGACGCGGGGTTGGCCACCGAGTGGCACAGCCGCAGCCGATGCAGGCCGAGCTCGTCGAGAGCCCACCGGCTGAGGCGCCGCGTGCCCTCGACGACGACCCCGCGCCCCCGCGCCGCGGGCAGGACCCAGTACAGGAACTCGGCGCTGCCGCCGGCCGGATCGATGTCCCCGAGACCGATCATCCCGAGCGGGTCGCCGTCCGGCGGGGCGACGGCCCAGATCGCACTGCGCTCGGCCCGCCACCGCGCGTGCATCCGCTCGATACGCGCGCGTGCCTCCTCCACGTCCTCCACCACCAGCCGGTTCCACCGGCGTACGGCGGGATCCCGACTCGCGACCACCAGAGCGGCGGCATCGGACAGCCGCTAGGGCGTGTCTTCAAACTCCCTCCCCCAGCCTTCGGCCGGGGGGACCCCCACGCCCGCAGGGCGGCCGCGCGGCGTCTGGTGCGTGCTCTCGGCGTGCCGGGTGCAAGGCCTCGTACTGGATGTACTTGGCCTTACGCCCGGTGCGGCGAGAGTGCGTGCCAGGCGTCGTGAGGCAGACGGGAGTTTGAAGACACGCCCTAGGGCCGCAGCTCCAGGCCGCCCGTGAGAGCGAACACCGGCTGATCCATGGCGGCCAGTCGGCCTGCGGGGACGACGGGCGGTATCCGCGAGCTGGAGGTCATCGCGGCATCCTGCCACGCCCCGCGGGCCCTACTCCGCCGCGCCCGCCTCCGTCAGCCGCACGAGCACCATCCGCGGCCCCCCGTCCGGCACTGTCACCGTCAACCGCTCCCCGTCCCACGCGACCGCCCCGCCGCCCTCCCCGGGGAAGAGCAACCGGGCCGTCAGCCCGCCCCGTTCCCGTTGCCGTGCAGGGCGCGGCACACGGAGCGAAAGCCGGTCCGTGTCACCGCCGCGCCGCCACACCGCAACGTACGCGGCACGCTCGCTGCGCATCCCGAGCGCCAGCCACGCGTCGTCCCACCGCGCCAGCCCGAGCGGCCAGAACGGGGTCGCCGACGGCAGGTCGTCCCGCAGCCCCCGGTACACCGTGAGCGCCTCGCGGACGAGGTCCCGCTGCGCGTCGGTCATCAGGTCCAGGTGGCCGGAGAGATGGATCCGCCCGAGCAGTGCGGAGCCGAGCGTGAAGGCGATCTCCGCATCGGTGAACCCGGGCTGCGGATACGCCCACGCCGCCCCCTGCTCCGGCGGCACGGCCGTCGGGGCCGACGCCGCGATCGGCGGGCAGCGCAGCAGGTCCTGCTGATCGCTCGTCGACTGCAACTGCACCACCGCCAGCGACGCCCCGTCCATCCGCATGCCGCCCGACGCACAGTTCTCGACGACGAGCCCCGGGTGCCGGTCGAGCGCGCCCCGCAAGAAGTCCAGCCACGCCCGCGCGTGCCCGAGGCGCGGACCGCCGGGGGAGACGGTGATGTTGTAGTCGAGCTTGAGATAGCCGACGCCCCAGTCACCGACGATCCGGTCGACCGTCGCGTCCAGGTGCGCCCGGGCCGCGGGATGCGTCAGGTCCAGCTGGTGGCGGCCGTGCTCCGTCACCCGCACCCCGTCGACCCGTACGAACGCCGCGTCCGGCAAGGAGCGCGCGACGTCCGAGCGGACCCCGACCACCTCCGGCTCGAGCCAGAGCCCGGGCACCATCCCGCGCCGCTTGATGTGGTCGAGCACCCGCTGGATGCCCCCGTCGGGGAAGCGCCGCTCGGCGGGCAGCCACGCGCCGACGCTGTCCCACCAGCCCTGCTGGTCGTCGTCGTACCAACCGGAGTCGATGCAGAAGTACTCGGCGCCCACCTGTGCCGCCGCGTCGATCAACGGCAGCAGCTTGTCCGTGGTCGGGTCGCCCATGAGCGTGTTCATGTAGTCGTTGAACACGATGGGGAGGGCCTGGTGGTCCGGGTGCGGACGGCGGACCAGCCGTCGGTACGCCGTCAGCGCCCCCACCGCGTCCTCGAACCCGGAGCCGAGCGCGAGCGCGGACCACTCGGTGGTGAACTCACCGCCGGGTTCGAGCCGTTCACGCCATTGGTGCGCCGGGTCCGTCGGCCCGTACAGCGCGACGTACGCGCCCTCCTCCGCCTCCCCGCTGTCCCACGCCCAGCCGGCCGCCGACTCGATCTGCCACACCCAGGCCCGGCCGCCCGCCGCGTCGCTGAGCGCCCCCATCGCCAGATGCCCGTCCGTCGGCCAACTCCCCCTACTGGCAAGGGCGAACGCGGCCCGCCCGTCGTGCTCGTGGAAGGCGCGTCCGACATCGGGCACGGCCCGGCGCAGCGGCTCGCTCTCCCAACGGCACTCCGCCAGCCAGTCGTTGCGGCCCCGGTGCACGTCGAGCGCGTCGGGGGACGGCAGCGCCCCGAGCAGCAGGCTGCTGACGGCCTGGAGGACGACGCGGTGCGGGCCCGGGTTGCGGACGGTGACCCGGGAGCGTACGGCCGGGAGGCCGTCCGGCGACCACCACTCCACCGTCACCGCCAACTCGGTGACGGGATCGGACAGTTGGACGGTGAGTCGATGCCAGACGCCGTCCCTGTCGATCTCGTGACTTCGGTACCGCAGCCGCCCGCCGAGCGAGGACGCGGCGAACCGCGGCCCCGACCAGCCCGCCCCGTGCCCGACCGCGGTCACCTCCACGAGCGGCAGTGCCCGCCCGGCGGGCGCCTCCGGCAGCCCGTCTCCCGGGCGGCCGAGCCGGGTCACCCGGAGCGTTCCGTCCGGCGCCGGGGCGAAGCGCGCGTCGAGCGCCGCATGCCCCCACGCGAAGGGCTCGGGGGAGCCCCAACTTCCTTCCCCGTGCGCCTCGTTCGCTGCCGTCTCGGTCAACGTCCCTCCCCATGAGTTCGCGGGGTGCGGCGGAGTCCACCGCGTGAATACCCCGTTACGGTCTCTTGACGACCCCCGTGTGACCGGTCACAATCCTGGCATGAATGTGACCGGTCACACAAGGAGCGCAGGCGGCACGGGCGGCCCCCGGGCCGCCAGCATCAGGGACGTCGCCGCCGCGGCCGAGGTGTCGTACCAGACCGTCTCCCGTGTGATCAACGGCCACCCGAGCGTCAAACCGGCAACCCGCGAGCGGGTGCTGGCCGCCATCGAGGAGCTGGGCTTTCGGCGCAGTGCGGCCGCGCACGCCCTGGCCAGCGGCCGGACGAAGGCGGTCACGGTGCTCACGGCCGACACCACCAACCACGGCTACGCGCACATCCTGCAAGGCGTCGAGGAGGCCGCGCGCGCCGCCTCGTACACGATGAGCATCGGCGTCCTCGAAGCCGCGGAGGACACCGCGGTGCGCGCGCAGGTCGAGCGGGCCGTCGACGCGGGCGGCGGACTCATCGTCATCGCCTACGACACGGCCGGTGTGCGCGCCCTGGCCTCCGTGCCGCAGGGGCATCCGGTGGTCGGCGTCGTGGAGACCCCCGCGAAGCCGCCCGCGGGAGGCAGCCCCTGGGTGTGGACCGACGACCGGGTGGCCGCCCACGAGGCGACCCGCCACCTGCTCGGCCTCGGCCACACCACGGTCCACTACGTGGCGCTGCCCTCCAGCACCCGCCGCACCCACATCCGTACGGTGGGCTGGCGCGAGGCCCTGCGTGCGGCCGGCGCCCCCGAACCCCGCCCCGCACAAGGGGGTTGGGGCCCGGGAGCCGGCTACGAGGCGGGCCGCAGGCTGGCCGCCGACCCGTCCGTCACGGCGATCCTGTGCGGCAACGACGACATGGCGGTCGGTGTGCTGCGCGCCCTGCGCGAGGCGGGCCGCAGGGTGCCGCAGGACGTGAGCGTGGCCGGGTTCGACGACATCCCGCACGCCGCGTACCTCACCCCGTCCCTGACCACGGTGCGCCTCGACTTCACCGGACTCGGCCGCGCCGCGTTCCAGGCGCTGCACGGACTCGTCGAACAGGACGCGCCGGTCGCGCCGCACCCCGTGGTCTCCGCGCCCGCGCTCGTCGTACGGGAGAGCACGGGCCCCGCCCCCCGCTGATTGTGCACGGTCACCTCAACCCACCCTGCCCGCCCAGGTGTTGGACCCCGGAGCGGGCCTCTCGCAGTGAGGCATACCCGGATGACAGAGCGACGACTTCTCCCTGCCCTGGCGCTGCTGTGCGCCGCGGCCCTGTCCCTGACGGCGTGCAGCGATCCGAGCGTCGACGACGGCGGCGGCGCGGACGCCGCGGCCGGCGGCGCGGTCGACCCGACGGCGAAGCTCGACGGCGTCCACCTGACGATGTGGACCGCGCAGAACACGGTCAACGCCCCCAAGCAGGTCATCGAGGCCTTCGAGAAGGCGACCGGCGCGAGCGTCGACACCCAGGCGATACCCGACCTGTACGAGCAGAACGTCCCCACGAAGCTCGCCTCCGGCGACAAGCCCGACCTGATGTTCTGGCAGCCCTCGATCTCCACGCTCCCCTTCATCCAGCCGCAGCAGAACCTCCTCACCCTCGACAGCGAGCCCTGGGTCGGCAAGCTGGGCGACACGGAGAAGAAGCTCGGCGTCATCAAGGGCAAGCGGTACGCGGCGATCGTCACCAGCCCCGCCATGCTCGGCGTCTACTACAACAAGGACGTCTTCAAGAAGGCGGGGATCACGGAGAGCCAACTGCCGCAGTCCTACGACCAGTTGCTCGACCTCGCCCACACCGTCAAGGACAAGACGGGTGCCGCGCCCTTCTACGAGGCGGGCGGCGACAAATGGCCCCTCCAGTGGCAGATGCAGGTCCAGCTCACCGACCTGCCCGCGAGCTGGTGGACGGGCCTGAACGAGAACAAGCAGAAGTGGACCGACCCGGTCGTCGTCAAGGCCGTCACGAAGTACAAGGACGAACTGCTCGGCGCCGGGCTCGCCCAGAAGAACTACCGCACCGGCACCTTCACCGGCTCCGCCGACGCCCTGTGGAACGGCGACGCGGCGATGGTCCTCAACGTCACCTCCTTCCAGTCGCAGCTCCAGGCCAAGCACTCCACCGCGGACATCGACAAGAAGCTCGGCTGGTTCCCGATCTCCAACTCCTCGGCCACCGGCATGTATTCACCGGACCAGACCAACGGCGTCGTCGCCTTCAGGACCGGGGACACCAAGCGGCAGAACGCGGCCCGCCAGTTCCTCGACTTCTGGCTGGAGACCGACTACCCCGCCTACCTCAAGGCGATGAAGATCCCGTCGGTGCAGCCGGGCGTGCCCTCGCCCGACGGACTCCCGGGGACCTCGCAGGCCCAGATCAAGGCGCTGCCCACCGCGAGCGGCGTCTTCCAGGCGAAGGCCATCGTCGCCCCGGACACCCACCTGTACCTCGCCGACATGATCTACGGCAAGAAGAGCCCGGAGCAGGTGGCGCAGGCGATCCAGGACCAGTTCGCCCAGGTCGCCAAGGCACAGAGCGCACCGGGCTTCTGACATGGCCGACCTGGTCCTCGACCGCGCAACGGGCCGCGGGCGCAAGCGCGTCGGCAGACTGCCGCGCGCCGCCGTCCACCACCCGTGGTGGTTCGCGCTCCCCGCCGTCGTCTTCTTCGTGGCGTTCTTCCTCCTGCCGAACCTGCTCAACTTCTACTACCCGTTCACCAACTGGTCCTCGTACCACGCGGGCATCTCGTTCACCGGACTCGACAACTTCCAGACCGTCCTGCACGACGGCTCGCTCGTCCGCGCCCTGCGCACGACGCTGCTCTACGCCGCCCTCGCCGCGCTCTTCCAGAACGCGTTCGGGCTCGGGCTCGCCCTGCTCCTGGAGCGCGACACCCCCTTCAACCGCTTCTTCCGCGCCGTCTTCTTCCTGCCGGTCCTGATCTCGGCGC
This sequence comes from Streptomyces sp. NPDC050085, assembly GCF_044460595.1. NCBI lineage: Bacteria > Bacillati > Actinomycetota > Actinomycetes > Kitasatosporales > Streptomycetaceae > Streptomyces > Streptomyces sp. NPDC050085. Next base: position 373,844 of record NZ_JBITJZ010000001.1, on the reverse strand, counting down.
TCGCCGTCGGCTACGTCTTCCAGGCCCTGTTCGACCAGGACGGCGCGGTCAACTCCCTTGCGGGCCTGGACATCCCGTGGTTCGGCTCGACGACCTGGACCCTCGTCCTCGTCTCGGCGGTGCACGGCTGGAAGTGGATGGGCCTGTCGATGCTCATCTACCTGGCCGGACTCAAGGGCATCCCCGGCGACATGCTGGAGGCCGCCCGGATGGACGGCGCCGGGCCCTGGCGGACGTTCCGCTCGGTGCGCTGGCCGATGCTCGCGCCCGCCGTCACCTTCAACGTCACCACGGCCCTCATCGGCTCGATGAACACCTTCGACATCGTGCAGGCCACCACGGGCGGCGGCCCGGCCGCCTCCACCGAGGTCTTCAACCTCTACATGTTCCGCGTCTTCGGGCAGGGCCTGTACGCGCAGGCGTCGACGATGAGCCTCGTCCTGTTCCTGGTCGTCGTGGCGATCGCGATCCCGCTCGTCGTCGGCCTGCGCCGAAGGGAGCAGCTCCTGTGACCCGCTTCTGGCGGCCCGTCACCGTCCTTGTCCTGGCGGGCATTTCGGTCGGGGTCCCGCTCTGGCTCGTCCTCGTCACCTCCGCCAAACCGCAGGGCGAGGCCGTCCGGCCGAACCTCTCGCCACCCCGCCACTGGCAGCCCGCGAGCAACTACGCCGACGCCCTCGACCAGGGAAAGATGCTGCGCGGACTGGTCAACTCCCTTGCGGTGGTGCTCCCTTCGGTCGCCCTCGTGCTGGTCCTCGGCGCCGCGGCCGCCTGGGTCTTCGCCCGCCGCAAGTCCAAGCTGGTCTCGGCCGCGTACGCACTCACCATCAGCGGACTGCTGCTGCCCCCCGCGGTCATCACCATCGTCATGGAGCTGCGACAACTGGGCCTCGCGAACACCAGGCCCGGCATGATCGCCGTCTACACCGGCATGTACCTCTCGACGTCGATCTTCTTCATGACCGGCTTCATCCGCACCATCCCCCTGGAACTGGAGGAGGCCGCGCGCATGGACGGCGCGAGCCCCCTGCGCATCTTCACCCGCATCATCCTGCCGCTCCTGCGCCCGGTCGTCGCCACCGCCACGATCATGGTGATGCTCTACGCCTGGAGCGACGTGTTCTACGCGTTCTTCGTCCTCGGGGGCGGCGACGCGGCCACCCTCCCGCTCAACCTCTACCAGGTGGCGAGTGCCCAGCTGTACCTCAACAACTGGCATCTCGTGTTTGCGTACATCGTGGTGATGAGCCTGCCGATGGTCGCGGTGTTCCTGGTGGCGCAACGCAAGATCGTGTCCGGAATCACGAGTGGAGCCGTCAAATGACCCTCTTTCGCACCAGATCCCGCGCATCAAAAGCCTCAACGGCCCTAGCAGCCTTGGTACTTGGAGCAACTGCCATGGCAGGAACCCTGCACTCGGCCCCGCCCGCCCAGGCGGCGGCGCCCCGACTCTCCGTCGACCTCGCCGCCTCCGAGGGGCCGGTGCTGCGCGGCGCGAACGGCGCCCTGTACGGACTGAGCGACGACGGCGTGCCCAGCGACGCGATCCTCTCGCCGCTCAAGCTGACCAGCGTCAGCCAGAAGCCCGACGGCGGTCTCCAGCACCCGAACGGCGACGCCGTCGAGGTGTCGAAGTCGTTCTTCCGCAGCAACGGCGGCACCGGCGACGTGAACGTCATGATGCAGGACATCTACCAGCACTGGCCCTACGAGGACCTCGGACTCGACGACTACCTCACCAAGGTCGACTCCATCGTCAAGAAGGTCCGCGACGCCGAGCACAGCGACCACTTCGTCTACGTCCCCTTCAACGAGCCGGACTGGATCTGGTACAGCGGCCTCGGCTCCGCCGACACGGCCACCTACACCACGGCCCGCGACCGCTTCCTCGCCGACTGGAAGACCGTCTACCAGCGCATCCGCTCCCTCGACCCGGACGCGCGGATCGCGGGCCCGAACGAGACGCAGTACAACAGCCGCTTCATGCCGGACTTCCTTTCGTTCGCCCAGTCGAACAACGTCCTGCCGGACGTACTGACCTGGCACGAACTCGGCCCCGGCTCCCTGAGCAGCTTCCAGAGCCACTACGACACCTACCGCGCGCTGGAGAAGCGGCTCGGCATCGACCCGCTCCCCATCAACATCGACGAGTACGCCAACCGCCGCGACCTCTCCGTGCCCGGTCAACTCGTCCAGTGGATCGGCATGTTCGAGCGCAACAAGGTGTACGCGAACCAGGCCTACTGGGACGCCGCGGGCAACCTCTCCGGCAACGTCGTGCACACCAACATCCCCAACGGCGGCTGGTGGCTGCTGCGTTGGTACGCCGGACTGACCGGCGACACGGTGCGGGTGACCCCACCGACCGCGAACGCCATCGACACCCTCCAGGGCCTCGCCTCCTACGACACCGGGCGCAGGCAGGCGCAGATACTCCTCGGCGGCGCGGCCGGTGACACGGACGTCACCGTCGGGCACGTCGACCCGAAGGTGTTCGGGACCGGTGTCGTCGCCACCGTCTCCGAGGCCGTGTGGTCCGGATACGAGGGTGCGCACGCCGCACCCCAGGTCCTGAGCCGCACCGAGCTGAAGGTCGCCGACGACGGCGCCGTCACCGTGCCGATGAAGAACCTGCGCAAGATGTCCGCGTACCGCATCGTGCTCACCCCGGCCGGCCGGGGCACTCCCGCCGCGGCCGACGTCCCGTGGTCCACGTCGTACGAGGCCGAGGACGCCACCATCACCTCGGGCCAGGTCCACACCCAGGGCACGGTGAACAACGCCAACGGCTACGCGGCGTCCGGCACGAAGGACGTCGGCTCGCTCGACAAGGCCGACAGTGCGGTGCAGTTCGGGGTGACGGTGCCGCGCGACGGCCGCTACGACCTCTCGATCCTCTACGGCAACCAGTCCGGCGCCCCCGCCACGCAGCGACTCCTCGTCGACGGCGTCGAGGCCGCCACCCCCGTCACGTACCCCTCGACGGAGAACTGGACCTACCGAGGAAAGCAGGACGTCACGCTCGAACTCCCGGCGGGCGCCCACACGTTGACGCTCGCGCACGCCACGAACGAGGTCACCCTCGACCGCGTCGACCTCACCGAACACCGCACGCCCACCACGTCCTACGAGGCCACGCTCGCCGACATCAGCGGCAGGACCGGCTTCGACTACGCGGACGCCACGGGCACCGGCACGGGCGCCCTCGACCTGCGCCCCGGAGGCAAGGCGGTGTTCGACGTGTATGCGCCCCGCGACGGCTACTACACGGTGACCCCGCGCGCCACCGATCCCGTACGGCTCGCCCTGCACGGTGAGAAGGTCACCGCGCAGCCCGGCCGCGCCCAGCGCCTCTACCTCGTCGAGGGCAACAACCGGATCACGGCGACCGGCCCGACGAGCCTGCGCGCCCTCGACGTGACCGGCACCGGATCGGAGCGCGGCGTCCTCGCGTACGAGGCGGACCGGGCCCAACTGGCAGGCGGCGCCCGGCTGGTGGAGAGCCCGCACGCGAGCGGCGGCAGCTACATCGGCTCGCTCGGCGGCAGCGCGCAGAGCACCGCCGCCTTCACGGTCGACGCCCCGCGCGCGGGCGCGTACGTCCTGGTCGTCTCCTACGCGCACAACGACCGCAAGGACAACGGGCACGCCTACAACACCGACATCATCTCCCGCACCGCCGACATCACGGTCGGCGGCGTCACGCACCGGGCGACCTTCAAGAACACCTGGAGCGCGGACGACTACTGGACGCTGGGCGTGCCCGTCACACTGAAGGCGGGCGCCAACACGGTCACGTTCGCCAACGCGACCGGTGCGGCGCCCGGCCTCGACCGCATTCAACTCGCCGCGGTGCGCGGCTGAAGGCGCGCGGGGACGCTCAGCCGGTCTCGATGCCGAGCGTGAGCGTCCCCGAGGCGCGACTGGCCCGTGTGCAGCTCCTGGCCGCCGGTGAACGAGCCATCCGAGGCGGCCGGTGAGCTGTGCGTTGTACCCATTGTGAGTGCGTCACCTGCGCGATCAGGGCGCGCTCACGCGGCCGCCGTCGGGACGGCCGTCGGGGTGCCGGTCGCCGCGGTCGAGGCGCCGGACGCGATGCCGTGCTCCGGCTCGGGGACCGACTCGGGGGACAGGAGCGTGGACCTGCGACCGTCGACACCGACCGGGACGTCGCCGTCGATGGTGACGCGGGCCAGCCTGCGCTCGTGGTCGTCGGAGTCGTCGACGCCGTAGTGCTGCGTGGCCCGGTTGTCCCAGATCGCCACGTCCCCGACCCGCCACTGCCAGCGGACCGTGTTCTCCGGCCGCTCGACGTGCCGCTGGAACAGCTCGACGAGGTCGCGCGAGTCACGCCCGGTCAGGCCCTGGATGCGCTGCACGAAGTTGCCGAGCAGCAGGGTCCGTTCGCCGGTCTCCGGGTGGACCCGGACGACCGGGTGCTCGGTCAGGAACTTGATCTTCGCGAAGACGTCGCGGAAGCGCCGCAGCTGCTCCGGGACCGCGTCGGGACGCAGCGCCGCGTAGTCGTAGTCGTTCGAGTGCACGGCGCGCAGGCTCTCGGCGAGGGCCTTGAGCGGGTCCGGCAGGTTCTCGTACGCCGTCGCGGTGTTGGCCCACAGGGTGTTGCCGCCGTACGGGGGGATGGTGCGGGCGTGCAGGATCGAGAACGCCGGATAGGCCGGGACGAACGTCACGTCGCTGTGCCACTGGTTGGCGCGGCCGCCGTGGTCCGAGTCGATCGGGAACGAGTAACGGCCGTCCGTGGACGGGACGGTGGGGTGCGCGACCGGCGTGCCGAGCAGGCGGCCGAACGCCTCGTGGGAGTCCGTGTCGAGGTGCTCCTGGCCGCGGAAGAAGACGACCTTGTGCCTCAGGAGCGTCTCGCGGATGCCGGTGACCGTGGCGGGGGCGAGGTCGCCGCCGAGGCGGACACCCTCGATGACGGCGCCGAGGCGGCCGTTGAGTCGCGTGACGGTGAGTGCGGCCGGGGCTGAGGCGGAGACCGTGGGCGTGGTCATGGTGGGTGGGTGTCCTCTCGACGGAGTTCGTTTCGGAGGGGAAGCAATGCGCCGGAGCGTGGCAATCGCCGCCGGACGGCGTCAACCGTCGTCGGTGGCGCCGCAGCGCCTCGCCCGATCCGCGAACAACCGTTCTGAGCTGGACCATTGAGGGACACACGGATGCGGCCCCACCGCCCGGCGAATTCACGACCCCGCAATACTGGCCCTACGGAACCGCGCCGCACGCACGTAGGCTCTGCCGGATGCCGAACCCCACGCGCAGGGCCGGTGACGGCCGACGGGACGCCAACGCCGCAACCGTGCTGCGGACCGTCCTCGACCACGGCCCCGTGGCCCGCGGCGGCGTCGCCCGGCTCAGCGGTCTGAGCCCGGCCGCCGTGTCCCGGCAGTGCACCGACCTGGGCCGCCGCGGCCTGCTGCGCGACCTGCCGCAGAGGGCGTCGGCCGGCACCGTGGGCCGCCCCCGGATACCCGTCGACCTGCACACCGGCGAGCCCGACGGACCGCTCGCGGCCGGACTGCACATCGGCGTACCGGCCTCCACGTTCGGCCTGGTGGACCTGCGCGGCCGCGTCGTGGCCCGCCGCACCCTGCGGCACGACGGCATCGCGGAGCAGGAGCTGGCCGGCCAAGTCGCCCGCGCACTGGGGGAGTTCCTCGCCGAGCAGCGGCCGGGGCGGCCGCTGCTCGGGGTCGGCGCCATGCTCGGCGGCTGGGTCGAACCGGGCCGGGACGGCACCGTCGTGCGGCACGACGCCCTCGGCTGGCACCACCGCCCGCTGGCCGCGGACCTCTCCCGCGCGCTCGGCCTGCCCGTACGCCTGGACAACCACGCCCGCGCCATCGCCCAGTCGGAGATCCTCTACGGGCGGCCCGCCGCGCGCCGCAGCCTCGTCCACCTCTTCGTCGGGAACGTCGTCGACGCGGCCCTCGGCATCGCCGGCGTCGTGCACCGCGGCCCCCGCTCCGGCGCCGGCGACGTGGCGCACCTCCCGGTGCCGGACTCCCTCGCGCCCTGCGCGTGCGGGCGCACCGGGTGCCTGCAGGCGACCGCGTCGGACACGGTGCTCGCCGCCACGGCCGCGCGGCTCGGCATCATCCCCGCACCGGACTCGATGCGGCTGTGGGACGCCGTGGCCACCGGCGACCCGCGCGCCGACCGGCTGCTGCGCGACCGCGCCCGCGCCGTGGGCCGCGCCGTCGGGCTCCTCCTCGACGTGCTCAACCCCGATCTCGTCGTCGTCACCGAGCAGTCGAGCCTCCTCGACCCCGTGTACCTGGAGGAGATCAGGGGCGCGGCCGTCGACCACTCGCACGTCTGCGACGAGCCCGAGCGGATCGTCGGCCCGCACGCCGGAGCGGACGTGCTGCCCGTCGCCGCGGGGACGGTCCTGCTGCACCCTCTCTTCCAGAACCCGCTGCGGGCGTGAGCGGCGACATGAACTGTTCACAATCCAGGGGGAATTGCCACTCCCCGTGATCGCGTTCTCCCCGTCATGACAGTCGGAGTGACACTCGACATGACCGGCCCGGACCATGACATCGACGACGCCGTGCGCAGGGCCCGCGAGGCCCGCGCGTCCGGGCTCGCCTCCCTGTGGTTCGCCCAGACGCTCGCCCACGACGCCCCGACGCTCGCTGCCCTCGTCGGCCGCGCCGTCCCCGGGATCCACCTGGGCACCTCCGCGATCCCCGTCTTCGGCCGCCACCCGCTGACCGTCGTGAGTCAGGCGCAGACGGTCCAGGCGGCCACCGGTGGGCGCTTCCACCTGGGGCTCGCCCTCGGCACCAAGCTGGTCGCCGAAGGCGCCTTCGGGCTGCCCTTCGAACGGCCCGTGGCGCGACTGCGTGAATTCCTCACCGTGGTACGGCAGTTGGTGCACACGGGGCAGGCCGACTTCGAGGGTGAGCTGCTCACCGCGCGAACCTCGCGGAGCCCGCTGCCCGTCGCCGTGCCCGGCGCCGAGCCGCCGGTGCCGCTCCTCGTCGCCGCGATGGGGCCCCAGGCGCTGCGCGTCAGCGGCCGCCTCGCCGACGGGATCCTGCCGTACCTGGCCGGGCCGCGCGCCCTGGAGCAGCACATCGTCCCCGAGCTCACCCGGGCCGCCGAGGAGGCGGGCCGCCCGGCCCCGCGCATCGTCGCCTTCGTGCCCGGCGTCGTCACCCCCGACCCGGACGCCCTGCGCGCCAAGCTCCACGAGCAGATGTCCTTCTACGCGCAGATCCCGTCCTACGCCCGGGTCATCGAGCTCTCCGGACATGACCACCCCATCGAACTCGCCGTCCTCGGCGACGAGAAGAACCTCGTGGACGCCGTCCGCCGCTACCGCGACGCGGGCGCCACCGAGGTGGTCGTCTCCGGCACCGAGGCCGACGGGCCCGAATCCCGCCTGCGCACGTGGGAGGTGCTCGGCGAACTGGCCCGCGGCGACTGACCGTCCCGGCCTGGCCGACGACCGAAGCGATCAGGGTGCGGCGCGGAACCCGATCCGCACGTGACGGCGCCCCGTCCGCACCAACAGGCCGTCCAGCAAACGCTGTTCGCTGCCGCCGCCCACCAGCCACACGTGCACGGCCGCACCGAGCAGCAGCGGATCGAGCGCGGGACGGGCCGCGCCCCACGTGCGTTCGGCGTGCGCCTCCAGGAGGGGGCCGCCGCGCGGACGCACCAGGGCCCGCCCCTCGTCGACCGCCGCGACCAGCACGTCCTGGTCGGGAAAGTCATCGGCGGCCGTCGACAGCCAGTCCACGGCGGGCAGTTCGGCATCGGCGTCCACCGCGGTGCGGGCCACGACCTCCGCCGACTGCCGCCACTGGCGATGCCCCTGCTCGACCGCGGCCGCGTAGAAGCCGCGCGCCTCGCGATGGTGCCCGGCGACCACGGGGCGCCGCTCCAGGTCCACCACGCCGTCGGGATGCGCGTCGCCCGTCACGTCGTACGTCGCCGCGGGGCGCCCCTCGACCGGCTCCGGCTCCGGCACCGGGGTCGGCACGGGCGGCGTCGAGGGCGGCCGCACCCCGCGCCCCGCCAGGAACGCGTACATGCGCTCCCGGGTCAGCTCGCCCGACCGGTCCACGTCCTCGAGCTGGCCGTCGATCACCGGGCGCAGCGCCCCGCGGTCGAACTTCCGCTCCGCGTCGAGGAGTTGCGCGTACAGATCGCCCTCGGGGTCGAGGCGCGGGGCCTGCCGGGCGAACGCCGCCGCGGGGGAGAGCGGGTCGAGTTCGTCGAGGCCGGTCGCCGCGAGCAGGGTCAGCCGGTCCAGGGCCGCGAGCTCCGCCGCGGTGATCGCCGCGTCGAGGGCGGCGTCGAGGTCACCGAGCCCGCGCAGCGCCCGCGCGCGGACCAGGTCGATCTTGGTGCGCATCGGTGAGCCCGTGTCCGTCAGGGCCGTGACCTCGTCGAGCAGGGCAAGGGCGGCGGTGAAGTCCCCGGCGGCGATCCGGGCCTGGGCGAGGTTGTAGGTCTGGACGGCGATGCCATGGGCGTCTCCTGCACGCCGGTTGGCGTGCAGCGCGCGCTCGAACAGGGCCAGTGCGTCCTGGTCGCGGCCGACCGCGAGAGCGGTCAGTCCACGGGTCTCGTGCACCATGCCGTGCAGGACGGCGTCGTCGACGAGGTCGAGCAGTGCGTCCGCCACGGCGAGCTCCCGCTCCGCGTCGTCGAACGCCCGGAGCGTGTAGTGGTGGCGCGCGAGCTGGTTGCGCATCCGCACCTCGACGTCGCGCCGCCCCAGCCACTGCGCCGCCTCGACACCCCTGTCCTGGAGCTCCAGCCAGGCGGCGAAGGGGCGGCGGGCGTTGAACCACGGCCACAGCGACTCGCAGATCCGCCACACCGCGTCGTGCCGTTCCCCCGCCATGGCGGCCCGGGTGATCCCCCGGAGGTTGGCGCTCTCGGCGTCCAGCCAGTCAAGCGCCTGCGCGCGCGTGCCGAACAGGTCATGGCCGACGGGCCGGGGCCGCGGCTGCATCCTGAACCGGCCGCTGCCGCCCACCACCTGGTCGGCGTGTGCCGTCAGGTCCACATACAGGTCGACCGCGTCCGCCAGCAGTTCCTGCCGCTCGGGCGCGGACAGCCGGCCCGCCACGGCCCGCGCGTGCGCGCGCACCAGGTCGTGCGGACGGTACCGGTCGTGGCCCTCGCCGGTGTGCGTGACGAGATGGGCGTTGACCAGGGCGCCGATCGCCGTGTCCGCGTCCGCGTCCGAACCGGCCGCGACCCGGGCGAGCGGGTGGGTCAGGTCGACGAGGTCGGCGGCGCCCACCAGGGCGTACAACCGCTGCGCGGCGACGGGCAGTTGGTCGTGCACCGCGTCGAGGACGGAACTCATCGAGGGGCTCCCGTCGGTGGGGTCGGCGGTCAGCAGGTCCTCGGCCGCGAGCGTGCGCACCACGTGCTCCAGGCCCAGATGGGGCCGGTCCGCGAGCCAGTCACCCGCGGTGAGCAGCGCCAGGGGCAGCCCGCCGCACAATCGCACCAGCTCGGCCGCGGTCGTCTCGGCCGCGTCCTTCGACCACTCGCGCACCAACTCCACGCCGGCCGTCTTGTCGAGCGGCTCCACGACGATCGGCACCGCGCCGTTCCGCGTCACCAGGGCGGTCAGCAGCTTCCGGCTGGTGACGACCAGCAGGCCCTGGCCGGGCGTCAGTCCGCGCACCTCGGCCGCGTGCTGGGCGTTGTCGACGACGACCAGTACCCGCCCGGTGGCCGTCATGCTGCGGTACAGCGCCGTCAGCCCGGGGCGGTCGGTGGGCAGCAGCTCCCGGTGCACACCGAGGCCGGTCAGGAACCCCCGCAGGACGGCCGCGACATCGACGGCCCCGTCCCGGCGCATCTCCTCCAGGTCGACGTACAGATGCCGCGGAAACCACTCCCGCAGGTCCCCGAGGTGCGCCCAGTGGGCCACGAGCTTGGTCTTGCCGATCCCGCCGAGCCCGGTCAGCAGCACGGTGCGCGGGCCGCTCGGGCCGTCCGCCGTCCTGGCCACCGAGTGCAACTGGTCCAACTCGCGCACCCGGTTGACGAACGGGCCCGTGTCGTGGGGGAGCTGGCGCGCCGGCGGCGGCACGTACTGGTCGATGTGCAGCGACTCGATGCGGTGCGCCTGGATCACGGAACCGTGGACCACGGTCCCGCCCGCCACGGAGTTGTACGAGGTCTCGCCACCCCCACCGCCGTGCTCGCTCACCCGCGCTCCCTCCGGTACCAGTAGGCCCACCAGGGTATGCCCCGCTCCTGTCCGATCAAGGCACCCTGTCAGTACCCTGAGCGGAGTCGTCGGGGCTCCGTCCCGTAGTCGAAGCGCTTCGACAGACTTATGGACAGGTACCCGTTGATCGCCATAGGGTCGGCATTCCGAACAGTCAACGGGCAACCTGCCCCGTCGAATCGCTTCGCTTCGGCGTCCCCTCGTCACGGCTCAGGAGAACGACATGGTCACGCTCGCAGAGGTCGCCCGGCACGCCGGAGTCTCCGCCAGCACCGTGAGCTACGTCCTCAGCGGCAAGCGGTCCATCTCCGCCGCCACCCGCGAGCGCGTCGAGAACAGCGTCCGCAAGCTCGGCTACCACCCGAACGCGGGCGCGCGGGCCCTGGCCAGCAGCAAGTCGAACATCATCGCCCTCATGGTGCCGCTGCGCACCGACATGTACGTGCCGGTGATGATGGAGATCGCGATGGCCGTCGCCACCGCCGCCCGCACGCACGGCTACGACATCCTGCTGCTCACCGGCGAGGAGGGCGCCCAGGCGGTGCGCCGCATCGAGGGCAGCGCGCTCGCCGACGCCATGATCCTGATGGACGTCGAGCTGGACGACGAGCGGCTGCCGCTGCTGCGCACCGCGAGCCGCCCCGCCGTCCTCATCGGTCTGCCCGCCGACACCACGGGACTGACCTGCGTGGACCTCGACTTTGCCGCGGCGGGCGCCGCCTGCGCCCAGCACCTGGCCGACCTCGGGCACCGCGAGATCGCGGTGATCGGCGAGGCCGCCGCGGTGTACGAGCGGCGCACCGGCTTCGCCGAGCGCACGCTGACCGGCCTGCGCGAGCGCAGCAACGAGCTGGGGCTCAGGCTGCTGCACCGCCCGTGCGAGGGTTCGTACGCCTCCGTCTCGGCAACGTTGTCGCGGATCTTCGACGAGCGGCCCGGCACCACCGCGTTCGTCGTGCAGAACGAGGCGGCGACCGACCCGCTGCTCGCCCTGCTGCGCCAGTCGGGCCGCGCCGTGCCCGAGGACGTGTCGGTCGTCGCCGTCTGCCCCGAGCAGGTCGCCGCGCACGCCTCGGTGCCGCTCACCTCCGTCGCCGTGCCCGCGCAGGAGATGGGGCGGCGCGCCGTCGAGCAGGTCGTCGCCCGCATCGAGGGGCGCGGCTCGGGCAGTGAAGTGGCGCTGCTCGCACCGGAGTTGACCGTGCGCGAAAGCGCGGCCCAGGCGCCCGTCGGTGGCGTCTGAGCCGCGCGTACAGGGGCTTCAGCTGCTGGTTACGCCGAAGCTGTTCGTCACGAAGTTCAGACCGCCGGACGACGACGTGATCTCGTAGCCGAACTGCACGTCACCGATGGTCGCGTCGCCGATCAGGCCCTTGGTGTCCTTCATCCACTTGAGGACGGCGAGGATGTCGACGGTCCCCGACGTGGAGTCGGACGTGCGCAGGAACGAGTACACGTTGTTCGCCCCGTTGGATCCCACGTACACGGTCCACGTGTGGGAACCGAGCGTGACGTTGCCGATGGAGCTGCCGAGCGGGCCGACCGCGCCGTTGTAGTTCACCCACAGCATGATCTCGTTGGCGTGGCCGCTGTCCCAGATGTCGTACGACGTGTTGTACGCGCCCGACGACGGCACGCTGACGTTGTAGCTGCTCTTGAGGGAGGACAGCGCGCTGATCTTCTTGCCGACGACCTTCTTCGCGTTCGGATACGACTTGATGCCGCCCGTGTTCGGGTGGTTGGCCCAAACGCCCCAGTTGGACGAGGAGTTGGCCCAGATCGACTGGGATCCCGCGCCCGAACCCCAGATGTTGTTGTAGAGGGTGTAGCCGTCCGACGTGGTGTAGTTGCCCCATTGGTCGGACGACGACCAGACCAACGCCTGAGCGGGTGACGCGGTGAGGGCGAGCGCCGCCCCGGCCGCGGCGAACGAGCCGAGGACGGTGCGGCGGCTCAGAGATCTGTTGCGTGAGGTGTGTGCCATGGTGTCCCTTCCATGGTCGGTGGGGGGAAATGCCCGGGTGAACTACCGCGTCCTCACCGTGAGTTCGCGGTCCTCGCCCGCGGCCAGGCGCAGCCGCCCGGGTCCGCGGACGGGGGTCTTGAGGTCCACGTGCGCGTCACGCGACGGGTGCAGCACGGCCGTGCAGGTGCCGCCGCCCCACGTCAGGTCGACGCGCGCGCCGAACCGGGTGGTGAGGCCCGTCACCGAGCCGCGCGCCCACGAGGGCGGCAGTGCGGGCAGCAGGACGAGCCGGTCCGGAGTGGACTGCAGCAGCGACTCGACGAGCAGCGCGGGCAGGGTGTGCGCGGCGTCCGCGTTGTAGACGTCGCGGCGCGGGTAGTGCGCGCTCATCAGCGAGCGGTGGAAGTAGTCGCCGGTCAGGACGTGCTGCAGGGCGTCGGTGACCCGCCCCGCGTCGCGCAGCCGGGCCGCGACCAGGGCGTGGTGCAGATGGCCGTGCGCCGAGTCGTTCTCGGCGCCCCGCAGTTCGAGGGCCCGGTGCGCGGCCTTGGCCCACTCCGGGGTGTCGTACGGGTTGATGTCGTGGTGCGGCCACACCGGGTAGAGGTGGCTGAGGTGCCGGTGGTCGTAGGCGTCCTCGAGGCCCGGCCAGGCCCATTCGGCCAGTGCGCCCTCGGAGTTGACCCGGTAGTCGGGCAGCCGGTCGGCGAGCGCGCTCCACCGGTCGCCGTCGGGCCCGGGGTGCCAGGCGGCCGCGGTGCGCAGGGCGTGCCGGGCCGCCGCGATGTCCATCGTGGCGTTGAGGGTGCCCCAGCTCGCGTTCGCCGGGCGGTTCTCCGGTGAGTACGACGGGACGATCACCACGCGCCCGTCGGGATCGGTGCGGGTGAGGAAGTCCTCGTAGAACAGGGCGAGTTCGGTGACGGCCGCGGCGAGCCAGGCGGGCCGCTCGCCGGTCGTCTCGGCCTGTTCTACGAGCGGGGTGAGCAGCCAGTCGGCGCCCGCCGTCCACAGGTGCATCGGCCACGCGCGCTGGAAGTGGTAGGCGTGCCCCGACTCGCCGTCGGTGTGCGCGGGCGCGACGATGCCCCGGGCGCCGAAGATCTCCCGCGCGTTGTCCCGCCAGTCCGCCAACTGGCCCTGGATCAGGGCGCCTTGTGCCTGCGTGACCTCCGGAAGGTCGCAGGCGACCGCGGACGCCGTCTGCAGATTGAGATTGGCGTCCGTGGTGAACGCCCCCGACCACGCGGTGTCCCACTCGCCGGTCCACAGCCCCGTGAGTCGCGGCGGCAGCGCCCCCGACGAGCTGAGCAGGTGGTAGCGGCCCGCCGCGAACAGCCGCTCCAACAGGGCGTGGCTGCGGGGAAGTTCGAGCAGCGCGCTGCCGGACAGGCCGCGTTCGGTGCGCGGCGCGTTCAGGTCGAAGGCCACCCGCTCGTACGCGGCGCGGTGCGGCGTCTCGTGCCGGGCGAGCAGTTCCGCGTAGGTCGCCGCCGGATCGCCGTCCCCGACCACCAGATCGCCGAGCGCGGCCGCCTCCGTGGCCGCGTCGAGCTCCCCGAGGTGCCGCCGCACCCGGGTGAGCAGCAGAAGCCCGGTCGCGCCGTCGACCCGGACACCCGTGCGGCCCATCGAGGTGCGCCCGCCGTCGACGAGCGCGAGCGTCACCCCCGTGTACGCCGTGTCGCTCTGCGGATACCGGCAGCGCAGCGTCAACTGGGCACCCTGCGCGGTCAGTACGACACCCCGGCCCACCCCGAGCCGGGCCGGTGCCCCGGTGAGCCGTTGGTCCAGGGACAGTTCCCCGTCGAGGCCCGGCGCGGTGGCGTACTGCACGAGGACGTCGTCCGCGCGCGACACGAAGACCCGGCTGTGCCAGCCGCCGCAGCGCGCCTCGGCGACGCCCGTCGCGAAGTCGACCGTGCGCCGGTAGCCGCGCCACACCAAGCTGTCGCGGACGAACCGCGTCTGGAACGCCGGATGGAACGCGCGCACCCACCGCAGCTCGCGGCCGTCCGTGAACCGTTCGGCGGCGCTCACGTCACCGGCCAGCAACCGGTCCTGCAGGGAGGGGAGTTGGGCGGCGAGCGCGGGCGGGCGTGGCTGCGGGCCGGCGTCCGGGCGGACCAGCGCATGGTGCGTGACGATCACCCGGTCGTCGTGCGGATCACCGAACACGAGGGCGCCGTGCCGGCCGTTGCCGCTGAGGAACGCGTCCTCCCAGCGTCCGGCCGGCACCTGCTCCCACGTGCCGTGCGGATGTTCAGGCGGCACCGGACCCCCGCGCCACCTTCGACACGGGCCCGAGGACCGCCACGCCGAACCGGCCGAGCGGCACGGAGCCCGTGTGCTCCTCGCCCGTGAGGAGATCCCGGTACGCCGCCCCGTCGGGCAGCGCGACCGTGACCTCGCCGCGCCCGTGGTGCAGCAGAAACAGCAGCTCGCCGCGGCGTACGGCCTCCACGCCTGCGGGGAGGCCGGACAGCGGAGGCCGTACGCCCGCTCCGGCGGCCGCGTCCGCGAGCAGCGCGCGCAGGGCCGGAGGTTCGGGAAGCGTGGAGAGGTACCAGGCCCGGCCCCGGCGCAGCACGGCCGGGAAACCGTCGAGCTCACCGCCCCGGTACGCGGCCACCACCTCGGCGCCGTCCGCCGCGGCCAGCTCCTCCGACCACAGCGTGCCGCCGAACTCGCCGCACCGCACGGTCTCCTGGGGCTCGAGCGGCCACCACTCGTGCACGGTGCGGATGCCGAACAGCTGCCGCAGCCGGGCGTCCATGCCGCCGGGCCGCACCCGGTCGTCGGGGTCGGCGACCCCGGTGAAGAACCCGGAGACGAGCGTCCCGCCCCCGTCCACGTACGCCACCAGGTTCTCGACGGCCGCGTCGCTCAGCAGGTACAGCTGCGGCACGACCACCATCTTGTACGCGGACAGGTCGTGCCCGGGGTGCGCGAAGTCGGCGGTCAGATGCGCCTCCCACAGGGCCCGGTGCCAGGCCCGCACCACCTCTTCGTACGCGACGTGCGACGACGGCCGGCCCTCCTGGCCGCCCGCCCACCACGAGTGCCAGTCGTGCAACACCGCGATGTCGGCGGGGACCTGAGCACCTGCGGCGGCCCCGAGTCCGGTCAGCTCGGCGCCGATCCGCCGCACCTCGGCGAACGTCCGCCCCTCCTCGCCCGCGTGACT
This sequence comes from Streptomyces sp. NPDC050085, assembly GCF_044460595.1. Taxonomy (NCBI): domain Bacteria; kingdom Bacillati; phylum Actinomycetota; class Actinomycetes; order Kitasatosporales; family Streptomycetaceae; genus Streptomyces; species Streptomyces sp. NPDC050085. The sequence continues at coordinate 358,457 of NZ_JBITJZ010000001.1, read as the reverse complement.
GAGCATCCCCGAGTGGAACTTCTCCGCGCCCTGCCGGGACTGGCGCCACTGGAAGTAGCAGACGGCGTCCGCGCCGCGCGCCACGGCCTGCAGCGACCACAGCCGGTTCAGTCCCGGCGGCTTGGGGTGGTTGGCCCCGCGCCAGTTCACCGGGCCCGCCGCCTGCTCCATCAGCATCCACGGCCCCCGGGCCTGACTGCGCGTCATGTCGGCGATCATGGCGTTGTACTGGCCGCCCAGCGGGTCCCGCGGATCCGGGTACGCGTCGACGGAGACGACGTCCTCCTCCTCGGCCCACGCCCACGCGTCCTGCCCGGTCCAGAACGGCATGAAGTTCGTGGTGACCGGGACGTGGGCGGGGGAGTGCCGCCGCACGATGTCCCGTTCGGCGACGTAGCACTCCATGAGCGCGTCCGAGGTGAACCGGCGGAAGTCGAGGACCTGGGTGGGGTTGCGCATGTACTGGGCGCGACGCGGCGGGATGACGTCCTGCCACGTCTCGACGTGCTGGCTCCAAAAGGCCGTGCCCCAGGCCTCGTTGAGGGCGTCCAGCGTGTCGTACTTCGCGCGCAGCCAGTCACGGAAGGCGCGGGCCGACTCGGTTCCGTAGTCGAAGGTGCAGTACTCGTTGTTGATGTGCCACATCCGCAGGGCCGGGTGGTTCCCGTACCGCTTCGCGAGGTCCTCGGTGATCGCCGCGGCGTAGCGGCGGTAGGCGCTGGAGGAGTGGGCGAACTGCTGCCGCGAGCCCCACCACACGGTCTGCCCGTTCTCGTCGCGCGGCAGCGTCTCCGGGTGGAGTCGGCCCAGCCACGGCGGCGGCGATGCGGTCGGCGTCGCCAGGACCACGCCGACGCCGTGCGCGTGCAGCAGGTCCATCAGCCGGTCGAGCCAGCCGAACTCCCGTGCCCCGGGCCGTGGTTCGAGCTTCGCCCAGGAGAAGACGCCGACGGTGACGGAGTTGACCCCGGCCTCCTTCATGAGGCGGACGTCGTCGGCCCAGACCTCCTCGGGCCACTGCTCGGGGTTGTAGTCGCCGCCGAACAGGAGGCGGCCGTCGGGGGCGATCGGCATTCTGGAGACCGCCGTCCTTTCCGTCATCTCTTCCGTCATCCCTTCACCGCTCCGGTCAACATGCCCTGCTTGAAGTGGCGCTGGACGAAGGGCGAGGCGATGGCCACCGGGATCAGGGCGAGGATCATGACGGCCATCTGGAGCCCCAGGGGGGAGAGTTGACCCGTGCGGACCGCTTCCTGGAGGCCGGTCGGCGCCTCGGTGTGCCGCATCACGAGCTGGATGAGGACATTCTGCAGCGGCAGCATCCGCTGGTCGCTGAGGTAGATGGAGGCGTTGAACCAGGAGCTCCAGTACCCGACCGCGTAGAAGAGGGAGATGACGGCGAGCACCGCGCGGGACAGCGGCATGACGATCGTGAGCAGGATCCGCAGGTCCCCGGCCCCGTCGATGCGGGCCGACTCGGTGAGTTCGGGCGAGATGCCCATGAAGAAGGCCCGCAGGACCAGGATGTTGAAGACGCTCACCGCGGTCGGCAGGATCAGCGACAGATAGGTGTCGGTGAGCCCGAGCGACTGCACCAGCAGGTACGTCGGGATGAGGCCGGCGCCGAAGAACATCGTCGCCATCAACGTCATGAGGAAGAACCGGTGGCCGAGGCTGCCGCGCCGGGACAGTCCGTAGGCCGCGAGCACCGACACGGCCATCGAGAACAGCGTGCCGAACAGTGTCACGCCGACCGAGACCATGACGGCCCGGCTCACCTGGCCGCCGCTGAGCAGCTCCTTGTAGTTGACGAAGGTGATGCCCTGCGGGATCACCACCAGGCCGCCCACCCGGTCGATCACCGATTTCGGGGAGAGGCTGGTGACGATGACGATCCACAGCGGGCCGAGCACGCCGAGACAGCACAGGGCGAGGAAGCCGCTCTTCAGGGTGAGCCCGGCCTTGCTCGGGGGCTCCTCCCACACGGGCCGCGGCGGCGCCTGGAGGCTGCGGATCAACTGCGTGTTGAGACTCACTTCTGGTACACCCCCTGCTCGCCGAGCAGATGCGCGAACTTGTTCGCGGCCAGCACGAGACAGATGCCGATGACGCCCTTGGCCAGGCCGACCGCGGCCGCGTAGCTGAAGTCCCCGTTCTGCAGGCCCATGCTCCACACGTACGTGTCGAGGACCTCACTGGCGCCCGTGCCCACCGCGTCACGCTGGAGCAGGAACTGCTCGAACCCGACCGAGAGCGCATCGCCGACCCGCAGCACGAGGAGCAGCGCGATCACCGGGCGCAGCGCCGGGAGGGTCACATGCCACATGCGGCGCCAGCGGCCCGCGCCGTCCATGGCGGCGGCCTCGTACAGATCCGTGGAGACGGCGGCCAGCGCGGCGAGGAACACGATGATCCCCCAGCCGGCGTCCTTCCACACGGCCTGCGCCGTCACCAGGAACTTGAACAGGCTGCCGTTGGTCATCAGGTCGAAGCCGCCCCAGCCGTGGTCCTGGAGGGTCTGGGCGATGATGCCCGCCCCGCCGAAGATCTGCTGGAAGACGGTGACGACGAGGACCCACGAGAAGAAGTGCGGCAGATACATGATCGCCTGTGCCACGGCCCGCACCCGGGGCCGGATCACGCTGTTGATGAGCAGCGCGAGGGCGATGGGGACGGGGAAGAACAGCACGAGCTGGAGCACGAAGAGCACGAGCGTGTTCTTGACCGCTTCCCAGAACAACGCGTCGTCCACCATGCGGCTGAACTGCTCGATGCCCACCCACGGGCTGTGGAAGATCGCAGTGACGCCGTTGCTGGAGATGTAGGGGTCGTAGTCCTGGAAGGCCACGACGTTGCCGAGCAGAGGTACGTAGTTGAAGACGAGGACAAGGATGACGGCGGGCAGCGTCATGAGGATCAGCACCCGGTCCCGGCGCCATCGCCCCCGCCAGGGGATGGTGGAGCGCGCACGCTTCTTCGACGCGGCGAGCGCGGCGGCCGGCTCCTCGACGGTCGCCGGGAGCCGCGTGCCACCGGGCCTGCTCCCGGTCGTGATGGACATCAGTTGGCACTGCCGTTCGCGTCGAGGAGCTTCTTGTACCAGTCCCGCAGCTTGTCGCCGCCCGACGACTTCCAGGTGGAGATGGCCTGCTGCACGTCGGACAGCTTCTTGTTGCCGCGTGCGTAGTCGAGCTCCAGCTGCTCGAACGGGGTGCCGAGGTTGGCGTACCGGGACGGTTCGATGATGTTCATGCCGAACGTCGAGGTCTTCTTCATGGAAGCGCCCTGCCGCTGTTGCCACTCGACCTGCTTGCGGGCGACCTCGGGGAAGTCGGGGTGTGCGGTGAACGGGGCGGGTTGCGCCAGCATCGCCCAGGCGTTGAGGACCTCGGCGTTGCCGCGGTCGTTCTTGACCGGGACGCCGTTCTTGACGGTGTAGTGGGTGCCCTCGATGCCGTAGTCGACGAGCATCCGCTCCTTGGTGCCGTAGGGCGCGGCTGAGAAGTTCGCGGCGGCGAGCGCGTTGAGGACGACGTCCTTGGAGGCGCCCTTGCGGATGAAGGACCAGATGGTGGCGGGCTGCCCGGCATACAGCACCGGTTTGCCGCCGTCGGCGCCGAAGATGTCGAAGGCCTCGATGCGGAAGTCCGGGTTGGACGTGGCCTGTTCGGCGGTCTTGCGGTACCAGTCGTCGAGGTTGCCCTGGTAGACGAGGACCTGGCCCGCGGTGAACCGCTGGCCCGGGTCGCCCGTGCGTGCCTTGTCATCGGGATGGACGACGCCGGCGTCGAACAGCTTGCGCGTCCACTCCAGGGCCTCGAGGTACTCGGGGTGCTCGATGCGGTACGTCAGCTTGCCGTCGTCCCCGATGTTCCAGCCGGGCGTTCCCGCGGGCTGGAGGCCGAAGATGCTCTGCGCGATCCACCACATGTCGCCGCAGGCGTACACCTTCGCCCTCGCGCTGGTGGCCTCCTTGGCCCAGCTCAGGAACTCGTCGGGCGACTTGGGAGGCTGCCAGCCCTTCTTGTCGAAGATGTCCTTCCGGTAGAAGGGCGCGTTGCCGGCGGCGATGGCCATGGGCATGGGGATGCCGCGCAGCGCGCCGCCGAAAATGCCCATGCGCCAGGCGTCGGAGGGGATCGCCGCCAGGTTGGGGTACTTCTTCACCTTGTCGCCGGCCAGATAGGGGCTGAGGTCCATGAACTTGGACGTGACCGCGCTGGGGATCTTGCCGGTCAGCTCCCAACTCGGTATGACGACCATGTCGGGTATGGAGCTGGAGGCGAGGATCGCGCCGAGCTTGTCGCCGTACTTCATGCCGTCCTGGTTCTGCCAGGTGATGTCGGTTCCGGCGATCTTGTCGAGCTGGGTGTAGTAGGCACAGTCCGGCTTGGGCGGGGAGCCCCAGAACGGGGACATTATCTTGAAGGAAGTGCCGGTCCCCAGCTTCTCCGGCACCGAGGTCTCAAGTGCCGACAGGTCCACCTTCTGCGTGTAGCCGGCGGGCGAGCCGTTCTTCGCGGGGATGTCGGGCTGGGCGAGTTTGCTGGCGACGAACGACGGCAGCAGCTTCTGCGCGTTCTTGGCGGAGGTCGCACCTTCCCGGTCCGTGTTCTCCGACCCGCCGCACGCGGCGAGCAACGAGCCCCCGCCGGCCACCGCGACGGCGACCGCCGCCGTCGAGCCGAGGAAGGTTCTCCGGCTGGGACCGGGGTTCGGGGAGGGGAAGTTCGGCGTCATTGCAGCATCCCTTCGGGCAACGCGTCGCACATATTGTCGAAGCGCTTCGATATTGCAGCGAGGTTAAGGGACCGCTTCCGGGGGTCACAAGGTTCGTGCATCGGATTCCTGAACACGGGTTCCGTGCAATGTACTTGACACTCGACAGGCGTTGTACGGAGCATCGAAGCGCTTCGAAGATTCTTTCCGCACCCTCCATCGAAGATCGTCTCCACCCACTGGCACGCCAAGTCAAGGGATCCACACGTGACCGAACTGCCTCCCAACGCCTCTCCTGATGGCAAGCGCGTCGACGCTCTCCTCGACGGGCTCACGCTCGACGAACGCATCGCGCTCCTGCACCAGTTCACGCCGGGCGTGGAGCGCCTCGGCCTCGCCCCGTTCCGCACCGGACAGGAGGCGCTGCACGGCGTCGCCTGGATGGGCCGGGCCACGGTGTTCCCGCAGGCGGTCGGGCTCGGCGCGACCTGGAACGACGAGTTGGTGCGCCGGGTCGGCGACGCCGTCTCCGCCGAGGTCCGGGCGATGCGCGGGCGCGACGACCGGGTCGGCCTCAACGTCTGGGCGCCGACGGTCAATCTGCTGCGCCACCCGCTGTGGGGCCGCAACGAGGAGGGCTACTCCGAGGACCCCCATCTCACCGCCGCCATCGCCACCGCGTACACGCGCGGCCTGCGCGGCACCCACCCCACGTACTGGCGCACCGCCCCCGTCCTCAAGCACTGGCTCGCCCACAACAACGAGACCGACCGCGACACCACCAGCTCGTCCGTGCGCCCCCGCGTCCTGCACGAGTACGACCTCAGGGCCTTCAGGCGGCCCGTCGAGGAAGGCGCTGTCGCCGGCGTCATGCCCGCCTACAACCTGGTCAACGGCCGCCCCAACCACGTCTCCCCGTATCTCGAGGAGCACCTGCGGACCTGGACCGAGCAGGAGCTCATGGTCTGCTCCGACGCGACCGCGCCCAGCAATCTCGTCGACTCCGAGCACTACTTCGACACCCATGAGGAGGCCACCGCCGCCGCGCTCATCGCGGGCGTCGACAGCTTCACCGACCACGGCACGGACTCGACGACGATGGTGAGCCGGCTGCGCGGCGCCCTCGACCAGGGCCTGATCGCCGAGGCCGACATCGACACCGCGGTCCGCCGTCAGCTCGATGTCCGGGCCCGGCTCGGCGAGTTCGCGGACACCGAACCCTTCGACGGCGACTGGGACTTCGACAGCGAGGCCCATCGTGCCCTCGCCCTGGAAGCCGCCGAACAGGCCGTCGTGCTCCTCAAGAACGACGGACTGCTGCCGCTCGCCGACGACACCCGCATCGCCGTCGTCGGACTCCTCGCCGACGAGTGCAAGGCCGACTGGTACAGCGGCACCTTCATCCACCGCTCCACCCCGCTCGACGGCGTCCTGGAGCGCTTCGGCGCCGATCGCGTCACCTTCGCCGAGGGCGTGGACCGGGTGCGGCTGCGCTGCGAGGAGGGCTGGCTGTACGTCCCCGAGGCCGATGCCCCGTCCGAGGCCCGCGGCGCCGAGGGCGCGCTCGACCCGGCGCTCCTCGCGGGCCGCACGGATCTCCCGCCGCTCACGACCGACCCCGACCGGGGCAGCACGCTCGCCCTGGTCGACTGGGGCGACTCGGAAAACGGGGTCCTCACGCTGCGCGCCCCCGACGGCCGTTACCTCTCCGTCGCCGACGACCGGTATGTGCGGGCGTCCGCCGAGCAGCCCGGCGGCTGGGTCGTCCAGGAGGCGTTCACCCTGGAACCGCATGGAAACGGACACCTCCTCAAGCACGTGGGAACCGGCGGGTACGTACAGGTCGCCGCCGACGGCGTGAAGGTTGCCGACCAGGGCACGACTTTTGAGGTCGATGTCGTGGAGCGCGGCGCGGACGCCGTGGCCCGTGCCGCCGCCGACGCGGACGTCGTGCTGGTCGTCGCCGGGAACGATCCGCACATCAACGGCCGAGAGACCCAGGACCGCACCACGCTCGCCCTGCCCGCGCACCAGGACCGCCTGTGGCGCGCCGCCCGCGCCGCCAACCCGCGGACCGCGCTCGCCCTGGTCAGCGCCTACCCGTACGCCGTGCCCGACGCGGCCGCCGAACTCCCCGCGCTGCTGTGGACCGCACACGGCGGCCAGGCCGCGGGCCGCGCGCTCGCCCGGGTCGTCGCCGGTGACGTCAGCCCCGCCGGACGCCTCCCGCAGACCTGGTACGCCGCCGACACCGACCTGCCCGACCTGCTCGACTACGACGTGATCGGCTCCCGGCAGACCTACCTCTACTTCGAGGGGCGGCCGCTCTACCCCTTCGGGCACGGCCTGTCGTACGCGGAGTTCGCCTACGAGGGGCTCTTCGTGCGCCGCGCCGCCGAGAGCCTCGAATGCACGGTCACCGTCGCCAACACCGGGACGCGCACCGCGGACGAGGTCCCGCAGCTGTACGTCCGCGCACTCGACGCCCAAGTGCCGCGCCCGCAACGCCAGTTGGCCGGATACCGCCGGATCACGCTCGACGCCGGTGCGGCCGAGCGCGTCACGTTCACGGTGCCGCTCGCCGAGCTCGGCCACTGGGACGCCGCGCGCGGCCGGTGGAGCGTCGCCCAGGGCACGTACGAACTGCTCGTCGGCGCCTCCAGCGAGGACATCCGGCTCACCGCCCGGCTGACCGTCGACGGCGAGGCGCCCGTGCCGCGGCCGGTCGTCGAGCAGGGCCTGGACCCGGCGACGTACGACGAACAGAACGGAACCGAGATCGTCGACCGCGCCAAGACGCGCGGCGACGCCGTCACCGGCACCGGTGAACTCCTCTACCGCGCCTGCGATTTCGGCACCGAAGGCGTCCGCGCGGTCCGGTTCGAGGTCGCCGGGGCGGGCACTGTCACCGTCGAGGGCGCCGAACCGGTCACCGTCCCGGCTACGGGTGGGCCGTACACGTACGTCACACTGGACGCCGACTTCACCGCCGAAGGCATCCGCGACCTGCGGGTCCGGCTGAGCGGTGACGTCCGCCTCGCCCGCCTCACGTTCCTGCCACGGGGAACCGACGACACGTCACGGGGGATCGACGCATGAAGTTCACCGACGGTTTCTGGCGGATGCGCGACGGGGTGCGCGCCGCGTACGCCACCGAGGTCCGTGACGTACGGGCCACCGCCGACCGGTTCAGCGCGTACGCCGCCGTACGCCACGTCAGCGGCCGGGGCGACACCCTCAACGAGCCGCTCATCACGGTCGATTGCTTCTCGCCCGCCGAGGGGGTGATCGGCGTCCGCATCACGCATCACGCGGGCAAGAAGCGCCGTGGCCCCGACTTCGAGCTGCAGCCCACCGAGGACGGCAGCGGCGCCCGCGTCACCCGCGAAGGCTCCGTCGTCGAACTCGCGACGGGTCCGCTCACCCTGCGTCTCGACACGGCGGGCGAGTGGGGCCTCGAATTCCTCGACACCACAACGGGCCGCCGCCTCGCGGGACTTGACCGCAAGGGCGCCGCCTTCATGACCACCCCCGACGGCGCCCACCACATGGTCACCCAGCTCGCCCTCGGCGTCGGCGAGCACATCTACGGCCTCGGCGAACGCTTCACCCCGTTCGTCAAGAACGGTCAGACCGTCGACATCTGGCAGGCCGACGGCGGCACCAGCAGCGAACTCGCCTACAAGAACGTGCCGTTCCACCTCTCCTCGCGCGGCTACGGCGTCCTCGTGAACCACCCGGGCAAGGTGAGCTACGAGATCGGCTCGGAGTCCGTCGGGCAGCTCCAGTTCAGCGTCGAGGACCAGTCCGTCGAGTTCTACGTCGTCGCGGGCCCCACCCCGAAGGACGTGCTGCGCCGCTACACCGCGCTGACCGGCCGCCCGGCCCTGCCGCCCGCCTGGTCGTTCGGCCTGTGGCTCACCACCTCCTTCTGCACGGAGTACGACGAGGCGACCGTGACGTCGTTCGTCGACGGCATGGCCGAGCGGGACATCCCGCTCACCGTCTTCCACTTCGACTGCTTCTGGATGCGCGAGTACCAGTGGTCGGACTTCACCTGGGACCCGGACGTCTTCCCCGACCCGGTCGGCATGCTGCGCCGCCTCAAGGCGCGCGGCCTGCGCATCAGCATGTGGATCAACCCCTACATCGCACAGAAGTCGGCGCTGTTCGCGGAGGCCGCGGCCGCGGGTCACCTGGTGTGCCGCCCGAACGGCGACGTGTGGCAGTGGGACCTGTGGCAGCCCGGCATGGCGCTCGTGGACTTCACGAACCCGGCCGCCCGCGAGTGGTACGCGGGCAAGTTGCGCGGCCTGCTCGACATGGGCGTCGACAGCTTCAAGACGGACTTCGGCGAGCGCGTGCCGACCGACGTCGTCTGGCACGACGGCTCCGACCCGGAGCGCATGCACAACTACTACACGCAGCTCTACAACCGCACTGTCTTCGAGCTGCTCGAGAAGGAGCGGGGCAGCGGCGAGGCGGTCGTCTTCGCCCGCTCGGCGACCGTCGGCGGCCAGCAGTTCCCGGTGCACTGGGGCGGCGACTGCTTCGCCTCGTTCACGGCGATGGCAGAGTCGCTGCGCGGCGGCCTGTCGCTCTCCCTGTCGGGCTTCGGCTTCTGGTCGCACGACATCGGCGGCTTCGAGGGCACCCCGGACCCGGCGGTCTTCAAGCGCTGGCTCGCCTTCGGCCTGCTGTCCTCGCACAGCCGGCTGCACGGCAACGTCTCGTACCGCGTCCCGTGGGCGTTCGGCGAGGAAGCGGTCGACGTGGCACGGCAGTTCACCCTCCTGAAGCACCGCCTCATGCCGTACCTGTACGGTGCCGCGGTCGAGGCCCACCGCACCGGCGTCCCGGTGATGCGCCCGATGGTGCTCGACTTCCCCGACGACCCGACGTGCCGCACCCTCGACCGCCAGTACCTGCTCGGCCCCGACCTCCTCGTGGCCCCGGTCTTCACGGAGGAGGGGGACGTCGAGTTCTACCTCCCGGAGGGCACGTGGACGCAGCTCCTCACGGGCGAGCGGGTGCAGGGCCCCTGCTGGCGCCGCGAGACGCACGGCTTCGACAGCCTGCCGGTGTACGTGCGCCCGGGCGCGGTGCTGCCGATGGGCGCGGACGACCGGCGCCCGGACGGCGACTGGCCCGACGGCCTGACGCTGCTCGTCACGCCGCAGGCGCGGGACGTGACGGTGACCGTGCCGGGCCACGACGGGAACCCCGCCGCCGCGTACCGGGTGCTCCGGGACGCGGACGGCGGGGCGGTCCGGGTGGAGGTGAGCGGGACTGAACTCCCTTATCAGGTAAGGGAGTTGTAGCCGCTGCTAGCGGGTCGTACCGGTGACCGCGTCCCCCGACCTGGTCACCTGGTACGACACCGTGGCGCCGCTCCAGAAGTGGCAGGTCAGCGTCACCGGGGCACCGTCCTTGAGCGACCCGAGGAAGTCGGCCGTCAGCCGGAGCGTGCCGCCCGCGTAGTCCGGCGTGAACGCGGTGCCGAACTGCTGGTACGGGGTCCACGTGGCCGACCCCGCGTTGCTGCCGTCGGCGTACCTGGCCTCCATCGTCGCGAGGCTGTCGCCGCGGTAGTCGGCCGGGATCGCCAGGGCCGCGGTCGACCCGGTGGCGGCGGCGAGGACCGGCGCGTCGTACGTGGTCACGTCGATCCGCCAGGGCGCCCCGGAGGAGAACCTGGCCTGGAGCGTGGCGTTCACGCCGTACGCCCGGTCACCGGTCAGCCGGGTCAACGCGGCCGCCGTCAGGGTCAGTTGATCGCCGGACACGGTGTAGTCGGCACCCACGGTGAGCCGGGTCCCGCCCTGCCAAAGTCCCCTGAACTTCTTGCCGTTGAGGTCCAGGGTGAGCTGCTGCGCGGTGATCGGCGTGGACTTCGCGACGTACACCCGGTCCGACGAGGCGGTCCCCGAGCGCGTCGTCCAACTCGCCTTGATCAGCGCGAACAGGGCCGGGTCGCGCCACTGCAGCGTCTCCCGGTTCAGCAGCGAGTACGGATCCCACAGTGCGGTGGTGACCCCGCTGGTGCGCGCCGCGTGTCCGATCGCCTCGAAGTACTTCAGGGCCTCACCGCGCTCCAGGTAGTCCACGTGGAACTGGTCCGGGTACGCGAGCAGCCCGTACTCGCCCACGTAGACGGGGATGCCCTTCGCGACGAAGGTGTCGTGCATCCGCCCGAAGGTGTCGGTCAGGTCCTTCTGCACCGTGGCGTCGAACTTCGTGTATCCCGCGATGTTCACGCTGAACGGCCAGAAGCTGTAGTAGTGCACCGTGGCCGCCAGGTTCGGGTCGTCGAGCCCGTCCATCGTCGTGGCCAGGCTGTCCATCAGGGCCTGGTCCGGGGTGGAGCCGACGGTGGGCAGGACGAGGACGCGGTCCGCGTTCGTGCCTCCGGAGGCGCGCACGATGCGGTGGAACGAGGTGTTCAACTCGTCGACCAGGCGCATCTTCTGCGCGTCGTCGGCGTTGTCGAAGGCCGGCTCGTTGATGCTCTCGAAGAGCAGCGTGCGCGGCTCGTCCCGGAACGCGGCGGCGATCTGCTGCCAGCTCGCGTCGTAGCGGGCGAGCACCGCGTCGTGGTCGGTGGCCATCTTGTTGATCCACTGCCACGAGTCGTGGTGCACGTTCAGGACGACGTACAGACCGTCCGCCTGCGCCCAGTCCACGATCTGCCGGACCCGGCTCATGAAGGCGGCGTCGATCGTGTAAGGCGCCTGCGCCGACTGGTGGTTGCCCCAGGTGACGGGTATCCGGACGCTGCGGAAGCCCTGTCCCCTGATGGTGTCGAAGAGCGCCTTGGTGACGAGCGGGTTGCCCCAGGACGTCTCGTCGGGGATCGCGTCGAGCGTGTTGCCCAGGTTCCAGCTGGGCTGCATCGCCGCGACGGTCTCCGTGGCGGTGGCCGCGCGGGCCGGGTGGTGGGCGACCGGTGCCGCCACCGCGGCCGAGGGGGCGCCCAGCACGGCGAGCAGGACGAGGACGAGGCCCGCCACGCGTGCGACGCCGCGTCTGCGGGCTCCCTGATTCACACGCAGATGCCTTGTACGCAGATGCCTGGTACGCGGATGTCTCGTACGCAGATGTCTTGTACGCAGATTCATGTGCGGTTCCCTTCAGTGGGCGAGCGGCTCGTAGTGGAACCAGTCGAAGTGGGCGGTGCCGTCGGCCGCGTAGAGGCCGATGACGCGGCCGGTGAAGCCACCGGCCACCTCGGTCGACAGATAGCGGCCGTCGAGGGAGGCGAGCGCGGTGAACGTGCCGTCGGACTCCTCGACCCCGAACGCGAGCGTGTCGGGGCCCGAGCGCGCGCCCCGCAGCTCCTTCGTCGCGATCACGTCGACACCGAGGACCAGCGGCCCGTCCGCCACCGGCCGCGACGCCACGACGGTGCGCAACGGGCCGATGCGAGCCAGCACCCGCACCTCGTCGGCGTCGCCCTCGATCTCGTAGTGGTGCTGTTCGTCGAGCCGGACGGCGAGGCCGCCGCACCCGTGCGCCGGGTCGACGCGTGCCCGGACCCGGCACGACGGATGCTGCTGCCGGTACCCGGCGAACACCACGTCGGGTGCGTCGAGCGAATCCCCGAGGGCGTGCAGCGTCAGCGAACCCGGGCGCTCCTTCGTGGTGCAGTGCAGCGGGGAACGCCGGCGCGGCGAGATCCAGCAGTGCGCCAGAGCGGCGTCGTCGAAGTCGTCGTGGAACGGGACGAGGGGCCCGGGCCCGGCGGCCGTCAGCGCGCCGACCACCGGCCAGCCGTCCTCCCACGTCACCGGTGCCAGGAACGTCTCGCGGCCGAGGACGTGCCACCCCGGGGTGCCGCCGCCGGGGCGCACCCCGAGCAGCACCAGCCACCAGGAGCCGTCGGGGGCCTGCACCAGATCGGCGTGGCCGGTGTTCTGGACCGGGTCGTCGGTGGAGCGGTGGCTGAGGACCGGGTTGGCGGGGCACGGCTCGAAGGGGCCGTTCGGGGTGCGGCCCCGGGCGACGGAGACCCCGTGCCCGCGCTCGGTGCCGCCTTCCGCGATGAGCAGGTACCAGTAGTCGCCGACCCGGTACAGGTGCGGGGCCTCCGGGGCCTTGGCGCCGGGCGTGCCCGACCAGAGGCGGCGGGGCGGGCCGGACGTCTCGCCCGTGTACGGGTCGATGCGGACCTGGGAGATGCCGGCGACCGTGCACCAGCAGGTGCCGTCGTCGTCCCAGGCGAGATCCGGGTCGATGCCGGGGACACCGGGCAGCGGGAGCGGGTCCGACCAGGGGCCCGCCGGGTCGGTCGCGGTGACGAGCAGGTTGCCGCCGCCGTTCACGTTCGTGACGATCAGCCAGAACCGGCCGTCGTGGTGGCGCAGGGTCGGGGCGTAGATCCCGCCGGACGAGGCCGCGTCGTCGGACAGGCTCAACTGCTCCGGCCGGTCGAGGACGTTGCCGATCTGCGTCCAGTGGACCAGGTCGCGGCTGTGGAACAGCGGCACCCCGGGGACGTACTCGAAGCTCGAGCACGCCAGGTAGTAGTCGTCGCCGACGCGGCAGACGCTGGGGTCGGGGTGGAAACCGGGAATGACGGGGTGTCCGCCGGACATGCGGGGCCTCTCCGTGATGTCGACAAGCGCAGCGAAGCTCGCCGAAGCGCGTCGATGCGAATCGAAGCGCTTCGATCACGGGGAGGGTATTCAGGGCGAAGGAGGCACGACAAGACCCTGGGTGTACGTCGTTTGACGCATACCCAGGGTCTGGTGATCAGTCGATGCGCTTCAACACCGCAGCGGATCACGCCGATTGAGCCGCCGCCTCCTCGGCGTCGAGCCGGGGCCGTGCCCCCGCGGACCGCAGGTGTGCGGTCGCCGGATCCGCCGGTCGCCGGGTGTGCCAGTCCGTCACCGCCTGGTACGCGGCCGCGACTTCCAGCAGCCGGTCCTCCTCGTACGGTTGACCCCCGAGGATCACTCCGGCCGGTACGCCCGCGGCGGAGAAGCCGACCGGGAACGCGATCTCCGGCAGCCCGAGGATGTCGAACGGCACGGGCCCGGTCTGCAGCAGCACGTCGCACCGCGCCATGACCCCGTCCAGCACTTCCCGCAGGAGATGGGACTTGGCGCGCTGGGCAGTGATCCACTCGTCGCCCGAGATCATCAGGCCCTGCAGCCAACTCAGCAGTGAGACACCGAACTTGGCCGGGTCGTCCCGCAGCCAGTGCCGGAACGGCTCGGTCCGCTCGGACAGGCGCGCCGCGTTGAACGCCCCGGTCAGCAGCTCCCAGTCCGCCGGATACGCCACCTCCACCAGCGTGATCCCGGAGATCGCGTCGAGCCGGTCGAGGAACGCCTTGCGCAGCCCCTCCTTGTCCCCGGTCAGGAAGTCGGCCGGCACCCCGACCCGCGTCGCCCGCCGCATCCGCACGGCCCCGCCGCGCCCCACGACCGGCGTCGCCGCCCGCACCAGGTCCGGCACGGCGGGCAGCCCGAGGGTGCGCGGATCGGCCGGGTCGGGACCCGCCATCACGGCCAGCATCAGCGCCGCGTCCATGGCGTCGCGCGCCAGCGGGCCCGCGTGGTCCCGGGTGTACGACAGCGGGATCACGCCGTGGACCGAGACGCGTCCCATGGTCGGCTTCAGGCCTGTGAGGTTCTGCTGGTTGGACGGCAGCACGATCGAACCGCCGGTCTGCGTGCCGATCGACGACACCGCGAGCCGCGCCGCGACCGCGCACGCGGGCCCGGTGGACGAGCCGCCCGGATCGACCGAAGGGTCCCCGGGCGTCCAGGCGTTGACGGTCGTGACCGTCCCGTTCGGCTTCGTGGCGCGGGTCGTGGCGAGCGGCCCCATCTGCCCCTTGCCGAGCACGACGGCGCCCGCCGCCTTCAACCGGGCCACGGCCGTCGCGTCGTACGCAGGGACGAAGTCCTCGAAGACGTACGAGTTGCAGCGCGTCGGCACGCCGTCCGTGAAGTAGTTGTCCTTGATGCACAGCGGTATGCCGCGCAGTACGCCCCGCGGCCCCTGCCCGCGATCGGCCCTGCGGGCCGCCGCGAGCGCCGCGTCACCGGTGACCTCCGCGTACGCCTGGTACGTCGCGTCGTACTTCTCGATGCGGTCGAGGTGGGACTCCACGAGCTCGACGGCCGTCAGCCGCCCCCGTCTCATGAGGACGGCCGCCTCGGCGAGCGTGGCCTCCGACGGGTCGGTGCGCGCGGCCGCGCGGACCTCGACGTCGGGCAGCGTCGGCGGCTTCCCGGCCGCGGCTGCCGCCGGGGTCGTGGTGAGCGCGCTGCCGCCCGTCGCCACGGCGGTCGCCGCGGCCGAACCGGCAAGGAACGTACGCCTGTTGAGAGCGCGGCGCGTGGTCATCGCTCACCGCCCCATGCCTCGGCGATCGACGGATAGATCAGCGGTGCCGACTCCTGCTGCGCGTACGCCGGGCTCTGCGCGGGCGGTGTCCACGAGGCGAGCGCCGCGGGTGTCGACGTCACGAACGCACGCAGCGCGGCGAGCGCCTGGGCCCGGCTCGGCACGCCCGTGGCGGGATCGGCCTCCTCGGGCAGCTTGGTCAGGTCGAATCCGGCCAGGGACAGCCGCGCCCTTATGTAGGCGTCCAACTGCTCCTGCCCGAGGGCATCCTCGCTCACGGCACTCACGGCTCCTTCAAGATCGCTCACGGGTAGGGGGACTCCACCACCCGCCCGTGAACTTCCCGTTGAGCACGTGCTTCACGGCCGTTACGGCACGGACCGCCCTACAGGGGCAGCGCGCACACGGCGATCGGCGCGGCGAACGGGCGCCCCACCGAGGCGAGTTCACCGGTCGCGTGGTCCACCCGGAACACCGTCACGGACCCGGACCTCTGGTTCGCCGTGAACAGCAGTCGCTCGTCCGGCGAGAACGCGATCTGCCGCGGGAAGTCCCCGCCCACCGGCACCGTGTCGAGCAGCCGGAGCCGGGCCCCGCCGGCCTCGATCGCGTACCGGGTCAGGCTGTTGTGCCCCCGGTTGGCGAGGTACGCGTACGTGCCCTCGCGCGTGACGAGGATCTGCGCCGGATAGCTGGTGCCCGCGCCCGTGCCGGTCGACTGCGGCCCACCCGGTGTCAGCCTGCCGCTCGCCGGGTCGTACGCGCAGACGACCGCCGTGTTGTCGACCTCGTTGGCGAGGTACGCGTACCGGCCGCCCGGGTGGAAGGTGAGGTGCCGCGGCCCGGCACCGGGCCGCAGCGCCGCGTACGAGACCTCGGTGAGCGTCCCCGCGCAGGTGTCCAGGCGGTACGTGTAGACGGTGTCGTTGCCGAGGTCGACCGCGAGGACGTGGCCGCCGTCGGGGCTCGTCACGATCTGGTGCGCGTGCGGCCCGTCCTGCCCGGGGCCGGGCGCGGGGGTGCTGTGCGTGACGAGCGCGGTGCGCTCGCCGAGCGCACCGGACGCGTCGATCGGGTGCACGGCGACGTTCCCCGACAGGTAGTTGGCGCTGAGCAGCCAGCGTCCGGACGGGTGCACGGAGAGGTGGCAGGGGCCCGCCCCTCCGGTGGGGCGGGTGCCGAGCACGCGGCGGTCCGCGATCCTGACCGCCGTCACCCCGCCGTCCTGCCGCTCGTCGACCGCGTACAGCGTCCGGCCGTCGGGATGCACGGCGAGGTACGACGGATCGGCGACGCCCTCGACGGTCCCGGCCGCGCTGATCGCTCCGCTGTCGGCGTCGTAGGTGGCCAGTCCGATGCCGGTGCCGCCGCCCTGCTGCGAGGTGTACGTGCCCAGGAACAGGGGGCGCTGACCGCGCGGCCGCGGCCGGGCGAGCGCGGGGGCCGCCGATGCGGGCACGAGGACGGCGGCGCCGATCGCCGCGGCCGCGCCGAGGAACCCCCGGCGTCCGGTGTTGCTCCTGCTCGTCCCTGACATCCGGGGCACCTCCTGGGTCGGGTGGGGCACGGCCACGTCCTCACCCTCCTTGCTCCTTGGTCAACTGGCAAGAGGGGCAACGGTAGTTGCGCCCTGTGCAATGCGGGACACGCCCTAGCGGTCGAGCTCGCGGTGCGAGCTCTCCGGCAGCCGCAGATAGACCACTGACGACACGAGGCAGAGCGCGGCGACGTACCAGGGGAAGAGCCCGCTGTGGCCGCTCTCCTTGAACCAGGTGCCCATGTACGGTGCCGTGCCGCCGAACAGCGCCACGGTCAGCGAGTACGGGAACCCGATCCCGGCCGCCCGCACCCGCGCCGGGAACACCTCCGCGTTGACCGCGGCGGAGATCGACGTGAACCCGGTCAGCAGCACCATGCCCGCGCACTGCACGAGCAGCAGCGAGGCGACCGAGCCGGTCAGCGCGTGCAGCAACGGCACGCTCAGCAGGGCGAATCCCAGCCCGAAGAAGAGCAGCAGCGGCTTGCGCCCGAAGCGGTCGGAGAGCAGCCCGCCGAGCGGCTGGAGCAGCGCGAAGAAGCCGAGCGAGACCGTGCCGACGAGCAGCGCGTCCGACTTGTCGATGCCGGTGTTCAGCTCCGCGTACGTCGGCAGGTAGGAGGTCCACGTGTAGTACGCGAGCGTGCCGCCCGCCGTGATGCCGCAGATGAGGAGCGACTGGCGCGGGTGCTTGCGCAGCGCGTCGAAAAGCCCCGGCCGCTGTGCGGGTGCGGCGTCGTGGGTCTCGTGCGCGCCCTGCCGGATCCAGAACCCGACGAGGCTGAGCAGCGCGCCCACGACGAAGGGTATGCGCCAGCCCCAGGAGTCCATCTGCCCGTCGCCGAGGGTGCGCACGAGGAGCCAGGCGATGCCGGACGCCAGCAACTGCCCGATGGACGTGGACACGTACTGGAACGACGAGAAGAGCCCGCGCCTGCCCGGGCCCGCCGACTCGACGAGGAACGTCGTCGACGCCGCGAACTCGCCGCCCACGGACAGCCCTTGGAGCAGCCGGGCCAGGACGAGCGCGACGGGTGCGAGCACGCCCGCGGACGCGTACGTCGGTGTGATGCCGACCAGGAGGCTGCTGCCGCCCATGAGCAGGATGGTCACCGTGAGCGCGGCGCGCCGGCCGCGCCGGTCGGCGACCGCACCCATCAGCAGCCCGCCGACCGGTCGCATGAAGAAGCCCACCGCGAAGACGGCGAACGTGGACAGGAGCGGGACGAGCGAGTTGTCGGCGCCCTTGGGGAAGACCTGGCCGGCGATGTAGGTGGCCAGGAACGTGTAGGCGTACCAGTCGAACCACTCGACCGCGTTGCCGACGGAGGCGGCGAGGAGTTGGCGCAGGGGACGGCGCGGGGGAGCGGTCGCCGGGTCCGTGGTGAGGGTGGGGGAGGGGGACGTGCGTTCTGTCATGATCGCGACCATCCCCAGATCGCGACCGACCCACACGTGCCGCCCACTTCGTGGACTAGATAAGGTAAGCCTTACCTATCCTTGCAGTGGACATGTTGGAGTGGAGATGGCTGACCCTGTGATGCCCACGGAGCCCACCGACGCCGAGCGCGCGCGGACGATCCTCGCCGCCGCCTGCTCGCTGACGCTGACCACCGGCGACGGCCACCGGCTCGACTGCGTGGGGCTGCACGCCGTCGACGCCGCGTCCCGGCTCGTCCTGCTCGACCCGGCCGACCCGCACCTGACCGCCGAACTCGCCGCGGCCCCGCGCTCCGGGCTGGCCGTCTACGCGGAACTGACCGACGTCGCGCCCGTTGTCGTACGCGACCGCGTGCGCGCCCGGCTCAGCCTCAGCGGACGGCTGACCCCGGCGGGGCCCGACACGCTGGTGCTGCGGCCCGCGCGGGGCGCCCTCACCGAGGGGGACACGGTGCGCGCCCTGGACGCGGCGGCGCTCGCCGACGCCGCGCCCGACCCGCTGGCGACGTGCGAGGCGGAGCTGCTCTCGCACCTCGACAGCGGTCACGGTGACGTCCTGCCCGAACTGGCCGCCCTGGTCGCCGAGTTGGACCTTCCGGGCGTCGCGCGCATCCGCCCCGTGCGGCTCGACCGCAAGGGGCTCGTGCTGCGCTGGGAGCGGGCGGGCGAGCAGGGCGACGTGCGCATCGCCTTCCTGACCGAGGCGCTCGCCCCCTACGACGTGGGCCTGCGCATCCAGGAACTCCTCGACCCCGCCCGCACCCTTCGCTGACGGGGCGCGCTACTGCTGCTCGTACGCGATCACGGCCGTCGTCACCAGGCACGGCGCGGGCGGCACGATCGCGACGCGCAGGGTCCCGCGCGCGGCGTCGTAGTCGATGCCCTCCGTCTCGAACGTGCCCGAGCAGATGCTCCGTTGCGGCACGGCGAACGCGGTCGTGACGTGACCCGCGACCGGTTTCCCGTCCAGCGGGCGGTCGAGGGCGACCGCCAGGACCTCCTTCGCCGCGTCGTCCGACGAGCACAGCAGATGCGTGGTGTCGGTGAAGTCGCAGCCCTGGATGTTCTGCACCGGCTTGTCCAGGGAGATCTGCCCCGCCTGCGGGAGATTCGCGCCGGGCGCGGGCGCGGACGCGTTGAGCACGGGCGTGGGGAACACCTGGAGGCGGCTCATGGTGCCCCACTCGCCGGACACCAGCCACTGCCCGTCGGGCGAGACGGACGCGAACGAATTGTTCAGCAACTCGCCCTGGTCCAGGGCGTGTTCGTACGTCGTCCGCTTGCCGTCGGGAGCCGTCGCCGCGAACATCTTCTTCGTCGCGTCGTCGCCTCCCTGGTACGCGTCGAAGGTGTAGCCGCCCGCCACGTCCGGGTCCCCGACGTGCGTCCAGCCCGCTATCCGCAGATCCAGCGGCACCGAGGCGAGCCCCCGCCGCACCAGCGAGCCGTCGGCGCGGCTGGCCAGGCCCTGGCTGCCGGTCAGCGAGTTCACGTACGACGTGCCGGTCTCGGTCCAGGACGGTGCGGCCGTGGCCGACGCGGCGCCCGCGCCGAGCGTCAGCGCGCCCGTCAGAGCGGTCAGGGTGAGGAGTTGGCGTCTCGTGCGCCGATTCATGGGGGGCCTCCGCCGGTCGAAGATCAGGTCGGAGACCAGGCTGCCCTACGATCGCGCCATGAGGCTGACGATTCTCGGCGGTGGCGGATTCCGGGTGCCCCTCGTGTACGGGGCACTGCTCGGCGACCATGCGGAGGGCCGGGTCACCGAGGTCACGCTGCACGACGTCGACGCGAACCGGCTGCGGGCGATCACCGGGGTACTGACAGAACAAGCCACCGGCGTGCCCGACGCGCCCGCCGTGCGCGCCACCACCGATCTCGACGAGGCGCTGCGCGGCGCCGACTTCGTGTTCTCCGCGATCCGCGTCGGCGGGCTCGCGGGCCGTGCCGCCGACGAGCAAGTCGCCCTCGCGGAAGGCGTGTTGGGGCAGGAGACGGTCGGCGCGGGCGGGATCGCGTACGGGCTGCGGACCGTGCCCGTGGCCGTCGGCATCGCCCGCCGCGTCAAGGCCGTCGCCCCCGACGCCTGGGTCATCAACTTCACCAACCCGGCGGGCCTGGTCACCGAGGCCATGTCCCGGCACCTCGGCGACCGCGTCATCGGCATCTGCGACTCGCCCGTCGGCCTCGGCCGCCGCGTCGCCCGGGTGCTCGGCGCGGACCCGGCCGACGCCTGGATCGACTACGTGGGGCTCAACCACCTCGGCTGGCTGCGCGGGTTGAAGGTGAACGGCCGCGACGAACTGCCCCGCCTGCTCGCTGACGACAAGCTCCTCGGCTCCTTCGAGGAGGGCCGTCTCTTCGGCACGGACTGGCTGCGCTCGCTCGGCGCGATCCCCAACGAATACCTGCACTACTACTACTTCAACCGCGAGACCGTCCGCGCGTACCGCGAGGCAGAGCGCACCCGCGGCGCCTTCCTCGCCGACCAGCAGGCCGCGTTCTACGCCGATTCCTCCTACGCCGGTTGGGACCGCACGCGTGCCGAACGCGAGGCCACGTACATGGCGGACAACCGGGAGGCGTCCGGCGCGGGGGAGCGGGACGCCGCCGACCTCGAAGAGGGCGGCGGCTACGAAAAGGTGGCCCTCGCCCTGATGCGCGCCATCGCCCGCGACGAGCGGGCCACGCTCATCCTCAACGTCCGTAACCGGCGCACCCTTTCGGCCCTCGACGAGGACGCCGTCATCGAGGTGCCGTGCCTGGTCGACGCCAACGGCGCCCACCCCGTCGCCGTCGACCCGCTGCCGCTGCACGCCACCGGTCTGGTCACCGCCGTCAAGGCGGTGGAGCGCGAGGTGCTCGCGGCCGCCGAGTCCGGCTCGCGGGCCACGGCCGTGAAGGCGTTCGCCCTGCACCCGCTCGTCGACTCCGTCACCACTGCCGAACGACTGGTCGCCGCGTACACCAGTGCCCACCCCGGCCTCTCCTACCTGAAGGACCTCTCCCGTGGAGGACGGCGTAAGGACGTGTAAAGGCTTGTAAAGGCGGTATTGGGAAGGGGCGGCCCGAATGGGCCGCCCCTATTTCGTTCCTGACGTCGCGTCATCACGCTCCGTGCGGAAGCAACTCCTCCGCAGGTGTGACGCGTTCTACAGAGAGAATCTGAGAATTTCCTCAGGAGAGTGACGCCGGAGAGTCACCATGCGCTTGACTTGGTGCACCCCCCAACTAGGAGTACACATGCGACCGTTCGCCCTGAACTATGCTCGCCCTGTGCGAGAGACCGAGGTCAGCGCGCCGTACACATACGACTCCGCACTGCAGTTGAACGTGCTGCCCGACGGCGGAGCGGCCGCACGCGACTACGCAGTGTTGCGTGAATGCGCGGCCACCACGTCCACGGCGGGTTCCAAAACCCATTTCGACGACTGATCGGCCGTTCGGAAATGACGGTGCTGATCCTGACGAGCGAACAGGATGTGACGGCCGACATGGCGGTCGTCGAATTGAACGCCAGGGGAATCCCGGTCCTCCGGCTCGACCCGGCCGAACTGCCGGGCGGCGTCGACGTGTCCGGGGAGTACGCGCACGGTACGTTCCACGGCCATCTGTCCGTCGGCGGCCGCGTCGTGAGCATGAGCGGCCTGCGCTCCATCTGGGTGCGCAGACCGGGGGCACCGGCCGCGCGCTCCCGTGCCGCGTCCGCCTGGCTCACCGAGGAGGCCTCGCAGGCGCTGTACGGAATGCTGCGCTGCACCGACGCGCGGTGGATGAACCACCCGGACGCGGCCCGGCAGGCCCGGCACAAGCCCTGGCAGTTATGGCTGGCGCGGGCCTGCGGGCTGCCCGTGCCGGCCACGCTGATCACGACCTTCCCGCGGGTGGCCCGGGAGTTCGCCGAGCGCTACCCCGACCTCGTCGTCAAGCCGGTCTCCGGAGCGCACCCCGACGGCGGCACGCTCGCCGTGCCGACGACCCGGGTGCGCCCCGGCGAGGACTACCGGGACGTGGCGCACGGGCCGACTCTGCTGCAGCGCCGGGTGCGCAAGCGGGCCGACATCCGGCTCACCTGCGTGGGGGACCGGATGTTCGCCGCACGGGCGCAGGGCGCACCGGACGACCCCGAGGCGGTCGTCGACGTCCGCTTCGACCCGGACGCCGGGCCCTGGCGCCCGGTGAGCGTGCCGCGGCGCGTCGCCGACGGCGTCCAGGCCTATCTCACCCGCGCCCAACTGGCGTACGGGGCCTTCGACTTCGCGGAGGACAGTGACGGGATCTGGTGGTTCCTCGAGTGCAACCAGTCGGGGCAGTTCGGCTTCGTGGAGATCGAGACGGGCCAGCCCATCGGCCGGGCCGTGGCCCAGTGGCTCGCGGGGGAGCCGTTCGGGCCCGCACCCGCCTGAAGGCCCGCCGGAACGGGACACCTCCTTGATCTTTACGCGGAGAGGGGCGGCGCGATAGGAGAGGTGGGGGTGCCCGACGCCGGGCACCCGGCGCACAGCGAACCCCCGAGGGAGTCCCACCGCATGAGCCACGTCGTCACCACCGGGCAGGGCGCCGTCCGCGGCCGCACCGAGCAGGGCGTCACCGCGTTCCTCGGGGTGCCGTACGCCGCCGCCCCGTTCGGGCCGCGCCGGTTCGCCGCACCCGCGCCCGCCGAGCCGTGGAGCGGGGTGCGCGAGGCCGTCGCGTACGGCGCCGCCGCGCCCAAGGCCCCGTACCTGCCGCCCTTCGACACGCTCATCCCCGAGACGCACGCCGAGGGCGAGGACTGCCTCAACCTCAACATCTGGACACCCGAGCCCGGGCCCGGCGCCCGCCTGCCCGTCATGGTGTGGCTGCACGGCGGCTCCTTCTCCAACGGCTCCGCGAACTCCCCCGCCTACCGCGGCGAGTCGTTCGCCCGCGACGGCGTCGTCTTCGTCGGCGTCAACTACCGCCTGGGCACGGACGGTTTCCTGCACCTTCCCGGCGCCCCGGACAACCGCGGGCTGCTCGACCAGATCGCCGCCCTGGAGTGGGTGCGCGACAACATCGCGGCGTTCGGCGGCGACCCCGACCGGGTCACCGTCTTCGGCGAATCGGCCGGTGCGATGGCCATCGGGCTGCTGCTGACCGAGCCGCGCGCCCGCGGCCTGTTCCGCCGGGCCGCCCTGCAGAGCGGCGCCTGCCACCACTTCGTCCGCCCCGACACGGCCCACCGCATCGGCGCCCGCATGGCCTCCCACCTCGGCGTGGAGCACAGCGCGGAGGCGTTCGCGGCGGTCCCGCTGCCCGAACTCATCGCCGCGCAGGCCGCGTTGAGGCTCGCGTACGCGACCCGCCCGGACCCGGCGGTCTGGGGCGACGCGGCGCTCAACGGCATGGTCTTCGAACCGGTCGCGGACGAGCTCACCCTTCCGGGTGCCGACCTCGCGGTGGACCTCCTGGTCGGCAGCAACCGCGAGGAGAACCGCCTGTTCATGGTGCCGACCGGCCGTTTCACGACCATCAGCGAGGAGCGGGCGCGCAAGGGCGCCGCGGCCTACGGCATGGACCTGGACGCCTACGCGTCGAGCCGGCCCGGGGCGAGCCCGGGCGAACTCCTCGAAGCGATCGGCACGGACTGGTTCTACCGCGTCCCGGCCCTGCGCCTCGCCGAGTCCGTCCCCGGCACGCACGTCTACGAGTTCGCGTGGCGCTCCCCGCAGTACGACGGTGAACTCGGCGCCTGCCACGCCGTCGAACTCGGCTTCGTCTTCGACCTCGTCGACGACCCCGGCTACACCCCGATGCTGGGCGACAAGGCCCCGCGGGACCTGGCCCGCACGGTCCACGCGGCGTGGATCGCGTTCGCGACGACGGGCGACCCGGGCTGGCCGGCGTACGACCCTTCGGGGGCCCGGACCACGATGGTCTTCGACGAGGGGGCGTGCCGCACGCAGAGCGACCCGCGGTCCGGGGAGCGGGAGTTGTGGCGGGACCTGCGCTGATGCCCTGGGACGACGTGGCGCGGGCCGCGGCAAGTGCGGGGGAGTGGCGGCTCCTGCGGGGCGAGGAACGGGTGGGCGGCGTGCGCGAGTACGCGGTCGATCAGCCCTTCTTCCTGTGCCGCTGCACTCCCGGCCCCGGCTGGGGCGCGGTGCGGCCCCTCTTCGAGGCCTGGGCGGACGTGCGCGGACCGGACCCCGACGGGAGCCGCACCGCGCGGGCCCATCGGGCCGCTGCGGGAGCTGCGGCTGACGCTGGTCCCCGACGAGGGCGGTCCGGCGCTCGTCCTGTTCGACGGGTGCGTCCTGCGGATCGACGGCACCCACGCCCGCCTCCGGCGCTGACGGGATTGCACGGTCCGCGCACACAGACGTCCCGGGTCCCGGCCGTCCGCCCCGGGGTTCATTCCTCCCGCCCCCCCCGGCGGAGCCGTAGCGCAACGGCCGCTCACATTTTGCGCGACCGTCACTTCCGCCCCCTTTCGTTCAACCCCCCTCGTCTTGAACACTCCCGTTGCCCCTCTTCGTGGACGACCACCGTCGAAGCAACAGGAGACCCCCACACCCATGACCGAACTCAATCGGCGCCGCTTCCTTCAGATCGCCGGCGGCACCGCCGCCTTCACGGCCCTGTCCGGTTCCATCGACCGCGCCGCCGCGATCCCGGCGGCGCGCCGCAGCGGCACCGTCCAGGACATCGAGCACATCGTCGTGCTCATGCAGGAGAACCGTTCCTTCGACCACTACTTCGGGTCGATGAAGGGCGTACGCGGCTTCGGCGACCCGCGTCCGGTGACGCTGCCCAGCGGCAAGCCGGTGTGGAACCAGTCGAGCGGCGGCAAGGAGACCCTGCCGTACCACCCGGACGCGGCCGACCTCGGCATGCAGTTCATCGCGGGCCTCGACCACGACTGGGCGGGCGGGCACAGCGCGTTCAACAACGGCAAGTACGACAACTGGGTCCCCGCCAAGGGCACCGGCACGATGGCGTACCTGACCCGCAACGACATCCCGTTCCACTACGCCCTCGCCGACAAGTTCACCGTCTGCGACGACTACCACTGCTCGTTCATCGGCGCGACCGACCCGAACCGCTACTACATGCTCACCGGCTACGTCGGCAACGACGGCACCGGCGGCGGCCCGGTCCTGGGCAACGAGGAAGCGGGATACGGCTGGACCACGTACGCCGAACGCCTGGAGAAGGCGGGCGTCTCCTGGAAGGTGTACCAGGACGTCGGCGACGGCCTCGACGCGGCGGGCAGCTGGGGCTGGATCAACGACGCGTACCGCGGCAACTACGGCGACAACTCGCTGCTGTACTTCAACACCTACCGCAACGCCAAGCCGGGCGACGCCCTCTACGAGAAGGCCCGCACGGGGACCAACGCCAAGGCCGGTGACGGGTACTTCGACGTGCTCAAGGCCGACGTGAAGGCCGGGAAGCTGCCGAAGATCTCCTGGATCGCGGCGCCGGAGGCGTTCTCCGAGCACCCCAACTGGCCCGCGAACTACGGCGCTTGGTACATCTCGCAGGTGCTCGACGCCCTCACCTCGAACCCCGACGTGTGGAGCAGGACCGCCCTGTTCATCACGTACGACGAGAACGACGGCTACTTCGACCACGTCGTCCCGCCGTACCCGCCCGCCTCCGCGAGCCAGGGCCTGTCCACCGTCGACACCAAGCTCGACTACTACCCGGGCGGCACCCGCGCCGCGGGCCCTTACGGACTCGGCATGCGCGTGCCGATGCTCGTGGTCTCGCCGTGGTCGACGGGCGGCTACGTCTGCTCCGAGACCTTCGACCACACCTCGATCATCCGCTTCATGGAGAAGCGGTTCGGCGTGCAGGAGACCAACATCTCGCCGTGGCGGCGCGCCATCTGCGGCGACCTCACCTCGGCGTTCGACTTCTCCCTCACGGTCACCGACCCTGCGGACCTGCCCGACACCGCGGGCTACCAGCCGCCGGACCGCAACCGTCACGACAGCTACGTCCCGAAGCCGCCCGCACAGGGCTCGCTGCCCAAGCAGGAGGCGGGCTCCCGGCCCAGCCGCCCGCTCGCGTACGCCCCGTACGTGGACGGCGCGCAGGACGTCGCGACCGGCAAGTTCAAGCTGACGTTCAGCGGCGGCGACCTGGCGGGCGCGGCCTTCCAGGTGCGCTCGCAGAACCGCACCGACGGCCCGTGGACGTACACCGCCGAGGCCGCCAAGTCGATCGCCGACAGCTGGAACTCGGCCTATTCGGCCGGTAGTTACGACCTCACGGCGCACGGCCCGAACGGCTTCCTGCGGGCCTTCAAGGGCAACAACAAGGTCGCGGAGCCCGAGGTCGTCGCCCGTCACGACGGCGGCACGGGCAACCTGAAGCTGACCTTGAAGAACCCGACCGCCGCCGACGTCCACCTCACGGTCACCAACGCCTACGGCGGTCAGCCGCAGACGTACACGGTGCGCGCCGGGGCCACCTCGGAGCAGACCGTCGACCTGCGCGCCACCAAGCGCTGGTACGACCTGAAGGTCGCCCTGGAGGGCAACGCGGGCTATCTGCGGCGCCTGGCCGGGCACGTCGAGAACGGGCAGGCCGGAGTGAGCGACCCGGGCCTCGCCACCGCGTGAGCCGAGCGCCCCTTCGCCCGCGGCCGCAGCCGCAGCCGCGGGCGAAGGGGCGCACGTCACATTCGTCCGGCCTGGTTACGTTCCTGGGGTGGCGCGATAGTGTGCCCCGGTGACGACGCAATCGAACACCCCTGCTGGCTGGTACCCGGACCCTCAGGGGGCTCCTCAGACGCTGCGGTGGTGGGACGGTTCCCAGTGGACCGAGCACACGCACGCCCAGGGCCAGGCACCGGCTCAGGCCGCGCCGCAGGCGCAGGCCGCGGGCCAGGTGCCGCCGCAGGCGCAGCAGCCGCAGATGCAGCAGCCGCAGGTGCAGCACGCCCAGGCGCAGCAGCCGTACGCCGCCCAGGCGCAGCAGAACGCGGACGTCGGCCGGGTGCAGCGTCAGGTGCAGCAGCAGGCCGGGGTCGCGCCGGGCGCGCAGGGCGGCGGCACGCTGTTCACCGAGCCGGTCCTGGTGGTGAACCAGAAGGCCAAGCTGATCGAGCTGACCAACGAGTACAGCGTCATGGACCAGCACGGCAACATGCTGGGCTCGGTCACCGAGATCGGTCAGAGCGGCCTGAAGAAGGCCCTGCGCTTCGTGTCGTCCGTCGACCAGTTCATGACGCACAAGCTGGAGATCCGGGACGCGTACGGGCAGCCGCAGATGGTGCTCACGCGGCCCGCGAAGTTCATCAAGTCCCGGGTGGTCGTGGAGCGCCCGGACGGCTCGCCGGTCGGTGAGATCGTCCAGCAGAACGCCATCGGGAAGATCAACTTCGCGATGAACGTGAACGGCCAGCAGGTCGGCGCCATCAAGGCCGAGAACTGGCGCGCGTGGAACTTCGCGATCGTCGACCACAACGATCAGGAGGTCGCCCGCATCACGAAGACGTGGGAGGGCCTCGCGAAGACGATGTTCACAACCGCGGACAACTACGTGCTGCAGATCCACTTCCAGCTCCCCGAGCCGCTGCTCAGCCTCGTCGTGGCGACGGCGCTGACGGTGGACACCGCGCTGAAGCAGGACTCACGCGGCTTCGGGTGACCTGACCGGAAGCATGACGGGAGGGGCGGGCCGAGCGGCCCGCCCCTCCTTTTCGTACGCAGCGACTCGTACGCAGCGATTCGCACGCAGCGGTTCGTACGTCTCGGTTCGTACGTCTCAGCGGTCGGCGGTCTCCCGCTGCGCCGTGACCACGGGCTCCGAGGCCGCGACCCGGACGACGCGGGCCCGGCGCCCGGCCGGCACCAGGAGCGCGGCGAGCGCCGCCGCCAGGCACAGGAACGCCAGCAGCGTGAAGCCGTGCGTGTACCCGGACTCGTACGGCAGCCCGGACGCCTGCAGATGGCCGGTGACCATGCTGCTCATCACGGCCGCGCCGATCGAGCCGCCGATGGTGCGGATGTTGGCGTTCATGCCGGTGGCGGCGCCGGTCTGGGCGGCCGGCACGTTCTGCACGATCAGGTTCGCCATGGAGGCGAAGGCGAGTCCGATGCCGAGGCCGAACACCCCGGCCGCCACCGCGATCTGCGCCTGCTGCCCGTGCCACAGGGCGAGCATCGCGCAGGACACGGCGCCGAGCGCGGCGCCGACGGTGAGCAGCGCCTTCGCGCCGACGACGGGTTCGAGCCGTCCGGTGAGCACGCCCGCGAGGAACATCGCGACGAGCATCGGCAGCATCAGCAGCCCCGCGCCGGTCACGCTCGCCCCGAAGCCGTACCCGGCCGCGGACGGCGTCTGCGCGAAGCCCGGCAGGAACGACCAGACCGCGTACATGCCCGCGCCGAACAGCAGCGCCGCGGTGTTCGTGGTCCACACGGCGGGCAGCCGCATCACCCGCAGGTCGATGAGCGGGCTCTTCGCACGCGCCTCGGCGAGGAGCCAGGCGGTGAACAGGACGACGGCGGCGGCGAGCAGCCCGACCACCTTCACCGAACCCCAACCCCAGGACGTGGCCTGGCTGATGGGCAGCAGCAGGGCGACGAGCCAGCCCGAGAGCAGCACGGCGCCGAGCCAATTGACCTGTCCCGCACCGCGGTTGGGGGACTCGGGCACGTAGCGCAGCGCTATCAGGGCGGTGGCGGCGACGATCGCCGAGGGCAGCCAGAACAGCCAGCGGTAGTCGAGCGCGCCGACGATGGGCCCGGCGGCGACCATGCCGACGCCGCCGCCCGCCGCGATGACCGCGGACAGGTTGCTGATGCTCGGGCTGACCCGCTCGGCGGGGAACTCGTCGCGGATGATCCCGAAGGAGAGCGGGAACAGGGCGCCGCCGATGCCCTGGATCACCCGGGCGACGATGAGGACGGCGATGGAGGGGGCGAGGGCCGCGAGCACACAGCCCACGACGAGGGCCGTGAGCGCGGCGACCATGGTGCGCTTCTTGCCCACGAGGTCGCCGACCCGGCCGAGGATCGGTGTGAAGACGGAGGCGGACAGCAGATACGCCGTCATGACCCAGGTCGACGTGGCCTGGGAGGTGTGCAGGGCGTGCTGGATCGTGGGCAGCGCGGGCGCGACCAGCGACTGCATCATCGAGAACACGCCGGCACCGGTGGCGAGCACCGCGAAGGTGAGGCGGTTGTTCCGGTTCAAGGTGGGCTTCTCTCTGGACAGGGACGACCCGTGGCGGGACGCGGGTCGTGAGCCTTGAAAGGATGAGGGCCTGGTCGTACGGAGCCGTCGGTTCACCGGGTACGCCAGGGCAGAGGTCGCCCCTGCTAAAGTGGAGGCAACCCTCGACTTAGAAGACGATAGCGGAGGGGTGCCTCCGGATTCAACCTCGGGCACTTCTCGGCGGGAGAGGCGTGGTGCACGGATGACGACGGACAGGGAACGCGTGGGCGGTGTGCTCGCCGCGCAGCGCCCGCGCCGCGCGGACGCCCGGCGCAATTTCGACGCGCTGGTCGCCGCCGCCCGCGAGGCCTTCACCGACAAGGGCGCCGACGCCTCGCTCGAGGACATCGCCCGGCAGGCGGGCGTCGGCATCGGCACGCTGTACCGGAACTTCCCGACGCGGCGCGTCCTGTTCGAGACGGTGTACGCGGAAGAGGTCGACGCGCTGTGCCGGCTCGCCGACGAACTCGTGGACGCCGAGCCGTGGGACGGGCTCGCCACGTGGTTGCGCCGGTTCGTGGACTACACCGTCACCAAGCGCGCCATCAGGGACGCGCTGAACGGGGAGTCCGACATCTTCATCGCCTGCCGGCGCGCGATGCTCGACGCGGGGGAGCCGCTGCTCGACCGGGCCAGGGGCGCCGGGGCCGTACGGGACGACCTGACCTTCGACGACCTGCTGCGCATGGTGTCGGGCGTCAGCGGGGCCGCGTACGTGGACGACGCACAGCGGGACCGCGTGCTCGGGTTCGTGCTCGACGGGATCCGGCGGCGCTGAGCCGCCCGGGCCCCGCGGCCTCAGGAGGCGCGCAGGGTCAGCGATTCGGGCTCGGGCTGCGCCGGGACGGACGGCAGGGTCACGACCTCGGCCCGCACCTCGAAGGCCGAAGCCCGTGCCGCGATGGCCGGTACCTGCGTCTCGAAGGTCGATGCCCGCGTCTCGACCGCCGGTACCCGCGTCTCGACGGTCGGTACCCAAGGCTCGACCGCCGGTACCTGCGGCTCGGCCGCCGGTGTCGGACTCGGTGCTGCACTCCTGGTGAGGAGCACCACGCCCCGCGCCGCGAACGCCGCTCCCAGCGCGGCGAGCGCGAGACCCGCGACGCCGCCCTGGAGGCGCTCGCCCAGCAGGACGAGCCCGATGAGCGCCGCCGCCACCGGATTCGAGAGGGTCACCATCGCCAGCGGGGCGCCGAGGCCCCCGCGGTAGGCGGTCTGCGAGAGCAGCAGGCCGCCCGCGGCGAACGCCGCCACCAGCAGCGCGACCACGATCACCTGTGCGCCGAGCAGCGGACCCGAACGGTCCGTCACCGCGACGGTCACGGTCTGGGTGAGCGCCGACGCGACGCCCGAGGCGATCCCGGACGCCGTCGCGTGCCGCAGGCCCGGCTTCGTGCCGCGCCGGGACAGGGCGCCGATGAGCGCGGCCGTGGCCCCGGCGACCAGCAGCGCCTCGGTCAGCGAGAGCGTGGTGTCGGGGGCGGGCCCCGACGCCGTGACGAGCAGGGCGGCCAGACCGATCAGCGTCAGGGCCGTGCCCCGCCACTCGCCGGTCGTCACCCGGCGCCCCGCGATCCGGGCGCCCAGCGGCACCGCCGCGACGAGCGTGAGCGCGCCGAGCGGCTGGACCAGCGTGAGCGGCCCGTACTTGAGAGCGGCGACGTGCAGCAGCGCGGCCGAGGCGTTCAGGACGACCGTCCACCACCACGCGCCCCTGGTGAGCAGATGCCCGAGGCCCGCCCCGGCGCCGGAAGCGAGCCGCTCCTGGGCCACCGCGGCCGCGGCGTACGCCACCGCGGAGACGAGCGAGAGGGCGACGGCGAGCAGCGTGGCGTTCATCGGCCGACCCCGGTCAGGACCGGCTCGGGGGCGGTCGCCGCCGAGGTCGACCCCGGCGTCGTGGAGATCTGCAGGGGGATCCGGATCGGCACGCGGTGGGCCAGGATGTCCGCTGCGGTCAGCGCGTCGGGGGGCGTACGGAACGCCGTCGACGGCGACCACGGCGCGGGCTCGAACGCGGCCTGCGCCGCGGTGCCCGCCGGGACGACCGGGTGGGCCGGGGCGGGCAGCAGGTGCCGGCGCAGGGCGGAGGGGCCGACGGCGTGCGGCATGCGGATCACGGCGAGTGCGATGCCGAGCAGCGCCGTCGCCACGAGGGCGTCGAGCCAGTAGTGGTTCGCGGTGCCGACGACCACGAGCAGGGTGAACAGCGGGTGCAGCAGCCACAGCCAGCGCCACCGCGACCGTGTCGCGACGATCAGGCCGATCGCGACCATCAGCGCCCAGCCGAAGTGCAGCGAGGGCATGGCGGCGAACTGGTTCGCCATCGTGTCGGTGGAGGGCTTGGCGGAGTACACCGACGGGCCGTAGACCTGGGCGGTGTCGACGAGGTGCGCGGCCTTCAGCATCCGCGGCGGCGCCAGCGGGAACGCGAGGTGCAGTGCGAGGGCCGCGGCCGTCAGCGCGGCGAGCACGCGCCGCGTCCACACGTAGTGGCGCGGGCGGCGCAGGTACAGGAAGACGAGCAGGGCAAGGGTCGCGGGGAAGTGCACGCTCGCGTAGTAGATGTTCGCGGCGTGCACGAGGGTGTCGCTGTCCAGCAGGACGGTCTGGACCGCGCCCTCGCCGGGCAGGTGGACGGCCCGCTCGAAGTTCCACACGTGGTCGGCGTTGCGGAACGCCTCGGAGGTGTGGCCGTTGGCGAGCTGCCGCCCGAATTTGTAGACGAGGAAGAGTCCTACGACCAGCAGGAGCTCGCGGACCAGGGGCGGTCGGGCAGAGCGACTGTCCGTCTCCGGTTCGGCAGGCTCGGTAAGGGAATTCATCCCCCGGCCCCTTTTCATGACGACTGGGTGCTGCGTGATGGTGTCTCGGCGCGCTCGAGGTGCGCTTGAGCATGAGCACAGGATTGGGCGTGAGCACAGGATCGTGCTCATCGATACGCCAGTGTACCGAAACGCTGGCGTACCGGTACACTGGCGTATCGATAGACAGTGTGATCTCATCGACAGGCGGGACGATCCGGAACCGGACGGTCCAGGCCCGAGCAGCGAGGAGCGGAACCATGACGGCGCCGGAGCAGGCCACCGCGACAGCGACGACCCCGGTGCGCCGTTCCAAGATCACGCCCGAGCGGGCGCAGGAGTTCTACGACGCGGTCCTCGACCAGCTGCGCAGCAACGGGTACGAGGCGCTCACCATGGAGGGCGTCGCCGCGCAGGCCTGCTGCAGCAAGTCCACGCTCTACCGCCAGTGGAAGACGAAGCCACAGCTGGTCGCGGCGGCGCTGCGCGCGGGCCGCTGTGTGAAGTTCCTCGCCGCCGACACGGGTACGCTCGCAGGAGACCTCGCGGCCGCCGCGCGCAACGCGGCGTCGCAGGGCATGAAGGACTCCGCGCTGCTGCAGGCGCTCGGGCACGCCGTCCTCCAGGACGACGAGCTGAAGCGGGCGCTGCGTGACGCGCTGATCGAGCCGGAGCTCGCGTCGATCAGGGAAATGGTCGAGCGGGCCGTGGCCCGCGGCGAGATCGCCGCCGACCATCCGGCGCTGCCTTATCTGGCCGCGCAGCTCTTCGGAGTGATGCGCAGCCGTCCTGTCCTGGAAGGGCGCGACGCCGACGCCGACTACCTCGTCGGCTTCGTCGAGAAAGTGCTCGTTCCCGGACTCGGCCTGACCCCCGTGGATCAGGCCACCTGAACGGGAGGCCACCGGTCGCAGGGATGACCGACCGGTGGTCTGCCCGCGCCGCACCGTGGGGACGGGGGCGGCGCGCACCCCCGGGCCGGGCGGGTTCCTCCACGAGCGGAGGGGAACCCGCCCGGCCCAGTTTTCGGGTCAGAAGCAGGCCACGGGAGTCAGACGTCCTGGCCGTTGCCGCCCGAACCGCCGGTGATCTCGGCCTTCTTGATGCCCTTGACGATCTTGTCGATCGCCGTGTTGTCGGGGCCTGCGGCCTTCTCCTTGCTGGTGCGCGGGATGTCGATGCCGATCCGGACGACGACGAGCGTCTTCGGGTTGGACGGCGAGGGGAACGCGACGGACTCGACCCAGGCGTCGATGTTCGACTTGGTGTCCACGTTCCAGCGGACCCGGTAGCCCTGCTGGCCGGCGACCGTGACCTTCTCCGACAGCAGCTCGTCGTGGTTGAGGAGACCGCCGTACGTCTTGCCGCCGTAGGACTGCTGGGCGTTCTTGAGGATGTCCTCCTTCGCCGCGGCCTCGGCGGTCGTCGCGTCCAGCTTCAGGGCCTTCGCCGACGAGGTGGACGCGCCGCCGCGCACGCACGTCTGCTCCACGTCGTCCGGGCACTTGTATGGGCCGGTCTGTATGCCCGCGACGCCCGCACCGTCGCCACCGGTCCAGCCGTCGAGGATCGGCAGCGCCACCCCGTTCGCGACGTCGGTGGCGAAGCCCTCGTCCAGCGGGGGCTGCGGCGAACCGTCCGGCGAAGGGCTGCCGTCGCCCTGGCCGTTGCCACCGCCGGGCCCGCCGCCCTCGTTGCCGCCGGGCCCGCCCGGCTCCGTCGGCCGCTGCGAATCGGCGGCGACCTTGCCGCTGCCCTTGCCGTCGTCCGACGTGAGCGCGTAGACGCCGCCCGCGATGCCGGCGAGCACCGCCACCGTGACGGCGGCCGCGATCGCGATCCGGGCCCGGCTGCGCGGCTTCGGCGGCAACTGCCCAGGAAATCCGGGATAGTTCTGATATGCCGGAATGGTCCCCGGGGCGGTCGGCTGCTGCGCCAGAGCGGCGGGGCCCGGCGCCACCTGCGGTGCGGGCTGCGGCGGGAGGGGCGGCGGGGTCGTGGCCGGCCGCGTCTGGTCGGTCCAGCGGGCGCCGTCCCACCAGCGTTCGGTGCGCGGGCCGCCGGGGACCTGGCCGGGATCGGGGTACCAGCCTGCTGGAGTCTGCGACGTCATGCACGGAACACTATGAGGCCTGCCTGAAAAGGGGATGAGAGGGTCCGCATTAAGACGCGGCGAGAGGTCCCATTGCGAGGCGATGAGGCGGTCTGCGTGACGAGGTGATGAGGCGGTCTGGGTGACGAGCCGATGAGGCGGTCGGCGTCACGAGGCGTTGAGGCGGTCTGGGTGACGAGGTGATGAGGCGGTCGCCGTCACGAGGTGGTGAGGCGGTCGGCGTCACGAGGCGTTGAGGCGGTCCGGGTGACGAGGTGATGAGGCGGTCGGCGTCGCGAGGGGTTGAGGCGGTCCGCCTCGCGAGGGGTTGAGGCGGTCCGCCTCGCGAGGGGTTGAGGCGGTCCGGGTTACGAGGTGATGAGACGGTTCGCCTCACGAGCCGATGAGGCGGTCGGCGTCACGAGGTGGTGAGGCGGTCGGCGTCACGAGGTGATGAGACGGTTCGCTTCACGAGGTGGTGAGGCGGTCGGCGTCACGAGGCGATGAGACGGTTCGCCTCACGAGGCAATAAGGATGAGACGGTTCGCCTCACGAGGCAATGAGGCGGTCCGCATTGCGGTCGGGATCGGTACCGTCTCCGTCACAGGCGGAGCGAACCGCCCAGGTCCCACCAAATGTCACCGGCTGCCGAGACCCGCCGCCGCGCCGGGCCGCCGCGCACTACTCTCGTGACCAGCACAGCGACCGGCCGAACCGCTCGGCCGGGGCGAACGACACCGGGAGGGTCGCGGGATGACTCAGGGACGGCACGCCGACGCCGCCTCCGGCCCGCAATTGTGGGAGCGAGAGTCCGAACTCGACGTGGCGCAGCGGGCGTTGGACGACCTGTGTGCCGACGCTGCACCGTCGGGGGCCTCGGGCAGCCTCGTCGTGTACAAGGGGGAGGCGGGCATCGGCAAGACCGCCCTGCTCGCCCGGGTGCGCGAGATCGCCGAGGGCCGGGCGACCGTCTGGTCCGCCCGCGGCGGCGAGACGGTCACCTCCGTCCCCTTCAACGTCGTACGAGGACTGCTGCAGCCCGCGCTGCTCGCGCTCTCCGAGGAAGAGGCCCGCGAGTACTTCGGTGACTGGTACGACATCGCGGGCCCCGCCGTCGGCATAGCCGAGCCCAGCGGGCGCCAGGCCGACCCGCAGGGCGTGCGTGACGGTCTCGTCGCCGCCGTGTCCCGGATGGCCCGGCTGCACTGGCCGTTGGTGCTCCTGATCGACGACGCGCACTGGGCCGACCTGGAGACGCTCGAGTGGCTCGCCGCGTTCGCCGAGCGCCTCGACGACCTGCCGGTGCTCGTCGTCGTGGCGCAGCGCGACGCCGTGGACGAGGCCACCGCCGGATTCCTGGACGCGGTGGCCGCCGCCGCCCGGCCCGGCACCACCCGGCTGCGGGCGCTCACCCCGGACGCCACCGCGAGCCTGACCCGCGCCACGCTCGGCGACCACGCCGACGACCCGTTCTGCCGCGAGGTGTGGGCGGTCACCGGCGGAAACCCTTACGAGAGCGTCGAGTTGCTCGCCAAGGTGCAGGACAGCGACCTGCAGCCCGACGAGGACTCGGCCGGCCAGTTGCGCGCCCTGAACAAGTCGGCGCGCGGCCGCGGCCTCGTCGCCCGCCTCGAAGGGCTCGGCATCGAGGCCACCAAGTTCGCCTGGGCCGCCGCGATCCTCGGCACCCGCATCGAGTCCGGGCTCGCCGCACTCCTCGCCGGACTCAACCCCGAGCAGGCCGGCCGCTGCGCCGAGCGGCTGCGCGCCGCCCGCATCCTGACCGACTCCACGTACGGCGACGAGAGCTCACTGGAGTTCGTCCACCCGCTGATCGCATCCGCCGTCTACGACGCGATCCCGCCGGCCACCCGCACCGCCATGCACGGTCAGGCCGCCTGGGCGGTCACCGCCTCCGGGCACGGCCCCGCCGCCGCCTCGCGCCACCTCCTCGAAGTGCACCCGGACGACGATCCCGAGCTCGTCGAGCAGATGCGCGCCGCCGCCCGCGAACACCTGGCCGTCGGCGCGCCCGACGCCGCACGCCGCTGTCTCGAGCGCGCGCTGCGCGAGCCGCCGCTGCTCGACGTACGGCCGCACCTGCTCTACGAGTTGGGCTGCGCCACCCTGCTCACCTCGCCGGTCACCACCATCAAGCACCTCGACGCGGCCCTGGACACGACGCCGGGACTCGACGGCGACCAGCGGGTCGACGCGGTGTGCCGCCTCTCCCAGGCCCTGGTCCACAACGACCAGCTGGAAGAGGCCCTGCAGCTCATCGACACGGAGGCCGAGCGCCTCGAACCGGGCCCCGCCCGGCTGCGCTTGCAGGCCGTCCACTTCATGTGGGAGGGCATCCACGCGGGCGAGGAGGACTCCCCGGGCCGTTCGCGGAACCTGGCGACGATCGCGGACCGGCTCGCGGGCCGCGACAACCCGGAGCGGGTGCTGCTCATCCTGCGCGCCTTCGACGCGATGACCCGCGGGGAGAACGCGGAGGAGGTCGTCGAGCGCTGCGACCGCGCCCTCGTCAACAGCCGCCTCGCGCCCG
Source organism: Streptomyces sp. NPDC050085 (assembly GCF_044460595.1). Classification (NCBI taxonomy): domain Bacteria; kingdom Bacillati; phylum Actinomycetota; class Actinomycetes; order Kitasatosporales; family Streptomycetaceae; genus Streptomyces; species Streptomyces sp. NPDC050085. Next base: position 321,762 of record NZ_JBITJZ010000001.1, on the reverse strand, counting down.
GTCTCGGCTGGCTCGACCCCGAGTGGGGCTTCGAGGTCCTCGCCATGCTCGGCAGCGCGTATCTGTTCTCCGACCGGCTCGACCGGGCCGAGAGCCTGTTCCAGGAGGCCGTCCGCGAGTACGAGACGGCGGGCTGGAGCGGCGGCCACCTCGCCATCGCGCACGCCTTCGTCGGCTACGTGCACCGCAGACGCGGCCGCCTCACCGATGCCGAAGCGTTCCTGCGCGAGTCGTTGCGGCTCGCCGACCGCGTCGGACGCGGACTGCCGATGCACTGGGACGCGGCGTGCATGCTCATCGACACCCTGCTCGCCCGCGGCAAGGCCGGCGAGGCGCAGGAGATCGCCGAGCGCTACTCCTTCGGCCCGCCCTACCCGTCGACTATCGTCCTCCCGGACGCCCACTCGGTCCGCGGGCGCCTGCTGCTCGCCACCGGCCAAGTGGACGAGGGGATCAACGAGTTGGAGACCGCGGCCAAGGCCGCCATCGCCCGCGGCGGGCACAACACCATCATGGCGCCGTGGGCCCTCGACCTGGCCCGCGCCCTCGCCTCCACCGACCCGCGCCGGGCCGACCAACTGCTCACGGAGGCCCGCGTCCAGGCCGAGCGGTTCGGCACGGACACGGCGATCGGCGAAGTGCTCCGCTGCGCCGCGTCGTTGGCGACCGGCCAGAAGCAACTCACCCTGTACGCCAAGGCGGTGACGTACCTCGAAGCGTCACCCTGCGCCTACGAGCACGCGCTGGCCCGCGTCGAGTACGGCATGGCGGCACGCTCGCTGTCCGAGCTCAACCGCGGTCTGACCCTGGCGCGTTCCTGCGGCGCGGACGGCCTTGCGGCGCGGGCGCGTGAGGTACTGGAGACGGGGCGCGGGCTGCGCTAGCGCTGCTCTGTGCGAGCATCCGTGCCAGCTCGGCGTCCAGGCGCCGCTGTACGTCGAGGTCGTACGCGGCGTCGTGGGCCCGCGCCGGACGGGCGCCGTCGTAGAACCGGCCGGTGGGATCGGTGCCCAACTCCCCGACGGCCAGGGCCAGTACGCCCGCCGCGCCGTCCGCCACGCTGTTCCAGGGGGTGATCCCGGCGTCCCGCACCATCGCCGTGTCCATGTACGTCGCCGGGTGGACGACGTGGGCCGTGACGCCGGTGCCGGACACCTCGCGCGCCAGGGAGAAGGTGTGCGCGGCCAGGGCGAACTTGGAGCGGCAGTACGCCTCGGTGCCGCTGTAGCCCCGGGTGAAACCCAGGTCGTCGAAGGCGGGCGGGCTCTGCCCGAGCGAGCCGCAATTCACGATCCGGGCCGGGGAGTTGGCGACCAGGACCGGCAGCAGTACGCGGGTGAGGGCGACCGGCGCGAGCAGGTTCACGGCCCAGCGCAGCTCGTGCCCGTCGGCGCTCACCTCGCGGCCCGCACCGCGCGGGCCCGCGCCGACACCGGCGTTGTTGACGAGCACGTCGAGATCGGGGTGGGCCTTGGCGACGCGCGCGCCGAGGTCGCGGACCTGCTCCAGTGAGGCGAGGTCGGCGACGAAACCCTCGGCGTGTCCTGCGCCGCCCGCGGCGGCGTTCAGTTCGGCGACGAGGGCGTCGGTCCGTGCGCGGTCCCTGCCGTGGGCGAGCACGACATGTCCGTCGCGGACGAGTGCGAAGGCGAGGTACCGGCCGAGGCCGGAGGTGGCACCGGTGATCAGGAGAGTGGCCATGCGGCCAGGCTAGAAGCCCGTCCGGGCCGAACGGGAGGCCCGGCTGAACCTACGCCTGCCAGGGTCAGCCAGCCGCGTCCTCGGCCAGCACCCGCTGGGCCACGGCGAACGCCGCGTTGGCCGCGGGCACGCCCACGTACACGGCGCACTGCTGCAGCACCGCGCCGATCTCGTCCGCGGTGAGGCCGTTGCGGCGTGCGGCCCGTACGTGCATGGCGAGTTCGTCGAGGTGGCCGTGGGCGACGAGCGCGGTCAGGGTGACCATGCTGCGCTCGCGCCGCGACAGGGTCGGGTCGGTCCAGATCTCACCCCAGGCGTAGCGCGAGATGAAGTCCTGGAACCGGGCCGTGAACGGTGTCTGCCGGGCCTGCGCCCGGTCGACGTGCGCGTCCCCGAGCACCTCGCGCCGCACCTCCATGCCCCGCGCGGCGCCCTGTCCGAAGTGTGCGCGCAGCAGCCCGAGCACCGCCTCGGGCCGCTCGGCCACCGCCAGGTGCGAGGCCCCGGCGAGCTCGGCGAGCTCCGATCCGGCCACGGCGTCGGCGATCTCCCGCAGGTGGGCGGGCGGGGTCGCCGGGTCGTCGCGCCCGGCGATCAGGAGGGTCGGAGCGGTGATCTCCCCGAGCCGGTCCCTGAGGTCGAACGCGGCGAGCGCGTCACAGCACGCGGCGTACGCCTCGGGGTCGGCGTCCCGGTTGTCCCGCACGAGCCGGGGTGCCAACCCTGAGGTGTACGCGGGTGTGAACCACCGCGACGGAGCGGACTCGGCGACACGGCCGGTCCCCTCCTTCCGTACGAGCGCGGCCCGCTCCTCCCACGGGGCGGCCACGCCGAAGTGCGCGGACGAGCAGAGCACGGCGAGCCGGTCGATCCGTTCGGGGTGATGCACGGCGAGGTGCAGCCCGACGGCACCGCCCAACGAGACCCCCGCGTAGGCGAACCGCCCGATCCCGAGGGCGTCGGCGAGCGCGAGCACCTGCCGGGCCAGATCCCCGACGGTGGCCCCCGCCCGCAGCAGCGAGGCGTCCGACCCGCCGTGCCCCGGCAGATCCCACCGGACGACCCGGTGCGCACTCGACAACTCGGGTGCGACCCGGTCCCACAATGCCAACGAGGTCCCGAGGGAGGGGCCGAGGAGGAGCGGGGGAGCGGTGGGTGATCCCTCGGCGTGGTGGTGGAGGAGGGGAGTGGTGGTGCGGGCCATCGGGCGAGCTCCAGCGTTTCGGGAGTGAGGGGACCAGGGGCCAGGCGACCAGAGGTTCAGGCGACCAGAGGTTCAGGGGACCAGAGGTTCAGGGGACCAGAGGTGCAGCCGACCAGCGGTTCAGAGGTTCAGAGGCCAGCGGTGCGGGGCTGGGCGGGGATGCATCATCGGCGGGTCAGCGCCCGGTCCACCAGGACCCCCGCCGCCCCCACGTACCCCGCCGGGTCCATCAGCCCCGCCAGGTCGACACCCGCGAGCTCGGCCTCGTCGGACAGGACCGCGCCCAAGGTACGGCCCTCCTGCCGTGCCCGCCCGGCGGCAGCCGCGAGCAGCTCCTTGGCCCGCGCCCGCCCGAGTCGCCCCGCCAGCTCCACCGAGAGCCGCTCGGAGACGATCGCCCCGCCCGTGAGCGAGAGGTGGTCGCGCATCACGTCGGTCCTGACGACAAGGCCGCCGACGAGCTCGGCCGCGTCCCGCGCCGCCCCGCCGACCAGTCTCAACAGCTCCCGCAGCGTGGCCCATTCGGCGTGCCACGCCCCGGCGGGACGCTCGTCCTCCGCGGTCAGCGACCCGTACAGCGTCGCCGCGAGCCCGGGCGCCCGCCGGGCCGCCGCGGCGATCAGCGTGGCCCGCACCGGATTGGCCTTGTGCGGCATCGCGGAGGAACCCCCGCCCGTCCCCTCGGCCAGCTCACCGATCTCCGTACGGGACAGCGTCAGTACGTCCGCGGCGATCTTGCCGAGCGCCCCGGCCGTGAAAGCCGACGCGCCCGCCAGGTCCGCCATCGGCGTGCGCAGGACGTGCCACGGCAACTGCGGTTCGGCCAGACCGAGTTCACGCGCGTACGCGGACACGAGGGCCAGGGCGTCGCGCGAGCCGTACGCCTCGGACGCAGCCAACGTGCCTGCCGCACCGCCGAGTTGGACCGGCAGAGCCGCGCGTACGGCCCGCAGGCGGTCCCGTGCGTCGAGCGCCAGCGCCCGCCATCCGGCCGCCTTCAGCCCGAACGTGGTCGGCACGGCGTGCTGGGTGAGCGTACGGCCGGGCATCGCGGTGAGGCGGTGAGTGGCCGCCAGCCCCGCCAACTCCCGCTCCACGACCTCGAGTTCGACCAGTGTCGTGTCGAGCGTGCGCGCCGTCACCAGCATCAGCGCCGTGTCCAGCACGTCCTGGCTCGTCGCCCCCCGGTGCACGTAGGGCCCGTACTCCGCCGGCACCGCCGCCGTCAGATCGGCGACGAGCGGAATCACCGGGTTGCCCCCGGCGCGGGCCCGGCGTGCGAGATCGCGTACGTCGAAGGACGACGCCACCGCTCCGCGCGTCACGGCGGCGGCCGCCGCCTCGGGTGCGAGTCCGAGGGACGCCTGGGCCCGTGTCAGGCCCGCCGCCGCGTCCAACAGGGCCTGGAGGAAGGCCTCTTCGGAGGTGGTGCGCTCGGCGGGCGCGTCCTCGCTGCCGGGGTCGAACAGGGTCACGTGAACTCCAGGAAGACCGTCTCGCCCTCGCCCTGAAGGCGGATGTCGAAACGGTACGTTCCGTCCGGGTCCCGCCGCGCGATCAGCGTGTCGCGGCGCGCGGCCTCGAGGCGCGAGAGCAGCGGGTCGGCGCCGAGGGCCGCCTCGTCACCGGGCAGGTAGATCCGGGTGAAGAGATGGACGAGCAGGCCGCGCGCGAAGACGCACACGCTCAGGTGGGGCGCGTGGGACCCGCGCCCGCCGGGCCGCAGCGTGCGCGCGTACCAGTGCCCGTTGGCGTCGGTCTGGATGCGGCCCCAGCCGGTGAACTCCACCCCGTTGCGCCCGAGATGGCCGCCCGTCGCCGGGTCGCGCCGCATCGAGCCGTCGACCTTCGGGAGGTTCCCGTCGGGGTCGGGACCCCACAGCTCCACGAACGCGTCCGGCACCGGACGGCCCTCACCGTCGTACACGTATCCCTGCACGGTGACGGTGTCCGGGTGCCCGACGGGCGCGATGTCGCCGCCGCCGGGGAACGGGAGCGCGTACCCGTAGAACGGGCCGACGGTGTGGGACGGTGTGGGCAGGACGTGCGCCGCGTCGCTCGTGTCGATCTTCGTCATGGTGGGTGCTCAGCGCCCTTCTTCGAGCCAGGTGGCCCGCGGGCCGTCGAGGACGATGTCCCAGTGGTAGCCCATCGAGAACTCCGGCACGGACAGACCGTGGTCGTACGTCGCCACCAGCCGCTGTCGTGCCGCGTCGTCGGTGACGGACTGGATGATCGGGTCGTACGGGAACAGCGGATCGCTCGGGAAGTACATCTGCGTCACGAGCCGCTGGGTGAACGCCGTGCCGAACATCGAGAAGTGGATGTGGGCCGGACGCCACGCGTTGACGTGGTTGCGCCACGGATAGGGGCCCGGCTGGATGGTCGTGAAGTGGTAGCGGCCCTCGGTGTCGGTCAACGTCCGCCCCACACCGGTGAAGTGGGGGTCGAGCGGGGCGTCGTGCTGTTCGCGCTGATGGGCGTAGCGGCCCGCGGAGTTCGCCTGCCACACCTCGATGAGCTGGCCGCGCACCGGGCGCCCGTCGCGGTCGAGGAGCCGGCCCGAGACGGTGATCCGCTCGCCGATCGGCTCGCCGGTGTGCTGCCGCGTGAGGTCGTTGTCGATCTCCGTGATGTCGCGCTCGCCGAACGCGGGGGAGGCCAGCTCCACCAGCTCCGGGTCCTTGGAGACGTCGATGGTGACCGGAGGTTGCCGCGGGTGGCGAAGGAGGGAGGAGCGGTAGGGGGCGTAGTCGCGGCGCGGGTGGTGCTCGACGGGGCCGCCGTCGGCGACGCGCTTCTCGTACGCGGCGCGCTCGGCGGCCATTTCGGCGTCGATGTCGTGCTGGGTGAGAGTCATGCCGAAACCTCGCTTTCCTTGGCGTTCGAGGGAGCGGCGACGGCGCCGCCCTCCGGGATCCGCACCGTCGCCGCGGTCTTCGCCACGACGTCGTCCGCGCTGACGCCCGGCGCCAACTCGACCAGTTCCAGGCCCTGTTCGGTGACGTCGAGCACCGCGAGGTCGGTGATGATCCGGTCCACGCAACGCTTGCCGGTCAGCGGCAGCGTGCACTCCTCGACGAGCTTGGGCGAGCCGTCCTTCGCGGTGTGCGTCATGGTCACGAGCACGGTGCGGGCCCCGTGCACCAGGTCCATCGCCCCGCCGATCCCGGTGATCATCTTGCCGGGCACGGCCCAGTTCGCGAGGTCCCCGCGGGCGGAGACCTGCATGGCGCCGAGCACGGCGACGTCGATGTGGCCGCCGCGGATCATCCCGAAGGACAGTGCCGAGTCGAAGAAGGAGGCGCCGGGCAGGACCGTGACGGTCTCCTTGCCCGCATTGATGAGATCCGGGTCGACCGCGTCGTCGGCCGGGTAGGGGCCGGTCCCGAGGATGCCGTTCTCCGACTCCAGGACCACTTCCACGTCCCCGGGAAGGTAGTTGGGGATCAGCGTCGGCAGACCGATGCCGAGGTTCACGTACTGACCGTCGCGCAGCTCACGCGCGGCCCGCGCGGCCATCTGCTCTCGCGTCCACGCCATCAGGAACTCACCGTCCGCTTCTCTATCGCCTTGTCGGCGGCCTGCTCCGGGGTGAGCGCGACGATCCGCTGCACGAAGATCCCCGGCAGGTGCACCGCGTCCGGGTCGAGCTCGCCCGGCTCCACCAGCTCCTCCACCTCGGCGATCGTGACCCTTCCGGCCGTCGCGGCAAGGGGGTTGAAGTTCCGGGACGACTTGTTGAACACGAGGTTCCCGTGCCGGTCGCCCCTGGCGGCGCGCACGAGGGCGAAGTCGGTGCGGATGCCGCGCTCCAGGACGTACTCGGTGCCGTCGAACTCCCGGACCTCCTTGGGCGGCGAGGCGAGCGCCACGCCCCCGGAGCCGTCGTAGCGCCAGGGCAGTCCGCCGTCGGCGACCTGGGTGCCCACGCCCGCCGGGGTGTAGAAGGCGGGGATCCCGGCGCCGCCCGCGCGCAGCCGCTCGGCGAGGGTGCCCTGCGGGATCATCTCGACCTCGATCTCGCCGGCCAGGTACTGCCGGGCGAACTCCTTGTTCGCCCCGATGTACGAGCCGGTGACCCGGGCGATCCGGCCGGCGGCCAGCAGCACGGCGAGGCCCGACTCCATGGCGCCGCAGTTGTTGGAGACCACCGAAAGCCCCGTGGTGCCCTGCTCGTACAGCGCCCTGATCAGTACGTTCGGCACGCCGCTGAGTCCGAAGCCGCCGACCGCGAGGGACGCGCCGTCCCCGACGTCGGCGACGGCCTGCGCGGCGGTGGCGACCACCTTGTCCATGTGTGCGATCTCCGTGTCCGTCTCCGCGTCAAGGAATTACTCAGCGCACTGAGTATTTTTCGAGCGGGCCTCACGCTGCCATCGAGCCAGCTGGCCGTCAAGGGCCTAAGATCGCTCAGTACACCTACGTAAGGGGACGACAGCGATGGCTGCCGTGGAGCTGACCACCCATCCCGGGCACCTCGCCCGGCGCCTGCAGCAGGCCCACTACCTGCTGTGGAACACGATGGTCTCGGAGGAGATCACGTCACCCCAGTTCGCGGTCCTGAACGCGCTGGTCGCGGAGCCGGGCCTGGACCAGCGCACGGTCGGCGAGCGCGTCGGCCTCGACCGGTCCACGATCGCCGAGGTGATCAGCCGGCTCACCCGGCGCGACCTGATCGACAAGGTGCGCGATCCGGGCGACGGACGGCGCTGGCTGCTGCGGCTGACCGCCGAGGGGCTGCGCACGCACAAGAAGCTCACGGTGCGCACGGCCCGGATGAACCAGATCTTCCTGGCGCCGCTGAGCGCCGACGAGCAGACGGTGTTCTTCGACCTGATCCAGCGGGTCGCGGACGCGGCGGAACACCTGCGCAACCCATCGGAGCCGACCGCGGCCCCGCAGGCCTGACCCGGCGTCACTTCTTCGCGAACACCACCCACACCGGACCCGGCGCGCACGCCAACGGCCGCCCGTCCAGCGTGAGTTGCGTCCCTTCCTCGTCGCTCGCCCGCTCCCATCGCGCGTCGTACGCCCGTCCGTCCCGCAGCAGCACGGCCCGCCCCGAGCCGACCGTGCGCGACAGCGGCGAGGTGTTGCCGAGCTTGTCGTGGAAGCGGGACGCCTCGACGGTGACGTACTGCACGACGACCGTCGCCGCCGCGAGCCGCGCCCCGCCCGCCGTCAGAGCGGGACGGCCGTCCATGCTCACCTGCCAACGCCCCTTCCCTGCCGACCAGTTGAAGCCGAACCGTGCCGAGGGGAAGCGCACCGTCCGCGTCGTCCCGGGCTGGCCGCCCGGGGGTGTCCGTGCCGCGAACCGGAAGCCCGCCGCCGTCGCCGCGTTCGCCCCCGACGTCGTACGTCCCAACTTGCCCGGCCGCAGATAGAGGTTGTGCGGGGCGGGCTTCGTACCGCTGCGGAAGTACGCACCGGCCGCCGAACCGTCCGGCACGGCCCGCAGCGGTGCCGCGTCGATCAGCGCCTGCACCTTGCCCTGCGCCCCCGAGTACGCGAGCGTCGGCCGGTCGAACGCGCGCAGGAGCTGCAGATCCGTCTCCCGTGCGCTGCGCACCGGCCCCACGACGTCCGGCAGGCGCGACCCGAACACGGCCATCAGCCGGCTCAGACCGCCCTCGACCTGCTCCGCGTAGACCAGGTCGGCCTCCTCGATGCCGGTCTGCGGCCGTGCGGCGCCCACGTTGTCGATCTTCACCGCCAGCAGTGCCGCGCCGCGCGCGGAGGGCGACGCGGAGCCCTGCCCGTCGGGCGGCACTCCGGTGCACCCGGCCAGGGCCACGCCGAGCGCACCGGTGACAAAGGCCCGTCTGCCCATCGCATTGGTGTCCACGGACCTTCCCTACCCGCCGCGGGCTCACCCCAAGTCGAGCGCGTTGGGCAGGCCGAGCCGGTAGCGGGTGCGGTCGTGCCGCTTGAGCAGTTCGAGGGCGGGCTCGCGGTGCAGGGAGGCCACCGTGCAGCGGGCCGCGGTCGAACCCGCCCGGTCCAGCAGGGCGTTGACCGCGAGCCGCGCCGACGCGTTCGCGCCCTCCATCGTCGCGAGGTCGATGGGGACCGCGACGTAGTCGCCCGCGAGGTAGAGGTTCGGGATCGCCGTCCTCGCCGACGGGCGGTGGTGCAGCGTGCCCACCGGGTGGATCAGGAGCTGGTCCTCGTTGGTCGGGTTCGGGGTGCCGATGCCGTCGACGCCCGGGTCGAGGAACCACGCGTGCAGCGTGCTGTCGCGCAGCACCGTCTTCCCGGTGTCGTTCAGCGCGGCCTTCAGCTGCGCCCACACCTCCTTCGCGACCTCCTCGCGCGTGCACTGCTTGGCCGTCTTCCCGTACAGGATCCCGGGCTTGTCCCACTCCGAGATGTCCACGGACAGGCAGTCGACGGCGACCCCGTCGCCGTAGTCGGCGGGGAAGTCCCGGTCGGGCCAGTGCGCGGCCTGCGCGATCGCGGTCAACGACCAAGGGGAGTCAATGCAGTTGAGGTGCCCGTCGAGGATGTCGGGTCGCTCGGTCAGGTAGAACTGGATGCCCGTCATCCAGTCCGTGTCCAGCAGGTCGCACGCCGCCAACTGCGGGTCCGCCGCCTTGAGTTCGGCGCCCCAGGTGCCGCGCGCGTGCTCCACCGGCATGGCCTGCACATAGTGATCGGCGACCACGTCACGGCGTACGCCGTCGGGATCCTCGATCACGGCCTTGGCGATCCGCCCACCGCCGTACGCCAGTTCGCGCACGGTCCAGCCGATGCGGAACTCCACGCCGAGCGAGCGCAGATGCGTCTCCCACGGGTCGATCCACGCCTCGTTCGTGGGCCGGTCCAGGATGCGGTCGAGGGGGCCGTCGGCGCCGCGGCCCAGCGCGTTGAACGCGAACGCCTCGAGCAGCGTCGCCACCGTCCGCGTACTGGCCTCCTCGGCCTTCGTCGCCACGATGTTGCGGGTGACGCCGACGGCGAGGATGCGCTGGTAGTCGTTCGACATCTGCCCGGCCCGCGTGAAGTCCCACCACGGGGTGGACTCCCACTGCCGGTCGCGGCGTTCGTCGCAGCTGGTCAGGAAGACGAGGATGCGGTTCACGAAGTACGCGGTCTCGTGCAGCGGCAGGTTCGCGACCGTCTCCATCACCGCGGTCAGCGCGCGCCGGATGTCGTCCAGGGTCAGATCCGCCGGCTTGTGCCCCGGCCACGGCAGCGGCAGGCGGATGTCCTCCCGGCCCGAGCGCGCGAACATCATCTCGGGCGGGGCCACGAGGTTGTCCCAGACCCCGTTCGGATTCCCGGGGAAGGGGATGCGGCGCATCGTGTCCGGGAGGTTGTGATAGATCCCCGGGATGAACCGGAAGCCGTGCTCGCCCGGCAGCGGCCTGCGGTTGCCCTTCGCGCTGTCCGGTACGTCCATGCTGCGCGCCTTGCCGCCGAGCGCCCGGCGCTCGTACACGGTGACGGCGAAGCCGCGCTCCGCCAGCTCGTGCGCCGCGGTCAGCCCCGCGACACCGCCGCCGAGCACCGCGACCGCCCGGCCCGGCTCCTGAGCGGCCGCCGCCTGCGGCGCCCCGGCGATCGCGAGGCCGGCCGCGGCCGCCCCCGTCCCCGCCATGAACCCGCGCCGCGTCGTCCCAGCCATACGTCCCCCTGCGCACCTGAGGGGCTTACCGGCGGTAAGCCCGATGGACGCGGGAGCATAGGGGCGTCACCCGGGACTCGGAAGACCCACGCGTCCCTCATGGCCGAAACCCGGTCAGGGGCGGTCCGGTGGACCATCGGTGCGACACCGGCGCGGCATCAGCGCAGTACGTCCGCCAGGTCGAAGCGCATCGACTCCTCCAGCTGCGCGTACGTACAGCTGTCGGGCGTGCGGTCCGGGCGCCAGCGGCGGAAGCGGGCCGTGTGCCGAAAACGTGCCCCGTTCGCCCCTCTCTCCCCTCTCGCCCCTCTCTCCATGTGCTCGTACGCCACCTCCGCCACGAGCTCGGGTCGCAGCGCCACCCACGACAGGTCCTTCTTGCCGGTCCAGCGGCTGGTCGCGCCCGGCATCCGCTTCGCGGCGTGCGCCGCCTCGTCCGTCCACGCCGCCCAGGGGTGACCCTCGCCGTCCGAGGGGTCCTCCATGCGCAGCGGCTCCAGCTCGGCGATCAGTTCCGTGCGGCGCTTCATCGTGAACGCGGCGCAGACCCCGACGTGCTGCAGCGCGCCCGCGTCGTCGTACAGGCCGAGCAACAGCGAGCCGACGACCGGGCCGCTCTTGTGGAAGCGGTACCCGGCGACCACGCAGTCCGCCGTCCGCTCGTGCTTGATCTTGAACATCAGGCGCTCGTCCTGCCGGTACCGCAGATCGAGCGGCTTGGCCACGACGCCGTCCAGGCCCGCGCCCTCGAACTGCTCGAACCAGCGCCCGGCCAGCTCGGCATCGGTCGTCGCGGGCGCCACGTGCACCGGCGCCGACGCGTCCGCGAGCGCCTCCTCCAGGCGCCGCCTGCGCTCGGTCAACGGGGCGTCGACCAGGGACTCGTCGCCCAGGGCCAGCACGTCGAAGGCCACGAACGAGGCAGGCGTGCGCTCGGCGAGGGTGTTCACGCGGGAGGCGGCCGGATGGATCCGCTCGGTCAGCGCGTCGAAGTCGAGCCGCCCGTCCCGCGCGATCACGATCTCCCCGTCAAGCACGCAGCGCTCCGGAAGCCGCTCGGCGAGCGCCGCCACCAGCTCGGGAAAGTACCTGGTCAGCGACTTGGTCGTGCGGCTGCCGAGCTCGATCTCGGCCCCGTCGCGGAACACGATCGCCCGGAACCCGTCCCACTTGGCCTCGTAGTGCATCCCCGCGGGGATGCTGGCGGCGGACTTGGCGAGCATCGGGCGGACCGGCGGCATCACGGGAAGATCCATGCGTCGATTCTGTCGCTCATGCCCGGTTGTCGCCCGGTATGCGGGGTACGTCCCGTCGGCCTAGCGTGGGCCCATGGGCAGCAAGGGCGCGGCAGTGGAGCTGGAAGCGGGCGGACGGACGGTACGGCTGTCCAGCCCCGACAAGCTGTTCTTCCCCGACGGCGGTGCGTCGGGCTATACGAAGCTGGACCTCGCCCAGTACTTCCTCGCGGTCGGCGACGGCATCCTGCGGGCGCTGCGCGACCGGCCCACCACCCTGGAGCGCTACCCCGACGGCGTGACCGGCGAGTCCTTCTACCAGAAGCGGGCCCCCAAGAACCTGCCCGACTGGATCCCCACCGCCACCATCGCCTTCCCCTCGGGCCGCACCGCCGACGAGATGTGCCCCACCGAGGTCGCCGCCGTCATCTGGGCCGCCCAGTACGGCACCCTCACCTTCCATCCCTGGCCGGTGCGGTCCGCCGACCCCGACCGGCCCGACGAACTGCGCATCGACCTCGACCCGCAGCCCGGCACCGACTATGCCGACGCGGTGCACGCCGCCCGCGAACTGCGGTTCGTGCTCCACGACTTCGGCGGACTGCGCGGCTGGCCCAAGACGTCCGGCGGCCGCGGTCTGCACGTCTTCGTACCCATCGAACCGCGCTGGACCTTCGTCGAAGTGCGCCGTGCCGCCATCGCCTGCGGCCGCGAACTGGAGCGCAGGATGCCGCAGTTCGTCACCACCGCCTGGTGGAAGGAGGAACGCGGCGAGCGCATCTTCGTCGACTACAACCAGACGGCCCGCGACCGCACCATCGCCTCCGCCTACTCGGTCCGCGCCCGCCCGCACGCCCCCGTCTCCGCCCCGCTCACCTGGGACGAGCTCGGCGACGCGCTGCCCCGGGACTTCGACATCGTCACCATGCCCAGGCGCTACGCCCGACTCGGCGACGTGCACGCCGACATGGACCAGGAGCGGCACTCCCTGCAGGCGCTGCTCGAACTCGCCGACCAGGACGAGAAGGACCGCGGCCTTGGCGACCTGCCGTACCCGCCCGAGTACCCGAAGATGCCGGGCGAGCCCAAGCGCGTACAGCCGAGCCGGGCCAGACACGAGGACTGACCCGGCCGCCGCCGTGGTGCGTACCTAGTCCGTGAACGCGGTCAGGATGCCGCCCAAGGACTCGAAGCCCGTGACGCTCGGGCCCCAGGCCTTGCCGTCCCACCACTTGTGCCACAGCGCCGAGTCCGTGCCCCGCACGAACACGTCGAGCCGGTTCGGTTCCCAGGACACCGCGGTCGGCGAGCCCGTGCAGATGCCGCCGAGCCGCTCCCAGTCCTTGACGCCCGGGCCCCACGCCTTGCCGTCCCACCACTTGTGGAAGAGCGCCGAGTCCGTGCCGACCACGAAGAGATCGAGGCGGTCTGCACCCCACGAAACCGCCACCGGAGTCCGCTCACAGATACCACCGAGCGATTCCCAGCCCTTGAGGCTCGGGCCCCACGCATTCCCGTCCCACCACTTGTGGTACAAGGCGGAATCGGTACCGATCACGAATACGTCGAGCCTGTTCTGCCCCCAGGAAACCGCGACGGGTTCGCTCATGCAGATTCCGCCGAGCGATTCCCAGCCCTGGACACTCGGGCCCCACGCCTTTCCGTCCCACCACTTGTGGTAGAGCGCCGAATCGGTCCCGATCACAAAGAGATCGAGTCGATTCGCGCCCCACGAGACGGCCTTCGGTTTGGTCATGCAGATGCCGCCGAGGGATTCCCACCCCTTGACGCTCGGGCCCCAGGACTTTCCGTCCCACCACTTGTGCCACGTCGCCGAGTCCGTCCCCGTGACGAACAGGTCGAGCCGCTCGGGACCCCAGGACACGGCCTCGGGCGGGCTGGTGCAGATGCCGCCGAGCGACTCCCAGTCCTTGACCCCGGGACCCCAGGAGTTCCCGTCCCACCACTTGTGCCACAGCGCCGAGTCGGTGCCGACGACGAACGCGTCGAGCCGGTCGTGCGCCCAGGCGAGCGCGGTCGGCGGACTGGTGCAGATGCCGCCGAGCGACTCCCAGTTCTGCACGCTCGGACCCCAGGTCTTGCCGTCCCACCACTTGTGGAACATGGCCGAGTCCGTGCCGATCCCGAACACGTCGAGCCGCTCCGACTCCCACGAGACCACCGGCCCCGACTGCGGCGACGGACCGTACAGCGCGTGCACGGCGGCGATGTCGTCCGTGCTCAGGCCCGTGCGCTGCCCGATGCTGACGCCCTGCACCGTCGGCACGATGGTGTCCTGGCCGTTCTTGGAGAAGGCGTCCCTCGGGTAGTGCATGATCGAGCCGTAGTCGTACGCCCCGATGTCGTCGCCGTCGCTGATGTGCTGGTCGAAGTTGTGCTCGAAGCCGGCCGTGATGTTGGCCCAGACGATCGTGACGAAGTGGTCCCGGTCCTCCCGGCTCTGCTCGTGCCACAGGCCGACCGAGTGCCCGATCTCATGGATGCAGTTGCCCGTCGTGCAGCCGCTGCCGAGCGTGATGTTCTGCGCGCCGCCCTGCCGCCCCACGAACGACGAACAGCCGCCGCCCGACACGAACCGCACGAAGTCGGGGAACTGGGCGGAGTTGGCCGACGTGCGCTGCACGAAGCGCATCCGTGTGCGGGACTGCCAGTGCGCGATCGCGTCGGTCACCCGCTGCTGGTTCGGCAGCGCCGAGTCGATCTCGAACGGCACCAGCGCGCCCGGCCATCGGAACTGCTGCCCGGTGACCGCGACCGCCGTCATCGTGGGCGGCTTTCCCTCCGACTCGGCCTGGAATTCCGCGGTGCGCCGCTCCACCTCGGCGACCGTGCCGAGCACGATGTCGCCCTCGAACATCGCGAGACCGTCGATGTCGACGTACTGAACCGGTTTGATCTCGAACGTTGCGCCGTGGATCAGGCCGGTTTTCACCTCACGCGCGGACCGGAATTCCCCGTGTCCCCCGTGCCCCTCACCATGAACGCGTGACTCGGAAGCAGGCATGATTCGTTTCCCCCTGGCCTTGGACTTCCCGCCCTCCCATGAAGGGCGCTATTTTGCGAAAGTGCTGCGGAAAGTACTGGGGAAAGTACTGGGGGCACATGCCGACAACAAGGGGCTGGGCAGGCGTATGAGAAACGTAGAAATCGCTGTCCGTCTCGCGCCGGGAACCGAGCCGCCGAAGGGCCCGGTGACCCTGCGCGTCCAGGTCGAGGAGATCACCGCGGCCGACGCGCCCGCCCGGATCGTCGCGCGCACCGCCGCCACGGACGTCGACCTCGCGGCCGCGCCGCACCTCACGCTCGCGGTGCCGCCGCCGGACCCGCGGGCCCGCTACACGGTCCGGGTCCACGCCGACGTGGACGGCTCGGGCGTCGTCGCACCCGAGGACTTCGTGTCCGTACAAAGCAACTCCGTGCTCACGCAGGGGAGTTCGGGCACGATCCAGGTGGAAGTGAGACCGGCAGGGTGAAGCCCGCCCGCTGAACCCGGGGGTCCGGCGGGCGGGCGGCCTTCACCACTGCCCTGCTACGGCAGCTCCTTGACGCGGACGTCGCGGTACGAGACGACGTCCGTCGTGCTGTGCACCTGGAGCCCGATGTAGCCGGAGGAGTAGCGCCGGCCGTCCGTGCCCGGGTCGTCGCCCCGCGGAGGCTCGAAGACCTGGCCGCCGGTGTTGTCGAACTCGTTGATCAGCACACCGTTGCGGTAGATCGAGAAGTGCTGGTCCACCGCCTTGATCTCGTAGTCGTTCCACGTGCCCTTCTGGGTGACGCCCGCGCCCGCGAGGCCGACCCGGTCGAAGCCGTAGATCGAACCGGTCTTGTACATGTCGCCGTCGGGACGGTCGAGCACCTGCACCTCGTGCCCGTACTTGATGGCGACCCACTCCGGACGCGACTCCTCGGGGTTGTCGTGCACCCACGGGAACCGCACGAACACACCGCCGTTGGCGTTGCCCGTGCCCGGCGCGTCGTCACGCCACTGCAGCTTCAGCGAGTAGTTGGCGTACTTGCGCTGCGGGAACCACAGCATCCCCATGCCCTGCACGTCGGTGCGGCTGGTGATCGAGCCGTCGGCGTTCAGCGTGAACTTCCCGCCGCCGACCTGCTCCCACTTGTCGAACTGCGCCTGCGTGCCGTCCAGGATCTTGGTGTAGCCGTCGGTCTGGCCCGGCTTGCCGATCGGGGACTGCCGCGCCGCCGTGTTGATCCTGTTGTACTCGCGCTGGTCGACGACACCTTCCTTGAGGAGCTTGTCGGTGACCGTCTTCACGTGCTTGACGAACAGCGCGTGCGACGTCCACTCCTTCTCGTCCTCGATCAACTCGCCGATCCTGCACCGGTTGTTGGTGACCCGGTTCGGGACGCCCGTGTCCGTCGTGCCCACGAACACCGTCGAACGCTCGTCCAGCTCCGGGCAGTTGGGCGCCGGGACGCCGCCGCCCGAGGCGACCGCGAACACGAACGTCTGCGCCGTGGCGGCATTGCCCGCCTTGTCGCTCGCCCGGTACGCCACCGAGTGCGCGCCCACGCGGTCCACCACCACAGGGGCGGTGTAGGCGAGGTACGGGCCTCCGTCCAGCGAGTACTCGACCTTGTCCACGCCCGACTCGTCGTCGGTCGCGGTCACGGTGAGCTTCGCGTTGTTGATGTACGCGCCGTCGGAGTTCTTGTCCCCGGCGACGGAGAGGGACACCGAGGGCGGCGTCGTGTCCTTGACCGGCGGCGCCACCACCGAGAAGTCGACGGACTTCTCCGCGGCCTGGTTGCCCGCCTTGTCCGCGGCCCGGTAGCGCACCTTGTAGGCGCCCGGGTCGTGGAACATCACCGGTGCGGTGTACGGCTGCCAGGCGCCGTCCGAACCGACTGCGTATTCAAGGGAGTTGACGCCCGAGCCGGTGTCGGACGCGGAGACCGTCACGGTCGCCATGCCGACGTACGCGCCGGCGTCGTCCTTGTCGCCGGTCACCGTCGCCGAGGTCTCCGGCGGCGTCGTGTCGTCGGTCGGCGGCGCGACCACCGTGAAGTCGAGCGACTTCTCGGCGGCGGCGTTGCCCGCCTTGTCGGTCGCCTTGTACTTCAGGGTGTGCGCCCCGACCCGGTCGACGACCACCGGCGCGGTGTACGGCGTGTACGCGCCGCCGTCCAGGGCGTACTCGATCCGGTCGACGCCCGAACCGTCGTCGGTCGCGGTGACCGAGACGGACGCGGAGCCGATGAACGCGCCGTCCGCGTTGGTCTGCCCCTCGGCCTTCGCCGAGGTCGCCGGCGCGGTCGTGTCGTCACCGCCGCCACCGTCCGTCACCACCAGGATCCCCTGCATGCTGGTGTGGCCGGGGATCGTGCAGTGGTAGCGGTAGCGCCCGGGGGAGAGGGTGACCTCGGCGGTGTGCTTGCCGCCCTGGTCGTCGTTGGGGTTGGCCATGATGTTCAGCGGCACGTCGTTGTTGTACTCGGGATCCGACACGTCGAACGTCAACGTGTGCGGCATCCCCGTGGTGTTGCCCGTCGCGGCGCTGTTCTCGAAGACGATCGTGGCCTGCCCCGCGACCGCCGTGGTCGGCGCGGAGCCGTACTTGGTGATGTCGTCGCCCGCCGTCCAGGTCAGCACCTGCGCGGCCGCGGCGGGCTCCGTCTGGCTGTACGCCGTCGTGGTGCCGCCGAGCCCGAGGCACAGCAGCAGCGCGGCGAGCAGCGCCGTCAGCACTCTCTGTCCACGCAGGGGTCTACGCATGGTTCTCCGCATGGGTCAGCCCTTCCTGGCCAGCTGATCGGCCGCCGGCGTCGCCTCGCCGCCGGTGTAAGTGACCTTCCACAGCGCCGACTTGGCGTCGGAGGTGAAGAAGCCTCGCCCGTAGTCGAGGACGTACAGGGCACCGTCGGGACCGAACTTCCAGTCCATGAGGTTCTTGATGCCGTCGTTGCCGATCGGGATGATCTTCTTCAGCGACTCCGAGTGGACCGGGATCGACCCGTCACCGTGCGTCTTCGGGTCGGTGAGAACGGCGTTGCGCGGCTGGGTGGAGTCGTAGAAGTCCCCGACGAACCACTTGCCGTCCCAGTAGCTCGGCCACTTGTCGGCGTTCGGGATCGACGCGTCGTAGCGGTACACGGGGCCGTCCATCGCCGCTTGGCCGCCGCCCTTGAGCCACGGCAGCAGGTACGTGGCCTCCTCCTTCTTGTACGAGGGGATGCCGTTCGCGTCCCGCGGGTAGTCCGGGGCGCCGCCCTGCGGCGAGTACCAGATGTTGTTCGCGGTCATCGGCGGCAGATTGACGAGGCCGTCGTTGTTCGGCGACTCGTTCTTGAGGTGGTCGCAGTCGTACCAGCCGAGCGGCTTCGTCGGGTCCGGCAGATTGCGGTCGCGGTAGGGCTGCTTGTTGCCCATGCAGTACGGCCAACCGCGGTTGCTCGCCTTGGTGATGACGGCGAACTGGTCGTACTTGGCCGGACCCCACGTCGTCGACGGCTCGCCGGCGTCCGGGCCGACCCATCCCGCGTACAGGGTGTCGGTCTTCTTGTCGATGGAGATGCGTGCAGGGTTCCTGACGCCCATCACATAGATCTCGCCGCGCGTCTTGCCGCCGCCCTCGGCCGTCTCCTTGCCGGTGAAGAGGTTCCCCTCCGGCAGGGTGTACGTGCCGTCGGCCTCCGGGTGGATGCGCAGGATCTTGCCGTTGAGGTTGTTCGTGTTGCCCGCGGTGCGGCGCGCGTCCGCGAACGAGACGCCCTTGTAGTTCGGCTGCGGGTTGTTGCCCGAGTACCCGTCGCTGAACTGCGAGGAGTTGTTGTCACCCGTCGCGATGTACAGGTTGTTCTTGGAGTCCCAGGCCATGCCGCCGCCCGCGTGGCAGCAACTGTGCACCTGTACCGGCCACTTGAGCAGCACCTTCTCGCTGCTGAGGTCCAGCTTGTTCGTGTTGAGGTCGAGGGTGAACCGGGAGACCTGGCGCTGCGCGATCTGCTTGTCGCGGTCGAGTCCGGAGTGCGGCGTGTAGTGCAGGTACACCCACCCGTTCTGCTCGAAGGCCGGGTCGAGCGCGATCCCGAGCAGCCCTTCCTCGACCTTGATCAGCTCGTCGCCGCCGCCCTTGTTGCCGAAGATGCTCAGCTCGCCGGCGAGGGTGACCTTCTTGGTCTTCGGGTCGTAGACGTGGATCTGGCCCTTGCCCTTGCCGACGTCGGGGTTGTTCCAGTCGGTGATCACCGGCTGGGACGAGTCCGCGCCGCCGCGCCCGATGTACAGCACGCGGCCGTCGGGAGCCGTGACGAGCCCGTGCGGCTCGCCGATCTGGTCGTTCTGCCCGGCCTGGTTGGGCTGGGTCAGCCGCTCGGCCTTGTAGTTGGCGTTGATCGCCGCCTTGCAGTCGGCGCGCACGAGCCGCGTTGTCCACAGCAGCGCCCCGCGCAGGTGGTCGCGGAAGTCCACTTCGTCGTACGAGGAGACCGTGCCGCCCATGCCGGTGTAGAAGGAGCGCCCGCCGTCGTAGTCGCGGCACCACGACACCGGGTGGTCGGCGCCGTTCGCGCCCGCGCCCGGCTTGTACGTCGTCTCGTTGACCCGCGCGACCGTGTGCACGTCGCCCGACGGGTTCTTCACCCAGTTCAGCCACTGGTCCGGCCGCTTCCACTGCACCGGCAGGTCCTTCGTCGCCGGGTGCTGCCGGTCGCCGACCTCAACGGTCGCGCGCTGGGCGGTGGTGGGCGACGACGCGGCGGGCCTGGCGCCGATCAGGCCGGTGAACCAGTCCGAGTACGGTTCGGCGCGGGCCGCGTCGTGGATGCCGACGAAACCGCCGCCCGCCTCCATGTACGCCTCGAGCCCCGCCTCCTGATCGGCGTCGAGGACGTCGCCCCCGCCGGTCAGGAACACCACGGAGTTGAACCGGCCCATCTTGGTGCCGTTCGTGAACACGGAGGCGTCGTCCGTCGCCGTGATCGTGAACCGCTGCCCGGCCGGTCCCGACTGGCCGATCTTCTCGATGGCCTCGATGCCCGCGTTCACGGTGGGCGACTCGTCGCCGGCGGCCGCGGACCCGTAGTACACCAGGACCCGTACGTTGTCGCCGCCCGGCGGCGACTTCACGGACATCGTTGTCACGCGCGGACCCGGATCCGGATAGGCGCTGGCGGCGGGCCCGCTCAGCAGCCCGGCGGCCACCGCACCCGCGGCGACCCCGACGGCCCAGACGCGCCTGCGCCTGCCGGATCTGCTCCTGCTCGCTCTGAACTCTCGTACGGGCAACGGCTTTTGATGCGGTTCGCGCCGCATGTGTTCACCCACCCCTCATCGGACACAGCAACAGCGCCGAGAAAGCTAGACCTCTTTTCATGGCTCGCCAATAGGTATGACCGTGATGGCACAAACTTTGTCCTGAGTGTGGATAAACGAAGATCACGTGGCTACGGTGCTCAGCGCGACGTGAAAGCCCGTACGAGGGTGGGGAGTTGGCTGTGACGGAACACGAGACGAGTGCGCGGGACGGCGGGGCGCTGAGCCGGCGGATGCTGATCGGCGGTGCCGTGGCCGCGACGGCGGGGGTGACGTCGTTGTCGGTCGGCGCGCTCGCCTCACCGGCCGCAGGGGCCGACACGCCACCGCGCACCGCGCCCGCCGGAGGCGAGGTCAAACGCATCAAGCTGTACGCGGAGAAGCTCGCGGACGGGCAGCTCGGCTACGGCTTCGAGAAGGGCAAGGCGTCGATCCCGGGCCCGCTGATCGAGCTCAACGAGGGCGACACGCTGCACATCGAGTTCCAGAACCTCACGGACGTCGACGCGAGCCTGCACGTCCACGGCATGGACTACGAGATCACCAGCGACGGCACGCGGATGAACCGCAGCCACGTCGAGCCCGGCGGCACCCGCACGTACACCTGGCGCACCCATGCGCCGGGCCGCCGGGCGGACGGCACGTGGCGTCCCGGCACGGCGGGCTACTGGCACTACCACGACCACGTCGTCGGCACGGACCACGGAACGGGCGGCATCAAGAAGGGCCTCTACGGCCCGGTGATCGTGCGCCGCAAGGGCGACGTCCTGCCCGACCCGGGCAAGACGTTCACCATCGTCTTCAACGACATGACGATCAACAACAAGGGGATGCACGAGGCCCCGACGTTCGAGGCGACGGTCGGCGACCGCGTCGAGATCGTGATGATCACGCACGGCGAGTACTACCACACGTTCCACATGCACGGTCATCGCTGGGCGGACAACCGCACCGGCATGCTCACGGGCCCCGACGACCCGTCCCAGGTCCTCGACAACAAGATCTGCGGCCCGGCGGACTCGTTCGGGTTCCAGATCATCGCGGGGGAGGGCGTGGGAGCGGGCGCCTGGATGTACCACTGCCACGTCCAGAGCCACTCGGACATGGGGATGGCGGGCTTGTTCCTGGTGAAGAAGCCGGACGGCACGATCCCGCCGTATGACGACCCGCATCACTGAGTGCGGGGGTCCTGCGTGGCTGCGTCTGCCGGGTCGCGTCGGAATCGGTGGAGGCAGCGGCGAAGCCGCGCCTCCAGGGGCGCGGGGAACTGCGCGATCAGCCGCGATGGCGCGGCACTGGCGAGCGTGCCGCAACCGGCAACGGCGGGTGGGCAGTTCGGGGGCGCGGGGAACTGCGCATCCCTCGGCCCCTACCCCGTCGCGCGCTACACCTCGGCCGAGCGGAACGTGACCCGCCCCCCGACGGCAGTCAACCGCACTGGCACGTCCGGGAGTTCGACCGCCGGTGTGCCGACCGGGTCCGCCGCGAACACCGACAGATCGCCCCGGAACCCGACGGCCAGCGCCCCTGATTCCCGCTCCTCGCCGGAGGCGTACGCCGGGTTGAGCGTCATGGCCCGCAACGCCTCGAGCCCCGTCAGCGCCTGCTCCGGCCCGTGCGGCGGCAGCGAGAGATCACGGCTGGGGCGGCGGTACCTGGCGCCGGCCAGCACGCCGAGCGGCGGGTACGCGGCGATGGGCCAGTCCGAGCCGAGCACCACGCGCGCCCCCGCGTCCCACAGGTCACGGCACCGCCACGCCCGCCCGGCCCGCTGTCCGCGACGACGAATCCGCCGTCGGGCAGCGTGTCGATCTTCGCGAATCGGGCGCGCACGCCGGTGAGTTGCATCTCGTACGAGGATGCGTCCGTCCCGACCGTGACGACCAGGGCGTCGTAGGGGCGCGGCAGCCGGCCCGGGGTGCGGTCCCGCAGCAGCCAGTGGGCGCGGCCGAACGCGTCGACGGCCGAGGCCGTGACGTGGCGGTCGTGGTGGCGGCGGGGCAGTCGGGCGTACGGGTGCAGCGGCACATCGGTCACCCCGAGATGATCCGGTCCGCCCCGACCTCGTACAACCGGTTTTGCCGGGCCCGGCGCGGGTGTAGACATCGGTGACAGCTGTATGCGCCAACAAGCCTCCAGGGGAGCCGAGTTGAGCAAGGACCGTACGTACGACTACGTCATCGTCGGGGCCGGGTCCGCCGGGTGCGTGCTCGCCGGGCGGCTGAGCGAGGACCCGTCGGTGCGGGTCGCCCTCGTCGAGTCCGGGCCGCGCGACCGCAAGCCGGAGATCCGGATACCGGCCGCGTTCCCGAAACTGTTCAGGACGCCGTACGACTGGGACTACGCCACGACCAAGCAAGGCGCCCTGGAGGACAGGGAGTTGTACTGGCCGCGCGGTCACATGCTCGGCGGCTCGTCGTCGATGAACGCCATGATGTGGGTGCGCGGGCACCGCGACGACTACGACGCCTGGGGCGAGGCCGCCGGGCCCGAGTGGGCGTACGACCGGTTCGAGCGCTACTTCCGGCGTGCCGAGCGGTGGGAAGGGCCCCGGCGGGAGAAGTCGGTGTACGGCACGCTCGGCCCGCTGCACATCTCGCCGCTGCGCGCCCCGAACACCACCACGGCAGCGTTCCTCGACGCCTGCCGGGCCCAAGGGCTGCGCGAGCTCGAGGAGTTGAACCAGGCAGACCACGAGGGCTTCGCGCCCACCCCGGTCAACCAGTACCGCGGCCGCCGCTGGAGCGCCGCCGACGGCTATCTCAAACCGGCCGCCCGCCGGCCCAACCTCGACGTCCACACCGGCGCCCGCGTCCGCCGCATCGACTTCGACGGGATCCGCGCGGCCGGAGTCGTCGCCGACGGCGTGTCCGTCGGGACGTTGCGCGCCACCCGCGAGGTGATCCTCGCCGCGGGCGCCATCGGCTCGCCGCACCTGCTGCACCAGGCCGGGATCGGCGACCCGGCCGCGCTCGCCGGCGCCGGCACCGACACCCGCGTCGCCTCGCCCGACGTGGGCCGCCACCTCCAGGACCACCTGTCCTACGCCGTCACCGTCCGCTGCCCGCGCCCGCTCTCCCTGACCGGCGCCGACACCCCGGCGAACATCGCCCGCTTCCTGCTCGGCGGACGCGGGCCCCTCACTTCGAACATCGGCGAGGCCGTCGCCTTCATCAAGACGCGGCCCGAACTCACCGCCCCCGACATCGAGTTGCTCTGGGCGCCCGTGCCGTTCGTCGACCACGGCCTGGTGCCGCCGACCGAGCACGGCCTCACCGTCGGCGTGGTCCTGCTGCAGCCGCGCAGCGCCGGGCGGATCACCCCGACGGGGACCGGCGCCGCCGGACGGCCGCGCATCGACCCCGGCTACCTGGCCGACGAGGAGGACCTGCGCACCCTCGTCGCGGGCGTGCGCCGGGCCGAGGAACTGCTCGCCGACCCGGCGCTGCGGCCCCTGCACTCGGAGCCCATGGCCGGATACCCGGGCGTCGTCGACGACGAGACGCTCACCCGCGCGATCCGTGCGGGCGCCGAGACGCTGTACCACCCCGTCGGCACCTGCCGGATGGGCACCGACGCGGGCTCGGTCACCGATCCGCGCCTACGAGTGCGCGGCACCGAGGCGCTGCGCGTCGTCGACGCCTCCGTCATGCCGCACATCACGCGCGGCCACACGCACGCGCCGACGGTCGCCCTCGCGGAGAAGGCCGTCGAGCTGATCCGCGAGGACGCCGACAAGTGACCCGTAGGCAGGGGGAGTTGGCTAGGAACCGACGCTCACCGTGAAGCGGCGCGGGTTGCCGTCGTTGGCGGCGCCCGACACGTCGGCCTGGCCGTCGGGGCGTACGTCGTCGTACGGGAAGGCGTACCCGATCGGCGAGTTGGCGTGCACGATCCGCGACCAGTGGTTCGTCGTGGCGCCCTGGTAGTAGTCGGCGCTCGTCGCACCGTTCGGCTGCTCGGGGTGCGTGAGCATGATGCTGCGGTTGAATCCGGCGGCGAGCCTGGCCAGCAGGCCCTTCTTGTCGTCGGAGTCACCCGGATTGTTCGCGAACGGCCCGTAGTTGCAGGTGAAGACGTCCTTCGCGGTCGGCTTGGCGAAGGTGTGGCCGCCGTTGAAGGTGAGGGTGTCGCCGCTGACCCGGCCGGTGAACACCCCGCGCCCGCCCTGCAGGTCGATCTTCAGGTCGGCCGAGCGGTACGTGTCCCAGACCTGGTCGGCGTACGCGTTGAAGTAGTCGCGGAACGGCATCTGGTCGGGCTGCCCGAAGTACGGCGCCATGAGGTTCTGCGGCGAGATGACGCGCAGCACCTTGCCGTCGCCGCCCTTGATGACGAGCTTGTCCCAGGGCTGCCCGTCCCTGGCCGCCTGCGCCGTGAGGTCCGCGGCGATCCGGTCGACGGCGCCGTCCGGCAGCGGGGCCACCGTGTGGGTCGCGTCGCCCTCCAGGGTCAGCCCGATCGGCAGCGCCGTCACCAGGTCGACATAGCTGATGTTGGCGTACAACTGGTCGGTGTTGAAGGTGAATTCGCAGAACGACCAGGTCTTGCCGTAGTTCGCGTCGGCGGGCGTCGCGAAGGCCGGCTCGACGAGCGCGGGGCCCGGGTTGAGGAAGAAGTCGAGGGTGTCGTCCCGGACGAAGTAGACGCGGGCGCCGTACATCTGAGGAAGCGTCAGCACCTTGGGTGCAGAGCCCGCGGCGCCCAGCGGGATCGCGCAGTCCACCGGGAGCGGCGTCTGCGGGGCGCTGGGGGACGCGGGCCGGTAGACGCTGCCGTCGGCGCGCAGCAGCAGCCAGTTGCCGGTGGACTGGTCGTGCCCGGTCACGTACGCGCGCACGGTACCGGGCAACGACTTGTTGGACAGGGCCAGTTCACAGGTGGCGGGCGCGGCGCCCGCGGTCCGGGCGGGGACGGCCAGGGATGCGGCGGCAGTGGCGACGGTCGCTCCGGTACCGGCGAGGAACATCCTGCGCGATATCACGATCGACACTCCTGAAGTGTGGGGGTGTGTGGGGAGCCCCACTGTGGCGAGAGGGGCCAGGAGCGTCAAGACTTATGACGGGGAGCGCTCCCACGATTTGTTTCCCTTCAATAGTTGAAGACGTTCTGTGAATGGCTATTGGTCCGTACCTTTCCTGGTCAGCGCGGTGCGACGGCGATTGTCAGTGGGCGGTGCAAGACTCGGCAGTCCGGAAGAGAAACCCTCGACGAGGAGGGCAGGACCATGATCACCACGGACTTCGTGAACGGCGCACCGATCTGGATGGACCTCGGTACCCCGGACCTGGACGGCGCGATCGCCTTCTACGGAGGCGTCTTCGGCTGGCAGTTCCAGCCGGGCGGCCCCGAGACCGGTGGGTACGGGATGTTCCAGATCGACGGGAAGAGCGTCGGGGGCGGCATGACCGTCACTCCCGACCAGGGCGGCCCGGCCTGGACCGTGTACTTCCAGAGCGGGGACGCCGACGCCACGGCCAAGGCCGTCGAGCAGGCCGGTGGCACCGCGCTCCTCCAGCCGATGGACGTGCTCGACCAGGGCCGGATGGCGATCTTCGCCGACCCGGGAGGTGCCGCCTTCGGCATCTGGCAGCCGCGGCAGCACAAGGGCTTCGGATACGTGACGGAGGACGGCGGGCTGAACTGGGTGGAGCTGTACGCGCCCGATGTCGCCGCCGCGAAGGAGTTCTACGGATCGGTCCTCGGCTGGGGCGCCTTCGACGTGGAGTTCGACGGCGGCACGTACACGAGCGTGAACCCGGCGGGCACGGACGAGAACGGGATGTTCGGCGGCCTCGTCCCGCTCGACCTCGACCCGGTCGAGGCGAGCGCGGGCCCGCACTGGGTTCCGTACATCCACGTCGCGGACGTGGACGCCGTCGCCGGCAAGGTCCAGGAGCTGGGCGGGACGGTGCGCTCGGGGCCGATCAGCCTGCCCGGTGTGGGCCGGATCGCCAAGTTCGCGGATCCGTACGGCGCGGGCTTCGCGGTGATCAAGGGCGATCCGAACCAGCAGTAGACGGGACTGTCAGAGGCATGACTGTCAGAGACACGACTGTCAGGGGCGCGGCCGTCACAGGCGCGGCCTGAAGTCGACGGTGCCGCCCGGCGCGCCGCGTTGATCACTCGTTGATCGGACGTTTTTCGCCGGGCGGCACCCTCGTCACCATGCACGCGAACACGACCCTCACGCCCGCCGGCCCCACCTGGCAGGACCAGGCCCTGTGCGCCCAGACCGGCGGAGACTTCTTCTTCCCCGAGCCCGGCAGCTCCGTCCGCGAGGCCAAGCAGATCTGCACGATGTGCGAGATCCGCCCGGCCTGCCTGGAGTACGCGCTGACCCACGACGAGCGCTTCGGCGTCTGGGGCGGCCTCTCCGAGAAGGAGCGCCACCAGCTCAGGCGTAGGTGACCGTGAACTCCCTTGTCCCTGCGGGCACATGGACGTCGTCGCCGAACCCGGTCACGTCCAGGTCGTGCCCGTCGGCGACGGCGGAGACCACCGTCCCGAACCGGCACGGATAGACGAACCGCACCCCGTCCGGCGCCGTCTGGATCCGGACGTTCACCCGGTGCGCGCCCGCGTCGTGCGTGAGCCGGTACCCGAAGGGCTGCCCGAACAGGGTCGGTGCGTCCTCGACCGCCACGGGCTGCGCGTCCGCCAGCCAGTGCGGGCGCACGCCCGGGGCGATGTACAGATGCGGATCCCGGTCCTCGTCGGCCTCGAAGAACAGGATGTCGCGGATCAGCATCAGGTACTCGGCGGCGGCCCAGCCGTGCGGGATGTCGCCCATGTACCAGTGCCGGTCCGGCACTTCGCGGAAGTCCGAGGCGATCGGGAACGCGTGCTGCTCGTTCCACGCGCCGAGCGCCACCGCCCGGTCCTGGGTGCGCGGGAACGCCGCGCCGACCACCCAGCCGAGCAGCGCGTCGGCCCGCTCCGGATGGCCCGCCAGCAGATAGGCGTGCGCCACCTGCATGGTCAGGTACGGCCCGTAGGCGTTCCACGCCGCCTCGTGCCGGTAGCCGCCGGTCACGAAGTGCGCGTACATCGTGTCGAGCGTGCACCGCGCCGCCCGGTCGATGTCGTCGCCCAGCTTGCTGCCCATGTGCAGACGCAGCGGATGGAAGTACGCCGCCGCGCCGATCATCGTCGAGTCGAGCCGTCCGACGTCGCCTGGGCCGGTCGGCAGGTACGTCTCCCAGGACCCGCGCCGCCGCTGCTCCTCGAGGACCCAGCGCATCGACGCGCCCGTCGCGGCCTTCAAGTCGTCGAAGGCGCCCCACAGTTCGGGCACCTCGGGCGCGCCGATCCGCTCCGCGAGGCGCGCGGCCTCGTAGAGCCCGGCGAGCCCCCACAGGTCGTCCCAGTAGTGCGGCTTGTCCCGCTCACCAAGGTGCTCTGCGCTCCAGCCGCTGTGCAGCAGCCCGTACCCGTCCCGGTTGTCGCGCAGCCAGCGCGCGCCGTCGAGGACGTACGGGTTGTAGAGCTTGGTGCCGAACGCGGCGGCCCGCCCCGCGGTGCGGTCGAACCGGCCGATCGCCCACAGCGCCTGCCCGTTGCTGTCCCACTCCCGGTCGTCCTTCTCGTGCGGGCCGCCGTAGAACCCGTACTCCGCGCACGGCCCGATCCGGCCGCCGCCCCGGTTGAACCTCAGCGGATAGTGCGTCCCCAACTGGTGCTCGGCGAGGGCCGCGTCACCGACCAGCGAGCACGCGGTCGCCTCCACCGACGAGTCCCTGATCCAGAACGAGTCGTACACCGTCGGCCCCGGATGGATCTCACCGAGGTCGGACAGGATCAGCAGCTCCGAGCGCGCCTGCCGGAACAGGTCCGTCAAGTGGGCGACCGGCAGCGGCAGTTCGGGCTGCACGCCCTGGTGCAGCAGCTTCTCCGTCCAGAACCGGCGGTTGGCCGACTCCAGTTCGTCCGCCGGGGTCGCCCGCAGCTCCGCCAGGTCGTCGGGCCCGCTGTACAGGTCGACGGGCAGCCGCACGTCGACCTCCATCAGCTCGTCCTCGACCACCCGGTACGGCCACGCGAACACGGCACTGCACAACCCCGCCACCTGGTCCTGCGCCTCGGCCGCCCCGTTCAGCTTGCCGCCCATCACCAGGTCGCGGAACGGACTGTGGTGCACGTACACGTCCGGGTCCGGGCTGAAGTCCGCGTTGCCGTACACCCCGAACTGCTCGGGGGCGGTGTCGAAGGCGGGCCCCCAGCCGCTGTTCGTCTCGACCCGCTGCTCACCCTGCAGATAGCGCAGGAACGTGAGCCGCCGGTCGGTGATCTCGCGCCCGTTGCGGTCGTGCCGCTGGAAACCGCTCGGCCCGGCCGGCATCAGCGCCGCGCACAGCAGCCCCTCGCGCGCCTGGCCCGTCGGCGAGCCCACGGTCAGCCGCGTCACCACGGCGTCCCGCTGCCGCACCCCGACGGGCACCGCGAACGTCCGCTGCACGAACTCGACCCCGTCCGCGGTACGGAACGTGGTCAGCACCACCGGCAGGTGCGGCGCCTCCGTGCGCTGCTGCACCGTCCCGCCGTCCGTCAGCTGCGGCAGGTGCAGCGCGCCCGTCGCCGGGTCGAACAGGAAGAACGACAGGCAGTACTTGTCGTAGACCGGCTCGATCTCACCGGCCTGCCCGATCAGGGACTCCTGCCGGTGGTCCTTGACCCCGACCATGCCCCAGTACCGGTACAGCGCGTTCGAGGCGAACGCCGCCTCCTTCGAGTCGTACGTCCCGGCGTCGAAGTCGTCGCTCCACCGCCGGAACGCTTGCTGCGCCCACCACGGCACGGGATACGGCACCTGCGTCCGCCCGGCCCAGCTGCGCCACATGACCTCGTAGAACATCCACTCGTGCGTCTGCGCCATGGAGTTCACCCCCTGGTCGCACCGTGGCACCGTTGCGGGAGTCCGGCTAGTGGGTCGGCAGCCAGGGGTGGACATCGGGGGAGAGGTCGATCTCCACCCTCGCTTCCACCCATGGGTCCAGGTGCTTCAGGCCGTGCCGCAGCAGTCTTGAGGGCATGACAACGACTGAGTGGATCACCGACATCGCCCTCCTCCTCGTCGTCTTCCGGCAGCTGCGGGAAGGACGACTCGACCTCAGGTCCTTCCTGATCCCGCTGGGGATCGTGGCCTTCGTGGCCTACTCCTACCTCGACACCGTTCCGACCGGCGGCAACGACCTGGTCCTCATCGGCACCCTGGTCGCCGTGGGCGCCGCGCTCGGCATCGCCGGTGGCGTCTACACCCGGATCCGGGCCCTGGACGGACACCTCCTGATCAAGGCCGGTGCGGTTTCGGCGGCCCTGTGGGTGCTCGGCATGGGCGCCCGGATGGCCTTCCAGCTGTGGACCGAGCACGGCGGCGGCGCCGGCACCGTGGCGCGCTTCAGCATCACCCACCACATCACCAGCGACCAGGCCTGGGTCGCGGCGTTCGTCCTGATGGCACTGACCGAGGTCGTCACCCGCCTGGCGACGATCTACCTCCGCAGCCGGCGCGTGCCCACCGGGACCGCCACCGTGACGGCCGCGCCCGTCCCCGGCCGGGCCGTGCGACCGTGAGCTATGGTCTGGCCGTGTCCGCAACCGAGACCTCTCCGCCGTCCGGGCCGGCCCCCTCCCAAGGGGCCGGCCCGCGGCCGGTTCCCGGCCGGGAACCCTGGATGCAGTGGGTCCTGAACATCGCCGTCGTCGTCTCCGGTGCCGTGACCATCCGCCCGATGGGCCTCAGTGGCCGCGGCCTGGCGGTGGCCGTCCTGTACGTGCTGTGCTGCGTGGCGCTGCTCGCCCGGGCCGTGCCCGAGGAGAAGGTCTCCCCGCGCGTCGCCGTGGTCTGGCTGACCTGCGGCATCATCGCGTCGGCCGCCCTGATCGGCGTCAGCCGCAGCGGGTCGAGCTATCTGTTCGCGTTCTTCCTCGCCGGGCACATCGGATACCGGCTCCCGGCCCGGACGGCCCTCACCCTCGCGCTGCTGTGCAGCGTGCTGTGCGGCGGCGTCCTGTACCTCCGCCTCGGCCCCGGCCACCACGAACTGCCGTGGACGCTCGGCCTCGTCACCGGAGCCCCCGTCGTGGTCGGCATGCTCAAGCGCAGCCGGCAGCGCGCCGTCCAGGCGGTGATCTCGGCCGCCGAGTCCGCCGGGCGGGCCGCCCGCGCCGAGGCCCAGGCCGCGGTGCTCACCGAGCGCAGCCGGATCGCACGGGACGTGCACGACGTGCTCGCGCACTCGCTGGCCGGGATCAACATGCAGCTGGAACTGGCCGACGCCCTGCTCGACACCGGTGACCTGGACAAGGTCAGGGAGGCCAACGACAAGGCCCACAGCATGGTCAAGGAGAGCCTGAAGCAGGCGCAGTGGACCGTGCACGCCCTGCGCGAGGACTCCCTGCCGCTCGTCGAGAGCCTGTCCGCGATGGTCGAGTCGTCCGGGCACCGCGACGCCCTCACCGTCACCGGGACCGTGCGCCAGGTACCAGCACGGGTGACCCAGAACCTGCTGCGGATCGCCCAGGAGTCCCTGACGAACGCGGGCCGGCACGCACCCGGGGCAGCGGTCGCGGTGGAGCTGGCGTTCGCGCCCGCGTCGACCACCCTGCGGATCCGCAACGGTCCGCCCACCCGGACCGTGACCGCGGGTGTCGGCAGCGGGATGGGCCTGATCGGCATGCGCGAGCGCGCCGCCCTGCTGGGTGGCACGATCACCGCGGGCCCGGTCGCGGAGGGGCCCGAGCGGGGCGGCTGGCAGGTCGAGGCAGTGATCCCCGATGCGTGACGAACGAGTGACGAGTGACGAGTGACGAGTGACGAACGACGAATGAGCGGCGAGCGAGTGGCGATGGGCGGCGAACGAGCGGCGATGAGTGAACAGGCCGAGAAGCAGCAGCAGTTGAGGGTGGTCGTCGCCGACGACCAGGCCGCGGTCAGGGAACCGCTCGCCGCGGTCCTCGGCCTGTCCGACGACATCGAGGTCGTCGCGGCCGCCGCGGACGGCACCGAGGTGCTGACGGCCGTGGCCGGTGCCCCGGTCGACGTGGTGCTGATGGACCTGCGGATGCCGGTCATGGACGGGATCGAGACGACCCGCAGGCTCAGCGAGGAGCACCCGGACGTGGCCGTGGTCGTGCTGACCACGTTCGCCGACGACGAGTCGATCCTGGCCGCCCTCGGCGCCGGGGCCCGCGGCTATCTGACGAAGAACGCCGGACGCCAGGACATCGTGCGCGCGCTGCGTGCGGCGGCCGCCGGCCAGTCCGTGCTCGACCGCGAGGTCCAGGACCGGCTGCTCGCCACCGTCCGCACCGGGCCGGGTCCCTCGGCGACGTCACTGCCGCAGGACATCACGCCGCGCGAGCGCGAGGTGCTCGGGCTGATCGGCCAGGGCCTGCCCAACCGGGCCATCGCGGAACGGCTGTTCATCAGCGAGGCCACGGTCAAGACGCACATCAACAACCTCTTCGCCAAGGCGGGCATCCGCGACCGGGCCGACGCCGTGCGCCGCGCGATCGCGGCGGGACTCGCCTGAGCTCAGCCGCCCGCGAGCAGGTCCTGGAGCTCGGCCGCGTACAACTCGGCGGGATCGAAGCCCATCCCGCCGAACTGCCCGGCCGCCTCCAGGGACAGGACCCCGTGCAGCCGGGTCCACACGGTCAGCGCCCGGTGCAGCGCGGTGGGCCCTGCGGGGTGACCGTCCGCCCAGTCCCGGTGCTCCGCGAGGTGCGCGTCGAACGGCCCGGGGCTCCGTTCGTCCGGCAGCGCCGCACACGCGTCGAGCAGCATGGCCATGATCTCGGAGGCGATGGCGGTGGTGTCGCCGGGCGCCTCGTACCCCGGTACGGGGGTGCCGTACAGGAGGAAGTAGCGGTGCGGGTCCTCCAGCGCCCAGGCCCTCAACGCCCCTGCCAGCGCGGCCAGTTGATCGCCTGACGCGGCGGCGTGCGACGCTGCGCGGAACGTGTCGGCGAGGCTCTGGTACCCGTCCTTCACGAGCTCGGTGATCAGCTCGTCGCGGCCTGCGAAGTACCGGTAGAGGGCGGGGCCGCTCAGCCCCATCCGCTTGGCGATCGCGTTGAGCGAGAGCGCGGACGCGCCCGCCGTGGCGATCTGCTCCCGCGCGTGCTCCTTGATCTCCGCGCGCACCTGGGCCCGGTAGCGCTCGCGCGGGGTCTTCGTGTCCTTCTCGACCATGAGTTAGAGGCTATCACGAAGGTTATTGACGCTCCGCGAACGAACGTGTTAGAACGTCTAACGAACGTGAGTAAACGAAATCAACTGCCCGCTGTCACCGCCGAGTTGACCAGGAGTACGCCATGCCCGCCACGCGTAGCGCTGTCGGCACCGCCTTGTTCACCGTCCCGCTCGTCCTCGGCCTCGTCGGCGGGGCCGCCGTGCCCGCCGGGGCGGCGCCCGACTCGCTGACCTGCCGCGGCGTCGGCGTCGACCCCGACGCGCGGGTCCGCCACCGCACCGAGACCGTGATCCACGCGCCGCTCGCCACCGTCTGGAAGCTGCAGACCGACGTGGAGCGCTGGCCGTCCTGGCAGGCACCCGTCCAGAGCGCCCGGCGTCTCGATCACGGGCCCCTGCGTGCAGGATCGGCGTTCCACTGGACGACGCCGCTGCCGCCGAACCCTGCGACCGGTGCCACGACCCTGGAGATCACCTCGACCGTAGAGCAGCTGCGGCGCGGCTCCTGCATCCGCTGGACCGGGCCCGGGGTGGCCGACGGGCTGCGCATCGACGGCGTCCACGTCTGGAACTTCACCCGGGTGAAGGGCGGCGTCCTCGTGCGCACCGAGGAGACGCACACCGGTCCGCAGGTCGACGCGGACGTGCCCACCGCGACGAAGATCCTCGCCGCCGGGCTCGAAGGCTGGCTGCACGACCTGAAGGCCGCCGCCGAGGGGTACGGCGACGGCCTTCAAGGGTGAGCGAAGGGGGGACGGTCAGGCGCCGGCCGCGCGCGCCGCGAGGCGCGCCTTGCGGGCGGCCAGCTTCTCGTCGAACTTGCCGGCCTCGGCGTCCAGGCCGTTCATGAACAGGCCCAGCTCCTCCTGCGCCTTGATCCCCTCGGGGCCGAGCCCGTCGATCTCCATGACCTTCAGGAAGCGGAGCACCGGCTGGAGCACGTCGTCGTGGTGGATGCGCAGGTTGTAGACCTCGCCGATCGCCATCTGCGCCGCGGCCCGCTCGAAGCCGGGGATGCCGTGGCCCGGCATGCGGAAGTCGACGACGACGTCGCGCACGGCGCGCATCGTGAGGTCGGGGGCGAGCTCGAACGCGGCCTTGAGCAGGTTCCGGTAGAAGACCATGTGCAGGTTCTCGTCCGTCGCGATGCGCGCCAGCATCCGGTCGCAGACCGGGTCGCCCGACTGGTGCCCGGTGTTGCGGTGCGAGATGCGGGTGGCCAGCTCCTGGAACGCGACGTACGCGATCGAGTGCAGCATCGAGTGGTTGTTGTCCGACTCGTAGCCCTCGCTCATGTGCGACATGCGGAAGGCTTCCAGCTTGTCCGGGTCGACGGCGCGCGACGCGAGCAGGTAGTCGCGCATCACGATGCCGTGCCGGCCCTCCTCGGCGGTCCAGCGGTGCACCCAGGTGCCCCACGCGCCGTTGCGGCCGAAGAGCGTCGCGATCTCGTGGTGGTAACTGGGGAGGTTGTCCTCGGTCAGCAGGTTGACGATCAGCGCCGTCCGGCCGACCTCGGTGACCTTCGACTGCTCCTTGTCCCAGGCCTCGCCGTCCTCGAAGAAGCCGGGGAAGTTACGGGCGTCGGAGAAGGGCACGTACTCGTGCGGCATCCAGTCCTTGGCGACGGCCAGGTGCCGGTTCAGCTCCTTCTCGACCACTTCCTCCAACGCGTACAAGAGCCGGGCGTCGGTCCATGTGGTCGATGATCCGAGGCGGGGCGAGATGACGGTCACGAGGGCTCCTGGGGGACGGAGGTACAGCGAGCGGTACGAACGGGTTCTACCTACGGTGTCGTAGGTTACGTTGCCGTAGGTTAAGCGCTCGATAAAGAGTCGTGGTTACGAGGACAGCCCCCGGAGCCGGACTGAGAGGCACGTCACACAGCCCTCGAGCTTCTCGAACTCGGAAATGTCCACCAGAACGGGCTCGTAGCCGAGGTCAGCGAACAGCTCCGCCGACTTCGGGGCGCTCTCGGCCATCAGCAGCCGGTCACCGCCGAGCAGCACGACGTGGGCGCCCGCCTCCTCCGGCACCGGCAGGAACCGCGGGAACAGCGAGGCGTGGTCCACCAGCGGCTCGTACCCGATGACCGTGCCGTCGGGCAGAGCGGTCACCGCCGACTTCAGGTGCAGGACCGTGCTGACGGGGACGGCGACGACCCGGGCGCCGAGCGGCTCGAAGACGGCCCGCAACTGCTGCACCCCCGCCGCGTTCGTCCGCCCGCCGCGCCCCACGTAGAGGGTGTCGCCCACTTTCAGTACGTCGCCGCCGTCGAGGGTGCCGGGTTCCCACACCCAGTTGACGGAGCAGCCGAGTCGCGCGACGGCCTCCTCGACCCCGGCGGTCTCGCCCCGCCGGGACTCGGCGCCGGGCCTGGCGATCAGCGCCACGTTGCGGAACGCGACCATCGTGTCCTCCACGAACACCGCGTCCGGGCAGTCGTCGGCCGGTTCCACCAGGAACGTCTCCCAGCCGTGCGCCTCCAGCGCGCCGACGTACTCCTGCCACTGCGCGGCCGCCTTCTCGGCGTCGACGGGCGTGCGCTCCACATGCGTGACCAGCCCTTCCGCGATGCGCGGTCCGGGGCGGCGGACGAGAGCCTTCTTGCTGGGCACGGGTGAACTCCAGGACGGATGCGGGGCGGTGCGAGGTGCGACGGCGCTCATCATGCCCAGCCCGGCGCCCCGGCGGAATCCCCCGTTACGCGGCTGTCACCTCCCCCTCACCGCGCCCGACCGTGCCCGCGACCGCGCGCCGCAGGTGCCGGGCGGTCAACGAGTCGTCCGCGTCGAGCAGTTGGCGCGGCGTCCCCTCGAAGATCACCCGCCCGCCGTGCCGGCCGCCCTCGGGGCCCAGGTCGATCACCCAGTCCGCACGCCGGACCACGTCGAGGTTGTGCTCGACGACGACCACGGTGTTGCCCGCGTCGACCAGCCGGTCGAGCAGGGCCACGAGCCCGTCCACGTCCGCCATGTGCAGCCCGGTCGTCGGCTCGTCCAGGACGTAGGTCGCCGCGGTGCGGTGCAGGTGCGTCGCCAGCTTGATGCGCTGACGCTCACCGCCGGACAGCGTGCTCAGGGACCGCCCCAGCGTGAGATACGTCAGGCCCACGTCACGCAGGGCGCGCAGCCGACGCCGTACGGACTCCTCGCGCAGGTCCGCGAAGTGGTCGAGCGCCTGCCCCGCCGTCATGTCGAGCACGTCCGCGATGCTGCGCCCGCGCACGGTCAGCCGCAGCACGTCCTCCCCGAACCGCCGCCCGTCGCACTCCTCGCACACCGTGGTGACCGGATCCATGAACGCGAGGTCGCTGTACACCACCCCGCGGCCCTGACAACTGCCGCACGCCCCCGTTGAGTTGAAGCTGAACAGGCCGGGCTCCGTGCCCGTCTCGCGCGCGAAGACCTTCCGCACGGTGTCCATGATCCCGAGGTACGTCGCCGGGGTGGAGCGGCCCGAGATGCCGATGGCGGACTGGTCGACGACGACCGCGTCCGGGTGCGCGGCGACCAGCGCCCCCGACACCAGCGAACTCTTGCCGGACCCGGCGACGCCGGTCACCGCGGTGAGCACCCCGGTCGGCACGCGCACGGTCACGTCCTTGAGGTTGTGCAGCCGCGCGCCCTCGATCCACACCCCGCCGGTGGCCTCGCGCGGCCGCTCCCGCACGCCGCCGCGACGGCGCAGACAGCGTCCGGTGAGGGTGTCGGCGTGCCGCAGCCCGTCCGGCGTCCCCTCGTACATGACGCGTCCGCCGTCCGCGCCGCCCGTCGGCCCCATGTCCACCACGTGGTCGGCGACGGCGATCACATCGGGGTCGTGCTCGACGACCAGCACCGTGTTCCCCTTGTCGCGAAGCCGCAGCAGCAGGTCGTTGAGACGGCCCACGTCGCGCGGGTGCAGGCCGATGCTCGGCTCGTCGAAGATGTACGTCATCCCGGTCAGGCTCGACCCCAAGTGCCGCACCGTCTTGAGCCGTTGGCCCTCGCCGCCGGAGAGCGTCGCCGTCGGCCGGTCCAGGCTGAGATAGCCGAGCCCGATCGCCTCGATCCGCTCCAGCGCGGTGACGGCGGCCGTGGCGACCGGCCCCGCCACCGGGTCGCCGCCCTCCGCGATCCGCCGCAGGACGGGGATGAGCTCGTCGACCTCCATCCGCGTACAGTCCGCGATGTTCAGTCCGCCGATACGGGTGGCGAGCGCGGCCGCGTTCAGCCGCGCCCCCGCGCACTCGGGGCAGGTGTCTTCCGTGAGGTACCGCTGCACCATGTCGCGGGTCCGTTGGCCGAGCGCCGACAGGTCCCGCTTCAGGTACAGCCGCTCGAACCGGTCCGCGAGCCCTTCGAACGGGATCTCCCGGCTGCCTCCCGTGTTGTCCACGCTCACCTGCGCGCCGCGCCCGCGCATCAGGAACTCCCGTTCGGCGGCGGTGAATTCGCCCACGGGCCGGTGCGTGTCGAGATCGGTGGTGTTCGTGTACGTCTGGCCCTGCCAGGTGCCGGCGGCGAACGGCGGGAACAGCACGGCGCCGTCCGCGAGCGACCTGGCCGGATCCAGGATGCGGTCGTAGTCGGGCCGCACGGCCCGCCCGAGGCCGTCGCAGTGCGGGCACATCCCGCTCGGATCGTTGAACGAGTACGCGGTCGCCGCTCCCGCACTCGGCGTCCCGTGCCGGGAGAACAGCACGCGGAGCACCGAGTAGACGTCCGTCATCGTGCCGACCGTCGAGCGCGAGTGCCCGCCGATCGGCTTCTGGTCGACGACGATCGCGGGGGAGAGGTCCTCCAGGGCGTCCGCGTGCGGCCGCTCGTACTTCGGCAGCCGGTTGCGGACGAACCAGCTGAACGTCTCGCCCAGCTGGCGCTGCGACTCCACCGCGATCGTGCCGAACACGATCGAGGACTTGCCCGAGCCGGACACCCCCGTGAACACGGTGAGCCGGTTCTTGGGGATGCGCAGGGTGACGTCCCGGAGGTTGTTCTCGCGGGCGCCGACGATGTGGATGTACGACATGCCTCCGACGCTAGGCCGGATACCCGACACCTTTTGTCGGGTTTCGTCGGCGGCCCCGTTCCTCGTGCTCCTACAGGGTGCGTACCTCCTCCGGGGTGGTGTCCTTCAAGGTCCCGTCAAGGAGCAGCCACCGCGTCACGCCGATCGACTCGAGGAACGGCAGGTCGTGGGAGGCCACGACCAGGGCACCCTCGTACGACTCCAGGGCCGACGTCAGCTGGGCCACGCTCGCCATGTCGAGGTTGTTCGTCGGCTCGTCGAGCATGAGGAGCTGCGGCGCGGGCTCGGCGAGCATCAGCGCGGCGAGCGCCGCGCGGAAGCGTTCGCCGCCGGACAGGGTCGCGGCCCGCTGATCGGCGCGGGCCCCCTTGAACAGGAAGCGGGCGAGCCGGGCCCTGATTCGGTTGTTCGTGGCGTCGGGCGCGAACCGTGCCACGTTCTCCGCGACGCTCAACTCCTCGTCCAGTACGTCGAGTCGCTGCGGCAGGAACCGCAGCGGCACGTGCGCGACCGCCTCGCCCTCGACCGCCGCCAGCTCTCCGGCGATCGTGCGCAGCAGGGTCGTCTTGCCGGCCCCGTTGCGCCCGACGAGGGCGATGCGTTCGGGCCCGCGCAGCTCGAACTCGCCCTCCACGTGCGCCCCGTAGGCCAGGTGGAGCTCGCGCAGCGTGAGCACGGAGCGGCCCGGCGGGACGGCCGTGTACGGCAGGTCCACGCGGATCTCGTCGTCGTCGCGCACGGCGAGCTCGGCCTCGTCGAGGCGGTCCTTGGCCTCGGCGAGCTTCTCCTCGTGCATGATGCGGTGCTTGCCCGCCGAGACCTGGGCGGCCCGCTTGCGCTCACCCATGACGATCTTCGGCTCGCGCTTGGTGTCCTGCATCTTCTGGCCGTAACGCTTGCGCCTGGCCAACTTGACCTGGGCGTCGGCCAGTTCGCGCTTCTGCTTCTTCAGATCGGACTCGGCGACGCGCACCATGCGCTCGGCGGCGTCCTGTTCGGCGGCGAGCGCCTCCTCGTACGCGGAGAAGTTCCCCCCGTACCAGACGACCTCCCCACCGCGCAGATCGGCGATCTGGTCGACGCGGTCGAGGAGTTCACGGTCGTGGCTGACCACGACCATCACTCCGGACCAGCCCTCCACGGCGGCGTACAGGCGCTGCCGTGCGTGCAGGTCCAGGTTGTTGGTCGGCTCGTCGAGGAGGAGGACGTCGGGCCTGCGCAGCAGCAGCGCCGCGAGCCGCAGGAGCACGGACTCGCCGCCGGAGACCTCACCCAGGGTGCGGTCCAGGTCCACGTGGCCCAGGCCGAGTTGGGACAACATGGCGACGGCGCGCTCCTCGACGTCCCAGTCGTCGCCGACCGTGGTGAAGTGCTCCTCGCGCACGTCGCCCGCCTCGATGGCGTGCAGCGCGGCGCGGGTCCCGGCGATGCCGAGCGTGTCGTCGACGCGGAGCGACGTGTCGAGCGTGACGTTCTGCGGCAGGTAGCCGATCTCGCCGGACACGCGCACGCTGCCGTCGGCCGGCGAGAGCTCACCGGCGATCAGCTTCAACAGGGTTGACTTTCCTGACCCGTTGACGCCGATCAGGCCCGTGCGGCCCGGGCCGAAGGCGACCTGCAGGCCGTCGAAGACGCCGGTGCCGTCGGGCCAGGCGTAGGTCAGGGCGGTGACAGCGATGGAGGTGGCGGGGGAACGGGAAGAGGAATGGGAAGAGGAATGGGGGGTCATTGACATGCGGGCAGGCCTCGCGGTTGCTGGATGCGAACGGTGACGGGGTGCAACGCGTTCGAGACACCGCGGGGGCCATGAGGGCCACGGGGCAACAAAAAAGCCCTGTACCGGCGGAAGGACGGCTCGGATGCTCGTGCATCGAGGTCTCACACGGCGACATGTACGGGGCGCGGGGCACGTGACGTGGTGAACGTCGTGACGTGCGCGGCGCGACATGCGCGGTGTCTCAGGACCTCAGACGAGCAACGTCCTTCTCCAATCGACGACAACAGAACCGTCATACACCGTAAGAGTCTGTTGGTGAGGCTGTCAAACAATTACCGTGAAACCGTGCCCTCCGGCCCCGCGCTCACCCTGCCCGCCCGCCTTCTCCTGCTGGCGTACGACCCCGGGAAGGACCGGGTCACCGGCGCCCCCGACCTGCCTCTCGCGCTGCGTGCCGCGGCCCTCGTGGAGCTCGCCGCGCGCGGACTCGTCCAGGAGGTGGACGGCGTCGTGACGCCGGTGCTCGGCGCCAGGACCGGTGACGCGGTCCTCGACCAACTCCTGGAACTCATCGAGGAGTCGAGGCCGAGACGGTGGCGGCGCCTGATCACGCACCACGCCCGCGCGACGCACGACCTGGCCCGCCGGGGCCTGGTCACGGACGGCCTCCTGCGCCGCGAGCGCGGCCGCGTCCTCGGCGTCCTCCCGGTGACCCGCTACCGGCTGCGGCGCCCCGGCTACGTCGAGGCGCAACGGGCCGGGCTGCTGTCGGTGCTGACGTCCCCGGCACCCGCCGACGACGTCCCGCCCGAGGACGCGACCCTCCTGGTCCTCGCGGCATCGGGCCACCTCCGCTCCCTGATCCCCACCCGCACGCGCCGTCTCCACGCCACCCGCCTGTCCGCCCTGTCGGTCCGGGCCGGCCCGCACGTGCCGCCGATCGCCCGGGCCCTGGAGGCGGCGGTCAAATCGGCGGAGGCGGCGAGGTCGTCCGGGGGCGGGTGAGCTGCGCTCCGCAGAGATCGGGCCACCCGGAAGATCGGGCCACCCGCCGCCTAGGGCGTGTCTTCAAACTCCCGTCTGCCTCACGACGCCTGGCACGCACTCTCGCCGCACCGGGCGTAAGGCCAAGTACATCCAGTACGAGGCCTTGCACCCGGCACGCCGAGAGCACGCACCAGACGCCGCGCGGCCGCCCTGCGGGCGACGACGGGAGTTTGAAGACACGCCCTAGGCCCGGCGCCGAGCCCCCTGAAGACCCCACCACGCCAGCGCCAGGCCCACCCCGAGCACCACGCCTCCCACCGCGCGCCCGGCGCCCGAGGTCACGCCGGGTGCGCCCGCGGCGGCCGCCACGAGCAGGGCCCCGGCGCACGCGCCTGCGGCCTCGCCCCACACCCGCCGCGCCGGGCGCACCGCCGTCGCCCCGACGGACCACGGGTCACTCGTCACCAGGTAGCCGACGAGCAGCGCGGCCACGGA
Organism: Streptomyces sp. NPDC050085; assembly: GCF_044460595.1. Taxonomy (NCBI): domain Bacteria; kingdom Bacillati; phylum Actinomycetota; class Actinomycetes; order Kitasatosporales; family Streptomycetaceae; genus Streptomyces; species Streptomyces sp. NPDC050085. Next base: position 281,285 of record NZ_JBITJZ010000001.1, on the reverse strand, counting down.
CGCCGCCTCCCACCACGCCGGGTCACCGAACGCCGCGAGCACCACGACCCCGGCCGCCAGGACCGTCGTACGCCGGGCCGCGGCCAGCTCGTACCAGCGGAACGCCGTGACGTACGGCCGCCGGTCCACGCCGGGCGCCGCCCACGCGGCGTACAGCACCGCACCCGCGAACACCACCACCCGCGCCACACCGTGGAGCGACTCCCACGGCCGGTACGCGAGGACCACCAGGGCGACGCCGACGATCCGGACCGGGATCGTCCGCGCCCAGTACGCCAGGTGCTGTCGCAGAGGACTCATCGCGGGCGCCCTCCGACCCGGCCCGGGAGCAGCGGGGCAAGGGCCAGGTCCAGCGGCTCGCCGGCCGTGTGCCGCAGCACCGGGATGCCGCTGTCCCGCAGGGCGAACCGCATCGCGTCCCGGTCCGCGTGCCACAGACGCAGCCCCAACTCGCCCGCCACGTCGCCCGGTTCGACCAGCGGGTCCCCGCTCGGGATCTCCACGACGACGGCCCGCCTCGCCCGCGCCTGCAGATCCCGCAGCACCTTCAGGACGCGCGCGTCGCTGAGCGGCGTGAACACGTACACGAGGGCACCCTCGGGCAGCGCGGGCCTCGGCACGCGCTCCAGGCCCGGGGAGTCGAGACGCCGGTCCTTGCGGACGTCGAGGACGGACTCGACGATCCGGTAGAACGCCGCGTCGCCCGTCGCGGGCCGCAGCCACCGCGTCGTCCCACCGGTGGAGACGACCCCGACCCGGTCGTGCGTGCGCAGATACGCCCGCGCGAGCCCGGTGGCCGCGCGTACCGTCTCGTCGAGCGACGACACCCCGGTCACCGGATCGACGACGTCCCCGAACGCGTCCAGGAGCAGCACCGTGTCGACGGCCCGCTCGGCCGCGAACCGGTGCAGCTGCACCGAGCCGCGCCGCGTCGTCGACGGCCAGTGGATGCGCCGCTGCCGCTCACCCGGCTCCCACGCCCGTACGCCGATGACCTCGACCCCTTCGCCGCGCTGCGCCGAGGTGTGCTCGCCGAGGCGCTGCGGAAGCCGTACCGGAATCGGCGTGAAGCGGGCCTGCGCGGCGTACGGGAAGACCGCGACGTCGCCCGCGTCGACCCGCACCGTGCGACGGACGGTGCCCCCGGCGTCGTACACGTCGAGGTCGACCGGGCCGAGCGTCCAGCGGCCCCACAGGAGCGCGGTGTGGCGCAACGTCACCGTGGAGCGGCCCGCCCCGACCGCGTCGAGCCGCAGGCCGGGGCCGAGCGTGACGCCCGGATCGAGGCGCACGTCGCCGCCGTCGTGGGCCACGTCGATGCGCACGGTGACCGTGTCGCCCTCGAAGCAGCGCCGCGGCTCGACGGTCACCTTCGTCTCGATCCGGGTCGGGCAGGCGCGCGGCAACGACAGCGCGAGCAGCACCAGCGGCGCCGCGGCGAGCGCGAGCAGCCACGCCTTTCCCGTGAGCAGCGCGGCGGCGAGCGCGCACGCCGCGACCGTCAGCAGCCGCAGCGCCCGCTCGCCCGGACGCGGCCCCGTGGGCGGCGCCGGCGCGGGCCTCGCGGGCTCGGTGCGCCCTTCGAGCGCGCGCAGGACCGCCGCGTCGGGCCGCGGCGCGGGCGGGTTCACGACGGCACGGCGGCGGTGCGCCGCGTCGTCGGCGTACCGACGTGGTCGACGATCTCCCGCAGCACGTCGTCCGTGGACACCTCGCGCACCCACAACTCGGGGCGCAGCGACACCCGGTGGGCGAGCGCGGGCACCGCCAGGCTCTTGACGTCCTCCGGGACGACGTAGTCGCGTCCGTCCAACACGGCGCGGGCGCGCGCCAGTTGGACCAGGGCGAGACCGCCGCGCGGCGAGGCGCCGATGCTGATCTGGGGGTGCTCGCGGGTCGCGCCGACCAGCGCGACGGCGTACGCGAGCAGGTCGTCGTCGATCTCGACGCGCTCCACCACGTCCCGCCACGCCACGACGTCGGCGGGGCTCGCCAAGGTGCCGAGCACGGCCTCGGGGGCGGCCCGCTCGACCCGGGCCCGCAGGATCGACACCTCTTCCCCGGCGGCCGGATAGCCCATCCTGACCCGGATCTGGAACCGGTCGAGCTGGGCCTCGGGCAGCGAGTAAGTCCCTTCGTACTCAATGGGGTTGGCCGTGGCGACGACCAGGAACGGGTCCGCCAGCGGGCGCGTCGCCCCGTCCACCGTCACCTGCGACTCGGCCATCGCCTCCAGGAGCGCGGCCTGCGTCTTGGGCGGCGTCCGGTTGATCTCGTCGGCGAGCAGCAGGTGCGTGAACACCGGGCCCGGGTGGAACACCATCTCGCCGGTCCGCTGGTCGTACAGGGAGGCGCCCGTCACGTCCGACGGCAGCAGGTCGGGGGTGAACTGGATGCGCCGGAAGTCGAGGCCGAGCGTCGTGGCGAACGAGCGGGCCAGCAGCGTCTTGCCGAGCCCCGGCAGGTCCTCGACGAGCACGTGGCCGCGGGCCAGCACGCCCAGCATCACGAGTTCGAGCGCGTCCTGCTTGCCGACGACGGCACGGCCGATCTCGCGCAGCACGGCGGACGCCTGCTCGCCGGCCTGTCGCGGGGTCAGGGGCCGGGGTGGGGAGGGGTGGGTCACGTCGATCTTCCTCATCCTGCCAGGGGGTCGGTACGGGTACGCGTACGGGCATGGGGCGCGGCGAGCGCTTCGAGGCGGTCGACGAGGCGGCGCAGCACCTCGGCGGGCACATCGCCGTCGGGCCCCGCGCCGGGCAGGTCGTGGCCGAGCCACGGCCACAGCTCTGGCCCGATCAACTCGGCGGCGCGCAGCGGCTGGTGCTCGAGCGCGACGTGGTGGTGCTCGGCGAGCACGGCGGCGAACAGGCGGCGCAACCGCGGCCTGAGCATGGCCCGGTAGTAGAGGGCGCCGTCGGGTCCTGTCGCCGTGCGGATGTCGTGCCGCCACTCGCCCATGCCGGGCGCCCGCGTCCGCAGCAGCCGGGCGTCGTCGCGCCGCCCGGAGTCGACGGCGCCCGCCCCTGCGACGTACCGCGCGACGAGGAGCGCGCCCGCGGCGAGCACGGCCACCACGGCGGCGGCGGCCTCGGTGCCGTCCACGAGGAGGACCAGCAGCACGGCGGACGCACCCATCACGCCGCACACCAACAGGAGTTGACGGATCGTCAGGGTGCGGCTCCCAGGCCGTGTCACTGTGCCGCCTCCCGCTCGTGGAGCTGCGCCGCGATCTCCTCGAGGGCCGCCGCGGCGGCGGCGCGCCGGCTGTCGTCCATGGGGTGCGAGGAGTAACGCGCCTCGCGGAACAGGGCGGTGAGGCGCGGTGCGGCCGGGCCCGCGGCGAGCCCGGCGCGCGTGGCACGCGCGAGCAGATCGGCCGGACTGTCCGAGGCGCGCCGGTCCACCCCGGAGGCGGCGAGGGCCTCCTCCATCGCGGCGTAGCAGGCGATCACGGCGGCCCGCGCGTCGGCCCCGTCGGGGAGCGCCCGGCGGCCCGACTCCACCGCGGAGAGCAGGAGTTGACGGTCGTCCGCGTCCTCGCCCTGCGGGGCGAGGGCGTCGGCGGGCGGCGGCGTGAGACCCAGGCGGCGCACGCGACGTACGAGGAACACGACGGCCCACACCACGAGGGCCGCGAGGAGGACGCCCAGCACGATGTACAGGGTCCGATGCGAGCCGGAGTCGGACGAACCGTCCGGTGGGCGCCCCGGGTCGAGGTCCGGGAGCCGGGTCACGCTCGGCACCGGCACGGGCGAGGCGTCCGTGCCGCTGCGGGTGAAGTGGTGCAGCACCAGGGCGAGTACGCCGAGCGCGACGGGTCCGGCCAGCAGGATCGGCACCGCGGCTGCCCGAAGGCGCTCCTCGCGCGGCGACGCGGTGGCCGGATCGGGGTCGACGCGGGCCCGCAGCCGCTTCGTCACGAGCGTGAGGCCGACGGCCCAGGCGAGGGTGAGGCCGATGGCGACGATGCCGAGGCGTCCCAGCGGTCCGTTGCCGGAGTGCAGCAGGTCCTCGGTGGGGCGCAGCACCAGCGCGGCCACGGCCAGCAGGACGACGACGCCTGCGGCGACCGTCACCCCCGACGGCGGCCGACGGCGGTGCTGCCCGTCGGGCCCGCCCCGTCCACCGTGCACCATGCGCTTCCCCCAGCCGGACGCTTCCCCGAACGTCCGTTCACCGCATCCTGGCATCCGGCGACATGAATGTCAGCCGTTTCCAGGGGGACTAGTAGGCGTCCCGCATCAGCTCGGCGAGGTCGGCGTCGACATCCACGTGCAGCGATTCCTGGCCGACCGGGACCAGCTTCGTCGTGTCCGAAAGGAACCGTCGCAGCTCGCCCGTGCGCACGTGCACGATGGCCGTGCCCTCCGTGGCGTGGAACTCCAGGACCGTCCTGTCGTAGCCGTACGGGCGCACGCGTACGTCACCGGCGCCCGCTCCCTCGTCGAGGCCGCAGGACAGCAGCTCGCGGGCGAACGTCCAGCAGACGTCGACGCCTTCCAGCGTGGCCGGGGCCGGGAAGGACATGCGCACGGCGAACGGGTCACGCGCGTCGTAGCCGAGGGTCGCGGGGATGCTCGCCATCCGCGGTGCGGCGGCGACGAGACGGGCCTCTACGGCATGCTCGATGACGAATGACAACGCCTGCTCCCTTGTGACGACTGGACGGACCCGACGGACGGTCGGACGGCCTCACTTGAATAGACGGCGGAACGAGGGAATCCGTGCATCTGAAGCCGGACGAAAAACGAGTGACCTCTGTCACCGGTTTCATGCGGGGTGCTCTGGACGCGGGTGGGGCAGTGGGCTAGCTTCGCGCGCCATGAGGGGACTGAGCACGCTGAGGCCATGGAGAACCACGGGGCGCGAGGGAACGACGGGACGGGCCGGACGCACGGGACGGTCGGGAGGGGCCGGGCGCATCGGGGCGGTCCTGGGCGTGACGGCCCTCGCCGCCGTCGCGCTGGGCGCCGCGCCCGGAACGGCCGCCGCCCACCCGGCCGTCTGGAAGCTGAAGGACACCGGCACCGACGCCCGGTTCCGCGGCCTGGCCGCCGTCGACCGGAGCACGGCCTGGGTGGCCGGGAGCAAGGGCACGGTGCTGCGGACGACGGACGGCGGAGCGCACTGGAGGAACGTGTCGCCGCCCGGTGCGGCCGAGCTCGAGTTCCGTGACGTCGAGGCGTTCGACGCCCGCCGCGCGGTGGCCCTGTCCATCGGCGAGGGCGAGGCGTCCCGGATCTTCCGCACGGACGACGGGGGAGCGACCTGGACGGAGTCGTTCCGCAACACCGACCCGAAGGCGTTCTACGACTGCGTCACGTTCTTCGACCACCGCCACGGCGTCGCCCTGAGCGACCCGGTCGACGGCAAGTACCGCATCCTGTCGACCGGCGACGGCGGCCGCTCGTGGCGCGTGCTGCCGAGCGCGGGGATGCCGCCCGCGCAGACCGGCGAGGCGGGCTTCGCTGCGTCGGGCCAGTGCCTGGTCGCCTCGGGCCCGAAGGACGTCTGGCTCGCCACGGGCGGCGGGGCGAGCGGCCGCGTGATGCACTCCGCGGACCGCGGCCTGACCTGGACCGCGACCGACACCCCGATCCCGGCGGGCGACTCGGCGCGCGGCGTCTTCGGGCTCGCCTTCCGCGACCGTACGCACGGCATCGCGGTCGGCGGCGACTACCGCGCCGACCAGGCGTCGCCGCGGGCCGCGGCCGTCACCGGCGACGCGGGCCGCACCTGGACGCCGTCGGCGCAGCCCCCGCCCGCGTACCGCTCGGGCGTCGCCTGGCTGCCGCGGTCCCGCTCCGCGGCGCTGGCGGTCGGGCCCACCGGCACGGACCTGACGCTCGACGGGGGCCGCACGTGGCGCACCGTGGACTCCGGGTCGTTCGACACGGTGACGTGCACGCACGACGGCGCGTGCTGGGCCGCCGGCGAGAAGGGCCGGGTCGCGCGAAGCTGACGGGATCGCTGAACCGAGCACTGAGGGGCGCGGCGTTCGCCGCGCCCCTCTCCCGGTGCTCACAGTCAGGGGCTACCCGTCCACCCGTTCCACCCGTCTACCCGTCGTTCTCCGAGGACGGGATGGCCGCCCCCGGAACGTCCTGGGGCGCGTACAGCTTCTTCTCCCCGGGATACGGCTTGGTCCAGCCGTGGGTCTCGTACCAGGTGAAGTGGTTCATCTGGGCCGGGTTGGCGAAGTCCGGCACCGCGTGCGGGCCGGTCAGCCGCTGCTTGGCCTTCCAGGCGTCCCACTGGCCGGCGAGGGCCTTCTTGTCGGCCGGGACGGTGGTCGACGGCACGGCCGCCGCCGTCGGATCCTGCGGCGCGGGCACGTCCACGCCGCACGACGGCGGGGTCTTCAGCCCGTCCGTCAGGGGCGTGCGGTTGGGCAGCGCGGTGAACGGCGTGAAGTCGGGCTTCTTCGTGAACGCGCCCGTCATCGGGCTCGCCGCGCTGTCCTTCTGGTTCATCGGGTGGATCCCGAGGATCTGCTCGATGGTGCGGATCAGCGTGATCTGCGAGTAGTAGTGACTGTCGACCGTGCCGCGCTGCGCCCAGGGGCTGATGATCTGGACCGGCGCCCGGTGCCCGTCGACGTGGTCGAGACCCGCCTGGGAGTCGTCCTCCACGACGAAGATCGCGGAGTCCTTCCAGTACGTGCTGTGCGAGATCGAGTCGACGATCCGGCCGGTCGCGAGGTCGTTGTCGGCGACCTGGGCGGGCGCGTTCGCGGGGCCGCCGGTGTGGTCGCTGGAGAGCCAGAACATGTTGAGGTCGGCCGCGCCGTTCTTGGCGAAGTCCTGCTGCCAGATCTCGGAGCGGTAGATGTCGGGGACGCTGGTGTCGAACTTCGCGAAGCCGTGCACCGACACGTCGTTGAGGGAGGGGATCGGCGACGACGAGACCAGCGGGTACGCCGTGTCGGCACCGGTGGAGCGCATGTTCTTGGCGTCGCAGTACAGGTTCTGCCAGCTGGCGTCCGCGGGCTTGGTCAGGAACTGCTGGAACTCGCCGAAGTCCCGCACGGAGTGCCCGGCGTCCTGCGCGCCGGTCCACAGGAACCCGGTGCGCTGGTGGCCGAGCGCGTCGTCCTCGGTGTCGTAACTGCGCGCGTACTCACCGGCCGAGGACTCGGTGTACTCCGGATCGTCCGCCTGCATCAGCCAGTTGTGGCCCTCGGCGGAGTTCGTCCCGATGTCGTACGTGTTGTCGTACAGGCCGAACTGCTCGGCGAGCGCGTGCTGGTTGGGCGTCACGTTCTCGCCGAACTCGGCGAGCGCCGGGTCGCCGTTGCCCTCGGCCACGTCACCGAAGACCTGGTCGTACGTGCGGTTCTCCTTGACGATCAGGAAGACGTGCTTGATCGTCGACGGGTCGCCGAGCCGCGCGGGGACCGGCACGGGGCGCGGATGGTGCCCCTTGGCGGCCTTCTCGACGGAGCCGCGGGTCCAGCCGTTCTGCCGGAACACCTTGGACGTGTACGAACGGATCGTCCGGTCGCTCGGCAGCGTGAAGTGCTGCACGCTCGACGTCGTGTCGTGGGTGGCGTGCCCGGCCTTGGTCGTGGGGCGGCGGGCGTCGACGCCACGGGTGTTGGAGACCACGACCTGGTCCCCGGCGGTGGCGACCTCCGCGGGGAAGTAGTCGGTGGGCAGCAGACCGACGTAACTCACCGGTTCCTGCGCGGAGGTGAACCGGTAGACCGCGACCGCGTTGGCCCGCCCGAGCGTGACCAGCAGATGGCCGTCGTCGGTGAGGGTCACGCCGTCGGGCTCGTAGCCCACGGATGCCTCGGGCCACGGCTTCGTCGAGATCGTCTGGACGACCCTGTCCTTGCGCGGGTCGATGACGGACACGTCGTTGGTGGCCGTGTTCGTGACGAACACCGCGCCGTCCTTGGCGTACACCGCCGTCGGATGCAGTCCTACGGAGATGTGGGCGACGGAATCGGTCGCGGTGGACGGCGCGGCCAGGTCGATGACGCTGACCGTGCCGGTGGTCGTGGCCGCCGTCTTCGGGTCGGCCGGCACCTGCGTGTTGTACGAGTTGATGGTGGTGTCGCCGGGCCGGGCCGTGCGTCCGCCCTCGTTGCTGACGTAGAGCTTGTCGCCGACGCGGACCATGTCGCGCGGCGCGTTGCCCACGCTCCAGCTCCGCTCGATCGCGCCGGTCGCGGCGTCGAGCGCGACCACCCGGTTCTGGCCGTTGACCGCCGCGTACACGGTCGAGCCGTCGGCGGAGAAGACCGGCTCGGCGACGAGGGCGTGCCGGGGGCCGTCCGCCGGGATCGGCACGGACGTCGGGGCCGACAGCGTGCCGTCCGCGGCCACGGTGAAGCGGGTGTAGCCGTCGGTCTGGCCGAGCCACAGCTGCCTGCCGTCGGGCGAGTACGCCGGGCCTTCCTGGCCCACGTCGTTGCCCTTGATCCGCAGGTCGGCGGCGGCGTTGTTGCCGATGCGCTGCTGCACCGTCCAGGTCTTCACGTCGACGACCTCGAGGGCCATCCCGCCGTCCGTCACGGAGGCGGCCAGATGGGAGCCGTCGGGGCTCAGGGACGACGACATGATCTTGCCGTCGTTGAGGACGAGCCGTTCGCCGTACGGATCTATGTACTGGTCGCTGGAGATCACCTGGCCGTCGCGGGTGCTCTGGCCGACCTGGTCGAAGCCGAACTGGTGGGTGCCCGCGAACGCGGTGCCCGCGGCGGTGAGGGCGAGCGCCGTCCCGCCGGCGAGGAACAGCGGTCTGCGTCGGCCGAACGGGCCCGTGCGGACCCGCCTCCGGCGTGTCACCTGCATGGAACTCATCCCTTCGAAGTGGCCTTCGGCAGCTCGACGTTGGCGTCGAACTGCCACAGCGGATTCGGACCGTCCCCGGTCGGCGTGCGGACCAGGAAGTAGCCGTTGACCTCTTTCGGGCCGTCGCCGTCCGCGACGAACCTGCCGTCAGCGGTGACGTCGAGCTGGTAGACGGCCTGGCCCGTGGCGTCGATGCCGGGCAGGTGCCAGGAGACGACGCAGCGCCAGTCGTTGCCCGGCCCCTCGGCGTCGACCCGGACGCTGCCCTTGTCGCACGACGCGGTGGCGCGCAGCTGCGCCTCGGTGACCGCGGGCCGGTTCAGCTCGTCGGTCTGGACGCGGTACAGGTGCGCGAAGGCCGTGGCGACCGAACGCTGCACCTTGTCCTGCGTGATGCCGGAGCCGGTGGCGGGGACGGCCGCGGCCAGCACCGCGACCGTCGCAGCACCGAGCCCGAGCAGCGGCAGCGCGCCCACGGTCAGCGCCCGGTGCCCCGCGCCGTCGGCGGTGAGGTTCGTGAAGTCCCGCCGCAGGAACAGCAGATACGCGAGCGCGGTCGCCGTCACCGCCCACACCAGGGCGACCGCGATGCCGATCAGCAGCGGGCCCGGCTGCCCCGGGTCGGTGAACAGGCCGTTCCACGAGATGAAGGCGTAGCCGGGCAGCGCGAGCCGGACGGTGACCGGCAGCGGCAGCATCTGCGCGAGTTGCATCGCGAGCGCGACGAGCGCGGGCAGCAGCAGCCCCATCGGGGAGCGGCCGAGCGCCACCGAGCCGAGCAGCCCGACCGCCGAGAGCGCCAGGGTCGGCGCGAGCGCGCACACCCAGGCGAGCAGCACCTTCTGCGCGGCGTCCGACGCGGGCAGCACGTGCCCGTCGAGCCCGACCAGCGGATGGTTGCCCACCGTCGCGAGCCCGCCCAGCGTGCTGGAGACGACGAGTCCCACCACGAGGAGCAGGATCACCGTGAGGCTGGCCAGCGCCTTCGCCACGAAGATCCGGCGCGGTGACCGGACCGCGACCAGCAGGTGCCGCCACGTCCCGAGCCGGTCCTCGGCCGCGAACACGTCACCGGCCACCACCGAGGTGACCAGCGGCAGCGCCCAGCTCCCGGCGAAGCCGAGCATCACCAGGGGGCCCGCCCAGCCGGTGGCGTGCATCCACCGCCCGAACAGCGTGTCCACGGGCAGCGAACTCTGACGGCTGACCGCGGCGACGAACAGGCCGGGCGCGAGCCAGCAGACCAGGACGAGCAACCGGATCCGCCACTGCGCGAACAGCTTGACCAGCTCGAAGCGGTAGCCGCGCAGGACCGGGACGCGGCGCACCTGCGGCGGCCCGGGCGCGGCAACGTTGTCGGCACCGACCGTCGTCGCCGTCATGAACGCCCCTCCTGGGCCTCGGCGCCCACGGGTGACCGGTCGGTGAGTGCGAGGAAGGCCGCCTCCAACGGCGAGACCACGGGCGCCAGTTCACGCAGGGCGACGCCCGCCTTCACGAGCCGCGTCACCAGGTCGTCGAGCGCGGGCACCCGGGCGCGGACCACGAGCGTCGCCGGGTCGCCGACGAGCCGCAGCTCGGGGACGTCCGCGGCCACGCGGCGGGCGGCCGCCGGGTCGGACGTCACCAGGCGGTAGTCCAACTCCTGGCGGTCGGTGGCGAGTTCACTCAGCGGGCCGGAGTAGACGACGCGCCCGGTGGCCAGGATGGTGACCTCCGAGCAGAGCGCCTCCACGTCGTCCATGCGGTGACTGGAGAGCACGACGCTCGTCCCGTCCGCGGCCAACTCGGTGAGCACCTGGTGCACATGGCGCTTGCCCGCCGGGTCGAGCCCATTGGCGGGTTCGTCGAGGACCAGCAGCCGGGGCTCGGTGAGCAGGGCCGCCGCGAGGCCGAGCCGCTGCCGCATGCCGAGCGAGAAGCCGCGCGTACGGTCGTCGGCGACATCGGTCAGGCCGGTCCGCGCCAGCGCGTCGTCGATCGCCGGGCCCTTCGCGTCACGTCCGTGCAGCGTGGCGAGCGCCGCGAGGTTCTGCCGTGCGGTGAGCGAGGGATACAGCCCGGGCCCGTCCACGAAGCCCGCGACGCCCTCGGGCGCGGCGAGGGCCCGGCCGACCGGTGCCCCCAGGATCTCCAGACTGCCGCTGTCCGCGACGGCGAGCCCGAGCAGCAGTCCGAGCAGGGTCGTCTTGCCGGCCCCGTTCGGACCGACCAGGCCGTGGATCCGGCCGGGCGCCACGTCGAGTGCGATGCCGTCGAGCGCCACGACGTCGCCGAAGGTCTTGGTGATGCCGCGCGCGCGTACGGCGCCGGGTCTGTCCCCGTCCATGTGCCTCCCTTTCCCCTGAGCCTCAAGGACCATAGGGAGACCACAAGTCCCCCACAGGGACCCTGAGTTGAACGCTCCGGGAACTCAAGGCAATCCCCGGCCCAAGTCGCGGGGCCCGGATCGGGCGGGCACTCTTGTGGACCTCGTTGAACTGTGCAAGATCTACGCGTATGGCTACGGGCAACGGGACCACCGCGATCGCCCTGCGCGATCTGCACAAGAAGTTCGGTGACGTGCACGCCGTCGACGGCATCGAACTCGACGTCGCGGAAGGAGGGTTCTTCTCGCTGCTCGGACCGTCCGGCTCGGGCAAGACGACCGTGCTGCGTCTGATCGCCGGGTTCGAGACGCCGACCCGGGGCACCGTCACCCTCGCCGGGCAGGACGTCACCCGCCGCGCCCCCTTCGAACGGGACGTGACCACCGTCTTTCAGGACTACGCCCTCTTCCCGCACATGAGCGTCGAGCAGAACATCGCCTATGGCCTGAAAGTGCGGGGTGCCTCGCGCAAGGAGCAGGCCGAACGGGTCCGGGCCGCCCTGGAGTCCGTCCGCCTCGACGGGTTCGGCGCGCGCAGGCCCGCGCAGCTCTCCGGAGGGCAGCGCCAACGCGTCGCGCTGGCACGGGCGTTGGTCGTACGGCCCCGGGTCCTGCTCCTCGACGAACCGCTCGGCGCGCTCGACCTCAAGCTGCGCGAACAGATGCAGACCGAGCTGAAGGAGCTCCAGCGCGACGTCGGCATCACCTTCGTGCTCGTCACCCACGACCAGGCCGAGGCCCTCGCCCTCAGTGACCGCGTCGCCGTCATGAACGCCGGACGCATCGAACAGGTCGGCACGCCGGGGGAGTTGTACGAGTCACCCGGCACCGCCTTCGTCGCGTCGTTCGTCGGCACCTCCAACACCCTCACCGGCGCGGCCGCCCAGCTGATCGTGGGGAAACCCGGGACATTCGGCGTCAGACCCGAGAAGATCCGGGTCCTGTCCGAGGCGGGGGAGCACGATCGCCGTGACCACAGCGAGGCGCACGGCACCGTCGTCGACGCCGTGTACCTGGGCGACAGCACCCGCGTCGTCGTCGACATCGACGCGGGGGTCCGGTTCGTCGTCGTACGGCAGAACCTCGACACGACGGCGGCCGACGCCCACGCACTGCCGGGCAGCCGGGTCCTGCTGCGCTGGCACCGACGGCACAACATCCCACTGAGTACGGCGACTTGAGCGACCCGTAGTGATCCGGAGCGTCCCGGAAGCGGAGCGATCCACACGAATCGACCGACAGGGGAGACCTCGTGCGCGCAACCCGAACCCTCATGGCCGCCACCGCGTGCGGCGCGCTGCTGCTCGCCACCGCCTGCGGCTCCTCCGACGACGGGGGAGGCGGCAAGGGCGCGCCCGGCGGGCAGGGCTTCGTCCCGCCGAAGCTGTCCGCCCCCAAGTCCCTCGGCAAGACGGAGGGCAAGGTCAACCTCATCGCGTGGGCGGGCTACGCAGAGGACGGCTCCAACGACCCGAAGGTCGACTGGGTCACGCCCTTCGAGAAGCAGACGGGCTGCCAGGTCAGCACCAAGGTCGCCGGAACCTCCGACGAGATGGTCAACCTGATGAAGACCGGGCAGTACGACGCCGTCTCCGCATCCGGCGACGCGTCCCTGCGCCTGATCGCCTCCGGCGACGCGGCCCCCGTGAACACCGACCTCGTCCCCAACTACCGGGACGTCTTCCCGGGGTTGAAGATGCAGCCCTGGAACTCGGTCAAGAACGTCGCCTACGGCATCCCGCACGGCCGCGGCGCCAACGTCCTCATGTACCGCACCGACAAGGTCACCCCGGCCCCGGATTCGTGGAAGGCCGTCTTCGACGACGCCCCCCGCCACATGGGCAGGGTCACGGCGTACGACTCGGCGATCTACATCGCCGACGCCGCCCTCTACCTGATGAAGACGCAACCGGACCTCGGCATCAAGGACCCCTACGCCCTCGACCAGAAGCAATTCGACGCCGCCGTAAGCCTGTTGAAGAAGCAGAACGGATACGTCGGCGAGTACTGGAGCGACTATCTGAAGGAGGTCTCCGCCTTCAAGAGCGGCGACTCGGTGATCGGCACCAGCTGGCAGGTCATCGTGAACACCGCCCAGGGCGAGAAGGCCCCCGTCAAGGCCGTCCTGCCCAAGGAGGGCGCCACCGGCTGGTCCGACACGTGGATGGTCTCGGCACGGGCCGAACACCCCAACTGCGCCTACAAATGGCTCGACTGGATCGTCTCGCCGAAGGTGAACGCCCAGGTCGCCGAGTACTTCGGCGAGGCCCCCGCGAACGCCAAGTCGTGCGCGGAGACGACCGACAAGAACCACTGCACGACGTTCCACGCCGACGACGCCGCGTACTGGAAGCAGGTCCACTTCTGGACCACGCCCATCCCGCAGTGCCTCGACGGACGTACGGACGTGAAGTGCGTGCCGTACGCGAAGTGGGTGCAGGCGTGGACCGAGATCAAGGGCTGACGCGCGGGTGACCATGGGGAAGAAGGCCGCCGGGGCGCTGCACCGCAGCCCCCGGCTGCGCCTGACCCTGCTCCTCGCGGCGCCCCTGACGTGGCTCGTCGTCGCGTACCTGGGGTCGCTCGCGGTGCTGTTCCTGTCGGGGCTGTGGACCACGGACCCGTTCACGTCGGACATCGTGCGCACCTGGACCCTGGACAACTTCAGGACCCTCGTCACGACCGACGTGTACCGCCAAGTGGCGTTGCGCAGCATAGGAGTTGCCCTCGGCGTCACGGCGCTGTGCATCGTGCTCGCGTTCCCGATCGCCTTCTACACGGCGCGCGTCGCCCGCCCGCGATGGCGCCCGCTGCTCGTCGTCGCGATCCTCACCCCGCTGTGGGCGAGCTACCTCGTCAAGGCGTACGCATGGCGCGTGATGCTCGCTCAAGGAGGCCTGCTGGACTGGCTGTTGAGCCCGCTCGGCGTCAACGGGCCCGGCTACGGCCTCACGGCCACGATCCTCGTCCTGACCTACCTCTGGCTGCCGTACATGATCCTGCCGATCCACGCGGGCCTCGAACGCGTCCCCGACGGCCTCCTCGACGCCTCCGCCGACCTCGGCGCCCGCACCTGGCGCACCTTCCGCACGGTGCTGCTGCCGCTCGTCCTGCCGTCGGTCGCGGCGGGCTCCGTCTTCACGTTCTCGCTCAGCCTCGGCGACTACATCGCCGTACAGATCGTCGGCGGGAAGACCCAGCTCATCGGCAACCTCGTCTACTCCAACATCACCCTCGACCTGCCGCTCGCCGCAGCGCTCGGCACGGTCCCGGTCGTCGTGATCGTCCTCTACCTGCTGGCAGTGCGCCGCACGGGCGCGCTCAGCAGCCTCTGACGGACCTCTCGGAAGGGGAACCGACGGTGCACCTGTCCCGCACCGCACGCATCGCGCTCCGCATCGGCGCCCTGCTCGGCTTCACCGTCATCTACGTCCCTCTGCTCCTGGTGGTCGTCAACTCCCTCAACCAGGACCGGAGTTCGAGCTGGCCGCCGGACGGGCTCACCCTGCGCTGGTGGCGGGACGCCTGGCACAGCGCGGGCGCCAGGGACGCGCTGTGGACGTCGGTGAAGGCGGGCCTCGGAGCCACGCTCATCGCGCTCGTCCTCGGCACCCTCATCGCGTTCGCGGTCGCCCGGCACCGCTTCTTCGGCCGGGAGGCGATCTCGTTCGCCGTCGTCCTGCCCATCGCACTGCCCGGCATCATCACCGGCGTCGCCCTCAACACGGCCTTCCGCACGGTCCTGGAGCCGATCGGCATCGGCCTCGGCCTGTTCACGGTGGTCGTCGGCCACGCCACGTTCTGCGTCGTGGTCGTCTTCAACAACGTCGCCGCCCGCCTGCGCCGCCTGCCCGGCTCGTACGAGGAAGCCGCCATGGACCTGGGCGCCGACACGTTCCGCACGTTCCGCGACATCACGTTCCCGCTGACCCGCTCGGCGCTCGCGGCCGGCGGCCTGCTCGCGTTCGCGCTGTCCTTCGACGAGATCGTGGTCACGACGTTCACCGCGGGCCCCGGCATCCAGACGCTCCCCATCTGGATCTTCTCCAACATGGCCCGCCCCCAGCAGGCCCCCGTGGTGAACGTGGTCGCCGTCGTCCTCGTCCTGCTGTCGGTGATCCCGGTGTACGTGGCCCAGCGACTGTCGTCGGACACGGCGGCGGGGAGCCGGGTCTAGCCCATCGTCCGCGACATGCCCACGGAGTCGTACGACGACGTCTCGACGAAGCCGAACTTCTCGTACAGGAACCTCGCCGGACCGTCCGCGATCAGCGACACGTAGGCGGTCGCCGGTGCCCGCCGGTCCAGCTCGTCGCTGAGCGCCGCCATGATCCGCTTGCCGAGGCCGCGGCCCTGGTGGTCGGGGTGGACGCAGATGTCGACGACCTGGAACGCCGTGCCCCCGTCCCCGATGATCCGGCCCATCCCGACCGGCACTCCCTCGTGTCGCAGAAGCACGCCGAACCAGGTGTTCGGCAGGGCGAGCGCGGCGGCCTCGGGTGCCTTGTCGGAGAGTCCGGCGTCCGTGCGCAGCCGTCGGTAGACATCGACGGTCGGGACGCCCGCCTCGATCATGTAAGGGTCACTCATCTCGCTCATGCCTTACATCATAAGGGTGTCGCCGACCGCCCTGTCCAGGGTCGGCCCATGCAGACGATCACGGGGATCCCCGAGGGCTGGCCGACGGACGAGGGGGCGGCGCGCGCCGTGCAGGGCGCGTTGCGGGGGAGGGCGGTCCTCGACGAGACCAGGCCCCTGCCCGGCTCTGGGCACGTCACCGGGATCGACGTCGTGTACGACGACGAGCGCGACCTCGTCGCGGCGGCCGCGGTCGTCCTGGACGCGGCGACGCTCGACGTCGTCGAGGAGGCGACGGCCGTCGGGCACGTCGCCTTCCCTTGCGTGCCGGGCCTGTTGGCGTTCCGCGAGATCCCGGCCGTCCTGGGGCCTGTGTCGAAAGTGGCGTCTGCCGTCCGACGCCTGGCGCGCTCCCCCAGCCTTTGGTCGGGGGACCCCCAGAGCACGCACCAGACGCCGCCCGGCCCGCCCTCCGGGCGGACGACGCCACTTTCGACACAGGCCCCAGGCGCCCTGGAGGCACTGCGCACCGACCCGGGCCTCGTCGTGTGCGACGGCTACGGCCTCGCGCGCCCCCGCCGCTTCGGGCTCGCGAGCCACCTCGGCGTGCTCACCGGACTCCCGACGATCGGCGTCGCCAAGAATCCGTTCGCCTTCACGCACGCGGCGCCCGGGCGCGAAAGGGGCAGCGCGGCCGCGCTCCTCGACGGCACGGAGGAGGCCGGCCGCGCGCTGCGCACCCGCGCGGACGTCAAGCCGGTGTACGTCTCGGTGGGCCACCGGGTGTCCCTGGCCCACGCGTGCGCACACACGCTGGCCCTGACCCCCGCCTACCGCCTCCCGGAGACGACCCGCAGGGCCGACCGGCTGTGCCGCGACGCGCTGCTCGAGCTGAGTCCCAACGGACTCAGCGCTCGGCCGCGACCCTGAACGTGATCCCGGCCGCGCGCAGCCGCCCGATCAGCGCGTCGCCCATCGCCGCGGCGGTCGTCACCTGCCCCGCCGTGTCCGGGAGTTCGTCCTGGGCCAGGCACATCGCGGACTCGGCCAGCATCTTCGCCGTCTCCCCGTATCCGGGGTCCCCGCCGGCCACCTCCGTGAAGACGCGGCGCCCGCCGCCCTCGCCGACGAAGCGCACCGAGAACCAGCTCTTGGCGCGACGGGCCTCGTCGGGGCCGTCGCCGGGGAGCAGCCGCCCGCCCAACCAGCGCCGCGCGGGCGGCACTTGGGCCGCCGCGAACACGGCGCCGACGGCCGCGACCCCGCCCACCGCCACCGGCAGCGACTTCACCGCGGCGTAGTGCCGGTAGCGGAAGTCCGGGCCGTAGCGCGCGATGGCCCGCGCCGAGCGCTGTACCACCTGCGGGTCGATCGTGGGCAGCGGCAGGGCCCACGCCCCGATCTCCTTCGCGAACCGGGGCGCCCCCGTCGGCGCGTACGCGGTGCGCCCCACCAGCCGCGGCTGGTGGCGCCGCCGCTCCTGCTGCGCGGCCAGCATCTGCCGGGCCCGCCCGAACTGGTTGAGGGCCGAGGCGAAGGTGCCGCCCGAGAACGTGGCGTTCGACCGTACGAAGCCGTCGACGCGCAGCGGCACGTCCTGCGGCAACTGCTGCACGGTGAAGTACGCGCCCAGGTCGTGCGGGATCGAGTCGAAGCCGCAGGCGTGCACCAGGCGGGCACCCGTCTCCCGCGCGCGGGCGTCGTGCCGCACGTACATGAGGTCCACGAACTCCGGCTCACCCGTGAGGTCGACGTAGTCGGTGCCCGCCTCCGCGCACGCGGCGACCAGCCCCTCCCCGTACTCCAGGTACGGACCCACGGTCGTGGCCACCACGCGCGCGCGGGAGGCGAGTTCGCGCAGCGACGCCGCGTCGGCGACGTCCGCGCGCTCCAGCGGCAGCACCGCACATGCCGGATCGATGCCGGTGAGCCGCTCGCGCAGCCGCTCCAGCTTGGTGAGGTCGCGGCCCGCGATCGCCCAGCGCAACCCCTCGGGGGCGTGCGCCGCGAGGTACTCGGCGGTGAGCACCCCCACGAAACCCGTCGCCCCGAACAGCACCACGTCGTACGCCCTGTCCGTGCGCCCAGGTTCCCCAGGACTACCAGGCCTGTTCATGACACCCCTCACCGTGCTCGCGCGCCGTTGTCGGTGGCTGAGGCTAGCGTGACAGGCGGGCGGGGTCGCCGGGACCCCGCACTTCACGGGCGGAGGCCGCCGTGGCCGAAGTGCGCAAACCGGAGCAACCGGCGAAGCCGTCGCAGCGCGCGCGGCGCACCTGGGCGCGGGTGCGGGAGTTCGCCCTCGGGCTGCCGGGCGCCACCGAGGAGTTCCCCTGGGGCGAGACGGTGGCGAAGGTGAACAAGAAGGTGTTCGTCTTCCTGGGCGTGGACGACGGCACGTACCCCATGGGCATGACGGTCAAGCTCACGGACGAGGCGGCGCACGCCCACGCGCTGACCGCGCCCGGCGCCGCACCGGCCGGATACGGGCTGGGCAAGGCCGGCTGGGTGCGCATCCCGCTGGACGAGAAGCAGACGCCCGCCGCCGAGTTGCTGTGCGACTGGGCGGAGGAGAGTTACCGGGCGGTCGCACCGAAGAAGCGCGTGGCCGAGCTCGACGAGGGTGGTGGCACGGGCACGGGAGACCACTGAGCCCCGCACTCGGCTAAGCGCTTGCTCGTCAAGGGGTTGTGCCGGGTCCCGCCTGTTCTTAGCATCACTGGTGTTACATCAGTTGTGTCACAGACTGGGGGCGTGGCGGGATGGCAGTGGCAGGCACGGAAGCCCGTGATCAGCACGGTGGCCCGCTCGCCGGGGTGCGCGTCGTCGAACTCGCGGGAATCGGCCCGGGACCGTTCGCCGCGATGCTCCTCGCCGACCTCGGCGCCGATGTCGTACGCGTCGACCGGCCCGGCGGCGCGGGCCTCGCGGTCAACCCCGAGTTCGACATCACCAACCGCAACAAGCGGTCCGTGATCGTCGACCTGAAGGCCGCGGGCGGAGCCGAGCGCGTGCTCCAACTCGTCGAGCGCGCCGACGTGTTGATCGAGGGCTACCGCCCCGGCGTCGCCGAGCGCCTCGGAGTCGGCCCCGCCGACTGCCACGCGCGCAAACCCGAATTGATCTACGGCCGGATGACCGGCTGGGGCCAGGAAGGCCCCCTCGCCCAGCGCGCCGGGCACGACATCGCGTACATCGCGCTCACCGGCACCCTCGGCATGATCGGCAGACCGGACGAGCCGCCGACCGTCCCCGCGAACCTCGTCGGGGACTACGCGGGCGGCTCCCTCTACCTCGTCGTCGGCATCCTCGCCGCCCTCCACCACGCCCGCGCCACCGGCACGGGCCAGGTCGTCGACGCCGCCATCGTCGACGGCACCGCCCACCTCAGCGCGATGATCCACGGCATGCTCGCGGCCGGCGGCTGGCAGGACCGGCGCGGTGCCAACCTGCTCGACGGCGGCTGCCCGTTCTACGGCACGTACGAGACCGCCGACGGCCGGCACATGGCGGTCGGCGCCCTGGAGCAGCAGTTCTACGACGAGTTCATCGACCTGATGGGCCTCGCCGAGGTCGCGCCCGCACGCAAGGACCTGTCCCGCTGGGGCGAACTGCGCGAGGCGGTCGCCGCCCGCTTCAAGGACCGTACGCGAGACGAGTGGACCGCGGTCTTCGAGGGCTCGGACGCCTGCGTCGCGCCCGTCCTGTCGCTGCGCGAAGCCCCCGCCCATCCGCACCTCGCCGCCCGCGGCACCTTCGTCGACCACGGCGGCATCACCCAGCCCGCCCCCGCGCCGCGCTTCTCCGCCACGCACACCGCCGTCCGCACAGGACCGGCCCAGCCCGGCGCCGACACCGCGGACGTCGCCCGCGACTGGGGCGTACCGGAGCTCGCCGAGCCCAACGATTCCCCGACGAAAGGCAGTTGATCGCGAGCATGGAACGACGCCTGTTCACCGCCGAGCACGAGGCGTTCCGCGAGACCGTCCGCACCTTCCTCACCAAGGAGGTGACCCCGCACTACGAGCAGTGGGAGAAGGACGGCATCGTCGCGCGCGAGGCGTGGCTCGCCGCCGGGCGCCAGGGACTGCTCGGCCTCGCCGTGCCCGAGGAGTACGGGGGCGGCGGCACCACCGACTTCCGCTACAGCGCCGTGCTCGCCGAGGAGTTCACGCGCGCGGGCGCCGCGGGCCTCGCCGTCGGCCTGCACAACGACATCATCGGCCCGTACCTCACCTCGCTCGGCACCGAGGAGCAGAAGCGGCGCTGGCTGCCCGGGTTCTGCACCGGCGAGACCATCACGGCCATCGCCATGACCGAACCGGGCGCGGGCTCCGACCTCCAGGGCATCAGGACCACCGCCGAGGACAAGGGCGACCACTGGCTGCTCAACGGCTCCAAGACCTTCATCTCGAACGGCATCCTCGCCGACCTGGTGATCGTCGTCGCGAAGACCTCCCCGGAGGGCGGCGCCCACGGCCTGTCCCTCCTGGTCGTCGAGCGCGGCACGGAGGGCTTCGAGCGCGGCCGCAACCTCGACAAGATCGGCCAGAAGGCTCAGGACACGGCCGAGTTGTTCTTCAACGACGTCCGTGTCCCGAAGGAGAATCTCCTCGGTGAGCTGGGCGGCGGTTTCATCCACCTGATGACGAACCTCGCGCAGGAGCGCATGGGCATCGCCGTCGCCGCGATCGCCGCCGCCGAGTACCTGCTGGAGATCACCACGAGTTACGTCAAGGAGCGCGAGGCCTTCGGGCGGCCGCTCGCCAAGCTGCAGCACATCCGGTTCGAGATCGCCGAGATGGCCACCGAGTGCGCCGTCACGCGGACGTTCCTCGACCGGTGCATCGAGGACCACTCGGACGGCACGCTCGACGCCGTGCACGCCTCCATGGCCAAGTGGTGGGCGACCGAACTGCAAAAGCGCGTCGCGGACCGCTGCCTCCAACTGCACGGCGGATACGGCTACATGAGCGAGTACCGCGTCGCGAAGGCCTTCACCGACGGACGCATCCAGACCATCTACGGCGGCACGACCGAGATCATGAAGGAGATCATCGGCCGTTCGCTGCTGTCCTGAACCCGACTCCGCACCCCTCGCACGGCTTTCACCGAAAGGCACTTCCGTGACCACAGACGCGTACGTCTACGACGCGATCCGCACGCCCCGCGGCCGGGGCAAGGCCAACGGCTCCCTGCACGGCACCAAGCCGATCGACCTCGTCGTCGGCCTCATCCACGAGATCCGGGCGCGCTTCCCCGGCCTCGACCCGGCCGCGATCGACGACATCGTGCTCGGCGTCGTCGGCCCCGTCGGTGACCAGGGCTCGGACATCGCCCGCATCGCCGCCATCGCGGCCGGGCTGCCCGACACGGTCGCCGGCGTCCAGGAGAACCGCTTCTGTGCCTCGGGCCTCGAAGCCGTCAACCTGGCCGCGATGAAGGTCCGTTCGGGCTGGGAGGACCTCGTCCTCGCCGGTGGCGTCGAGTCGATGTCGCGGGTGCCGATGGCGTCCGACGGCGGCGCGTGGTTCGCGGACCCGATGACCAACTTCGACACCGGGTTCGTGCCGCAGGGCATCGGCGCCGACCTCATCGCCACCATCGAGGGCTTCTCGCGGCGCGACGTCGACGAGTACGCGGCGCTCTCCCAGGAGCGGGCCGCCGCCGCGGTGAAGGACGGGCGCTTCGACCGCTCGGTCGTCCCGGTCAAGGACCGCAGCGGCCTGACCGTCCTCGACCACGACGAGTTCCTGCGGCCCGGTACGACCGCGGACTCGCTGGCCAGGCTGAAGCCGTCCTTCAAGGACATCGGCGACCTGGGCGGGTTCGACGCAGTCGCCCTGCAGAAGTACCACTGGGTCGAGAAGATCGACCACGTGCACCACGCGGGCAACTCGTCCGGGATCGTGGACGGTGCGTCGCTGGTGGCCATCGGTTCGCGCGAGGTCGGGGAGCGCTACGACCTCACCCCGCGGGCCCGCATCGTCTCCGTGGCCGTATCCGGCTCCGAGCCGACCATCATGCTCACCGGTCCCGCGCCCGCCACCCGCAAGGCCCTCGCCAAGGCGGGCCTGACCATCGACGACATCGACCTCGTCGAGATCAACGAGGCCTTCGCGGCGGTGGTGCTCCGCTTCGTGCGGGACATGGGGCTGAGCCTGGACAAGGTGAACGTCAACGGGGGTGCGATCGCTCTGGGGCACCCGCTGGGGGCGACCGGGGCGATGATCCTGGGCACGCTCGTCGATGAACTCGAGCGGCGGGATCTCCGGTACGGCCTGGCCACGTTGTGCGTCGGCGGGGGCATGGGCATCGCGACGATCGTGGAGCGGGTGTAGCGCCGTAGGGGCCGCTCGTCCGTTGCCGGGTGCGGGTTGCGTCGTGGCTGGTCGCGCCCCGCGGCGGAGCCGCTGATGACACAGCCCCGCGCCCCTGGAGATGCTCCGCGTCTCATCGGGGAAATGCGACGCGAAGCGTCTGCATTTCAGGGGCGCGGGGAACTGCGCGAGAAGCCCCACCGGCCCGCACCCGGCAACACACCACGCGCCCCCTCCCTCGCAGCCGCCCGCAACCCCGCCGCACTTCACTTCACGGAGACACACATGACCGCAAGCACCACCATCCGCTGGGAACAGGACGAGACCGGCATCGTCACGCTCGTCCTTGACGACCCCAACCAGTCCGCGAACACCATGAACCAGGCGTTCAAGGACTCCATCGCGGCGATCGCCGACCGCGCCGAGGCCGCGCTCGCCGAGAACCCGGATTCGATCCGGGGGATCATCTACACCTCCGCCAAGAAGACCTTCTTCGCGGGCGGTGACCTCAAGGACATGATGAAGGCCGGGCCCGAGGACGCGCAGGCCGTCTTCGAGACGGGCGTCGGCATCAAGAACTCGCTGCGCCGCATCGAGACGCTCGGCAAGCCGGTCGTCGCGGCGATCAACGGCGCGGCCCTGGGCGGCGGTTACGAGATCGCCCTCGCCAGCCACCACCGCGTCGCCCTCGACGCACCGGGGTCCAAGATCGGCCTCCCCGAGGTCACGCTCGGCCTGCTCCCGGCCGGCGGCGGTGTCACCCGCACCGTCCGTCTCATGGGCATCGCCGACGCCCTCCTCAAGGTCCTGCTGCAGGGCACGCAGTACGCCCCGCAGCGCGCCCTGGAGAACGGCCTGATCCACGAAGTGGCCGCCACCCGCGAGGAGATGCTCGACAAGGCCCGTGCCTTCATCGACGCGAACCCCGAGTCGCAGCAGCCCTGGGACAAGCCGGGTTACCGCATCCCCGGCGGCACCCCCGCCAACCCCAAGTTCGCCGCGAACCTCCCGGCCTTCCCGGCGAACCTGAAGAAGCAGCTCAACGGCGCGCCGTACCCGGCCCCGCGCAACATCCTCGCCGCCGCCGTCGAGGGCTCCCAGGTGGACTTCGAGACGGCCCTGACCATCGAGGCCCGCTACTTCACCGAGCTGGTCACCGGTCAGACCGCGAAGAACATGATCCAGGCGTTCTTCTTCGACCTCCAGGCCGTCAACTCAGGGGCCAACCGCCCCAAGGGAGTCGAGCCCCGGAAGGTCCGCAAGGTCGCCGTCCTCGGCGCCGGCATGATGGGCGCGGGCATCGCCTACTCCTGCGCCCGCGCAGGCATCGACGTGGTCCTCAAGGACGTGTCGGCCGAGGCCGCCGCCAAGGGCAAGGCCTACTCCGAGAAGCTCTGCGCGAAGGCGGTGCAGCGCGGCCGCACGACTCAGGAGAAGGCGGACGCGCTGCTCGCCCGCATCACGCCCACCGCCGACCCGCAGGCGCTGGCCGGCTGCGACGCCGTCATCGAGGCCGTCTTCGAGGACCCCTCGCTCAAGCACAAGGTGTTCCAGGAGATCCAGCACGTCGTCGAGCCCGACGCGCTGCTCTGCTCCAACACCTCGACGCTGCCCATCACCGTCCTCGCCGAAGGCGTCGAGCGGCAGGCCGACTTCATCGGTCTGCACTTCTTCTCGCCGGTCGACAGGATGCCGCTCGTCGAGATCATCAAGGGCGCGGCGACCGGTGACGAGGCGCTGGCCCGCGCCTTCGACCTCGTACGCCAGATCAACAAGACGCCGATCGTCGTCAACGACTCGCGCGGCTTCTTCACCTCCCGCGTCATCGGCCACTTCATCAACGAGGGCGTCGCGATGGTCGGCGAGGGCGTCGAGCCCGCGTCGGTCGAGCAGGCGGCGGGCCAGGCGGGCTACCCGGCCAAGGTCCTGTCCCTGATGGACGAGTTGACGCTCACCCTGCCCCGCAAGATCCGCAACGAGACGAAGGCCGCGATCGTCGAGGCGGGCGGCACCTGGACCCCGCACCCGGCCGAGGGCGTCATCGACCGCATGGTCGACGAGTTCGGGCGCACCGGGCGCAGCGGCGGCGCGGGCTTCTACGAGTACGGCGAGGACGGCAAGCGCGCCGGACTCTGGCCCGGCCTGCGCGAGCACTTCACCAAGGCGGGCACGGAGATCCCGTTCCGGGACATGCAGGAGCGCATGCTCTTCTCGGAGTCCCTCGACACCGTGCGCCTGATCGAGGAGGGCGTCCTGACGTCCGTCGCCGACGCCAACATCGGCTCGATCTTCGGCATCGGCTTCCCCGGCTGGACCGGCGGCGTGCTGCAGTACATCAACGGGTACGAGGGCGGCCTGCCCGGATTCGTCGCCCGCGCACGGGAGTTGGCCGACCGCTACGGCGACCGCTTCCTGCCGACCGCGCTGCTGGTCGAGAAGGCGGAGAAGGGCGAGACGTTCACCGACGCGGCCTGATCCGCCCGG
The DNA here is from genome assembly GCF_044460595.1 of Streptomyces sp. NPDC050085. Classification (NCBI taxonomy): domain Bacteria; kingdom Bacillati; phylum Actinomycetota; class Actinomycetes; order Kitasatosporales; family Streptomycetaceae; genus Streptomyces; species Streptomyces sp. NPDC050085. The sequence goes on along the minus strand of NZ_JBITJZ010000001.1, from coordinate 256,731 downwards.
GAAACCGGCGGCCTTTGCCTTACGTCGTGCAGGTGCGGGGTGCGTGATCATGCGCCCCGCACCGTGCACAACGGCCGTACGCGGTGCGGAAGTTGCCGAAGTCCGGCGACCGGCGCCGCCCGCTATTCGGCGTGCCGGAACGCCTCGCGCAGCTCCTCCTTCAGCGACCGCTGGAACGCGGTCACCAGCGCCTGCACCACCATCGGCTGCATGTGGGCCGACAGCGACTTCATCGCGGCGACGTGCGCGGGGTCCTCGGGGTCCGTCTCCCGGTCCCGGTAGGGCCCCCACACCTCGTCACGGAACAGCCGCGACAACTCGTGCGCCGCCTGCCGCGTGTGCTCGATCAGGACGGTGCGCGCGGCCAGGATCGTCTCGTGCGCGATCGGCACGTCGAGGAGCTGCGCACCGAGTCGCAGCAGCCCCGTGTCCACGCGGTACGCGTCCCCGTCCTCCACGTACGCGACCACGCCCATGGCGGACAGCCGCTCCAGGTCCGTGCCCGACAAGGCGCGGCCGGCCCGCCGCTCCAGCTCGGCACGGGGCATCTCCTCCGCCGCGTCCGGCGCCCAACTCGCCACCACCGCGCGGTGGATGGCGAGATCGTGCGCGCTCAGGTCCGCCGGAAGCTGCTCCAGATAGCGCTCGATGGCGGCGAGCGTCATGCCCTGCTGCTGCAGCTCCTCGATCAGCGCGAGGCGCGACAGATGGTCCTGCCCGTAGTGGCCGACCCGGCGGGGGCCGATCACCGGCGGCGGCAGCAGCCCCCGCGTGCTGTAGAAGCGGATCGTGCGGACCGTGACACCCGCGCGCGCGGCGAGCTCGTCGACGGTCAGCGTGGGGGCCGACGCGGTCCCTGCGTCCTCGGCGTCCTCGGCGTCCTGGGTGTACGTCGTCATGTCCGCCTCGCGGGTCGCTCTCACACGTACTCGTACGCGTACCAATCGGGTTCAACAGTATTGCTGACACACCGATGTTGTGAAAGTGTCCGGCGCAGCCCACGGCGACAGGAGGCGGTCATGACCACGATCCTGCGACTCCCCGGGGAACCCGGCGAACTCACCCTCCCCGCCCTGCTGCTGCGCAACGCCGAGGACCACGGCGACCTGCCCGCCCTGTCCTGGCGCACCGGGCCCGACACCGCCTGGACCACCCGGACCTGGCGCGAGGTCCGCCGCACGGTGGGCGTCCTCGCCGCCGGGTACGCGGCGCTCGGCGTCGAGCGCGGCGACCACGTCCTCATGATGCTGGGCAACCGGCCCGAGCACTGGCTCACCGATCTCGCGCTCACCCACCTCGGCGCCGTCCCCGTCACCGTCTACGGCACGGCCGCCCCCGAACAGATCACCCACATCGCCCGGCACAGCCGCGCCCGCCTCGCCCTGGTCGAGGGGGAACGCGAACTCGCCCTGTGGGAGCCCCTGTTGGCGGACCGGGACACCCCGCTGGAGCGGCTCGTGGTCGCCGACGCGGCCGCCGCCGGGCCGCACGCGACGTACGGGTCACTGCACGCGTCGGGCGCCCGCCTGTTCCGCCCGGACGCCTTCGAGAAGACCTGGCGCGAGAGCGCGCCCGACGATCCGCTCACGGTCGTCTACACGTCCGGCACGACGGGCGACCCCAAGGGCGTCCGCATCACGCACGGCAACGTCGTGCGCAACGCGCTCGCCCTCGACGCGGTCGTCGAGCTCCCTGCCCACGTGGAACACGTCTGCTACCTCCCCTTCGCGCACATCGCGGAGCGCATGCTCGGCATCTACCTGCCGGTGTTCCGCGCCTCGCACGTCCACCTGTGTGCGGACCCGACGGCGGTCGCGGCGACCGTGCGCGAGCTGCACCCCGCGCAGTTCTTCGGCGTCCCGCGCGTGTGGGAGAAGCTCGCCGCCGCGGTGCGGGCCGCCCTGACGCGGTTGCCGGACGCGCAGCAGAAGGCCGTCGCCGACGCCGGGGACGTCGCCCGCGCGTGGGTGGCCTGCCAGGAGCGCGGCGAGGAGCCGACGCCGGAGCTCTCCTCGGCGTACCAGGAGGCGAAGGAGCAGGTCCTCGACCCGATCCTGTCCCTCGCCGGGTTCGAGCGGCTCGTGTGGACCGCGAGCGCGTCCGCGCCGATGCTGCTCGAGGTCGTCCGGTTCTGGGCCGGGTTCGGCATCGCGATCATGGACGCCTGGGGGCTCACGGAGACGACCGGGGTCGCCACGACGAACCACCCGGGGGCGTTCCGCCTCGGCTCGGTCGGGCGGCCGATCGACGGCGTCGAGGTCCGGGTCGCCGCGGACGGCGAGATCCTCGTGCGCGGCGGGACCGTGTGCGACGGCTATCTGCGGGCCGACGGGGGAGTGGACGCGGCGCACGACGCGGACGGCTGGTTCGCGACCGGGGACATCGGCCGCCTCGACGCCGACGGCTACCTGTGGCTCACCGACCGCAAGAAGGAAATGATCGTCACGTCGACGGGCAAGAACGTCTCGCCCGCGCTCGTCGAGAACACGCTCAAGGAGCACCCCCTGATCGGCCAGGCCTTCGCCCACGGCGACGGCCACTCCTACCTGGTGGCGCTGCTCGTCCTGGATGCCGAGACGACCGCCGCCTGGACCGAGCGCCACGGCAGCGACGACCACGCCCTCCGGGACGAGATCGCCCGCGCCGTCGAGACCGCCAACTCCCGCCTGAACCACACCGAGCAGATCAAGCGCTACCGGGTCCTGACCGGCGAATGGGGCCCGGAGACGGGCGAGTTGACCCCGTCCCTGAAGCTGCGCCGCGCCGTGATCCGCGAGCGGTACGCGGACGAACTCGCCGCCTTATACGCCTGACCCGTCCGCCTGTACAGAGCAGTCCCGCCATGTGAGAAGAACCGCTATGTGATCTCCACCACCGCATTCGTCGTGATCTTTGGGGGAAGGTGCACAGTCGGTCCGCGCACTGTCAGGGGTGTCGCGGGCCGCAGCACATCCGGACCCCGGTGACCCGCGCGTCGCCGGGCACCACAGAGTGGACACCCCCACGTGAGCAAGGACGCCGTCAACACGGCCCTGGACGCATCCCCCACGGATGCGGCCCAGACGCCCGCCGACGCGGGCGACGCCGGTTACAGCAAGGACCTCAAGGCCCGCCACGTCAACATGATCGCGATCGGTGGCGCGATCGGCACCGGACTCTTCCTCGGTGCCGGCGGCCGCCTCCACTCGGCGGGCCCCGCGCTCGTCTTCGCGTACCTCATCTGCGGAGTCTTCGCGTACCTGGTCGTGCGCGCGCTCGGCGAGATGGTCGTGTACCGCCCGTCCTCGGGTTCGTTCGTCTCGTACGCGCGTGAATTCCTCGGCGAGAAGGGCGCCTACGTCGCCGGTTGGATGTACTTCCTCAACTGGTCGATGACGGGCATCGCGGACATCACGGCCATCGCGCTGTACACGCAGTACTGGAGCGCTTTCACGACCATCCCGCAGTGGGTGCTCGCGCTGATCGCCCTCGCGGTCGTGCTCGGCGTGAACCTCATCTCGGTGAAGTACTTCGGCGAGATGGAGTTCTGGTTCGCGATCATCAAGGTGGCGACGCTCGTCGCCTTCCTGTTCGTGGGCATCTTCCTGGTCGCCACGCAGCACCCGATCGACGGGCAGACACCAGGCCTGCACATGATCACGGAGGGCGGCGGCTGGATGCCGGGCGGCACGATGTCCGTCGTCCTCGTCATGCAGGGCGTCGTCTTCGCGTACGCCGCCCTGGAGCTGGTCGGCGTCGCCGCGGGCGAGACGGCCGAGCCGCACAAGGTCGTGCCGCGTGCGGTGAACTCGATCATGTGGCGTGTCGGCCTGTTCTACTGCGGCTCGGTGCTGCTCCTGGCGCTGCTGCTGCCCTCCTCGGTGTACTCGTCGAACGAGAGCCCGTTCGTGACGCTGTTCTCCAAGCTCGGCGTCGGCGGCATCGGCGACATCATGAACCTGGTCGTGCTGACCGCGGCCATGTCGTCGCTCAACTCCGGCCTCTACTCCACCGGCCGCATCCTGCGCTCGATGGCGATGTCGGGCTCCGCCCCGAAGTTCACGGCCAGGATGAACAAGAGCCAGGTCCCCTACGGCGGCATCCTGCTCACGGCGGGCGTCGGCGTCCTCGGCGTCGGCCTGAACTACCTGCTCCCGCACGACGCGTTCGAGATCGTCATCGAGGTCTCCTCGATCGGCATCATCGGCACCTGGGTGATGATCATGGTCGCCCACCTGGCCTTCGTCCGCCGTGCCAACCAGGGCCTGGTCCAGCGCCCCGCCTTCCGCCTCCCGTGGTCCCCGGTCACGGAGATCGTCACGATCGTCTTCCTGCTCCTGGTCCTCGGCCTGATGTGGAACGACGAGGAGACCGGCCGCAAGACCCTGATGCTGATCCCGGTCGTCGCGGTGCTCCTGGTCGCCGGCTGGTTCGGCGCCCGCCGCAAGATCGCCCGCCAGGCGGACGCCGAACTGACGAAGGTGACCCAGGGGGACTAGCCCCGGCCCCGCTGTCAGTGCCTGCCCCTACGGTGGCGTCATGTCGGAGATCACGTATGTCCGGGGTGACGCCACCGTTCCGTTGGGCAAGGGACCGCGGCTGATCGTCCATGTCTGCAACGACATCGGGGGCTGGGGCAAGGGCTTCGTCCTCGCCCTGTCGCGGCGCTGGCCCGCACCGGAGAAGGAGTACCGCCGGTGGCACCGCGAACGCGCGGCGAACGACTTCGGGCTCGGCGCCGTCCAGTTCGTGCAGGTCGAGCCGTACCTGTGGATAGCGAACGTGATCGGCCAGCGCGGCATCCGCACCGGCAGCAAGGGCGTACCCGTGCGCTACGAGGCGATCGGCAAGGGGCTTGAGACCGTGGCGGCCAAGGCGGCCGGACTCGGCGCCTCCGTCCACATGCCCCGCATCGGCTGCGGTCTCGCCGGAGGGAAGTGGGCCCGTGTCGAACCGCTCGTCGCCGAGCAGCTCGTCGCGCGCGGGATATCCGTGACCGTGTACGACCACGACGGCTGAGCGGCGCCGGAGTCGGGTCCGTCGCGCGTTGCGGCGCGGTGCCATCCGGGTAGGACACAGGCATGGCCCTGGTTCCGTTGCACGTCCATCGCAAGACGGGTCAACTGGCCGTACTCGCGGCCGCGTTGGCGACGGCCCTCGTGACCTCCGCGCGGCGGCGGCCCCGCGCGGCGGGCTCGGCCCCACCGGAGGCGCCGCCCGCGCCCCCGCGACTGCGGGCCCATGTCGTGCCGACGCACCACACCCCGGCCGACCCCCGGCACGCAGCCGCCGTCACCGACCTGTGCACCCGCGTCTCCGAACTCGCCTCGGACCTGGCCAAGCGCCACGGGGGAGAGCAGGTCTAGCCCTCGTCCGGCAGTGCGGGCAGCGGGCGGGTGTGTGCCCAGTGCGGGCCCAGGTCGTCGAGGACGTAGCCGAACGGGTAGGTGCGCGGCTTGGGCAGGCGCGGCCGGCGGGCGGGGCGCGGCGGCAGCAGCCGTACGAACGCCGAGCGCGCCCGCAGCACCCGTACCGACAGCGCCCGCACCCACCGCGGCTGCGGCCGGTAGCCGAGCGCCCGCAGCAGCGGCTCGTCCAGCAGGGCGAGGGAGAACCGGGCGATCAGGGGCCGCAGCGGACCCGGATACCAGGACGCGATCACGCGGAACGTCGCCGTCGCCACCCGCCGGTTGGCCGGATCGTAGGCGAACATCTCCCGCTCGTAGTCGTCCATCAGCTTCTCGAAGTCGGCGTACGAGCGCGGCACGTCCCGGATCCCCATCATCAGACCCATCCGGTGCCCCACCAGCGCCAGCGCCCGCGTCTCGTTCGCGCACAACGGCCGCCACCCGTACGCGTCGATCCAGCGCTTGGGACCGACGACCGTGGTCGCGAGGACGTAGCGGAAGTCCTCGTTCGCGATGTCGTAGCGGCCGTGCACCCGGTTGAGGTGCCGCGCCGCCGCCCGCCCGCGCTCCGAGTCGAAGCCGTCCTCGGTCATCTCGAACGCGAACAGGACCGTGTCGTCGTACCGCTTCTGCCCGGCCTTCTCGAACTCCTGCGTGCGGTCGAGGAGCCGGGAGATCCTCGGCACCCCGTAGTCGCGCAGGAACGCCACCCCGATGCCCTGGTTGTAGTCCCACGGGAACTCGTACTGGGCGATGAGCTTGTGGATCCGTTCGTAGTCCCGCTCGGGATCCATCCGGCGTATCTCGCGCAGTCTGCTGTAACGGCCCATGGCCAGGGTCTAGCGCACTTCGGTCGTACTTTCGAGAGGCGGCGGCGAAGACCGGCCACCGCGGCGGCGCATACTGGGGCATACGTACCGCAGAGAACACCGGCCCCGTACGCCCCACAGGAAGCGGCATGAAGCAGAACGACGCCGATCCACCGCCGCCCCCGACCGGCGGCATCCTCTGGGAGACCGCGGGCGACGTCCGCTCGCTGCTCGCCCTGCCCGCCGCGTTCGTCCTGCAGGTCGCGCACCCCGCCGTCGGCGCCGGCGTCGACGACCACTCCGTCTTCCGGACCGACCCGTGGGGCCGCGGACAGCGCTCCCTCACCTCGGTCCTGACGTGGGTCTACGGAGGAGAGCGCGCCGCCGAGGAGGGCCGCCGCCTGCGCCGCGTCCACCGCGACATCCGGGGCACCGACCCGCACGGCCGCCGCTACCACGCGCTGACCCCCGCCCACTACGCCTGGGTCCACGCCACCGGCTACCCCGTGGCCCGCTACGCCCGCCGCTACTTCGCGCGCCCGTTCACCCCGGACGAGGACGAGCGGTTCTACGCGGAGTGGCTGCAGGTCGGGCGGATCCTCGGCATCCACGACCGGGACATGCCGCAGACCACCGAGGAGTTCTGGCCGTACTACCGCAAGATGCTGGCCGGCGGGGTCGGGCGGAACACCGTCGTCGACGAGCTGACGGCGCCCGACCGCGCCGTCCCGCCCCCGGACCACCTCGTCCCGCGCCTGCTGTGGCCCGTGCTGCGTCCCGCCCTCACCCGCGCGAGCGCCTTCCTGTCGGTCGGCCTGCTCCCGCCGGAGGCCCGAGAGGCGATCGGCCTCCCCTGGACCCCGCGGCAGGAGCGCAGACTGCGCCGGTGCGCGGTGGCGGTGCGCCTGCTCGTACCCCGCCTGCCGGAGCGCCTGCGCTATCTGCCGCTCGCGAGACGGGCACGCGCCGCGGCTCAGCGCTCCGCGTGAACCCCGTTCGTGGCGGCGATCTGCTTCCACGACTTGGGCTGCTTCGGCGCGGCCGCCGAACGGACCGCGGGCTGAGCCGGCTTCACCGGCTGGTACAGCCACGTGTCGAACAGCGGCGCCAGCGGCTTGCCCGAGACCTTCTCGGCGTACGACACGAAGTCGGAGACCTTCGCGTTGCCGTACGCGTGCTGCGTCGGCCAGCCCTTGAGGATCTTGAAGAACTTCTTCTCACCGACCGCGTTGCGCAGCGCCTGGATCGCGACGGCCCCCCGGTCGTAGACCGCGGCGTCGAACTGGTTCTCCGCCCCCGGGTCGCCCGGCTTCACCTTCCAGAACGCGTCGTCCGCCGGGTGCTGCGCGTACACGTAGTCGGCGAGCTCCTGGGCCGTGCCCTCGCCCTCCTTCTCCGACCACAGCCACTGGCTGTAGCGGGCGAAGCCCTCGTTGATCCAGATGTCCTTCCAGCCGTCGACGGAGACGCTGTCGCCGTACCACTGGTGCGCCAACTCGTGCACGACCACGGACACGTTGGAGCCGTTCGCGAACTGCGCCGGGCTGTAGAACGGCCGGGTCTGCGTCTCCAGGGCGAAGTGCGACGGCACGTTCGGCACGTATCCGCCGAGCGCCTCGAAGGGGTACTTCCCGTACACCGACTCGAGCCACTCGGCGACCTCGGTGGTGCGCTCCACACTCGCCTTCGCCGCGCCCTCGTTCGCGCCGAGGTCCTTGCTGTACGCGTTGACGACCGGCACGCCGTCCGCGGTCGTGTCCGTCGTGATGTCGAACCTGCCGATCGCCAGCGTCGCCAGGTACGTGGCCTGCGGGTGGCTGGAACGCCAGTTGAAGCGGGTCCAGCCCAGCTTCGAACTCTGCGACTGCAGCGTGCCGTTGGAGATCGCCTGCGTGCCGTCGGGGACGGCCACCGACACGTCGTAGGTCGCCTTGTCGAGCGGGTGGTCGTTCGACGGGAACCACCAGGCCGCCGACTCCGGCTCGTTGGCGAAGACGGCGCCGTCCGGGGTGCGCTGCGGGGACGTGAAGCCCCACAGCTTCACGTCGGTCGGCTTGCCCGCGTACTTCACCACGACGGTGAAGGGCGTGCCCTTCGGCAGCCCGGCCGCGGGCGTCACCTCCAGCTCCTGCACCCCTGACGTGGCGAACTTCGCCTTCTTGCCGTTCACTCGTACCTCGCTCGCGGTCAGCCCGAAGTCGAGGTTGAAGCGCGACAGGTCCTCGGTGGAGGAGGCGAGGATCGTCGCCGTGCCCTCCAACAGGTCCGTCTTCGGCTGGTACTTCAGACGCAGGTCGTAGTGGGAGACGTCGTAGCCGCCGTTCCCGTACGTCGGGTAGTAGGGGTCGCCGATGCCCGAGGCCCCAGGCCGGAAGTCGGCGGCCGATGCCGGGATCGCCAGCAGCAGGGCGGCCGCGAGTGCGCCGGGGGCGATGAGTCTGCGGTACACGGAAGCTCCAAGTCGTAGGAACAAGACGAGGGTTGATCTCGTCCGCGAGCCTATTCAGCACCCCGCGCCCCGGTCATGTCCATGGCCTCTCTTGTCACACGATCGCCATTCGGCCGACATGTGCCTTTCCGCCCCATGCGCCTGTCCTGGCCTGTCGCAGCCCACTACTGCCCCCTGTCGCGAGGGAGTTGACCCGTGTACCTTCCGGCCATGCCGATACCTGCCAGACGCACGCACCGCCTCTGGGGAATGTTCGCGGCCGCGGTCACCGCTGCCCTGCTCGCGGTTCTCGTCGCACCCACCGCCCACGCGGCCTCCGCCCCCCGCGCGTCGGAGCCCGTCTACTCGTACGAGAACGCGGTCCGCGAGTCGGTGTGGGTCGACACCCGCCTCGACGGGGACGGCGACGGGCGCACCGACCGGGTCGCCGTCGACATCGTCCGCCCGCACGAACCCGCCGCACAGGGCCGCAAGATACCCGTGATCATGGACGCCAGCCCGTACTACTCCTGCTGCGGGCGCGGCAACGAGAGCCAGAAGAAGACGTACGACGCGAACGGCAACGTCGTCCAGATGCCGCTCTTCTACGACAACTACTTCGTGCCCCGCGGCTACGCCTTCGTCGCCGTCGACCTCGCCGGGACCAACCGCTCCGACGGCTGCGTCGACATCGGCGGACCCTCCGACATCCAGTCCGCCAAGGCCGTCGTCGACTGGCTGAACGGCCGCGCCAAGGGCTACACCACCCGCACCGGCACCGCACGCGCCAAGGCCTCCTGGTCCAACGGCCGCACCGGCATGATCGGCAAGAGCTACGACGGCACCATCGCCAACGGAGTCGCCGCGACCGGCGTCGAAGGCCTGAAGACCATCGTCCCGATCGGCGGCATCTCCTCCTGGTACGACTACTACTTCCAGCAGGGCGCCGCACTCTTCGGCTCGGGCCCCGACGGCCTGGCCAACGGCGTCGAGAGCCCCGAGGCCCGAGCCCGCTGTGCCGCCGTGCAGAAACACCTGGTCGACGGCGCCCCGCGCACCGGCGACCGGACAGCCCTGTGGCAGGAGCGCGACTACGTCAAGGACGCCCGCAAGGTGCGGGCCAGCGTCTTCGTCGTCCACGGCATGCAGGACCTCAACGTCCGCGCCAAGCACTTCGGCCAGTGGTGGGACGCCCTCGCGAAGAACGGCGTCGACCGCAAGATCTGGCTGTCGCAGACCGGCCACGTCGACCCGTTCGACTACCGCCGCGGCGCCTGGGTCGACACCCTGCACCGCTGGTTCGACCACGAACTCCTCGGCTACGACAACGGCATCGACCGCGAGCCGACGGCCGACATCGAGCGCACCCCCGACCACTGGACCACCGACCGCGTCTGGCCCCCGGCCGCGACCGCCACGACCGCGCTGCGCCCCGCCGAGGGCAGCGCCGCGGGCGTCGGCACCCTTGGTCTTGAGCCCGGCCGCGGCACCGAGACGTTCACCGACGACCCGGCCCTGGCCGAGACCGACTGGGCCGCGCAGATCGATGCGTCGACGCCGGGCAAGGCCGGGTTCATCAGCCGCCCGCTCGGCAAGGACCTGCGCCTGTCCGGCTCCTCGAAGGTGACGGTCACCGCGACGCCGACCACCACCAGCGCCCACCTGAGCGCCGTCCTCGTCGACCTCGGACCGGCCACCGTCCGCGACTACACGGGCGCGGGCGAGGGCATCACGACGCTGCCCGACCGCAGCTGCTGGGGCGCGAGCACCACCGGTGACAGCGCCTGCTTCAAGAACACGCGGACCGCGACCGCCGACGTCAACTCGACGGTCTTCAGCCGCGGTTGGGCCGACCTCGGCACCTATGCGAACCCGGACAAGGGTCGTCCCCTCACCCCCGGCAAGTCGTACACCCTCACGCTCTCACTCGCCGCGAGCGACCACGTCGTGCCCAAGGGGCACCGGCTCGCGCTGATCGTCGCGGGCACGGACAAGGGCCTGATCGTCCCCGCGTCCACCAGGCCGACCCTCACCCTCGACCTGGCCCGCACCGTGGCCCGCGTCCCCGTCGTCGGTGGCGCCGCCGCGTTCGCGGCCGCCACCTCCGGATCCGGCGTCGCCGCCGCGTACGCGTACGCGGCGGACGGCTTGAGCACGTTCCGTCAGGACCGCCCCGTCCCGGGAGGCAGCACCCGATGAACCCGCGCAAGCGCACCCTCGTCCTCGCCACCGCCGTGGCCGCCCTCGCGATCACGGCACCCGCCCAGGCGGGCGCCACCACATCGCCGCGCACCGGCTTCGAGCAGACCGGCGGCGCCCGCTGGACCTCGCAGCCCGAGGAACAACAGCTCCTCGCCACCGTCGACAAGGCGTCCGACCGTGTCTCCGTCTCCCGCATCGGTACGACGAAGCAGGGCCGCCCGGTGCAACTGGTGCGGATCGGCGAGCACCGCACCGCGAGCACGGTGCTGCTGATCTGCAGCCAGCACGGCGACGAACCCTCGGGCCGCGAGGCGTGTCTCACCAAGATCCGGGACCTCGCGTACGCCAAGGACGAGGCGACCCGGCGCTTCCTCGCCCGTACGACCCTGCTCGTCGTCCCCACCGCGAACCCCGACGGCCGCGCCGCCGACACCCGCGGCAACTCCGACGGCATCGACATCAACCGCGACCACCTCGCCCTGCAGACCGCCGAGGCCCGCGCCATGGCGGCCGTCGTACGGGACCGCAAACCCGACGTCATCTACGACCTGCACGAGTACGGGGCCACCCCCAAGTACTACGACAAGGACCTCTTCGACCTCTGGCCGCGCAACCTCAACACGGCCCCGGCCGTGCACGACGAGGCCGAGACGCTGTCCGAGGGGTACGTCCGCCCGGCGGCGAACGCCTCCGGGTACACCACGGGCACGTACGGCATCTGGACCGATCCCGTCACCGGCGACCCCATCAAGCAGACCGCGGGCGACGGCCAGGAGCGCATCCTGCGCAACATGTCCGGGGTCAAACACGCCCTCGGCCTGCTCATCGAGAGCCGCGTCGACCCCGGCACCCCGGCGGAGGAGGCCGACCCGGCGCTGAACAACCGGCGCCGCCGCGACTCCCAACTCACCGCACTCGGCGGCCTGTTCCGCTTCACCGGCGAGCGGCTCGGGAAGATCGAGGCCGCCACGAGCGCCGCCCGCGTCGCCGGATTCCGCGACACCGGACCGATCTACGTGGGCGGCGCCGACAACGACCCGGCCGAACCCGCCGAGATCATCCAGGACCCGCCCTGCGGCTACCGCCTCACCGCGGACCAATTCGCCGCGTACAAGGACGAGTTGGCGCTGCACGGCATCACCGTACGCAGGACGGGTGACGGGGCGTACGTGTCGCTGCGCCAGTCCGAGCGGGCCCTCGTCGCGCTGCTGCTCGACGCCCGCGCGCCCTACCACTTGACGGAAGGGGCGCCCGACACCAGCTGTTGAGCACGGCCCGGACGCGTCGGGTGTGGTAGGCCGTAAACCGTGACAACCCCTCAAAAACCACCCAGCGACGCGCCCGGCTCCGAAGAGCCCGCCGAGGGCGCCAACGGCGGCCGGAGTCCCGCCACGGACCGGATCGTGTTCGGCGTGACCGCCGTGCTCACCCTGGCCTTCGTGGTCTGGGGCTCCGTCGCCACCGACAACCTGGAGAGCGTCTCCACCAAGGCGCTCAAAGGGCTGATCCACAACGGCGGTTGGGCCTTCATGCTCGCCGCCACCGGCTTCGTCGTCTTCGCGCTGTGGCTGGCCATCAGCCGCTACGGCAAGATCACCCTGGGGGCGGAGGGCGAGGACCCCGAGTTCCGCACGGTGTCCTGGGTCGCGATGATGTTCAGCGCCGGCATGGGCATCGGCCTGATGTTCTACGGCGTCAGCGAGCCCCTCGCGCACTTCGGCACGCCCCCGCCGGGCACCGACCCGGCCGACGCCGCCGAGGCCATGGAGACCGCCATGGCGACCACCCTCTTCCACTGGACGCTGCACCCGTGGGCGATCTACGCGGTGGTCGGCCTCGCCATCGCCTACTCCACCTTCCGCCGCCGCAGGCGCCAGACCATCTCCTCCGTCTTCGTCCCGCTGATCGGCGAGAAGCACGCGCACGGGGCCTGGGGCCGGGTCATCGACATCCTCGCCATCTTCGCCACGCTCTTCGGCTCCGCGGCCTCGCTCGGCCTCGGCGCGCTGCAGATCGGCTCCGGCTTCGAGGTCCTGAACTGGATGGACAAGGCGAGCACGGCGCTGCTCGTGTCCATCATCGCGGTGCTGACCGTGGCGTTCGTGGCCTCCGCCGTCTCCGGGGTGGAGAAGGGCATCCAGTGGCTGTCGAACATCAACATGGTGCTCGCGCTGATCCTGGCCGTCTTCGTCTTCATCGCCGGGCCCACGATCATCGTCCTCGACCTGCTCCCCACCTCCATCGGCGCCTACCTCGGCGACCTGCCCCAACTCATCGGCCGCACCGAGGCGTCCAGCGGCAAGGGCGTCGCCGACTGGCTCGGCAGCTGGACGGTCTTCTACTGGGCGTGGTGGATCTCCTGGACGCCGTTCGTCGGCATGTTCATCGCACGCATCAGCCGCGGCCGTACCATCCGTCAGTTCGTCGGCGGCGTCATCCTGGTCCCGTCCACGGTCAGCCTGGTCTGGTTCGCGATCTTCGGCGGTACGGCGATGAAGATGAAGGAGCACGGCCAGCTGGCCGGCGCCACCACGCCGGAGGCCCAACTCTTCGGCGTCCTGCACGAGTTCCCGATCGCGACCGCGTCGAGCCTGCTCGTCATGGTCCTGGTCGGCATCTTCTTCGTCTCCGGTGCGGACGCCGCCTCGATCGTCATGGGCACGCTGTCGCAGAAGGGCGCGCTCGAACCCGGCCGGTTCGTCGTCATCTTCTGGGGTGTGGTGACGGGCGCGGTGGCCGCCGTGATGCTCATGATCGGCAACGGCTCCGGCAATGCGCTCACCGGCCTGCAGAACCTCACCATCCTCGTCGCGGCGCCCTTCACCCTGGTCATGATCGGCATGTGCGTGTCCCTCATGCGGGACCTGCGCCAGGATCCGCTGATCGTCCGCGGCCACATGGGCGCGGAAGTCGTGGAGGCGGCGGTGGTCGCCGGACACGAGCAGTACGGCGGCGAGTTCGAGATCCGCATCGGCCCCGGCGACGGGCCCGAGACGGAGGGCGACCCGATCGGACACCACTGAGGCTGCGCGCAAGGGGCATGGTCTACTCCGGGCCATGCCCCTGCTGCTGCTGGACCTCGACAACACACTGATCGACCGGGACGCCGCGTTCCGCTCCGCGATGACGACGTTCCTGGCCGAACACGGGCTCCCGGCGGGCGACTTGGCCTGGATCATGGCGGTGGACGACGACGGATACCGGCCGCGACCGGACGTCGCCCGGGCCATGACCCGGCGCTACGGCGATCGAGTCCCGCTTGCCGCGATCCACGAGGTCCTCGACCGCGGTGCGGCGGACCGGGTCACGCTGGACGACACGGTCCGTGCGGCACTGCTCGAAGCGCGCGCCGCCGGCTGGACCCCGGTCATCGTCACCAACGGCCGAACGCACCAGCAGACCGTGAAGATCCGCCGCACCGGCCTGGACCTCCTGGTCGACAGCTGGGTGATCTCCGAGGCCGTGGGCCACAAGAAGCCGGCCCCCGAGATCTTCCACGCGGCGGCTGCGGGACGCTCCCTGCGGGCGGCGTGGATGGTGGGGGACTCGGCCCCGGCGGATGTCGGGGGAGCGGGGGCGCTCGGGGTACGGACGGTGTGGGTGTCCCGAGGCCGCTCCTGGGCGGAGCGGGACTTCACGCCGACGCGCGTGGCCGCTGACGCGGCGACGGCGATCGGGCTGGTGGTGGGATCGGGCCAGGGGTGAACGGGGCTTGAGGGACGTGGACTCCACTCGTCCCCAGCGTGCCCCTTGCCCCCTGTCCCGCCTTCGCCCTCTGCCCTGCCTTCGCCCTCTGTCCCGCCTACACCCTCTGCCGCCCTCAGCCCCGACGCCGAGCCCGACGCCCCGGCCGCAACGGCTCCCGGCCGGGAGCCCTGCCATCCGCTGTTCCCGTCAACTCGGCCCCATCAACCAGCGGCACGACCAACCCGCCGTCCCTACAACCGCCTCGTCCCTACAACCCACCGTCCCTACACCCCCCCCGCCCCTACAACCCACCGTCCCTGCAACCTCCCGTCCCCATCACCCCACCGTCCCCACAACCCCCCGTCCCCATCACCCCGCCGTCCCCACCAACCCCGCCACTTCCTCCGCACACCCCCACGCGACCGTCACCCCAGCCCCACCGTGCCCATAGTTGTGCACCAACACCCGCCCGCCCCGGGTCACTTCACGCTCGATCCGCACCGCGGGACGCGCCGGACGCAGTCCCACCCGGTGCCCGATCACCCGGGCCCCCGCGATCTCCGGCCGGACCGCCGCGCACCGCCGCACGATCGACTCCGCCACCGCGGGATCCGGCTCCAGGGACCACGCGTCCTCCTCCGCGGTGCCCCCGAGGAGGAGACCGCCCGGCTGGGGGAAGAAGTACGTCGTGGTGTCCGCGGCCGGGTCGGCGGACGTGTACCAGGTGTGGACCCCGGGGTTCTGCACGACCACGAGCTGACCCCGCACCGGCCGCACCGCCGCGTCCGGTACCAGGTCCCGCGCGTCGAGCCCCGTGCAGTTCACCACGACCGGCGCCTGCGCCAGCGCCTCGTCGAAGGACGTCACCGCACGCGACTCGATCTCCACCCCGCCCGCCGCCAACTCGCCCCGCAGCCACGCCAGATGCACCGGCATGTCGATCAGCGGCAGCCGCGCCGCGAGCCCCGCGTCGGTGTCGCGCAGCCCCGCCACCTCACCGGCCCACGCCCCGAGCCCGTCCAGCCGCACACCCTCGTGTACGCCCTCGACCATGCGTACGCCGGTTTCCTCAGGGTGCGCCGCCCACTTCTCGTACCGGCGCAGCGACTGCACCGACCACGCACCCACGCGCTCCACCGGATCGATCCGGTACGGCCACCACAGCGCCCCCGCAACAGCGGAGGTGGTCGCCTCGGCGGGGTCCCGCGACCACACCCGCACCCGCCGTCCCCGCCCGGCCAGAACCAGGGCGGACGCGAGCCCTATGACTCCGCCGCCGACCACGATCACGTCACTGCTCAAGTCCCTGTTCACGCGGGGACGTTAGCGGAATATGTCATGCCGTGCTCACATCACGTGCCAGGTGGGGATACTCAGGGCATGTCTGCCGAGTACGCGACCTTCGGCCTGGCACCGGCGATGCGCGCCGGTGGTGTCCTCGCCAACGGTGACTACCAAGTCCACCGGGACTTCGTGGACTTCATCGTCGACGGCCGCCCGCTGCTGTTCCAGCTCTCCGATCTCGACGCCGTCTCGCCGTTGGCCGCCGACATCCCGCCCGCCATCTTCACCGACCACGTCAGAAGCCTCTTGCTGGAGGCCGAGGCCCCGCTCGCGCACGGTCGGTACGTCATATACGGCTGCCCCGAATGCGAGGGCCTGGAGTGCGGCGCGGTCACCGCCGTCATCGAGCGGGCCGACGACGGCAGCGACGACTTCGTGTGGCGCGACTTCGCCTGGCAGACCGACGAAGAGGCCGACCTGGAGCTCAACGGGTACCACGGCATCGGCCCGTTCCGCTTCCGCGGCGCCGAGTACCGCACCGCCCTCGGCCAGTTGCTCACGGCCCCCGCCGACCCCGCCTCCCGCCGCCGCGTCCTGCTCATCGGCGCCCGCGTGGCCGTCCTCGCCAAACTCGCCGCGGCCCTGCGCACCATCGGCATCGGCGCCGAGATCACCCACGACGCGTCCGGCGTCTCCGTCGAGGAACTGCGCACCTACGGAGCCGTCGCCTTCGGCCGCGCGGTCGACGAGGGTCAACGGGCCCTGGTCAGGCGCCAGTTCGAGCAGGCGGACGCCGACCCCGCCTACGTCGACGGACTCGCGCCGATCATCCCGCTGCTCGTCGCCCAGATCGAGAGCGCCCTCGACCGCAGCCCCCAGGAGCGCCGCCGCCTCACCCGCCTGGTCGCCGCCGACGGCGAGGCGGGCCTCGAGGTCACGTCCACGTGCCGCGTCCAGCTCACCGCGTACCGCCTCGACCGCCTCTACCGCACCCACACCCACGCCGTCTTCGACGAGGTCCTCCAGCCGGGCAAGCACCGGATTCCGCTCGACAACAAGGCGACCAAAGGGGAATCCTTCCTCGTGGCACGCACCACCGGGAGTGTGCTGGTGGCGCCCATGGCGCGCTGACCCACCCGTTCACGCACCGGCCCCGGCGAGCCGCTGATCGCCGTACGACGATGAACCCTGGCACGTCTCGGAGGTGCGCCTCCATGGCGCGATGAACCCCCGGATCCGGCCCCGCGCCCGCTCCTGCCGGGACCACCCGTAGACGGCAGGGCTGCTGCGTCTGCCTCGCGGGGGCCGGCCCGCGCATCTGCCGCGTTGCGGCGCGCGGCACCACGCCGGGCCGCTCGCGTCCGGGTCCTCCCCGCCGCACAGGCCGCGCACCCCCCCCCGGCCGGGCGCCTGTCCACCCGACGCCGATTAGGATCAACGCCCTGATGACTGCCACCCTCGTAGCCAAGAACCTCGCCGCCGGTCACGGCGACCGCACGCTCTTCGCCGATCTCGACCTCGTCGTCGCGCCCGGAGACGTGATCGGCCTCGTCGGCGCCAACGGAGCCGGGAAGTCCACCCTGCTCCGACTCCTCGCGGGCCTCGCCACCCCGGAGGAGGGCGAGCTGCGCCTCTCCCCGCCGACCGCGACCGTGGGCCACCTCCCGCAGGAGCCGGACCGCCGCCCCGGCGAGACGATCCGCGACTTCCTCGCCCGCCGCACCGGCGTCGCCGAGGCCCAGCGCACCATGGACGAGGCCACGCAGGCCCTCGTCGACGGGGCCCCGGGCGCCGACGACGCGTACGCGACGAGCCTGGACCGCTGGCTGAACCTCGGCGGCGCCGACCTCGACGAGCGTGCCGAGGAGGTCGCCGAGCAGCTCGGCCTCACCGTCGGCCTCGACCAGACGATGACGTCCCTGTCCGGCGGCCAGGCCGCGCGGGCGGGCCTCGCGTCCCTGCTCCTGTCCCGCTACGACGTCTTCCTCCTGGACGAGCCCACCAACGACCTCGACCTCGACGGCCTGGAGCGCCTGGAGACGTTCGTCCGAGGGCTGCGCGCGGGCACCGTCGTCGTCAGCCACGACCGCGAGTTCCTCACCCGCACCGTCACCAAGGTCCTCGAACTCGACCTCGCCCAGCAGCAGATCAACCTCTACGGCGGCGGCTACGACGCCTACCTGGAGGAGCGCGACGTCGCCCGCAGGCACGCCCGCGACGAATACGAGGAGTACGCCGACAAGAAGTCCGCGCTCGAGGGCCGCGCCCAGATGCAGCGCTCCTGGATGGACAAGGGCGTCAAGAACGCCCGGCGCAAGGCCACCGACAACGACAAGATCGGCCGCAAGTTCCGCAGCGAGGCGAGCGAGAAGCAGGCGGCGAAGGCGCGCCAGACGCAGAAGATGATCGAGCGGCTCGACGTCGTCGAGGAGCCCCGCAAGGAGTGGGAGCTGCGCATGGAGATCGCTGCGGCCCCGCGCTCCGGCGCGGTCGTGGCTTCGCTGCGCGACGCCGAACTGCGACGCGGCGACTTCCGCTTCGGCCCGGTCACGCTCCAGATCGACTGGGCGGACCGCGTCGCGATCACCGGCGCGAACGGCTCGGGCAAGTCCACGCTGCTCGCCGCCCTGCTCGGCCGCATCCCGCTCGACTCCGGCCACGCGACACTCGGCTCGGGCGTCGTGGTCGGCGAGGTCGACCAGGCCCGCGCGCTGTTCCACGGCCCGGAGACCCTGCTCGACGCGTTCTGCGCGGCCGTCCCCGACACCGAACCGGCCGAGGTCCGCACCCTGCTCGCCAAGTTCGGCCTGAAGGCGGACCACGTGCTGCGCCCGGCGGCCACGCTCTCACCGGGCGAGCGCACCCGGGCCGCCCTCGCCCTGCTCCAGGGCAAGGGCGTCAACCTCCTGGTCCTGGACGAGCCGACGAACCACCTGGACCTGCCGGCCATCGAGCAGCTGGAGTCCGCCCTGGAGACGTACAAGGGCACGCTGCTCCTGGTCACGCACGACCGCAGAATGCTCAACGCGGTGAGCACGACAAGGCGCTTCGAAGTGAGCGCCGGGAAGGTGAACGCCGTTTAGGGGGCGCGGGGAACTGCGCGCCCGGCCACGAACCGGCGCACAGTTCCCCACGCTCACCCACCCCAGCGGCGCTACGCCAACCCGGCCTTCTTCAACGCATCGGCCATGGCGGAATTGGCCGGCGCGGCCACGGGCCGCCCCTTGCCCCCGCCACCGGAACCGCCACGCCCGCCCTGCTGCCCCTGCCGGGACGACTGCTGCCCCTGCCGGGACGACTGCCGCGGCGGCTTGCGGTCACCGCCGCGCCCGCCCCGCTCCGGGCCGGAGGCCTTGGCGTCGTCGTCCAGGCGCAGCGTCAGCGAGATCCGCTTGCGCGGCACGTCGACCTCGAGCACCTTGACCTTCACGATGTCCCCGGGCTTCACGACGTCGCGCGGGTCCTTCACGAACGTACGGGACAGCGCGGACACATGGGCGAGCCCGTCCTGGTGCACGCCGATGTCGATGAACGCCCCGAAGGCGGCGACGTTCGTCACGACACCCTCCAGGACCATCCCCGACTCCAGGTCGGAGATCTTCTCGACGCCCTCCTTGAAGGTGGCCGTCTTGAAGGCGGGCCGCGGGTCGCGCCCCGGCTTCTCGAGCTCCTTCAGGATGTCCGTCACGGTCGGCAGACCGAACGTGTCGTCCACGTAGTCGGCCGCCCTGAGCGAGCGCAGCGTCCCGGTGTCACCGATCAGCGAACCGACCGCGCCACCGGTCGACTTGGCCATCTTCCGCACCACGGGGTACGCCTCGGGGTGCACCGAGGACGCGTCCAGCGGGTCGTCGCCGCCCAGGATGCGCAGGAAGCCCGCGCACTGCTCGTACGCCTTCGGGCCGAGCCGCGCGACGTCCTTGAGGCCCTTGCGGTTGCTGAACGGGCCGTTCGTGTCGCGGTGCGCCACGATGTTCTCCGCGAGACCGGCGCCGATGCCCGACACGCGCGCGAGGAGCGGCGCGGACGCGGTGTTCACGTCCACCCCCACACCATTCACACAGTCCTCGACCACGGCGTCCAGCGAGCGCGACAGCTTCACTTCGCTCAGGTCGTGCTGGTACTGACCGACTCCGATCGACTTCGGGTCGATCTTGACCAGCTCGGCCAGCGGGTCCTGCAGCCGTCGCGCGATGGACACGGCGCCGCGCAGCGACACGTCCATGTCCGGAAGCTCCTGCGAGGCGAACGCGGAGGCCGAGTACACGGAGGCGCCCGCCTCGCTCACCATGACCTTGGTGAGCTTCAACTCCGGGTGCTTGGTGATGAGTTCACCCGCGAGCTTGTCGGTCTCGCGCGACGCCGTGCCATTGCCGATCGCGATCAGGTCGACCGCGTGCTCCTTCGAGAGCCGGGCCAGCTTCGCGAGCGCCTCGTCCCAGCGGTTGGCCGGGACGTGCGGGTGGATGACGTCGGTCGCCACGACCTTGCCCGTCGCGTCGACGACCGCGACCTTCACGCCCGTGCGGAAACCGGGGTCGAGGCCCAGCGTCGCGCGCGTGCCCGCGGGGGCGGCGAGCAGCAGGTCGCGCAGGTTCGCCGCGAACACCTTGACGGCCTCGTCCTCGGCGGCCGTACGCAGCCGCAGGCGCAGGTCGATGCCGAGGTGCACGAGGATGCGGGTGCGCCAGGCCCAACGGACCGTGTCCTGCAGCCACTTGTCGGCCGGGCGGCCCTGATTGCGGATCCCGAACCGGTCGGCGACGATCGGCTCGTACGAGGAAGGACCCTCCTCGACCGGCTCCTCCGGCTCCAGGACGAGCTCGAGCACGTCCTCCTTCTCGCCGCGCAGCATCGCCAGGATGCGGTGCGAGGGCAGCTCCTTGAAGGGCTCCGCGAAGTCGAAGTAGTCGGCGAACTTGGCGCCCGCCTCCTCCTTGCCCGACTTCACCTTCGCCGCGAGCCGCCCGCGCCCCCACATGCGCTCGCGCAACTCACCGATCAGGTCGGCGTCCTCGGAGAACCGCTCGGTGAGGATCGCGCGGGCCCCGTCGAGGGCGGCCTGCGGATCGGCCACGCCCTTGTCCGCGTCGACGAACGCCGTCGCCGCGGCCAGCGGGTCGACCGACGGATCGTCGAGCAGCCCGGTCGCCAACGGCTCGAGGCCCGCCTCGCGTGCGATCTGCGCCTTCGTGCGCCGCTTCGGCTTGAACGGGAGGTAGATGTCCTCCAGACGCGCCTTGGTGTCGGCGGCGCGGATCTGCGCCGCCAACTCCTCGGTCAGCTTGCCCTGCTCGCGTACGGAGTCCAGCACGGCGGCGCGCCGCTCCTCCAGCTCGCGCAGATACCGCAGCCGCTCCTCGAGGGTGCGCAGCTGGGCGTCGTCCAGGGACTCCGTCGCCTCCTTGCGGTAGCGGGCGATGAAGGGCACCGTCGAACCGCCGTCAAGGAGGTCGACGGCGGCCTTCACCTGCCGCTCGCGTACGCCGAGTTCTTCGGCAATCCTGCCTTCGATGGACCCAACAGTGGGTGTCGCCACGATCCCGTACCGCCTATGTCGACTGACGTTGCGCCGCAATTGTGGCAGGTGGCACCGACAACGGGGGATCAGGGCGCCGACCGGCCCGGACGCGGCAGGCCTCAGGCCGCCTTGCCGATGAGGTCCGCGGGGAACGCCCCGTTGCCGAGCGCCGTGCCGATGAACCCCGTGGCCAGCTCGGTCAGGCGGGCCACGCCGTCGTCGCCGAGGTGGTCGTAGGGTGCCCGGTCGAGCACGTCCGTACGTACTTCGAGCTCGGCCCGCAGCTGTATGCCGTCCTCGGTGAGGGTCAACTCCTCGTCCGCGGTGAGCAGTCCACGCGCGCGCAGCCGCCCGGCGGCCGCGTCGAACTCCTCCCGGCTCCAGCCGCGCGTGGCCAGCAGCCACTTCGGCGCCATGCCCTTGCCGGTCGCCACGTGGCTGACGAGCGCCTCCACCGGGTCGAGCCCCGCGGTGAGGAGCGCCGCGAGGTGGCCGTCGCCGCGGTGCTCGCGCAGCAGCGTCGCCGCGTGCCAGTACGCCATGTGCGGCGCCTCGGGCACCGCGAGGTCCGCGTGGGCCGCGTACAGGGGGCGGGCGTGCCGGGTGCACGCCTCCGTCGCCCGCAGAGCGAGCTCGGCCGCCTCGGCCATCTCCTTGGAGGCGAGTGCCTCCTCGCCGAGCAGGCGGCGCAGCGTGGTGTCGACGGCACGCGCGCGTGCCGCGAGAACCGTCTCGGGGGAGGCCACGTTCCACACCTCGGGCACGTGCCGGGCCACGAGTTCGTGGTTGAAGTTGTAGAAGGCGGCGGTCACCGTGCCCGCGCCGACGGCCCCCATGGGCGCGGCGCGCACCGCGAAGTAGGCGGCATCGCGGTCCGGCACACCCACGGCGGCGAGCTCCTTGCCCAGGTCGGGCGAGAAGTAGTGCGTCGAGTGGAACGGGTTGAGGACGTTGTGACAGCGACGGGCGGCGCGCAGGCGCGGGTCAGGGGTCATGCCCGTACGTTACCGACCGGTTGGTACGTGCGGAATCCCGGGGAGACCGCGAACACCGACCATGGCAGGAAAGGAGGGGTACTCGTCATTGCAGCCATGCCGCGACCGCCGAAGAATGAGACGCATGCCGCCGCGAACCGTCCTGGTCCTCCTCTTCGACGACGTCCAGAGCCTCGACGTCACCGGCCCCGTCGAGGTCTTCGCCGGCGCCGGTCACGTCGTGCGGCCGGGCGCCGGGTACCGCATCCGCACGGCTTCGCTGGACGGCGCCCCGGTGCGGACGTCGAGCGGCCTGACCCTCACCCCGGACCACGCCCTGGCCGACGCACCCGCCCCGCACACCGTGCTGGTCCCCGGAGGCCAGGGCACGCGCAGGCCCGACCCGCGCCTGATCGACTGGCTGCGGGAGAACGCGCCGCGCGCCCAGCGCCTCGTGTCCGTCTGCACGGGCGCGATCCTCCTCGCCCGGGCGGGCCTGCTGGACGGCCGCAGGGCCACCACGCACTGGGCGTACTGCGACAAGCTCGCCCGCGACCACCCGGCGATCGACGTCGACCCGGACCCCATCTACGTACGGGACGGAAACGTGGCGACGTCCGCCGGGGTCACCGCCGGCATCGACCTCGCCCTCGCGCTCGTCGAGGAGGACCACGGCAGGGACACGGCCCTGACCGTCGCCCGTCACCTCGTGGTCTTCCTCCGACGCCCGGGAAACCAGGCCCAGTTCAGTGCCCAGCTCTCCGCCCAGACGGCCCGCCGCGAGCCCCTGCGCGAGGTCCAGCAGTGGATCACCGAGCACCCCGACGACGACCTGTCCGTGGAGTCGCTCGCGGTCCGCGCCCGCCTCTCGCCCCGGCACTTCGCCCGCGCCTTCCAGACGGAGACGGGCCAGACACCGGGCAAGTACGTCGAACGCGTCCGCGTCGAGCACGCCCGCCGCCTCCTGGAGGACACCCACGACGGCGTCGAGGAGATCTCCCGCGCCAGTGGCTACGGCACCCCCGAGGCGATGCGGCGCGCGTTCCTCAAGACCCTCGGCACGTCCCCGGCGGAGTACCGCCGCCGGTTCCACGCGCCGCAGCCCACCCAGTGACCTACCGAAAGGGGAACACCGTGCAGATCGCCGTTGTCCTGTTCGACCGCTTCACCGCGCTCGACGCCGTCGGCCCGTACGAGACGCTCGGCCGCCTGCCCGACGCGGAGCTCGTCTTCGTCGCCGAGGAGCGCGGCCCGGTGCGCAGCGACACCGGCACCCTCGCGATCGTCGCCGACAGGACCTTCGACGAGGTGCCGCACCCGGACATCGTCGTCGTCCCCGGCGGCCCGGGGCAGACCCCGCAGATGGAGAACGAGACCCTTCTCGCCTGGCTGCGCGCGGCCGACGCGACCAGTACGTGGACGACGTCGGTCTGCACCGGATCACTGCTCCTCGCGGCCGCAGGGCTGCTGGAGGGCAGGCGCGCCACCTCGCACTGGCTGGCCCTGGACTTCCTGAAGCAGTTCGGCGCGGAGCCGACGGGGGAGCGCGTCGTCATCGAGGGCAAGTACGTCACCGCGGCCGGTGTCTCCTCCGGCATCGACATGGGCCTGACCCTGCTCGGGAAGATCGCGGGCGACGAGCACGCCCAGGCCGTGCAGCTGCTGACCGAGTACGACCCGCAGCCGCCCTACGACGCGGGCTCGCCGCAGAAGGCCCCCGCGCACCTCGTCGAGGAGTTCCGCTCCAAGAGCCGGTTCATCCTGACGTAGGCGGCACGGTCCACGTGAAGCGCGGCGCCCGGCGCTCCAGGAACGCGGCGACACCCTCCGCGGTGTCGCCGCTGCCGCGCGCCTGCTCGGCCCAGTACGCGTCCCGGTCCGTGCGCCCCGCGGCGAACTCCTTGGCCGCGGCCTGCGTCAGCTGCGAGCGGGACGCCAGGATGCGGGTGAACCCGGCCACCCGCTCGTCCAGTTCGGCCGCGTCCATGACCTCGTCCACGAGCCCGGTCCGCAGCGCACGCTCCGTGTCGATCAACTCGCCCGAGAACAACAGGTACTTGGCGGTCGCCGGACCCACCAGCGAGGCGAGACGCCGGGTCGACGACGCGGGATAGACGATCCCGAGCTTGGCCGGGGTCACCCCGAACCGCGCGCCCCGTGCGGCGAACCGCAGATCGCACGCCGCCGCCAGCTGGCTGCCGCCGCCCACGCAGAACCCGCGGACGACGGCCAGGGTCGGCTTGGGGAAGGCGGCGAGCGCGTCCTCCGCGGCGACGGCCAGCTCCTGTGCGGCCCCCGCGCCCGTGCCGAGCGTGGAGATGTCCGCCCCGGCGCAGAAGGTGTCCCCGGCCCCGGTCAGCACCAGCACCCGCACCGCCGGATCCGCCGCGAGCCGGTCGAGCAGCGGCGGCAGCGCCGCCCACATGGCGTCCGTCATGGCATTGCGCTTGGCCGGGTGGTCGATGACGACGGTGGCGACCCCGTCGTGGACGGCGTGCGTGAGCCGCTGCACGGACGGGGAGCCGGAGGGGGCCGAGGGCGCCTGGGAAGGGGAAGCCATGCGCCGGATGCTATCCGCCACGGTCGAACGTACGATCAAGAAGGGGGTGCCGACAGGAGGCGCCGATGGCCGCAGAAGCAGCAGACGACGCGGGCCCGCTGACCGGAAAGGTCACGACCGCCGACGAGCGCGGTCCCGCGCACGAGCGCAGAAAGCTGAGCCGCGGGTTCGGCTGGCTCGCCGCCCTCGGCGGCCTGCTGGTCCTCGCGGGCGTGATCGGGCTGTTCTACACGGCCTTCGCGACCCTGACCTCGATGTTGCTGTTCGGCTGGCTGCTGCTGATCGGCGGTCTCGTCGGACTGCTGCACGCGATCCAGTCGCGCGGCAGCAACTTCTTCTGGCTCGGCGTCGTCGTCGCCGCGCTCAACCTCGCGGCCGGCATCGTCGTCATCCGCCGCCCCGAGGGCACTGCCGAGGCGCTGACGATGTTCGCCGCGCTGCTCTTCCTGACCGGTGGCGTCTTCCGCCTGGTCGGCGGACTCGTCGTCCGCGGGCCGCAGTTCGGCTGGACCCTGGTGCAGGGCGCCTTCGGCATCCTGCTCGGCGTCCTGGTCCTCGGCAACTGGCCACAGAGCAGCCGCTACGTCCTCGGCTGCTTCTTCTCCC
Organism: Streptomyces sp. NPDC050085; assembly: GCF_044460595.1. Taxonomy (NCBI): domain Bacteria; kingdom Bacillati; phylum Actinomycetota; class Actinomycetes; order Kitasatosporales; family Streptomycetaceae; genus Streptomyces; species Streptomyces sp. NPDC050085. The sequence continues at coordinate 231,273 of NZ_JBITJZ010000001.1, read as the reverse complement.
TCGCCCTGCTCTTCGACGGGCTCGGGCTGCTGGCGACCGGTCTCGGCGGCCGCCGCATCGTGAACCTCGTACAACAAGCTGAAGAGCCCCCCAACACGGAACAAGTGGGGCAAGACCAGTCGCACACCTGACGGTGTCGTATGCCAACGATCAAATTGCGTCGATAGTCGCTGACTTCTGGTCAGTCATCCGGTCCGGACCAGCGCGTTATCAACACTCGAAGGGTGGTGACAATCGAGCGCAAGGGCGGCGACCGGACGATGAGCGACGACGGGTCGGCGACTCGCCCACGTCCTCTGGACAGTGGGGGAGCGCCCCTTGAGCGGACCACGGACGGTCCGCTGCCCTACGAGGGGGTCTGGCGGTTCACGGCCCAGGCGGTCGACGCGTCCGTGCCCCAGGCCCGGCGCGCGGTACGTGAACTGCTCGCCCGGCAGGGGGTGCCCGCCCCCGACGACCTGGTCCACGGGCTGCTCGTGATCGTCTCCGAGCTCGTCACCAACGCGGTGAAGCACGCCGCCCTGCTCTCGCCGATGCTCGCCGTCGAGGTCGCGGTCGGCGCGGAGTGGGTGCGGGTGTCCGTCGAGGACGAACACCCCTACCGCCCCACGGCACTTGAGGCCACCAGCGGCCAGACCGGCGGGCGCGGTCTGCTGCTCGTCCGGGAGATCACCGCCGAGGCGGGCGGCGTCTGCGACGTCGAGCACACGGCGAGCGGGGGCAAGGTGATCTGGGCCGCCCTGCCCCTGAAGCCACCGTCGACGCTGTGACGCCTACCAGCCCGCGGACGGGCCCGTCAGCTCCCTGACCGCGGGGCGCGCCGCGTCGAGCACCGTCATGAACCACGCCGAGAACGGGTCCTTGGCGTGCCGCTCGGCGAGCTCGGCGGCCGTCACGAACGCGGTCGCGCCGACCTCCTCGGGGTCCGGATTCAGCGGTGCCTGCACGAGCCCCACGAACAGGTGGTTGAACTCCTGTTCCACCAGGCCCGAGTCCGGGTCCGGGTGGTTGTAGCGCACGGTGCCGGCCTCCGCCATCAGCGACGGCGAGACGCCCAGCTCCTCGAAGGTGCGCCGGGCGGCCGCCGCGAACGGGGCCTCCGCCGGGTACGGGTGCCCGCAGCAGGTGTTCGACCACACGCCGGGCGAGTGGTACTTGCCGAGCGCCCGCTGCTGCAGCAGCAGCCGCCCCTGCTCGTCGAAGAGGAACACGGAGAAGGCTCTGTGCAACTGGCCGGGCGGCTGATGTGCGGCGAGCTTCTCCGCTGTGCCGATCGTCCTGCCGTCCTCGTCCACGAGTTCCAGCAAGATCGCTTCTCCGGTGCCGTTCGACGAGCTGTTCGCCGCGGTGGCAGGTGTGATCGGCATACCCATCCTTCGCTTCGGTCCTCGGGCCCCAAGTCTGCCGTACGGGACCGACAGTCCCCGCGCCAGCCGCCCCGCATGTCCCGCCCGGTCGGGGAACCGGGCGGGACCACCGTAGGCGGGACTCAGACGCCGAAGGCCGCCGGGTAGGCGATCGTGCCCTTCGGCAGCGGCCCGGACGCGGCACCGCCGCCCAGGTCGAGCGCCATCATCGCCTCGTCCGGAACCTCGAACGGCGCCTTGATGCCGTACGCCGAAGCAGGCGTGAAGCCGAACCGCGGGTAGTACTCGGGGTGTCCGAGCACCAGCGCGAGTCGCTCCCCACGCGCGCGGGCCGCCTCCAGCACCGCGCGTACGACGGCCGAACCGGCGCCGGTGCGCTGGTACTCCGGAAGTACGGCCACGGGTGCGAGCGCGGCGGCGGGCGCGCCGTCCACCGTGCAGCGCGTGATCAGCGCGTGCGCGGCGACCGTGCCGTCCGGTGCCTCGGCGACACAGGACAGGCCCTCGAGCCAGGCGCCCTCGTCGGCGCGCAGGGCGTCCACGAGGCCGGCCTCGTCGGGGGTCGGGAACGCGGCCGCGTTGACGGCGTGCACCGCCGCGCGGTCGCCGTCCGTCTCCGGCCGGGTCACCCAGCCGTCCGCGGGCCGCAGCGCATAGCCCGTGTACCCGTACTCGCCGCCGTGCTCGCGCCGCATGGCCAGCTCCGCGCGCGTGCCTGCCAGCGCCTCGGCCATCCCGGGGCGCCCGGGGTCGGCCGCCTCGGCGCGCTCGGCGAGCGGCCCGTAGTACTCGTCCCAGTCGGACTCGGGCTGCCGGTGCACGCCGAGCACGGAGTACCCGGCGGCCGTGCACGCCCGCAGGTTCTCCTCGGTGGTGCGCAGCTTGTAGTGCTCCTCCCAGAAGGCGCGGGCCTCGGGGGAGGGGGAGCCGGTCGTCCACTCGCACTCGGTGAGGACGAGCGTCCCGCCCGGTGCCAACAGTCGCTTCCAGCGCGCGAGCGCGGTGTCGAAGCCGATGCTGTACGCCGAGCTCTCGGCCCAGATCAGGTCGAACGAACCGTCCTGATGGGGGAGTTCGCCCATGTCCGCGTTGACGGCGTGCACGCGGTCGGTGAGTCCGCGCTCGCGCGCGGCCGCCCGCAGTTCGTCGAGGAACGGCTCGTGCAGATCCACGGCGGTCACCTCACCGCCGGTCTCGGCGGCGAGCAGCAGCGCGGACCGGCCGGGACCGCAGCCCAGGTCGAGGATGCGCGGCCGGGCGGGCAGCGCGCCCGCGAAGGAGAGCAGACGCCGCGTCGTGGCGTCGGAGCCTGGACCCTGCCGGGGAAGTCCGTGGTGCAGGGAGAAGAAGGAATCGCGTACGACGTTGTTGTCGTCGGTCAACGTAGTAACCCTTGAGTGAAGGGGCCTCGCTCAGGCGACGGCCCGGGAGATGGGGATGCACTTGTCGCTGCACACGGCAGCGCTCACCGCGACGACAGTCATCAACCCACCTCCTCAAAGATCCATGGCCACGTTAACACGGACCGTGATCAGTGGCAGAGCTTTTCCTCGTGCTCCGCGTGACCGCTGGGCTCCAGCTGGAACGTGCAGTGCGCGACGTCGAAGTGGTCCCCGAGGCAGCCCTGCAGCTCGTGCAGCATCTTCTCGTGGCCGATCCCGCTCAGTACGTCCGCGCTGACGACCACGTGCGCGGAGAGGACCGGCATTCCCGAAGTGATGGTCCAGGCGTGCAGGTCGTGGACGTCCTCGACGCCCGGCAGCGCCAGTATGTGGGCCCTGACCTGCGCCATGTCGACGCCCTTGGGCGCCGCCTCAAGGAGGACGTTCAGGGTCTCGCGCAGCAGCTTCACCGTACGCGGGACGATCATGAGGCCGATCACGATCGAGGCGATCGGGTCGGCGGCCTGCCAGCCGGTCGTCAGGATGAGCACGGCCGAGACGATCACCGCGATCGAGCCGAGGGCGTCGGCCGCCACCTCCAGGAAGGCGCCGCGCACGTTCAGGCTCTCCTGCTGGCCCTTGACCAGCAGGGACAGCGAGATCATGTTCGCCACCAGGCCGATGACTCCGTAGACGATGGTCAGACCACCCGCGGTGTCGGCCGGCTCCATGAAGCGCTGGATCGCCTCGTACAGGACGTAGCCGCCGACGCCCAGCAGGAGCAGGCAGTTGGCGAGCGCGGCGAGGATCTCGGCCCGCGCGTAGCCGAAGGTGCGCTGCTCGCTGGCCGGGCGGTTGGCGAAGTGGATCGCGAGCAGGGCCATCGCGAGGCCGAGCGCGTCCGTGGCCATGTGGGTCGCGTCCGCGATCAGCGCGAGCGAGTCGGCCGCGATGCCGCCCACGATCTCCACGACCATCACGGTCAGCGTGATCGACAGGGCGATGCGCAGCCGGCCCTTGTGGGCGGCGGCGGCCGTCCCGGTCGTCGGCCCGTGGCTGTGCCCGTGGTCGTGTCCGGCCCCCATGGAAACCGCCCTCCGTATCGGTTCGCCCGCACCGCCCCGCACCGGGACGGCGATCACAGTGAACTACGGGGAGGGGGTATCTGCAAACACTGCACTGAACACCGTTGTCATGTGCCCTGACCTGCGGAAACGGCATGCCTGGGATACATGGGCATGTCCGCAGGTCAGGGCGTTGACAAGATCGGCCGCCGCGCTACTTGCCGGCCGCTTCCGGGTGGCGCAGGCACCAGCCGGCCCAGGCCGACTCGACCATCTCGCGCACTCCGCGCGAGGCCGTCCAGCCCAGCTCCTTCCCGGCCAGCGCCGAGGAGCCGACCGCGCGCGGCGAGTCACCGGCACGCCGCGGCTCCACCAGCGCGGAAATGCCGCTCCCGGAGACATCGGCGATGACGTCGATCAACTCGCGCACGGAGACGCCCTGCCCGGTGCCGATGTTGAGCGTCAGATCGCCGCCCGCGTCGGGGCGCGAAAGCCGCCGGGCCGCCGCCAGGTGCGCCTCGGCGAGGTCCGCGACGTGGATGTAGTCGCGCACGCAGGTGCCGTCCGGCGTCGGATAGTCGTCGCCGAAGATGCGCGGGGCCTCGCCGCGCGTGAGGCGGTCGAAGACCATCGGGATGACGTTGAAGACGCCGATGTCCGCGAGCTGCGGCTCGGCGGCGCCCGCCACGTTGAAGTAGCGCAGGCACACCGTCGCCATCCCGTGCGCCCGGCCGGCCGCCCGCACCAGCCACTCGCCCGCGAGCTTCGTCTCGCCGTACGGGTTCACGGGCGCGCACGGCGTCGTCTCGGTGATGAGCTCGGCCGCCGGGATGTCGGGATTCCCGTAGACCGCGGCGGACGACGAGAACACGAAGCGGCGCACGCCCGCCGCCGCGACCGTCTCCAGGAGCGTGGCGAGCCCGCCGACGTTCTCCCGGTAGTACATCTCGGGCTGCTCGACCGACTCGCCGACCTGCTTGTGCGCGGCGAGATGCACGACGCCGGTCACCTCGTGCTCGGCGCAGACCCGGGCCACGAGCCCGGCGTCCAGGGCCGAGCCGCGCACCAGGGGAATGTCCGCGGGCAGCCGGTCGGGCACCCCCGACGTCACGTTGTCGAGGACGACGACGCGCTCCCCGGCACCCGCCATCGCCCGTGCCACGTGTGCCCCGATGTATCCGGCCCCGCCGGTGATCATCCATGTCATGGCGCACCACCCTAAGCCGGGCACCGTAAGCCCCTGGTTTGTGGCCCGAGGCCTTGATCGACAATGATGAACGGGCGGCCTCGCCTACGCAGACCGCGTGGGACAGGGGCCGATCGGACCGTAAACAGGCGGTGAACGCCTGCATCAGATCATCCGATAGCCTCTGCCGACATGCCGCCCGGTACGCATCAGGAACCGGGTGTTGTCCCCCGTGCATGAGCCCGGCGCGCTCGCGTCGGCACCCAAGGAGTGAGTTCGTCTGTCGACCGCCATCGTCACCGGTCAGCCGGTCCCCGGGTCGCCCCTGGAAGGTGATCTGCGAGCGCTCGGCTTCGACGTGCGGCTCGCCCCGGACGTCGCGGACGCCGAAGCGGCGCTCGCCACGGTCCCCGGCGACCAGCGGGTCGCGGTCGTCGACGCCGGCTTCGTGGGCCACGTCCACGCCCTGCGTCTCGGCCTCACCGACCCCCGCTTCCACGCCTCGGCGATCCCCGGCGCGGTCACCGCGCTGCCCTCCGCCCGCCAGGCCCTGAGCCGGGCGGTCGAGGAGAGCGGCATCGCGCCCGACGCCCTCGCCAAGAGCCTGGAGGCGGCCGGCACCGACGTGCACCGCCCCGAGCTCGGCGAGCTCGTCGCCGCCGTGCCCACCGACCCGCAGGCGCGCAACGAGGCCCGACAGGCCGTCGCCGCCGTCGACGACGAGGCGATCCGCCTGCGCACGGCGGTCAAGGCGCGGGACGGCTTCTTCACCACGTACTGCATCAGCCCGTACTCCCGCTACATCGCGCGCTGGTGCGCCCGCCGCGGTCTGACCCCGAACCAGGTCACAACCGCATCGCTGCTCACCGCCCTGATCGCGGCGGGCTGCGCGGCCACCGGCACCCGCCTCGGCTTCGTCGCCGCGGGCCTCCTGCTGCTCTTCTCCTTCGTCCTGGACTGCACGGACGGGCAGCTCGCCCGCTACTCCCTGCAGTACTCGACGCTCGGCGCCTGGCTGGACGCGACCTTCGACCGCGCGAAGGAGTACGCGTACTACGCGGGCCTCGCGCTCGGCGCGGCCCACGCGAACGGCGACGACGTGTGGGCCCTCGCCCTCGGCGCGATGGTCCTGCAGACCTGCCGCCACGTCGTCGACTTCTCCTTCAACGAGGCGAACCACGACGCCACCGCCAACACCAGCCCCACCGCAGCCCTCTCCGACAAGCTCGACAGCGTCGGCTGGACGGTCTGGGTGCGCCGGATGATAGTCCTGCCGATCGGCGAACGCTGGGCGCTGATCGCGATCCTCACCGCGCTGACCACACCGCGCATCACCTTCTACGTCCTTCTCGTCGGCTGCGCCCTCGCCGCCCTGTACACGACCGCGGGCCGCGTCCTGCGCTCGCTGACCCGCAAGGCGCAGCGCACCCCGCGCGCGGCCCAGGCACTGGCGGACCTCGCCGACTCCGGGCCGCTCACGGATGTCACCATCCGCAAGCTGCGCGGCGGGGGCTTCGCCGCCCCGCTGGTGGCCCTGTTCGGCGCCGCGATCCTTGTGATCAATGCCACCGTCGAGGGCTTCGGATCCTGGGGCGTCGTCGCCGGGGCGTGCGCCTACGTGCTCCTGTCCGACGTGGCCGTCAGCGGACCTCTGACCGGCGCTCTGGACTGGCTCGTTCCGCCGATCTTCCGGGCAGCCGAGTACGGCACGATCCTGCTCCTCGCGGCCAAGGCGGACGTGAACGGGGCGTTGCCCGCGGCTTTCGGCCTGGTGGCAGCAGTCGCCTACCATCATTACGACACGGTGTACCGCATCCGCGGCGGCACCGGAGCACCGCCGCACTGGCTGGTCCGGGCGATCGGCGGACACGAAGGCCGGACGCTGGTGGTCACGGTGCTGGCCGCGCTGCTCACTCCGACGAATTTCACCGTCGCGCTCACGGTCCTGGCCGTGTTCGTGGCACTCGTGGTGCTCGCCGAGAGCATCCGCTTCTGGGTCTCTGCTGGAGCACCCGCCGTACACGATGAAGGAGAACCCGCATGATCGGCCTCGTCCTGGCCGCCGGCGCCGGCAGCCGGCTCCGTCCCTACACCGAGACGCTCCCCAAGGCGCTCGTGCCCGTCGTGGGCGAGGGAACGGAGAACGAGCTCTCCGTCCTCGACCTCACGCTGAAGAACTTCGCCGAGATCGGCCTCACCGAGGTCGGCATCATCGTCGGCTACCGCAAGGAGGTCGTCTTCGAGCGCAAGGCCGCGCTCGAGGCGAAGTACGGCCTGAAGCTGACGCTCATCGAGAACGACGTGGCCGAGAAGTGGAACAACGCCTACTCCCTGTGGTGCGGCCGTGACGCCATCAAGCACTCGGTGATCCTCGCCAACGGCGACACCGTGCACCCGGTCTCCGTCGAGAAGACGCTGCTCGCCGCCCGCGGCGACGGCAAGAAGATCATCCTCGCCCTGGACACGGTGAAGCACCTCGGCGACGAGGAGATGAAGGTCATCGTGGACCCCGACAAGGGCGTCCAGCGCATCACCAAGCTCATGGACCCGGCCGAGGCCACCGGCGAGTACATCGGTGTCACCCTCATCGAGGGCGAGGCGGCCGACGAGCTCGCCGACGCCCTGAAGGCCACGTACGAGCGTGACCCGCAGCTGTACTACGAGGACGGCTACCAGGAGCTCGTGAACCGCGGCTTCAAGATCGACGTCGCGCCCATCGGTGACGTCCCGTGGGTCGAGATCGACAACCACGAGGACCTGGCCAAGGGACGGGAGATCGCGTGCCAGTACTGACCCGGCTCATGCCGAGCCCGGTCGTCGTCGACATCCGGGCCGGCGCGCTGGACGATCTGGCCACGATTCTCACGGACCAGCGCATCGCCCCCACCGGCAAGCTCGCCTTCGCGATCAGCAGCGGCGGCTCCGGCAAGGTGCTGAAGGAGCGGTTCGAGTCGGCCTTCCCCGGCGCGGACTGGTTCGACGACGCCGACGGCACGATCGACGGCGCGGTCAAGCTCGCCGACTCGATCAAGAAGGCCGGCCGCTACGACGCGGTGGTCTCGCTCGGCGGCGGCAAGGTCGTCGACTGCGCGAAGTACGCGGCGGCCCGCGTGGGCCTGCCGCTGGTGGCCGTCGCCACGAACCTCGCGCACGACGGCCTGTGCTCGCCGGTCGCCACGCTGGACAACGACGCGGGCCGTGGCTCCTACGGCGTGCCGAACCCGATCGGCGTGGTCATCGACCTGGACGTCATCCGGGACGCCCCGGCCCGGTTCGTCCGTGCCGGGATCGGCGACGTGATCTGCAAGATCTCCGCCGTCGCGGACTGGGAGCTGTCCCACCAGGTCAACGGCGAGCAGGTCGACGGCCTGGCCGCCGCCATGGCCCGCCAGGCGGCGCACGCGGTGCTGCGGCACCCGGGCGGCATCGGCGACGACGACTTCCTCAGCGTGCTGGCGGAGTCCCTGGTGATGTGCGGTCTCGCGATGTCTGTCGCCGGCGACTCACGGCCCGCATCGGGCGCCTGCCACGAGATCTGCCACGCCTTCGACCTGCTCTTCCCCAAGCGCAACGCGCAGCACGGGGAGCAGTGCGGATTCGGCGGCGCGTTCGCCACGTTCCTGCGCGGTGATCGCGACACCGCCAGGGAGATGGTCGCGACGCTGCGCCGGCACGGCCTGCCGGTCCTCGCGAAGGAGATGGGCTACAGCGACCAGGACCTCGTGGACGCCGTGCTCTTCGCCCCGCAGACCCGCCCGGGCCGCTACACGATCCTCGAACACCTCGACCTCACATCCGATCAGATCAGGGACGCCTACGCCGACTATGCAAAAGCCATCGGTAGCTGAGCTCCGCCCGGTCGTTCACCCCGCGGGTGTGAAGGACCGACGCAGTGGTGAGCACTGGGGCGGCCGGCTCTACATGCGCGAGATCTCGCTGCGCATCGACCGCCACCTCGTGAACACCAAGGTCACGCCCAACCAGCTGACCTACCTGATGACCGTCTGCGGCGTCCTCGCGGCGCCCGCGCTGCTGGTCCCGGGCATCTGGGGCGCCGTCCTCGGCGTCGTCGCCGTCCAGCTGTACCTGCTGCTCGACTGTGTCGACGGCGAGATCGCCCGCTGGCGCAAGCAGTACTCGCTGGCCGGCGTCTGGATGGACCGCGTCGGCGCGTACCTCACCGACGCCGCCGTGCTCGTGGGCTTCGGCCTGCGCGCCGCCGACCTGTGGGGCTCCGGCCGGATCGACTGGCTGTGGGCCTTCCTCGGCACGCTCGCCGCGCTCGGCGCCATCCTGATCAAGGCCGAGACGGACCTGGTCGGCGTGGCCCGTGCGCAGAACGGCAAGGAGCAGGTCAAGGAGACCGCGTCCGAGATGCGGTCCTCCGGAATGGCGCTCGCCCGCCGGGCCGCGGGCGCGCTCAAGTTCCACCGCCTCATCCTCGGCATCGAGGCGTCGCTGCTGATCCTGGTTCTCGCGATCGTCGACCAGATCCGGGGCGACCTCTTCTTCACGCGCCTCGGCGTGGCGGTCCTGGCGGGCATCGCCCTGCTGCAGACCCTGCTGCACCTGGTCTCCATCCTCGCGTCGAGCAGGCTCAAGTGACGGGGAACGCCCAGCAGTTGAAGGTCGGCGCGGTTGTCATCACCATGGGCAACCGGCCGGCCGAACTGCGCGCACTCCTCGACTCCGTCGCGGGGCAGGACGGCGATCCGGTCGAGGTGGTCGTGGTGGGCAACGGCGCGCCGGTGCCGGACGTCTCGGAGTTCTCGTCGGTCGTACGCACCGTCGAGCTGCCCGAGAACCTCGGCATCCCCGGCGGCCGCAACGTCGGCATCGAGGCCTTCGGCCCCGCCGGCTCCGACGTCGACGTCCTGCTCTTCCTCGACGACGACGGCCTGCTGCCGCTGACCGACACGGCCCAGCTGTGCCGCGAGGCCTTCGCCGCCGACGACAAGCTCGGGATCATCAGCTTCCGCATCGCGGACCCGGACACCGGCGAGACCCAGCGCCGCCACGTCCCGCGGCTGCGTGCCGCGGACCCGATGCGCTCCTCGCGCGTGACCACGTTCCTCGGCGGCGCCAACGCCTGCCGTACGCGGGTCATCGCCGAGGTCGGCGGCCTGCCCGACGAGTTCTTCTACGCCCACGAGGAGACCGACCTCGCCTGGCGTGCCCTCGACGCGGGCTGGCTGATCGACTACCGCGCCGACATGGTCCTGCACCACCCGACCACGGCCCCCTCGCGGCACGCGGTCTACCACCGCATGGTGGCCCGCAACCGCGTCTGGCTCGCCCGCCGCAACCTGCCCGCGCCCCTGGTCCCCGTGTACCTCGGCGTCTGGCTGCTGCTCACCCTGGCCCGCCGCCCCTCGGGCCCGGCCCTGAAGGCCTGGCTCGGCGGTTTCAAGGAGGGCTGGACCACGCCCTGCGGACCGAGGCGTCCGATGAAGTGGCGTACGGTGTGGCGGCTGACCCGACTGGGCCGACCTCCTGTCATCTGACAAGCTCGAGTCTGAGAGCATGCGGGCCGAACGTCAGGTTCCCGGCTGCGTCCATGCCCGCTCAGGCTGCGCTTTTGAAGACGAAAGTTCCCTTCTGTGAGTGAGACAACGCATGACGGACCGGTCGCGGTGACCGCGGCCCCGTCACCCGACGACGGGCTCTCCCCGACGGAGCTCGCCGCCAAGTACGGCCTGTCCGTCAGCGGAGCCCGCCCCGGCCTGATGGAGTACGTGCACCAGCTGTGGGGGCGGCGCCACTTCATCGTCGCTTTTTCCCAGGCGAAGCTGACCGCCCAGTACAGCCAGGCCAAGCTCGGCCAGGTCTGGCAGGTGGCGACCCCGCTCCTGAACGCACTCGTCTACTACTTGATCTTCGGCCTGATCCTCGGCGCGGACCGCGGCATGGGCAAGGAGGTCTACATCCCGTTCCTGGTGACGGGCGTCTTCGTCTTCACCTTCACGCAGTCCTCCGTGATGGCGGGCGTGCGGGCCATCTCCGGCAACCTGGGCCTCGTGCGCGCCCTGCACTTCCCGCGCGCCTCGCTGCCCGTCTCCTTCGCGCTCCAGCAGCTCCAGCAGCTGCTGTTCTCGATGATCGTGCTGTTCATCGTGGCGTGCGCCTTCGGCAGCTACCCGAGCCTGTCGTGGCTGCTGATCATCCCGGTCCTGGCCCTGCAGTTCCTGTTCAACACGGGCCTTGCGCTGATCATGGCCAGGGCCGGTTCGAAGACCCCGGACCTCGCGCAGCTCATGCCGTTCGTGATGCGTACGTGGATGTACGCGTCCGGTGTCATGTTCTCCATCCCGATCATGCTCAAGGGCAAGCCGGACTGGATCGCGGACGTCCTCCAGTGGAACCCGGCCGCCATCTACATGGACCTGATGCGCTTCGCGCTCATCGACGACTACGGGCGGGAGAACCTCCCGCCGCACGTGTGGGCGGTCGCGCTCGGCTGGGCCGTGCTGGTGGCCGTCGGCGGCTTCGTCTACTTCTGGAAGGCAGAGGAGCGGTACGGCCGTGGCTGATCCCGACAAGAAGACCGACGCGCGCATCCCGACGGTGATCGCCGACGAGCTGCACATCGTGTACCGCGTCAACGGCGCCAAGACCGGCAAGGGCAGCGCCACCTCCGCCCTCAGCCGCATAATGAAGCGCGGCGAGGAGCGCGGGGTGCGCAAGGTGCACGCCGTGCGCGGTGTCTCCTTCACCTCCTACCGCGGCGAGGCCATCGGCCTGATCGGCTCGAACGGCTCCGGCAAGTCCACGCTGCTGCGCGCCATCGCGGGCCTGCTCCCCGCTGAGAGGGGCAAGGTCTACACCGACGGCCAGCCCTCGCTGCTCGGCGTCAACGCGGCCCTGATGAACGATCTGACGGGCGAGCGCAACGTGATCCTCGGCGGCCTCGCGATGGGCATGTCCCGCGAGGAGATCAAGGACCGCTACCAGGACATCGTCGACTTCTCCGGCATCAACGAGAAGGGCGACTTCATCACGCTGCCGATGCGTACGTACTCCTCGGGCATGGCGGCACGCCTGCGCTTCTCGATCGCGGCGGCCAAGGACCACGACGTGCTGATGATCGACGAGGCCCTGGCCACCGGCGACCGCGCCTTCCAGAAGCGCTCCGAGGCCCGCATCCGTGAGCTGCGCAAGGAGGCCGGCACGGTCTTCCTGGTGAGCCACAACAACAAGTCGATCCGCGACACCTGCGACCGCGTTCTCTGGCTGGAGCGCGGGGAACTGCGTATGGACGGTCCGACGGCCGAGGTACTGAAGGAGTACGAGAAGTTCACGGGCAAGTAACCGCCCGACTTCCGCCCGCGTCATAAGAGGCCCCACCGAAATCCTCTCGGTGGGGCCTCTGATATGTCTGTAGGTGCCAACTAATTGGCGATCAAGGTCAAGGGCGGGTCAACTTCCTTGTGTGCAAGGAATCTTGGCGTCGATCGGTGTGTTGTTGTGATGTGCAGAACGCCCCGCCGTGGCGGCCGTCGTTGTACAACGTAAGCTGTACCGGTGCTTATTCGCGGCAAGTGGGGCGATAATTCGCGACGCCCCGGCCCGATGGGGAGGGTCGACCGCGCGGACGTCCGGGCGGCGTGTCCGAAATGGGATGTATTGGGTCCGCAGTGTAGAACGGGAGATGTGACGGCAATGGCTACGGAAACTCTCCAGGTCCACGAGGCTTTCGCCGTCGTTCCGGAAGCGGATCGAGCCCGGTGAGCGCTCCCTCCCGAGTGCGTCGGGCGGCCGCGCAGGGCCCGCAGAGCACCACCCTCGACAAGGCCGCCGACGAGAACTTCCCGGTGGCCCCCTTCTTCCTGCCGCGCGCCTGGCGCGACGACCTCATGGCCGTGTACGGGTACGCGCGCCTGGTCGACGACATCGGCGACGGCGACCTCGCCCCCGGTGGTGCCGACGCCCGTTTCCTGGGTGTGTCACCCGAACAGGCCGACGATCGGCTCGTGATGCTGGACGCCTTCGAGGCCGATCTGCACCGGGTGTTCGACGGGACGCCGCGCCACCCGCTGCTGCGTGCCCTCCAGCCCACGGTCCGGCGCCGTTCGCTGACCCCCGAGCCGTTCCTCGGCCTCGTCGCGGCCAACCGCCAGGACCAACTCGTTGCGCGCTACGAGACGTACGACGATCTCCTCGCGTACTGCGAGCTGTCCGCGAACCCGGTCGGCCGCCTCGTCCTCGCGATCTCCGGCACCGAGACCCCCGAGCGCATCCGGCTCTCGGACGCGGTCTGCACGGGGCTGCAGATCGTGGAGCACCTCCAGGACGTCAGCGAGGACCTGGAGCGCGACCGCATCTACCTCCCCGCCGAGGACATGAAACAGTTCCACGTTCAGGAGTCGGATCTCGCCGCACCGACCGCGGGCGCATCGGTGCGCGCCCTGGTCGCGTTCGAAGCGGAACGCGCCCTCTGCCTCCTGAATGAAGGCACCCCCCTCGTGGGTAGCGTCCACGGCAGATTGAAGCTGCTGCTGGCCGGTTTCGTGGCCGGGGGGAAGGCGGCGGTCCACGCGATCACCGCCGTCAAGTACGACGTCCTTCCTGGACCGCCCAAACCCACCAAGCTCCAGCTGCTGCGCGAGGTGGGAGCGACTCTGCGAGGAGAGGGGTGAGCAAGGCCGTGGAGTCTGACCAGCACGTGTCGGCACCGGTGCTCGCCGCATACAGCTACTGCGAGACCGTCACCGGCCAGCAGGCCCGCAATTTCGCCTACGGCATCCGGCTGCTGCCGGCCGCGAAGCGGCGCGCCATGTCGGCGGTGTACGCGTTCTCGCGCCGCGTCGACGACATCGCCGACGGCACGCTGGCGCCCGACGTGAAGGCGCACCGGCTCGGCGAGACACGGGCGCTGCTCGATCGCGTCCGAGAGGGCAAGGTCGACGAGGACGACACCGATCCGGTGGCCGTCGCGCTCGCCCATGCCGCCGACCGCTTCCCGATCCCGCTCGGCGGGCTCGACGAACTCATCGACGGCGTCCTGATGGACCTGCGCGGCGAGACGTACGAGACGTGGGACGACCTGAAGGTGTACTGCCGGTGCGTCGCGGGCGCCATCGGCCGGGTCTCCCTCGGCGTGTTCGGGACCGAGCCGGGGGCGCGCGGTGCCGAGCGCGCGCCCGAGTATGCCGACACGCTCGGGCTCGCGCTCCAACTGACCAACATCCTGCGGGACGTTCGCGAGGACGCCGCCGACGGGCGCACCTATCTGCCCGCCGACGACCTCGCCAAGTTCGGCTGCTCCGCCGGGTTCAACGGCCCGGTGCCGCCCGCCGGTTCGGACTTCGCCGGGCTCGTGCACTTCGAAGTGCGGCGCGCCCGCGCCCTGTTCGCCGAGGGCTACCGGCTGCTTCCGCTCCTGGACCGGCGCTCGGGCGCCTGCGTCGCCGCGATGGCCGGAATCTACCGCCGCCTCCTCGACCGCATCGAGCGCGAGCCGGAGGCCGTGCTGCGCGGCCGCGTCTCGCTCCCCGGACACGAGAAGGCGTACGTCGCCGTTCGCGGTCTGTCCGGCCTCGATGCGCGTACTGTCTCCCGAGCCGCCCTCAGGGGGCGCGCCTGATGGGCATTCCGGTGCTCTCTGTCGGCTCGGCCGCGAAGTGGCGCGCAACCCTCCGGGGCAGCGCGGCGTCCCTGCATGCAACGACCGGCCGCATGTTCGTCACACCCGACACCCCTGTCGATCCCCGCCGCACGCTGGCCGTTCGCACCGTCGGCACCATCGAGGGAGAGGGCGCATGAGCACCGGCAACACGGCACCGGAAGGGCTGGACGCGGATTCCGCCGCGGCGCGGCCGCGGCCCGCCGCAGTGGTCGTCGGCGGCGGGCTCGCAGGGATCACCGCGGCGCTCGCCCTTGCCGACGGAGGCATGGACGTCACGCTCCTGGAAGGCAGGCCCCGGCTCGGGGGTCTCGCCTTCTCCTTCAAGCGCGGCGACCTCACCGTCGACAACGGCCAGCACGTGTACCTGCGCTGCTGCACCGCCTACCGCTGGTTCCTGGACCGGATCGACGCCACCGCGCTCGCGCCCGTGCAGGAACGTCTCGACGTGCCCGTACTCGACGCCGAGAAGAACCGGCTCGGCAGGCTGCGGCGCACGGCCCTGCCCGTACCGCTGCATCTGGCCAAGAGCCTGGCCACCTACCCGCACCTGTCGCTGGCCGAGCGGGCCAACGTAGGACGTGCCGCGCTCGCCCTCAAGGGCCTGGATCCCGACGATCCGGCGCTCGACAAGCGGGACTTCGGCTCCTGGCTGGCCGATCACGGTCAGTCGCAGCGGGCCATCGAGGCGCTGTGGGACCTGGTCGGCGTCGCGACCCTGAACGCGGTGGCGGGCGACTCCTCGCTCGGGCTCGCCGCCAAGGTGTTCAAGACCGGACTGCTGTCCGAGCCGGGTGCCGCCGACATCGGGTGGGCCCGGGTGCCCCTCGGTGAACTCCACGACACGCTCGCCCGCAAGGCGCTCGACTCCGCGGGCGTACGCACCGAACTCCGTACACGCGTCACCTCCATCTCCCGTAGGGAGAACGGGCGTTGGGGCGTGGAGGTTCCCGAGGGACCGGACACTTCCGGACAGATCCTCGAGGCCGACACCGTCGTGCTCGCCGTGCCGCAGCGCGAGACGCACGACCTGCTGCCCGAGGGCGCGCTCGACGACGCCGGCCGGCTGCTCGACATCGGCACCGCGCCGATCCTCAACCTCCACGTCGTCTACGACCGCAAGGTCCTCAAGCAGCCCTTCTTCACCGCGCTCGGCTCCCCGGTCCAGTGGGTCTTCGACCGGACCGAGGCGTCCGGGCTCACCGAAGGGCAGTACCTCGCGGTCTCGCAGTCGGCCGCGCAGGACGAGATCGACGAGCCCGTCGCCGCGCTGCGCGAGCGCTACCTGCCCGAGCTGGAGCGGCTGTTGCCCGCCGCGCGCGGTGCGAAGGTGCACGACTTCTTCGTCACGCGTGAGCGCACGGCGACCTTCGCGCCGACCCCCGGCGTCGGCGCCCTGCGGCCCTCGGCCCGCACCAATGTCCCCGGCCTGTACCTGGCCGGCGCGTGGACCGCCACCGGGTGGCCCGCGACCATGGAAAGCGCCGTCCGCAGCGGTAGCAGCGCCGCGGACGCGGCGCTCGCCGCACTCGGCCGCCCGCGCGGCCATCTGTTCCGGGAGGCGGCGTGAGCACCGAAACACCCACGGCGGTGACGCCGACATCGGTAGATCCGGTAGACCCCGTACCACAAGGAGAGACTGTGCCACCTGTGCCCTCGGCCGAACAGGCTGCCGACGCGGTGGACGTGACCGCGCTTTTGGAGCGCGGCCGAACCCTGGCGACCCCGGTCCTCAAGAAGGCCGTCGACCGCCTCGCGCCGCCCATGGACACCGTGGCCGCCTACCACTTCGGCTGGATCGACGCCGAAGGCAACCCCTCCGACGGGGACGGCGGCAAGGCCGTGCGGCCTGCCCTCGCCGTGCTGTCCGCGCAGGCCGCGGGCGCTTCGCCCGAGGTCGGCGTGCCCGGCGCCGTCGCGGTCGAGCTGGTCCACAACTTCTCGCTGCTGCACGACGACCTGATGGACGGCGACGAACAGCGCCGCCACCGCGACACGGTGTGGAAGGTGCACGGCCCCGCGCAGGCCATCCTCGTGGGCGACGCCCTGTTCGCCCTCGCCAACGAGGTGCTGCTCGAGCTGGAGACCGTGGACGCGGGCCGCGCCACGCGCCGCCTGACCACCGCCACCCGCGCCCTCATCGACGGCCAGGCACAGGACATCTCCTACGAGCACCGCGAGCGCGTCAGCGTCGTGGAGTGCCTGGAGATGGAGGGCAACAAGACCGGCGCCCTGCTGGCCTGCGCCTCCTCCATCGGCGCGGTCCTCGGCGGCGCCGACGACGCCACCGCCGACGCCCTGGAGAAGTACGGCTACCACCTGGGCCTCGCCTTCCAGGCCGTCGACGACCTGCTCGGCATCTGGGGCGACCCGGAGTCCACCGGCAAGCAGACCTGGAGCGACCTGCGTCAGCGCAAGAAGTCGCTGCCCGTCGTCGCCGCGCTCGGCGCGGGCGGCCCGGCCTCCGAGCGCCTCGGTGAACTGCTCGCCGCGGACGCCAAGAACAACGACTTCGACACCTTCACCGAAGCGGACTTCGCCGCCCGCGCCGCCCTCATCGAGGAGGCCGGCGGGCGCGAGTGGACCGCGCAGGAGGCCCGGCGCCAGCACACGGTCGCCCTCGAAGCCCTGGACACGGTCCAGATGCCCGCCACGGTGCGCGCCCAGTTCGCGGCGCTCGCCGACTTCGTCGTCGTACGAAAGAGATGATCACTATCGGCCGCATATGACTCGCAGTCGCCGGCCGGTGTCCCGCCAGGGCATCGGCCGACGGTTACCCAGCAGACAAGAAGCACTGCACGAAGGGATAGCCATGACAGCGACGACCGACGGAAGCACCGGAGCGGCAGCTCCCGAGGCGACCTCGGCCACCACTGCCCCACCTACCGACACGACCCCTGAGGCAGCAGGGACCCAAGCTGCCGCCGGCCGAGCCATACAGCGCGCCACGGACTTCCTGCTCGCCCGGCAGGACGCCCAGGGCTGGTGGAAGGGCGACCTCGACACGAACGTGACGATGGACGCCGAGGACCTGCTGCTGCGCCAGTTCCTGGGCATCCGCGACAAGGCCACCACCGACGCCGCCGCCCTCTTCATCCGCGGGGAGCAGCGCGAGGACGGGACCTGGGCCACCTTCTACGGCGGACCGGGCGAGCTCTCCACCACCATCGAGGCGTACGTCGCCCTGCGGCTCGCGGGGGACAGCCCCGACGCCCCGCACATGGCCAGGGCCTCCGCGTGGGTCCGCGAGCGCGGCGGCATCGCCGAGGCCCGCGTCTTCACCCGGATCTGGCTGGCCCTGTTCGGCTGGTGGAAGTGGGACGACCTGCCCGAACTCCCGCCCGAGCTGCTCTACTTCCCCAAGTGGATGCCGCTCAACATCTACGACTTCGGATGCTGGGCGCGGCAGACCATCGTGCCGCTCACCGTCGTGTCCGCGAAGCGCCCGGTGCGTCCCGCACCCTTCCCGCTGGACGAGCTGCACACCGACGCCAGGAACCCGAACCCCGCCAAGCCCCTTGCTCCGGTGGCGAGTTGGGACGGGGCGTTCCAGCGGCTCGACAAGATCATGCACGGCTACCACAAGGTGGCCCTCAAGAAGCTGCGCAAGTCCGCGATGAACTCGGCGGCGCGCTGGATCATCGAACGGCAGGAGAACGACGGGTGTTGGGGCGGGATCCAGCCGCCCGCCGTGTACTCCGTCATCGCCCTGCACCTGCTCGGCTACGACCTCGACCACCCGGTCCTCAAGGCGGGGCTCGCCTCGCTCGACCGGTTCGCCGTGTGGCGCGAGGACGGGGCCCGGATGATCGAGGCCTGCCAGTCCCCGGTGTGGGACACCTGCCTCGCGGTCATCGCACTCGCGGACGCCGGACTGCCCGCCGACCACCCTGGCCTCGTCAAGGCCGCCACCTGGATGCTGGACGAGCAGATCGACCGGCCCGGCGACTGGTCGGTGCGCAAGCCCCGCCTCGAGCCCGGTGGCTGGGCGTTCGAGTTCCACAACGACAACTACCCCGACATCGACGACACCGCCGAGGTCGTGCTCGCGCTGCGCCGCGTCCGGCACCCCGACAAGGTGCGCGTGGAGAAGGCCATCGAGCGCGGGGTGCGCTGGAACCTCGGGATGCAGTCGAAGAACGGCGCGTGGGGCGCCTTCGACGTCGACAACACCAGCCCCTTCCCCAACCGCCTGCCGTTCTGCGACTTCGGCGAGGTCATCGACCCGCCGTCCGCGGACGTCACCGGGCACGTCGTCGAGATGCTCGCGATCGAGGGCCGGTCGCACGACGCGCGCACCCGGCGCGGCATCGAGTGGCTGCTCGCCGAACAGGAGGCGAACGGCGCCTGGTTCGGCCGCTGGGGCGTCAACTACGTATACGGAACAGGGTCGGTGGTGCCCGCGCTCACCGCGGCCGGACTGCCCGCCTCGCACCCCGCGATCCGCCGCGCGGTCAGCTGGCTGGAGTCGGTGCAGAACGACGACGGCGGCTGGGGCGAGGACCTGCGCTCGTACCGCTACGAGGACTGGAAGGGCCGCGGCACCTCCACCGCCTCGCAGACCGCCTGGGCGCTGATGGCGCTCCTGTCGGCGGGGGCGCGCGACTCCAAGGCCGTCGAGCGGGGGATCTCCTTCCTCGTCGACACCCAGACCGAGGACGGCACCTGGGACGAGCCGTACTTCACCGGCACGGGCTTCCCCTGGGACTTCTCGATCAACTACCACCTGTACCGCCAGGTCTTCCCGCTCACCGCGCTCGGACGCTACGTCCACGGCGAACCGTTCAAGGACCGCTGATGGGCGACAACCCGGCGGCCCCGAGCCCGTCGGAGACGACCCCGCTGCTCGTCGCGTGTGCGCTGGGCATCGAGCACGTCGCCCTGCGCACGGGCAGCCGGGCCGGAACCCACGGCCACGTGAAGGTGCTGCGTACGGGCATGGGGCCCAAGGCCGCCGAGCGGGCCATGGCGCGCGCCCTCGGGGACGCCGCGCTGAGCGACGCCGCCGTGGTCGCCACCGGGTTCTGCGCCGGGCTCGCGCCCGGGATGCACCCCGGTGACCTGGTGGTGGCCGAAGAGACCCGTGACGCGCACGGCGCGACGCCCTGCGCGGGCACGGACCTGCTGGTCAAGGAGCTGGTGAAGGCCGTGCCCGGGCGCACCGTGCACACCGGTCCGCTCACCGGTTCCGATCACGTCGTACGAGGTCACGAGCGCGGCGATCTCCTCGCCACGGGCGCGATCGCGGTCGACATGGAGTCGGCGGCCACGCTGCGCACGGCCGCCGCACGGGAGGGCCGTCCTGTTGCGGCCGTCCGGGTGGTCGTGGACGCTCCAGAACATGAACTCGTCAGGATCGGCACGGTTCGCGGTGGACTATCGGCTTTCCGCGTGCTTCGTTCCGTCCTTCCCGCTTTTTTCGAATGGCACCGTTCTTTGCTGCTCCCTCGGAGGTGAGCCAGATGGCCATGCCGCTGCGTCAGTCCATCAAGGTTGCGACTTATCTCGCTGAACAGAAGATCCGCAAGCGGGACAAGTTTCCGCTCATCGTCGAATTGGAACCGCTTTTCGCCTGCAACCTGAAGTGCGAGGGCTGCGGAAAGATCCAGCACCCGGCGGGCGTGCTCAAGCAGCGGATGCCGGTGGCGCAGGCCGTCGGCGCCGTGCTCGAGTCCGGTGCGCCGATGGTGTCCATCGCCGGCGGCGAGCCGCTGATGCACCCTCAGATCGATGAGATCGTGCGGCAGTTGGTGGCCAAGAAGAAGTACGTCTTCCTGTGCACCAACGCGATGCTGTTGCGCAAGAAGATGGACAAGTTCAAGCCGTCGCCGTACTTCGCGTTCACCGTGCACATCGACGGCATGCGCGAGCGCCACGACGAGTCCGTCGCCAAGGAAGGCGTCTTCGACGAGGCGGTCGAGGCGATCAAGGAGGCCAAGAAGCGCGGCTTCCGGGTCACCACGAACTCGACCTTCTTCAACACCGACACCCCGCAGAACATCATCGAGGTGCTCAACTACCTCAACGACGACCTCTCGGTCGACGAGATGATGATCTCGCCCGCGTACGCCTACGAGAAGGCTCCCGACCAGGAGCACTTCCTCGGCGTGACGCAGACCCGCGAGCTGTTCAAGAAGGCCTTCGCGGGCGGCAACCGGCGGCGCTGGCGCCTCAACCACTCGCCCCTGTTCCTCGACTTCCTCGAGGGCAAGGTCGACTTCCCCTGCACCGCGTGGGCGATCCCGAACTACTCGCTCTTCGGCTGGCAGAAGCCCTGCTACCTGATGAGCGACGGGTACGTGCCCACGTACCGGGAGCTGATCGAGAAGACGGACTGGGACGCCTACGGCCGCGGCAAGGATCCGCGGTGCGCCAACTGCATGGCGCACTGCGGCTACGAGCCGACCGCCGTCCTCGCCACCATGGGCTCCCTCAAGGAGTCGCTGCGGGCCATGACCGAGACCGTCGCCGGGAACCGGTGACGACGCCATGAGTTCCGGAGAGCCTGTCTCACTGGGCCTCCCCGAGGTGCCGGTCCGACCTCTGGCTGTACGGCGCGTCAGCCGTCAGATCCAGGTCGGACCGGTGGCCGTGGGGGGCGGTGCGCCGGTGTCCGTGCAGTCGATGACGACGACGCGGACCTCCGACATCGGGGCCACGCTGCAGCAGATCGCCGAACTGACCGCCTCCGGCTGCCAGATCGTGCGCGTGGCGTGCCCCACGCAGGACGACGCCGACGCGCTCGCTACCATCGCGCGCAAGTCGCAGATCCCCGTCATCGCGGACATCCACTTCCAGCCGAAGTACGTGTTCGCCGCGATCGACGCCGGGTGCGCGGCAGTGCGCGTGAACCCGGGCAACATCAAGAAGTTCGACGACCAGGTCAAGCAGATCGCCCGGGCCGCGTCCGACGCGGGCACCCCGATCCGGATCGGCGTCAACGCCGGTTCGCTCGACCGGCGGCTGCTGAAGAAGTACGGGAAGGCGACGCCGGAGGCGCTCGTCGAGTCGGCGCTGTGGGAGGCGTCGCTCTTCGAGGAGCACGGGTTCCGTGACATCAAGATCTCCGTCAAGCACAACGACCCGGTGGTGATGGTCAACGCGTACCGGCAGCTCGCCGCCGCGTCCGACTATCCGCTGCACCTCGGGGTGACGGAGGCGGGGCCCGCCTTCCAGGGCACGATCAAGTCCGCTGTGGCCTTCGGGGCGTTGCTCAGTGAAGGCATCGGTGACACCATCCGCGTCTCACTGTCCGCGCCGCCCGCCGAGGAGGTGAAGGTCGGTATCCAGATCCTGGAGTCGCTCGGCCTGCGCCAGCGGCGCCTGGAGATCGTGTCGTGCCCCTCCTGCGGCCGGGCCCAGGTCGACGTGTACAAGCTCGCCGACGAGGTGAGCGCCGGGCTCGACGGCATGGAAGTGCCGCTGCGCGTGGCCGTCATGGGGTGTGTGGTGAACGGTCCTGGCGAGGCCCGCGAGGCCGACCTCGGGGTCGCCTCCGGCAACGGCAAGGGGCAGATCTTCGTGAAGGGCGAGGTCGTCAAGACCGTGCCCGAGTCGAAGATCGTGGAGACGCTCATCGACGAGGCGATGAAGATCGCGGAGCAGATGGAGCAGGACGGCGTCGCGTCGGGACAGCCCGACGTCACCGTGAGCTGAGTTCTTGAGGACGGACGGGAAGGGGGCTCGAGCGTGACGATTCTGGAAAACATCCGGGGGCCGCGCGACCTGAAGGCGCTGAGCGAGGAGGAGCTCGACGAACTGGCCGCCGAGATCAGGGAGTTCCTGATCCACGCGGTCGCGAGGACCGGCGGTCACCTCGGGCCCAACCTGGGCGTGGTGGAACTCTCCATCGCGCTGCACCGGGTCTTCGAGTCGCCCGTCGACCGCCTGGTCTGGGACACCGGCCACCAGAGCTATGTGCACAAGCTTTTGACGGGCCGTCAGGACTTCTCCAAGCTGCGCGGCAAGGGCGGCCTGTCCGGCTATCCCTCGCGCGAGGAGTCCGAGCACGACATCGTGGAGAACAGCCACGCCTCCACCGCGCTCGGCTGGGCCGACGGCCTCGCCAAGGCGCGGCAGGTGCAGGGCGAGCGCGGGCACGTCGTCGCCGTCATCGGTGACGGGGCGCTGACCGGCGGCATGGCCTGGGAGGCGCTGAACAACATCGCGGCCGCCAAGGACCGCCCGCTCATCATCGTCGTCAACGACAACGAGCGGTCCTACGCACCGACCATCGGCGGCCTCGCCAACCACCTGGCGACCCTGCGCACCACCGACTCGTACGAGAAGGTGCTGGCCTGGGGCAAGGACGTCCTGCTGCGGACCCCCGTCGTCGGGCCCACGGTGTACGAGTCGCTGCACGGCGCCAAGAAGGGCTTCAAGGACGCGTTCGCGCCGCAGGGCATGTTCGAGGACCTGGGCCTGAAGTACGTGGGGCCGATCGACGGACACGACCTGGGGGCGGTCGAGTCCGCGCTGCGTCGCGCGAAACGCTTCCACGGACCGGTACTCGTGCACTGCCTCACCGAGAAGGGGCGCGGCTACGAGCCCGCGCTCGCGGACGAGGCCGACCGGTTCCACACCGTCGGCGTGATGGACCCGCTCACCTGCGAGCCGCTCGCGCCCTCCAACGGGCCTTCCTGGACCTCCGTGTTCGGGGACGAGATCGCCGCGATCGGGCGGGAGCGCGAGGACGTCGTCGCCATCACCGCGGCCATGCTGCACCCGGTGGGGCTGACCAAGTTCGCCGAGCAGTTCCCCGACCGGGTGTGGGACGTCGGGATCGCCGAGCAGCACGCCGCCGTGTCGGCCGCCGGGCTCGCGACGGGCGGGCTGCACCCCGTGGTCGCCGTCTACGCGACCTTCCTCAACCGCGCCTTCGACCAGCTGCTGATGGACGTCGCCCTGCACAAGTGCGGGGTGACCTTCGTGCTCGACCGGGCCGGCGTGACCGGCGTCGACGGGGCCTCGCACAACGGCATGTGGGACATGTCCGTCCTGCAGGTCGTGCCGGGTCTGCGGATCGCCGCGCCGCGCGACGCCGATCAACTCCGGCTGCAGCTGCGGGAAGCCGTCGCCGTGGACGAGGCGCCGACCATGCTGCGCTTCCCCAAGGAGTCCGTGGGCCCGCAGATCCCGGCGATCGACCGGATCGGCGGCATCGACGTCCTGCACCGGACGGACGCCCCGCGCGTCCTGCTCGTCTCCGTCGGCGTCATGGCTCCCGTGTGTCTGCAGGCCGCCGCGCTCCTGGAGGAGCGCGGCATCAACTGCACGGTCGTGGACCCCCGTTGGGTCAAGCCCGTCGACCCCGACCTCGCGCCGCTGGCCGCCGCGCACGAACTCGTTGCCGTCGTGGAGGACAACTCCCGTGCGGCGGGCGTCGGTTCGGCCGTCGCCCTCGCCCTCGGGGAGGCCGAAGTCGACGTACCCGTACGGCGGTTCGGGATTCCCGAGCAGTTCCTGGCGCACGCCAAGCGGGGCGAGGTGCTCGCCGACATCGGCCTGACCCCCGTGGAGATCGCGGGGCGGATCGGCACCAGCCTGTCATTGAAAGCCGGCAAGGAGAACGACGTATGAGCAAGGAGTTCGACCTCGGCACGCTGCTGGCCGAGCGCGGTGCCGAACGGTACGAGCTGCACGCCAAGTACCTCAACCACCAACTGCCGAAGATGCTGCACACCATTGGATTCGACCGTGTCTACGAGCGGGCCGAGGGTGCGCACTTCTGGGACGCGGACGGCAACGACTACCTGGACATGCTCGCCGGGTTCGGGGTCATGGGCCTCGGCCGGCACCACCCCGTCGTCCGCAAGGCGCTGCACGACGTCCTCGACGCCTCGCTCGCCGACCTGACCCGGTTCGACTGCCAGCCGCTGCCGGGGCTGCTCGCCGAGAAGCTGCTCACGCACAGCCCGCACCTGGACCGGGTGTTCTTCGGCAACAGCGGCACGGAGGCGGTGGAGACCGCGCTCAAGTTCGCCCGGTACGCCACCGGCAAGCCCCGCGTCCTGTACTGCGCGCACTCCTTCCACGGGCTGACGACGGGCTCGCTGTCGGTCAACGGCGAGGACGGGTTCCGCGACGGATTCGCGCCGCTGCTGCCCGACACCGCCGTTCCCCTCGGTGATCTCGACGCCCTGGCAAGGGAGTTGAAGAAGGGCGACGTCGCCGCGCTCATCGTCGAGCCGATCCAGGGCAAGGGCGTGCACGAGGCGCCGCCCGGCTATCTGCGGGCCGCGCAGGAACTCCTGCACAAGCACAAGGCGCTGCTCATCGCCGACGAGGTGCAGACCGGTCTCGGACGGACCGGCGACTTCTACGCGTACCAGCACGAGGACGGTGTCGAGCCGGACCTCGTGTGCGTGGCGAAGGCGCTCTCCGGCGGCTACGTGCCGGTCGGCGCGACCCTCGGCAAGGACTGGATCTTCAAGAAGGTCTACTCGTCCATGGACCGCGTCCTCGTCCACTCGGCGAGCTTCGGCTCGAACGCGCAGGCCATGGCCGCGGGGCTCGCCGTCCTGTCCGTCATGGAGGACGAGGAGACCGTCGCCAACGCGCGGGTGATGGGGGACCTGCTGGCGTCCCGGCTCTCCGCCCTCATCGACCGCTACGAGCTGCTGAGCGACGTCCGCGGCCGCGGGCTGATGATCGGCATCGAGTTCGGCAGGCCCAAGTCCCTGAAGCTGCGCAGCCGTTGGACCATGCTGCAGGCCGCGCGCAAGGGCCTGTTCGCGCAGATGGTCGTCGTGCCGCTGCTGCAGAAGCACCGGATCCTGACCCAGGTCTCCGGCGACCACCTCGAAGTCATCAAGCTCATCCCGCCGCTCGTCGTGGACGAGGCCGACGTCGAACGGTTCGTCGAGGCGTTCACCGCCGTCATGGATGACGCGCACAGCGGGGGCGGCCTGATGTGGGACTTCAGCAAGACGCTCATCAAGCAGGCGGTCGCCAACCGCTGACCGTTCGCTCCGGGACTCGGAGGCGCCTTTCCCGCCTTGCCTCTGAGGCAAGAAAGTTGCCGCACAGGCAGGGCTCTGGCTGAATCGTCAGCATGAGCCCTGCCCTCCCGGCGGAGAGCCCGGAGCCCCCGGAGCTGCCCGCCGTCGCGCCCCAGCTGCGCGCCCTGCGCCGCCGCGCCGCCCTCACGCTCGAGGTGGCGGCCCGCTCCGCCGGCCTGTCGCCGGCGCATCTGTCCCGCCTGGAGACCGGTCAGCGTCAGCCGTCGCTGCCGATGCTGCTCCTGCTCGCTCGTACCTACGGTACGACGGTCTCCGAACTGCTCGGCGAGACCCCCGCAGACCGGGACGCCGTGGTCCGCGCCCGCGCCATGGAGCCCACCGAGGCCGGCGGCTGGACCTACTTCCAGGCCGGCGCCCCGGGGCGCGGGATGCAGGCGCTGCGCGTCCACATCCCGCACGGGTCGCAGGGCGACATGGTGCGGGTCCACCCCGGCGAGGAGTGGCTCTACGTCCTTCAGGGGCGGCTGCGGCTGCGCCTCGGGGACACGTCGTACCGGCTCGACCCCGGGGACAGCGCGCACTTCGACTCGCTCACCCCGCACCGGCTCGCGGCCGCGGACGAGGGCGGGGCCGAGCTCCTCTTCGTACACACCCTTCTCCAGAGCCCGACCGCCGCGCTGTGCCTCGGCCCGGCGGCCGGCCAGATCCGGGAGGTCTGACCGTGAGCGAACACCGCGACATCGAGGACAAGCTGCCCCGCGGCATCTGGATCCGGGTCCTCGTGTACGTCTTCGCGGGGCATGCCCTCGCGGCCTTCATCTATCTGCTCTTCATGCTGGGCGGCGGCCAGTAGGAGCCCGGTCCGGTCAGGGCTCAGTCCAGCAGGCGCTCGCGGAGCCGGTCGCGCTCGGCCGCGGTGAGGCGCAGACCCTCTTCGAGGTAGCGGTCCGTGCTGCCCCAGGTCTGCTCGATGGTGTCGAACGCCGCGTTCAGATAGGTGGCGCGGGCGTCGAAGAGGGGGCTGAGCAGCTCCATGATCTCGGGGGAGTAGGCGTCGCTGCCCGCGGTGCCGCTGCGGCGGACCTTGTAGCGGCGGTGCTTCTCGTTGGACTTCAGGTAGTCCGCCTCGATGGCGTCGCGCTCCACGCCCACGGCGAGCAGCGTCACCGCGATCGACAGGCCCGCGCGGTCCTTGCCCGCCGCGCAGTGCATCAGGGCCGGCGTGCTGTCCTCGGCCATCGCATGCAGGACGTGGCTGTGCTCTGCGGTGCGCTCCGTGACGATCGTGCGGTACGAGCCGATCATGCGGTCGGCGGCGCGGCCCTCGCCGAGCAGGGTGCGTAGCTGCTCTATGTCGCCCTCGCGGACCATCTCCCAGAACCCGGCGCCGTCCGCCGGGTCGGACAGCGGCAGGTTCACGTTGCGCACACCGGGGAGCTCGACGTCGGCGCCCTCGAGCCGCTGGTCGGCGGCGTTGCGGAAGTCGAAGATCGTGTGCAGGCCGAGCGTGGTCAGGAACGCCGCGTCCTCGTCCGTGGCGTGCGCCAGGTGACCGCTGCGGTAGAGCACGCCCGGGCGCACGCGCCGGCCGTCCACGGTGGGGAGGCCGCCCACGTCCCGGAAGTTGCGCACTCCGCTCAGCTCGGGCTCGGTGGACGGGGCGTGCTGCGTCACGGGGGCTCCTCCCGGTCGGGTCGCGGGCGTGAATCGCCCGCCGCGCGTTCCTGACGATACGACATGGGTTCCCAGGGCAACGATCTGTCCGAATTGATCCGTTCTTGGCTAACTGTCCCTAATTCACGGGGGGTTGAGAGACGGCGCGTGAGCAGGCTCATAACCGTGACGGTCCGTGGTTGCCGTCCCGGATTTCCCTCCCGGAAATTCCCGCAGGTAAGGCACCGGTAAAGCAGGGCCGTCGACGCAGGGTGACACAGGGAACTCTCAGACGATCAAGAAAGTGGCACCGCGGGTGAATTCGCCGCTTGTCGCCGTCATTCCCACTGCCTTACGGTCGCCAATCACTCCGGTCGGAACGCCTAGTCCTGCCACCGATCCGGATTTCCGAACCACGACCCGTGACGGCAGGAGCGGGGGACCCACAGGCAGTACGCCGCCCGGGAATTCCCCATGCGGCTAGGGGTGAAGCCGTGCCCGTTCCCCGGGCCCGGCCGGACATCTCCAGTCCGAACCCGACAGCTCACCTCGTAGGCGACGGAGAGGAAATCCGCCATGCCCGCCAAGGGAAAGCACCGCCGTTCCACGTCCCGCCGCTTCACCCGTGCCGCCGCCGTCGCCTCGGCCGGTGGCGCCGCGCTCGCCCTGCCGCTGATCGGTGCCACCGGCGCCCACGCGGCCACGGCCGACACCACCGCGAAGACGTACACGGTCAAGGCCGGTGACACGCTCTCGAAGATCGCCAAGGCGCAGGACGTCGACGGCGGCTGGAAGAAGCTGTACGCGGCCAACAAGAGCGTGGTCGGTGCGAACGCCGAGCTCATCAAGCCGGGCATGAAGCTCACGCTGGACGGCGCGGCCGCCAAGGGCTCCGCCACCACGGCCACGACGGCGAGCGCCACCACCACCGCCGACTTCGTGAAGCCGGTCGACGGCACCGAGGGCACCGCCTACCACCAGTCCGGCTCCATGTGGTCCAGCGGCTACCACACCGGCACCGACTTCGTCGTGCCCACGGGCACCGGCATCAAGGCCGTCGGCGCCGGCACCGTCGTCTCGGCCGGCTGGGACGGCGCGTACGGCAACGAGGTCGTCATCAAGCACGCCGACGGCTACTACTCCCAGTACGCCCACATGTCGTCCCTCGGCGTCTCCGCCGGGCAGACCGTGACCGCGGGCCAGCAGATCGGCCTGTCCGGTGCGACCGGCAACGTCACGGGCCCGCACCTGCACTTCGAGATCCGCACCTCGCCGAGCTACGGCTCGGACGTCGACCCGCTGGCGTACCTGCGCTCGCACGGCGTCTCCGTCTGACGGTCCCGTCCGACCGGTCTGCCCGTCCGACCGGTCTGCCCGACCGGCCGGTCCGCGAGGCCGCTCCACGCGCGATCCACTCGGCACCCGGGGATATTCCCCGGGTGCCGAGTGGGTTTTCTCACCACCCGTCAACCCCTCCCTACGATCGCGTAGGTCACATCCGAGGGTGAAAGATGTGTGGTCGTGGCAAACGAATCGAGATCACTCAGCGGCGGCACGATTCGGTCCTACGCGGCGGTGGGGGACAGCTTCACCGAAGGCGTCGGGGACCCTGGGCCGGACGGGAACTTCGTGGGGTGGGCCGACCGGCTCGCCGTCCTCCTGGACGACCGCGTGCCCGAGGACACCTTCCAGTACGCGAACCTCGCCGTGCGCGGCAAGCTCATCGACCAGATCGTCGAGGACCAGGTCCCGCGGGCGATCGACCTCGCCCCCGACCTGGTGACGCTGGTCGCCGGCGGGAACGACATCATCCGGCCCGGCACCGACCCGGACGACGTGGCCGAGCGCTTCGAGAAGGCCGTGGCCCGGCTCTCCGAGGCTGTGGGGACCGTCATGGTCGCGACCGGCTTCGACACCCGGGACGTGGCCGTCCTCAAGCATCTGCGCGGCAAGATCGCCACGTACAACATGCACGTGCGCGCGATCGCCGACCGGTACGACTGCCCCGTGCTCGACCTGTGGTCCCTCAAGTCCATCCAGGACCGCCGGGCCTGGGACGAGGACCGGCTGCACCTGTCGGCCGAGGGGCACACCCGGGTCGCCCTGCGCGCAGGTCAGGCGCTCGGCCTCGAGGTGCCCGCCGATCCGGAGCAGGCCTGGCCGCCGCTGCCGCCGCGCGGCACCTTGGAGGTGCGGCGCGACGACATCCACTGGGCGCGGGAGTTCCTCGTGCCGTGGATCGGGCGGCGGCTGCGCGGCGAGTCCTCCGGCGACCGGGTGGAGGCGAAGGGGTTCCTGGACCCGCACACCATCAAGGCGCACCTGGAGTCCGCCTCCTGACAGGGGTCTTCCTGGGACGGGTCCTCGTGAGAGGGGTCCTGTCCCGCCGGTGAGGTGACCGGGCGGAGTGGCGTGCGCGGGCCGGGTGTGCGCGGGTGCTGGGATGTCGGCTGCCCGCCGTCCGGCGGGCCCGACCGGGAAGGACCCCGATCCCATGTCTGTACGCACCCGCCACTGCGCCGCGCTCGCCGTGGCCCTGCTCGCCGTCGGACTGCCCGCGGTTCCCGCCGTCGCCGCGCAGGGGGCACCGCCCGCGGCGAGCGCCGTGGCGCCCAGGCCCACGACCCTGACCGTGACCGGGGAGGGGCTGGCCAGTGCGGCGCCCGACATGGCGACCGTGACGGCGGGCGTCGAGGTCAAGGGCGGCACCGCGAAGGAGGCCCTGGCCGCGCAGAGCCGCGCCGCCGACGCACTGCTTGCCGCCGTGCACAAGGCGGGTGTCGCCGACCGCGACGTCCGCACCGAGAGCCTGTCCCTGTCCGCCGTGTACGAGACCGGACCCGAGCCGGGCGCCGCCCCGAAGCTCACCGGGTACCAGGCCGCGCAGGGATTCTCCGTGAAGGTCCGCGCGCTGAAGAAGACCGGCGCCGTCATCCAGGCCATCGTGGACGCCACCGGTGACGCGGGCCGGGTCAACGCGGTTGTCTTCGACGTCGCCGACCCGAGCCGGCTGCGCGCCGACGCCCGGGCGGCCGCGCACGCCGACGCACACGAAAAGGCCGTCCAGTACGCCGAGTTGAGCGGGCGCAAGCTCGGCCGGCTGGTCTCGCTGGACGAGGGCGCGAGCGGCCGCCCGCGCCCGGTGGCGATGCCCGCCGTCGCCTTCGACGAGTCCGCGGCGAAGGTGCCGGTGGCGCCCGGCGAGATCGAGGACGAGGTGAGCGTGACGGCGGTCTACGAGCTGAACTGACGCCACGCGGGCGGGTGCACGGGAGGGTGAACGGGCGGTCAGGATTGGTCCAAGTGTTCGTCAGGAACCTTGGAGCGCAGGGCAGTTGATGTTTGTGTGACGCGTCCGAGCTGCGCACGACCGTCCCGGGGGAGCCCGTCATGCCCAGGCAGCCACGTCCCGGCCTGATCCTGGCCACCGTCCTCGTCGGTACGTTCATGGCCATCCTCGACGTGGCGATCGTCAACGTCGCGGTGCCCGCCATCCGTACCGATCTGCACACCGGCTACGGCGGCGTGGAGCTGGTCATCTCCGCGTACACGATCACGTACGCCTGTCTGCTCGTGACCGGCGGGCGGCTCGGTGATCTGCTGGGCCGCAAACGGATGTTCATCGCCGGGCTGCTCGTGTTCGCGGCCGCCTCCGCACTGTGCGGGGCGGCCGCGAACGTCGAAGTCCTCGTCGCCGCACGGGCGTTGCAGGGCATCGGTGGCGCGCTGCTCTACCCGCAGGTGCTCGCCATCATTCAGACCACGTACGACGGGGAGCGACGCGGGCGGGCGCTCGGCACCTTCGGTGCGGTCATCGGGATCGCGTCCATCGCGGGCCAGTTGGTCGGGGGCTCGCTGCTCGCGCTCGATCCGTTCGGGCTCGGCTGGCGCTCGGTCTTCCTCGTCAACGTGCCCCTCGGTGTGCTCGCCGCGCTGGCCGCCCTGCGCGTGCTGCCCGCCGACCAACCCGCCGAGGACACCACGATCGACCGCGGCGGCGTCGGGCTCGGCGTGGCGTTCCTGCTGCTGCTCTCCGTACCGCTCCTCGAGGGCCGCGATCTGGGCTGGCCGCTCTGGCTGGACGTGGCGCTCGTCGCGGCGCTGCCCGTGGGGTGGGCGTTCGTCACGTACGAGCGCAAGGTCGCCGCGGCGGGTGGGCAACCGCTGGTGCGGATGGAGCTCTTCCGCAACCGCGGCTTCGCGCTCGGGGTACCCGCCGCGGCGCTGTTCATGGCCGCGTACGCGGGCTATCTGCTCACCCTCGCCGTCCACCTGCAGACCGGGCTCGGCTACTCGCCGCTGCGCTCCGCGCTCACCTTCACGCCCGGCGCCGTCGGCTTCTTCCTCACCTCGCTGGCCGCGCCCCGGATCGTGCCGCTGCTCGGCAAGCACGTCCTGACGTTCGGCATGGTCACCGCCGCGCTCGGCCTGCTCGGGGCCGCGGCGACCGTCGCCGCGGCGGGGGCGGACCTCCAACCCTGGCAGCTGGCGCCGATGTTGCTGGTCACCGGGCTCGGGCAGGGGTGTGCGATGAGCCCGCTCGTCGGCACGATCATCGCCGGGGTGCCGCCACGCGACGCCGGTTCAGGGGCGGGCGTGGTCACCACCACGCTCCAGACGGGCAATGTGCTGGGCGTCGCACTCGGCGGCCTGCTCTTCTTCACCGTCCTCGGCGACGGCCGCACGGGTGCCGACTCGGCCCACGCCTTCGCGGTCGTGCTGCCGGTGTGCGCGGCCCTGCTGCTGCTCGGCGCGGTGTGCATCGCCCGCTTCCCCGCGCCGGTCGGAGAGGCGTCGAACGCCCTGGTGGAGCGACTGCCCGGGTGGGCGAGCGGCTTCGCGTACTCGATGTTCCTGGCCAGCGGCGGACGGATCGGCGACCGGCTCTTCGCCGACGTCCTGCGGCACGTGCGCGAGCGCAGACTGCGCCGCGTCGAGGAGGCCCCCGAGGGCTTCGGCGACTTCCTCGCCTACCACTACGGGGCCCTGGCCGAGGACGCCGCCTGGCTGGCGTACCTCCAGCGCGAGGCGCTCGCCCACGCCGACGGAACGGTGCCGCACGAAGCGGAGCGGGTGCCCGCGCTGCGCGCCCAGGTCGAGGAGGTGCGCCGCCGGCAGAGCGCGGGCCGGCTGCCCGCAGACCTCGACCCGGAACTGCTGCGCCTGCTCGGCTTCGCCGTCGCCAGCTACCCCCGGCTGCTTCCGCAGATCACCCGCATGGTGACGGGCTTCGCGCCGGACGACCCGGGGTTCGTGGAGCGCTGGACGGCGTTCCTGCGGAAGGTCGGGGCGCGCTTCGAGGCGGAAGAGGGAGCGGGGGACGTGGTGCGAGGGGACCGGGGCTAGCTCCCGGTCCGTGTCAACTCGGCCCGGTCCAGGCCCAGTTCGCGTGCCAGTGCCTCGTCCACCCACTCCTGCGTACGGGCCCGGGACACGCCGCCCTCGTACGCCGTCATCTGCACGGCCAGGCCGTCGAGCAGGGCGGTCAGGCGCAGGGCCGTCGCCGTCGGGTCGGGGCAGGTGAACTCGCCCGCCGCCACGCCCTCGGTGACGACCTCGGCGAGCGCCGCCTTCCACTGCCGGTCGAGGTCGCGCGTCACGTCGCGCAGTGCGGGCTCGCGCAGGGAGACCGCCCAGCCCTCGATCCACAGGCGCCAGCCCTTGGCCTGGCCCGTCGGGGCGTACCAGCGCACCGCCGCCCGCAGCCGCTTGAGCGCCGTGGTGCGCCGGCCGAGCAGCTTGCGCAGCCGGGCCAGGTCGTCCTCGGCCGCGTACGTGAACGCCGCCGACACGAGTTGCTCCTTGGTCGAGAAGTGGTACAGCACCAGCGCGTTGCTCACGCCCAGCGCCGATGCCACGTCGGCGATGCGCACGGCGGCGACCCCGCGCGCCTCGATCTGCTCGATGGCGGCCCGCAGCAGCTCCTCGCGCCGCTCGGCCACGCTCAACCGGACTCTGGTCACGTGGTCACCCTAGTTGTTCACGCGGCGGGGGTGGCATGCAGGCGGCGTGCGGGCAGGCGGCGGGCCGCGTGCGCAGCGGCTTCGTGCAGGAGTCTTGACACCCTCTTGATGGGCGCGCCACAGTCCCTCCTACTCCCCTCTACTGACTGGCTGTTCAGTCAATAGCCGGTCGACGGAGGGGCTGTCGTCCCCGCCGGAGCAGTCCTGTCGCCGCCAGGAGCATCCCCGTGACCCAAGCGCCGCCCGTCCCCCCGAACCCGTCCGCCGCCGAGGCGCCCGACCTCTCCGCAGCCCTCGGCGAGCAGCGCTCCCGGCTGCGCAAGGATCTGCGCCGCCTGGACGTGCTGTTCTTCCTCATCTGCACCCTCGTCGGACTCGACACCATCGGCTCGGTCGCGGCCCAGGGCCCGCAGGGGCTGACCTGGATGGCGATCCTGGCCCTGGTCTTCTTCCTCCCGTACGGCCTGCTCGTCGCCGAACTGGGCTCCGCCTTCCCCGTGCAGGGCGGCCCGTACGTGTGGACGCGGCTCGCCTTCGGCCGGCTCGTCGCCGGGGTCAACCAGCTCCTGTACTGGATATCCAACCCGGTCTGGGTGGGCGGCAGCCTGTGCATCATCGCGCTCACGACCTGGGAGGAGTTCTTCACGCCGCTGCCGGGAGCGTGGAAGTACGTCGGCGGGCTGCTGTTCATCTGGGGCGGTGCGCTCGCCGTCGTACAGTCCGTGCGCATCGGCAAGTGGGTGCCCATCGCGGGCGCCGTCGCGCGCATCGTGCTGCTCGGCTTCTTCCTCGTCTCCGTGGTCGTCTTCGCCGCCGAGCACGGCGTGCACGCGCTGCCCGCGGGCGAATTCACGCCTACGTATGCGGGCTTCGTCGCTCTGGTTCCCGTGCTCATCTTCAATTACGTGGGCTTCGAACTGCCCAGCTCGGCCGCCGAGGAGATGACGAACCCGCGCCGCGACATCCCCCTGTCGATCCTGCGCTCCGGGCTCGCCGCCGTGCTCCTGTACGGCGGCCCCATCCTCGGCATCCTGTTCGTCCTGCCGGGCAAGGAGATCGGCAGCCTCGGCGGGTTCATCGACGCGTGCAAGGCCGTCTTCACCGTCTACGGAGGATCGGTCGCCGCCGACGGCACGGTCACGCTCACCGGGCTCGGCGCCGTCTTCGGCGGGGTCGCCGCCGCGGGACTCATCGTCGGGCTGCTCACCTCGGGCGTCACCTGGGCGATGGGCGCCCACCGGGCGCAGGCCGTGGCGTGCGCGGACGGGGCCGGGCCCGCCTGGCTCGGGCACATCTCCGAGAAACACGGCACGCCGGTACGGGTCAACCTCCTGTCCGCGGTGCTCGGTTCGCTCCTGTTCGTCGTCGCCCTCAACCTCACCGGCGGCAACGGCGAGAAGTACTTCGCGGCCGGCCTCGGCCTGACGATCTGCACCACCTTCATCTCGTACGTGATCACGTTCCCGAGCCTCGCCGTCCTGCGCCGCAAGTACCCCGACCAGCCCCGCCCGTACGCCGTGCCCGGCGGCCGGACGGGCGCCCGGGTCGTGAGCCTGCTGGCCACCGCGTTCGTGGCGTTCACGGTGGTCGTGCTGGTCTGGCCGGGATTCGGGGTGGGCTGGTTCGGCACGGCGGGCAGCGCGGCGGACTCGCTGCCCGCGTCCTTCGCCGGGCAGCGGCTCGCGTACACGCTCAGCCAGGTGGTGCCGCTCGCGCTGTTCATCGGCATCGGCCTCGTCTTCTACGCCTGCGGGGCGCGGGCCCGCAGGGGCGGCGCCGCTACCGACCCGGGAACTGGTAGTCGCGGCTGATCCGGCCGTCCTCGTCCACGGTCACGAACTCCAGTCCGCCGCCCGTCACTTCACCCGAGGCGACGAGGACGGTCTGCCAGCGGAACGTGACCACGTCCTCCAGTGCGACCGCGGTGTCGGGCGCGGCCCGGAACGTGTACTCGCCGGTCGCCACGAACTCCTCGTGGGCGCGCGCGACCCGGGCCTCCAGCTCGTCGAGGCCGCGCGCCGTGAGGGCGGGCTGCGCGAAACCGATGCGCCGCGCCTCCTCGATCATCTCCTGCGGCGGCTGCAGCACATGGACCCCGTCGGGCGCCCAGAGGTCGGACACGGCCTTGCGGCGCTGATCGGGGTCGGGCTCGTTCCAGACGGCGGCGTAACGGGCGGCCAGGTCCTGTGCGTCGATGTGCGGCACGGTTCCTCCTCGTACGGAATGCGGTGTGGTCGGGAATGCCCTGAGCGCGGGAATGCCCTGTGCTCAGGACTGTGCCGCTCTGCCGGGTATCGCCTCAATTCCCGGCAGGGAATGGCCGATCGGCCCGGCATCGGGTAGACACGGGCCGGTGACCACGGAGACGACGCGACGGCCTGACCTCGGCGAAGCACTGCGCTCATGGCGAGTGCGGCGCAGGGTCAGCCAGTTGGAACTCGCCACGCGCGCGGGCACCACCCAGCGTCATGTGAGCTTCATAGAGAGCGGGCGTTCGGCGCCGGGCCGCGGAATGGTCGTACGCCTCGCGGAGGCGCTGCAGGTGCCCTTGAGGGAGCGGAACGCGCTCCTACTTGCCGCCGGTTACGCGCCCGCCTACAAGGAGACGCGGTTCGGCGATCCCGGCCTGGCCGCGGTCCGTAGGGCGCTGGAGCGCATCATGGAGGCGCATCAGCCGTACCCGGCCGTCATCATCGACCGGGGCGCCGACCTCGTGGCCGCCAACGACGCCTTCCACGCGCTGACGCACGGCGTGGACGAGAGCCTGCTGGTGGCGCCGTTCAACCTCGCGCGCGTGCTGCTGCATCCGCGGGGCCTCGCGCCGCGCATCGAGAACTTCGCCGAGTGGGCGTGGCACGTCGTCGACGCGCTGCGCGACGAGTCAGCCGACAATCCGCATCCGCGCACGGCCGAAGTCCTCGCCGAACTGAACTCGTTGATGCCGGAGCGGCCCGCGCGGACCGACCCGGACTACCTCGGCTACGCCGTCCCGCTGCGGCTGCGCTCCCACGTCGGCGAGCTGCGCCTGCTGAGCACGCTCACGCGCTTCGGCACGGCCGTGGACGTCACCGTCGCCGAGCTGCGGCTCGAGGCGTTCCTGCCGCTCGACGACGAGACCGCGCAGCGGCTCAACTCCCTCGCACACCATGGGCGTCCAGGGCGATCGCACCGCCCGGATGCACCAGCAGCGGATTGACCTCCAAGTCGGTGAGCTCGGGGTGGTCGGCGGCTGCCAGGGCCACTGCGCACACGGCCGCCGCGGCCGCCTCCAGATGTACGCCGGGGGCGCCGCGCCAGCCGGTGAGCAGCGGCGCGTGCCGCAACTCCGCCAGCAGGGCACGCGCGCGTGCCGGGGTGAGCGGGGCGAGGGCGAGCGCCGTGTCGGCCTGCAGCTCGGCCGTGACGCCGCCCGCGCCGACCATGACGACCGGGCCGAACGCCGCGTCGCGCCGCACCCCGACGATGAGTTCGCGCGCGTACGCGGGCGTGGCCATCGCCTCGACCGCGTAGCGGGCCGCTCCGGTGGCCGCGCTCATCCGCTCGAACGCGGACCGCAGCGCACGCTCGTCGCCGATGCCGAGCGCGACGCCGCCGGCCTCCGTCTTGTGGGCGAGCCCCATCGCCTTGAGCGCCAGGGGGAAGCCCGTGCGCTGCGCCGCCGCCACGGCCGCGTCCGCGTCGCCGACGAACTCCGCGACAGGAAAGGCGAGTCCGTAGGAGGCGAGCAGCTCGCGGACGCTCTCGTAGCCGCCGTCCTCGAGCTCGTACGTGGGTGCAGGCGCCGTCCGCGTCCGCGCCGGACGCACCGGGGGAGCGGCCGTGTCCAGGCGCGCCGCGGCCGCCAGGGCCGTCGCCGCCTGCTCGACCCGCTCGTAGACGGGAATGCCGCGCTCCCTGAGCACCGTGAGGGCCGGGGTGTCACGGGCCATCGTGTGGACGACGAGCGGGCGGCCCGAGGCGAGCGAGGCGTCGGCGAGGGCCTGGGCGACCTCGCACTCGCGGTCCGCCTGCGCCGGGTGGGCGGTCGCGTAGTCGCCGAAGTAGCCCGTGAGGACGACCGCGTCCGCGTCACCGCTGTGCAGGGCGGTGGCCGCCACGCGCGCGTAGGTGCCCAGGTCGGCCTCGCCCGCACCGGCGAGGTCGACGGGGTTGGCCGTGCCCGCGCCGGACGGCAGGAGTGCGCCGAGGCTCGCGACCGTGTCCGCGGAGAGCGCGGGGACGTCGAGTCCGCGCGCGGCGAGCGCGTCGGCGGCGAGCGCGCCCTGGCCGCCGCTGTCGCCGATGACGGCGATGCGGCGGACGGGAACCGGGGGCCTGCCGCGAGGCGCTCGCCGCTCCCGTACGTCCCGCGCCATCACGTGCACGGCGACGTCCACGAGTTCACCCGCCGAGTCGAGCAGCAGGGCTCCCGCGTCCCGGCAGACCGCGGCGACCGTGGCGTAGGGGCTGACCAGGGCGCCCGTGTGCGAGGCGGCGGCACGGCCCGACGCGGCGCTGCGCCCCACGGTCAGCAGCAGGACCGGCTTCGCAGCGGCGTGAGCGGCAGCCAGGACGTCCGCGAGGCGCCGCCCGTCCCGGAAGTCCTCGACGTACGCGGCGATCGCTCTCGTGGGCTCGTGCGCGATCAGCGACGCCAGTGCGTCCGCGGCGTCGATGTCGCGCTGGTTGCCGAGCGAGACGAACCGGGAGAAGCCCTGGCCCGCGCGCGCGAGGTGGCGGCCGATCTCCAGGGCGAGATTGCCGCTCTGCGAGACCAGGCCGAGGCCGCCCGCGGGGAAGTCGCCCCAGCTGAGCCGTAGTTGGGTCGTGGTGTCGACGACGCCCATGCAGTTGGGGCCGAGGAGGCGGGCCCCGTTCGAGGTGACGAGGTCCGCGAGGGACCGCTCCTCGTCCGTGCTCGCACCGCCGGACGTGATGACCGTGAAGCAGCGCGCCCCGGCGGCGATGCCCTCGGCGACGACCGGCCGCACCTGCCCCGGCGGCACCGCGACGACGACGTGCTCCGGCGGCGCGGGCAGGGACGCGAGGTCCGGCAGGAACGGCTCGCCCTCCAGGTGCCCGCCCCTGCGGTTGACGAGGTGGACGGCGCGCCGGGTGCGGCCCGTCAGCGCGCCCGAGGCCAGCCAGTAGCCCCACTTCGCGGGGTTGTCGGAGGCGCCGACGACGGCCACGGACGCCGGGTCGTACAGCGCGTCCA
Organism: Streptomyces sp. NPDC050085; assembly: GCF_044460595.1. Classification (NCBI taxonomy): domain Bacteria; kingdom Bacillati; phylum Actinomycetota; class Actinomycetes; order Kitasatosporales; family Streptomycetaceae; genus Streptomyces; species Streptomyces sp. NPDC050085. Next base: position 192,878 of record NZ_JBITJZ010000001.1, on the reverse strand, counting down.
GGCCGTGCGGTGCGACGGGCGCGGTCACCTGTGCCACCCGAAGCGCTCCGCGATGACCGGCAGCCGGTCCGCCACGATGGCGTGCGCGGCGGCCCGCGGCGTCGTCCCGTCGGCCTCCGCGCGAGCCAGCATCTGGTCGATGAGGGCGCGCATGGAGCGGCGCGTGTGGGCGAACGCCTCGTCCGCGTCCGCGCCGATGTCGCCGAACAGGGTCCACCACCACCAGGCGTTCGTCCCGGAGTTGACGACCACGTCGGGCAGGACCGTGATGCCGCGGCGCGCGAGGAGCTCCTCGGCGTCGGCGAGGACGGGCATGTTGGCCGCCTCCACGATCCAGCGGGCCGTGACGCACGCCTGGTTCGCCGCGTCGATCGCGTAGGACACGGCGGCCGGCACGAGCACCTCGGCGTCGGCCGACAGCCAGGCGTCGCCCGGCAGTTCACGGTCTTCGGGGCGCAGCACCGAGCGGTCCACCGTGCCGTACGCGTCCCGGGCGGCCAGCAGCGCCTCCACGTCCAGCCCCTCGGGGTTCGCGACGGTGCCCTTCAGGTCGGCGACGGCGACCACCTTCAGGCCCGCCCGCGACAGGAAGCGGGCCGTGGCTCCGCCCATGGTGCCCAGGCCCTGCAACGCGACCCGGGTGCCCGCGTACGGGACGCCGGCCCGGTCGAGGGCCACGAGGACCGACTCGGCGACACCGCAGCCGCCCACGAGTTCGTCCAGGCCGATCCCGTCGACGTCCACCGCGAACGCGGCGGCGAGCCGCTCCCGGGCCGCTGTCTCGTCGTCGAGGAGCGGGTACACGGCCTGGATCGAGGAGACGAGGCCCGCCTCAGCGGCCGCCCGGTCCACCAGGTCCTGGGTGAGGCCCAGGTCCTCGCCCGTCGTCCAGAAGGCCTCGATGTACGGGCGCATCGCCTTCAGGTAGCGCACGAGGACGCCGTACGCCTCCGGGGAGCGCGGGTCGCAGTCGATGCCGCCCTTGGCCCCGCCGAGCGGGACGTACCGGCCCTGCGGGTTGTAGTGCAGGGCCTCCTTCATGGTCATGCCGCGCGCGAGCCCCGCCACCTCTGCGAGGGTGCAGCCCGGGCGCATCCGCAGGCCGCCGCTGGACACGCCGCGCACCAGGCGGTCGACCACCAAGTAGCCGGTGCGGCCGGTGACGTGGTCGGTCCAGGTGAGCTCGATCAGCGGTGCGGTGGGGGGCGTGGGGGTGGTCATGAGAGCTCCTCGGGAACGGTGATGAGGGTGGGGCCCGGTGTCGTGAGGGCGCGGGCCAGCAGTGCCGCGAGTTCCCCGGGGGAGTGGGCACGTGCGCCGCGGCCTCCGTAGGCGCGTGCCAGGACGGACAGGTCCACGCGCGCGTGGTCGACCGCGAGAGGACTGTCGCCGCGGGCCGTCATCTCCTCGCGGATCTCGCCGTAGCCCCCGTTGTCGAACACGACCACGGGGAGCGGCAGGTGCAGCTCCGCCGCCGTGGCGAGCTCCTGCACGGTGAACTGCAGGCCGCCGTCGCCGCTGAGGGCGACGACGTGGCGGTCCGGGTGAGCGGCCTTCGCGCCGATGGCCGCGGGCAGGGCGTAGCCGAGCGTGCCGAATCCGGTGGGATGCAGATAGCGGGCCCGAGGGCCCAGGAGGAGGTGCGGCAGGGCTCCGTAGTAGCAGCACTGGGCGCTGTCGGAGGTGACGATCGCGTCCCGCGCGAGGGTGGAGCCGATCGCCTCCAGGTACGGGAGCCAGCGGGCGTCCCGCGGGCCGGTCTCCTCGTTGCGGGTTGCTCTGAGGGTTGCCGCCTCTTGTACGGCGCCCACGGGGGCCCGCGACGGAGCCGCTGATTCACGAAGTCCCTCGCCCCTGAGGGCGTTCAGCGTGGCCTGCGCGTCACCGACGAGGGGGATGTCCGCCGGAGTGCCCGCGTACATCTGTGCCGGGTCGATGTCCAACCGGATCAAGCGGCCCTGAAGGGGCGGGAGTTCCGCCCACAGGTCCGACTCGGCCAGTTCCGTGCCGACCGCCAGGATCACGTCCCGGGTGGACAGCCACTTCTGGATCGCCGGGCTGTGCAGGGACACCCCGAGGGAGAGCGGGTGGCGCTCGTCGACCACGGCCTTGCCGTTCGCCGTCGTGACGACCGGGGCGGTCAACTCCTCGGCCAGGGCGAGGCATGGGACGGCGGCGCCGCGTGCGCCGCCGCCCAGGACCAGGGCCGGGCGCTCGGCGCCGGCCAGGAGTGCGGCCGCGGCCCGCAGCGCCGCCGTGTCGGGGATCCGGGGCCCGGCCGGCGGGGCGAGCCGCACAGGGCCCGCCGGATCCGCCGTCTCCAGGAGGTCGAGCGGGATCTCGAGGTGCACCGGGCGCGGCCGCTCCGTACGGAACAGGGTGAACGCACGTGCCACCGCCGCGCCGATCTCGGCCACCGACGACACCCGGTGGCTGAACGCGGCGACGCCCCGGAGCGCCTCGGTCTGGCTGCGCATCTCGTGCAGCAGGCCCGTCGACTGGCGCGGGTGGCGCAGCGGCATGCCGGGCGAGACCACGAGCAGCGGCACGCTGTCGGAGTAGGCCTGGCCGACCGCCGCCGCGATGTTCAGCAGGGCCGGGCCCGTCGTGGTGATCGCGACACCAGGAGTGCCCGTCACGCGCGCGTGGGCGTCCGCCGCGTACCCGGCGCCCTGTTCGTGGCGTGGGACGATGTGCTCGATGCCGTAGGCCGGCAGGTGCCGGTAGACCTCCAGGTTGTGGGTGCCCGGGATGCCGAACGCGCGACTGACGCCGTGGGCGGCGAGGGCGCGGACGACGGCCTCGCCGCCGGTGAGGACGCGGGGGCTCCCGGTCACAGCGACCTCGAGATGATCAGGCGCATGATGTCGGAGGTGCCCTCCTCGATCTCCTCCAGCCTGGCGTCGCGCATCCACTGCTCGACCGGGAACTCGCGCGAGTAGCCCCAGCCGCCCAGCGTCTGCACCGCGGCCCACGTGCAGTACGCGGCCGTCTCCGAAGCGGTGAGCTTCGCCATCGCGGCCTCGGCGGTGGCGTCGAGCCCCGCGTCCAGGCGCCGGGCCGCACGCCAGGTCATCAGGCGGGACTGCTCGATGCGCGTGCGCATGTCGGCGAGGCGGAAGGCGACCGCCTGGTGCTCGATGATCGGCTTGCCGAACTGCACGCGCGTGCGCGCGTAGTCGCGTGCGTATTCGTAGGCGGCCCGGGCAACTCCGGTGGCCGCGGCGCCCAGGACCGCGCGGGAGACGTCGAAGGTGCGCATCAGCCCGACGAAGCCCTCGCCCTCGGCGCCGAGCCGGTTCTCCTCGGGCACGAACGCGTCGGCGAAGAAGACCTCCCGGCACACGATGGCGCGCTGTCCCATCTTGCGCATCGGCTCGCCGAACGAGACGCCCTCGGCGCCCTTGCGCAGCAGGAAGGCGCTCACGCCGCGCGAGCGCAGCGCGGGGTCCGTCTTGGCGAACACGACGTACTGCTCGGCCTCCCCGGCGTTCGAGATCCATGCCTTCTGGCCGTTGAGGAGGTAGCCGCCCTCGGTGCGGGTGGCGGTCGTGGTGATCGACGCGGCGTCGGAACCCGCGCCGGGCTCGGTGGTCGCGAGCGCCGTCATGGGCGAGTCGGGGCCGGTCAGCGGTGTGAGCCAGGCCCGCTTCTGGTCCTCGGTGCCGAGGGCGAGCACGGGGTCGGCGAAGAACCCGTTCGAGCAGAGCAGATTGCCGATGCCCAGGTCGCCGACGCAGAGCTCCTCCTGGACGAGGACCTGCGTGAAGACGTCCGTGCAGCCGCCGCCCCCGTACGCCTCCGGGAGCATGAAGCCCGTGATGCCGACCTCGGCGGCCTTGCGCCACAGGTCCCACGGCGTCTCGACGTCCGCCTCGTCGACGGCACGCGCGCGTGGACGTATCTCCTTGGCCGCGAACGTGCGCGCGAGATCCACGACGGTGCGCTGTTCGGCGGTGAGGGGGACCAGCTCGGTGGGGAGTTCCGACACGCTGCCTCCAGATGGCTTTACTGAATCGCCAGTCAGTATCTGAAGCGGTCGAGAGCCCTGTCAATGGACGGGCTACTGAATGATGGATCAGTTCATGGCGGCGTGACGGCCGGTGCCGCGAGGGTGCTCCTCAGGGGGACAGGCACGTTGTCCGTGCCGCGGCACATAATGGAGAAACCTGATCGATCAACGGGAGGCGCCGTGCCACGTTCCCTGACAACCGGACTGCGCTCACTGCAGCCCGCCTCCTTCGGCGCCGAGGCCGAGGGTGCGCGCCTGGAGCGGATCCGCACGTCGCCGAACTTCGTGGACGGCTCCTTCCGGAATCCGGAGGACGCACGCACCCGTCCCGACGGGTCCATGCTCGAATTCGCGAAGACCTACTTCCGCAAGGAGGAGCGCGCCCTGCGTGCGCCCACCGGCACCGTCCCGGTGCACGCCACGACCCTCGCGGACCTGGCGAAGCCGGCCGCGAGCGGGCTGCGGATCACCTGGATGGGGCACTCGAGCGTGCTCGCCGAGATCGACGGCGTGCGGGTGCTCTTCGACCCGGTGTGGGGCGAGCGCTGCTCCCCGTTCGCCTTCGCGGGACCCAAGCGGCTGCACCCCGCGCCGCTGCCGCTCGCGGCGCTCGGCCCGGTGGACGTCGTCGTCATCTCGCACGACCACTACGACCACCTGGACATGCCCACGATCAAGGCGCTCACCGGGACGGACACGGTCTTCGCGGTGCCGCTCGGCGTCGGTGCGCACCTGGAGCACTGGGGCGTCCCCGCCGGCCGGCTGCGCGAGCTGGACTGGCACGAGTCGACCGAGGTCCGCGGGGTGACGCTCACCGCGACGCCCGCCCGGCACTTCTGCGGCCGCGGCCTGCGCAATCCGCAGCACACGCTCTGGGCGTCCTGGGTCGCCGCGGGCCCGGACCACCGGGTGTTCCACAGCGGGGACACCGGCTATTTCCAGGGCTTCCGGGAGATCGGGGCGCAGCACGGCCCGTTCGACATCGCCATGATCCAGGTCGGTGCCTATTCGGAGTTCTGGCCCGACATCCACATGACGCCCGAGGAGGGCCTGCGGGCCCACCTCGATCTGCAGGGCGGGCAGCCGGGCGGCGTGCTGATGCCGATCCACTGGGGCACGTTCAACCTCGCCCCGCACGCGTGGGCCGAGCCCGGCGAGTGGACGAAGGACGCGGCCGAGGACGCGGGACAGGCGGTGGCGCTGCCCCGCCCGGGCGAGCCGTTCGAGCCGGGCGGGAAGCTTCCCGTCGACCCGTGGTGGCGGGCCGTGTCCGGGCCCGTCGCGCGGCCCTGGCGCCGCGCCGACGGGTCGGTCGCCGCGCCGCCGGTGCGCGGCGAGCTCGACATGGCGGGCGAGCGGTGAGCGCCTGACCCGCACCCTTGGCCCCCTTGGCCCGCGCCCGTGGCCTGCCCCTGGGCCCGGGCACGGGTCCGGCTCTGGTGTCAGCCCGTCTTCCGGCGCAGCAGCAGGTTCATCGCGGCCATGGTGAGCACGACCTCGCCGTCCTGGTCGAGGACCTCGATGTCCGTGTGCACGATCCCGCGATCCGGCTTCGTGCGCGAGGGCCGGGCACTCTTCACGGTCGTACGGATGGACAGGCTGTCGCCGGGGCGCACGGGCCGGACCCAGCGCAGTTCGTCGACGCCGGGCGAACCCAGGCTCGCGACCTTGCTGACGTAGTGGTCGGCGTAGAGACGCATCATCACGGACGCGGTGTGCCAGCCGCTGGCGATGAGGCCCTTGAAGGGACCGGACGCCGCCGCCTCGGGGTCGGTGTGGATGTCCTGCGGATCGAACTGCGCGGCAAAACGGAGGATCTCTGCCTCCGTCACCGTGATGCTGCCGTAGGTGTACGTCGATCCGGGGACGTAGTCCTCGAAGTACCGTTCCTGTACAGGGGTGTTGAAGTCCGGGCCCAGCGCCGCGGTCGATGAGGTGGTCATCGGCCGCAGTTTAGGGAATGCCTCGCCGCGGTGGGCCCGGAGGGGAGATCGCGGTGGTACGTGCGACGATGCGGCGATGTCAGCTGTGTCCCGCGCCCGCTCGTTCGACCGGGCCGCGGCCCGGTACGCCGAGAGCCGCCCCTCCTATCCGCCCTTCGTGCTGGACGCGGTCGAGGAGTTCCTCGCGCGTCCCCTGTCCGGCGCCCGGGCGGCCGACGTCGGGGCGGGCACCGGGATCGCCACCGCCCTGCTGCGGGAGCGCGGAGCCGAGGTCCTCGCCGTCGAACCGGGCGAGGACATGGCGGCGCGGCTCCGCGCCGACCTTCCCGATGCCGCGGTGGTGCGGGGCGACGGCAACGCCCTTCCGCTGCACGACAGTTGCCTGGACCTGATCACGTACGCGCAGGCATGGCAGTGGACCGACACCGACCGCTCCGTACCCGAGGCGCTGCGCGTGCTGCGACCCGGCGGTGTGCTCGCCGTGTGGTGGAACACCACCGACTTCGACGTGCCGTGGATCGCCGCCCAGCACGAGCGCATCGCCCGCTTCGGAGGTGTACCGGCGCGCGCCCGGACCCGTCCCGACGACGCGGAGGCCATCGCCCTGGCCGGTTTCACGGGCCTGCGGGCCGTGCGGCGTCGCCGGCCGTGGACCCGGACGGTACCCCTGCGGACGCATCTGGCGAACATCGGCAGCCGGTCGGCGCTCCTCGTGCGCGACGAGGCAGCCGTCCGCGACTTCCTCGCCGAAGAGGGGGCGCGCCTGCGGCAGTTGTTCCCCGGAGACGCGGTGGAGGAGAGCTACGTGGTCGATCTGGTCATGGCGGCGGCACCTTAGTCCCCGACGCCCTGGTGTCCCAGTGGCGGGTCAGTGGTGCGTCAGTGGCGCGTCAGTTGTCGGGCGCGCGGCGTCAGCGTCGCGTCATGAGGCGTCCGGTGACCCGGGGGTGCGGGCATAGCGTCCGTGTCACGCCCCGGCCTTCGAGTGACGGGCGGGGCGCCCATGTCCACCACGAGGATTCTCCAGGGGGAGTCCCATGCCCGACCTGCTGTGCGGTGAAGACCCGGAGCCTTCCGAACGCGTCCCGGCCGGACCGCTCTACGTCCCTGTCCGGCCGGGACCCACGGGATGCACCGCCCGCATGTTCCGTACCCCGCTCGGTGAGCGCACCGCCGTCGGATTCACCAGCCGCGAGCGGCTGACCGCGACACTCGGCCCGCACCAGCAGTGGATCCGCCTCGGCGAACACGCGCTGAGGACGCTCGCCGAGCCCCTCGGCGTCACCTCCGTCACCGTCGACCCGGCCTTCTCCGCGCCGGCCGCCGCCGCCCCGCTCGCCCGGGACCGGTGGCAGGAGCAGGTGACCGGCGTGGCGCGCGTGACCGGCATCGCCGCCGTCGCCGACGCCCTCGCCCTGTGGATCCACTGAACAAGGGAGTACGTACATGAACAAGGGAGTACGCACACCATGACCCTCACGCACCCCTCCGCTCCCGCCCCCGCCGTCGAGGACGACCTGTCGGTGTGGCCGACCTCCGCCACCCGGCTGCCGCACGGCGGACTCGCCGTCGGCGGTGTCCCGCTCACCGAGGTCGCCGAGCGCTTCGAGACACCCGCCTACGTCCTCGACGAGGCCGAGGTGCGCGAGCGCTGCCGCACCTACCGCGCCGCCTTCCCCGAGGCCGAAGTCCTGTACGCGGCCAAGGCGTTCCTGTCCCGAGCCATGGTCCACTGGGTCGAGGAGGAAGGCCTCGGGCTCGACGTGTGCTCGGCCGGTGAGCTGGAACTCGCCGTCACCGCCGGGTTCCCCGCCGAGAAGATCGTGCTGCACGGCAACGCCAAGTCGCCGCACGACATCGAGGCCGCCCTGCGCCTCGGCGTCGGCCGCATCGTCATCGACAGCCCCTCCGAGATCGCCCGGCTCGCCGCGGCCGTCGGCCCGGACGGCCACCAGAAGGTGATGGTGCGCATCGTGCCCGGCATCACCGCGGGCGGCCACGAGAAGATCCGCACCGGCACCGACGACCAGAAGTTCGGCCTCTCGTTGGCCGACGGCTACGCGCACCACGCCATCGCCCGCATCCTCGACCAGCCGCAGCTCGAACTCACCGGACTGCACTGTCACTTGGGCTCACAGATCACCACCGTGAAGCCCTATCTGACCGCGGTCCGCCGGATGGTCGGGCTCATGGCCCGCATCCGGGACAGCCACGGCGTCGTCCTGCCCGAGCTCGACATGGGCGGCGGCCACGGCATCGCGTACCGGCCGGGCGAGGAATCGCTGGACATCACGGCACTGGCCCGCCGGATGCGCGCCGAACTCGTCGAGTCCTGCGCAGGCGCGGGCCTGACCGTGCCGCGCCTGCTCATCGAGCCGGGGCGAGCGGTCGCAGGACCCGGCGGTGTCGCCGTCTACCGCGTCCTCGCCGTCAAGCACACCGGCGCCACGGTGTTCGTCGCCGTCGACGGCGGCATGAGCGACAACCCCCGACCCGCCCTGTACGGCGTCCGCTACGCGCCCCGGCTGATCGGCCGGGCCTCGACCGCGGCGCCCGCCACGGCGACCGTCGTGGGCCGGCACTGCGAGGCGGGCGACGTCCTCGCCGCCGACGTCGAACTCCCGGGCGACATCCACCCGGGCGACCTCCTCGCCGTCCCGGTCGCCGGGGCCTACCACCTGTCCATGGCCTCCGGCTACAACCTCGTCGGCCGACCGCCCGTGATCGCCGTGGCCGACGGGCACGCCCGCCTCCTGGTGCGCCGCGAGTCCCTCGACGACTACCGCAGCCGCGACGTCGGACTCTGACCGGGGGACATCTGTGGCGCGACGGCCCTCGCGGGTACACATCGCACCATGCACCTCGACAGCCGCCCCACCCCCGACGACGACAGCCGCGCCCTCCCCGGCCCGCCGAGCGCCTACGGCGCCTGGGCCGAGGAGGGCGCGCTGCCCGTCTTCGACGTGTCGCCGAGCGCGCCGCGCACCCCGTGGGACCGCATCATCGACCCGCCGACCGGACGCCGCTGGATCCACCTCGGCAACCGCCGCATCACCCTCGTCGCCGACACGGACGGCCGCAGCGGGCTGTGGGACGAGCACGACGGGCTGCGCTGGCTGACCGAACCCGAGCCGCAGGGCACCGGCATCAGCCTGCTGACCACGCCCGACGCGCTCGTGCGCTCGGACGCGCCCGGCGGCGAGGTGCGGTTCGGACCCACCTACGCGCGTGTGCGCACGCGTAGCGACAGGGCGGAGCTGGTCCGCACCGTGCTGTGTCCCGAAGGGGAAGCGCCCTGGGTGCTGGTGCGGGTCGAGGTCGCGAACCTCTCGTCGGACAGCGTCCGTTGGGTGCTGGCCGAGCAGTGGGACGTACGGCAGCGGCAGTTGGCGTACCTGGAGGTGGGCGAGCGCACGGAGCCGGCCGCACATCCGGGAGGCGCGGCGCTGGCGCTCGACGAGATCGGCGGGCCGCGCGTCGTCGGGGACCGGGGCACGCTCGAAGTGCGGCGTGAGGTGGAGCTCGGGCCCGGCGGGCAGGGCACCTACTGGTTCCGGTTCGGCCTCGCCGACGCGACCTACGAGGGTGACCCCTCGGTCACGTACGAGAAGAGCATCGAGGGCGTACGGGCCCGGCTGCCGCGCGCCGCCGACCCGCAGGCCCCGGAGGCCACCTGTGAAATCCCCTGGCACGCCGCCCTGTTGACCGGTGGCGCCTGCGCGGACGGCCTGCTCGGCGGGCACACGCTCGACCAGGCATCCGCCTACTCGTACCGGCACGGCTTCAACGGCGCGGCCCGGGACCCGCTGCAGCACGCCCTGCCGCTCGTCTACACCGAGCCCGATCTCGCGCTCTCCGTGCTGCGCAACACCTGCGCCTGGGCGAGCCCCGACGGAGAGCTGCCCTACAGCCTCGACGCCGAACAGCAGCCCCGCACCGACCTGTTCAGCCCCTCCGACCAGAACCTGTGGGCGCTGTGGCTCGCCGCCGAGTACGCCGCGGCCACCGGCGACCTGGCCGCGTTCGCCGAGCCCGTCGGGTTCCACCCGGTGCACGGGGCGGCCGAGGTGACCCTCGCGGAGCATCTGCGGCGACAGTTCCGCTACCAGGTCGACGTCGTCGGCACCGGCGAGCACGGGCACGTGCGGATCCGCAACGCCGACTGGAACGACCTCGCCCTCGACGAGCCGGGGACCGACCGGCAGACCATGATCGAGCGCGGCGAGTCCGTGCTCAACTCCGCGATGGCCGCCTGGGTGCTGCCCGTCTACGCGGGGCTCACCGAGCGCCTCGGCGACCGCGCCACCGCCGCCGAGGCGCGCACCTTCGCGGAGCGGCTGCGGCAGGCCGTCGCGGGGGAGTGGAACGGCCGCTGGTTCCGCCGGGCGCACGGACCGGGAGACGCGCCCGTCGGCGAGCACGACCTGTGGCTCGAAGTGCAGCCGTGGGCCGTCCTGTGCGGCGCGGCCGACGACTCCCGCGCGCGCGAGCTGTTCGCCACCATCGACGAACTCTGCGTCCAGGGCTCCCCGTTGGGCGCGCGCCTGCGCTGGCCGGCGCCCGAGACCGACCGGGGCTCCATCTGGTACGCGATCAACCAGACGCTGGTGTGGGCCGCCGCCCGCATCGACCCCGCCTTCGCCCACGACCAGTGGCGGCGCATGTCGCTGCGGGCGCACGCGGCCGCGTACCCGGAGATCTGGGAGGGCACCCTGTCCGGACCCGACGCCTACCTCGCGCCCGGGAGCGAGCGGCCCGGGCAGACCTGGGCGCTGCCCGACGTCGGCGTCGCCATGCAGGCCTGGCCCGTGGGCAACCTGCACAGCCATGCCCAGCCACTCCTCGGCCACCTGCGCCTCCTCGGGGTCGAACCCACGGACCGGGGACAACTCGCCGTCGGCGGCGGCGCGTTCTTCGACAGCCGCGTGCTGACGGTCCACCCCGACGGATCGGGCGCGCTGCGGCCGCGCGGCCGCGCCGAGGTCGTCACCCGCGACGGACGGGTCCACCGGGGGAGCGGCGAGATCCGCTGGTCCTGACTCCGAGGTTCCCCATCGGCGAACAAGCGTCCAGCGGCGTAATCGGTCGGCCGTGCGAGGGCTCATACCAGAGCGGGACCTCGGCCGTCGGAGTTTGGCAACTGCCCACCGCACATGAGGCGTTGACGACTACCGTGAGTGCCCGCCGCGCGACGCCCGGTCGCCCCTGCCTGTCGTCGCGCCGTTCTGCCACAGCCTCCCAGAAACCGAGGACGAGGACGCCGTATGTCTCAGCTCCGCCAGCCGCCCGCTCGCGCAGACCGTCGCGAAAGCGGTCGGCACGGCAGGCCGGCCGGGCGGGCCGCGCCGCACCCGGCCGAGACCCACATACGGTCCCAACTGCTGCGCCTGGCCGTGCTGCCGCCGCTCGCGGTGGCGCTCAGCGCGTGCGCGGCCGTGCTGTTCACCGTGCGTTCCACCGGCGCGCGCCCCGGCCTCGCGCTGTGGAGCGTGCTCGCCGGGGCCTGTCTCGTGACCGTCGCGGGGATCGTCATCGCGGCCGTCGCCGCCGACCGGGCCGCCACCGCCGTGCGCGACCGGGTCGTGTCCCTGCGCCGCACCAGCGCGCGCGGGCAGGCCGAACTGCGCGGACTCGTCGACCAGTTGCGCAAGGGCGAAGGTCCTCCGCCGCGTCGCGCGCCCAAGCCGCTCGCGCCGGGCGCCGACGACTTCGACCAGCTCGCCGCCGATCTCGCGCGCGCCCAGGACGTCGCCGTGACCGCCGTCGTCCAGGCCACCCAGCTGTCCAGCCAGGCGGGCAGCCAGCAGAAGGTCGAGGTCTTCGTGAACCTCGCACGGCGCCTGCAGTCCCTGGTGCACCGCGAGATCTCGATCCTCGACGACCTGGAGAACGACGTCGAGGACCCCGACCTGCTCAAGGGCCTCTTCCACGTCGACCACCTGGCGACCCGCATCCGCAGGCACGCGGAGAACCTCGCCGTACTGGGCGGCGCCGTCTCGCGCCGCCAGTGGAGCCACCCCGTCTCCATGACCGAAGTGATGCGCTCCGCGATCGCCGAGGTCGAGCAGTACTCCCGCGTCAAACTCGTGCCGCCGATCGACGGCACCCTGCGCGGGCACGCCGTCGCCGACTGCATCCACCTGCTCGCCGAACTCGTCGAGAACGCCACGGTGTTCTCCGCCCCGCACACCCAAGTCCTGCTCCGCGCCAACCTGGTGACCTCAGGGCTTGCCGTCGAGGTCGAGGACCGGGGCCTCGGCATGCCCGTCACCGAGCAGAACAAGATGAACGCGCTGCTCGCCGACCCCGACCAGGTCAACGTGGCGAGCCTGCTCCAGGACGGGCGCATCGGGCTCTTCGTCGTCTCGCAGCTCGCGCGGCGCCACGGCATCACCGTACGGCTGCAGACCAACATCTACGGCGGCGTCCAGGCCGTCCTCGTGCTCCCGCAGGGGCTGCTCGGCGCCGACCGGGACGACGGGGCCGACAGAGCGCCCCACGTCCGCCGGGCCGCCGCCGCGGCGACCGCCGACAGCGTCCTCGCGCCCGGGGCCGCGGCGGCCAACGGGCACAGCGCACTCGTCCACCCCTCCGGCGTCCAGCCGGCGGCAGCTCCGCAGAACCAGCCCGTGCAGGCCGCCCCGGCCGCCCCGGCCGCGCCGCACGGGGCCGTCGCCGCCGTGCCGCGTCAGCCGCGCACCGGGGCGGCGTCACCGGGCGTGCACGGACCCGCACCGCTGCCGCAGCGCCACACGGGCGACCCGCGGCCCACCCCCGCCGACGCGCTGCCCGGCATCCGGCCCGAGGACCGGCAGGCCGCCGCCGAGCACGCCGCACACGCCGATACCCCGCCCACCCCGGTGCGCGGCACCATGGGCCGCCCCCAACTCCCGCGCCGCAGAGCCCAGGAGCACCTCGCCCCGCAACTGCGCGGCGGCCCCGCCCAGCGCCCGGACGACGAACCGCCGGTCGGGCACGACCCCGGGCTCATGGCCGCGTTCCAGCGCGGCATCACCCTCGCCGAGGCGGCCGAGCCGCGCCAGATGCCCGGCACGCCGCCGCGGCCCGGGGACGACGAGAGCGGCCGTACCGGATGACCCCCGCACCCGCGGCGGCGCACCGCGAGGCGATACCCGGCGGGCCGCGTCCCGCCCCCGCCGTCCCCCCGACCAGCACCACACCCAGCAGTCCACCAAGGAGTCGATCCCCCATGGCGAGCGATGTGCCGACGGGTCATGTGTCCGATCTCGACTGGCTGATGAGCGGCCTCGTCCAGCGCGTTCCCCACACCCACAGCGCCGTGCTGCTGTCCTCCGACGGTCTCGTCAAGTCCGTGCACGGGCTCGACGCCGACAGCGCCGACCACATGGCGGCCCTCGCCTCCGGGCTCTACTCGCTCGGCCGCAGCGCCGGTGTGCGGTTCGGGGACGGCGGAGACGTCCGGCAGGTGGTCGTGGAACTGGACTCGACGCTGCTGTTCGTGTCGACCGCCGGGTCCGGCACCTGCCTCGCGGTGCTCGCCGGACGGGAGGCCGACGCGGCCGTCCTCGGCTACGAGATGGCCATGCTCGTCAAGAGCGTGCGCCCCTACCTGGTGACGGCACCGCGGCAGCACTCGGCCGAACCCACGGCGATGAGGAATTGAGGGTGTCGGCCCCGCAGGACGGGCCGTGGCTCGACGGCGCCGCGGGCCGGCTCGTGCGCCCGTACACGATCAGCAACGGGCGCACCCGGCCGAGCACGTCGATGGACCTGCTGTCCCAGGTCATGGCGACCGGGACGACACCCCTCGGCTACCTGGGGCCCGAACACAACCAAGCGCTCGAACTGTGCGCCCAGCCCACATCGGTCGCGGAGATCGCCGGCCACCTGAAACTTCCCGCGGTCGTCACCAAGGTCCTGCTGTCCGACCTCGTCGACTGCGGGGCGCTCACCACCAAGCCCCCCATGTTCCACGAAAACCCCACTGACCGGTCCCTACTGGAGGCAGTGCTCGATGGACTACGACGACAGCTCTGACCCCTTCCCCACCGCACTGAAGATCTTGGTCGCGGGCGGGTTCGGGGTCGGCAAGACCACCTTCGTCGGTGCGGTCAGCGAAATCGCCCCGCTCAGCACCGAAGAGCTGCTCACCACCGTCAGCGCCGCGACCGACGACCTCGACGGCATCGAGAACAAGGTCGAGACGACCGTCGCCATGGACTTCGGACGCATCACCCTCGACCCGGAACACGTGCTGTACCTGTTCGGCACGCCCGGGCAGGAGCGCTTCTGGTTCATGTGGGACGAGCTGTCCGAGGGCGCCCTCGGCGCGGTGATCCTCGCCGACACCCGCCGCCTCGAGGACTGCTTCGCCGCCGTCGACTTCTTCGAGGAGCGCGGGATGGGCTTCATCGTGGCGGTCAACGAGTTCGACGGTGCCTACCGCTACGAACCCGAGGAGGTGCGCGCCGCCATCGACCTCGACCCCGAGGTGCCGGTCGTGCGGTGCGACGCGCGCATCTCGAGCTCCGGCATCCAGACCCTGCTGCAGCTGGTCCGTCACCTGCTGGCCCATGCCGCCCCGACGGCCTCGGGCTTCGGGGTCCACACATGACGGTCGATCGCCGCGGAGCCGCCGCATGACGTACGACGCGACCGGGCGGCTGCTGCTGACACCGGTCGACCGGGAAGGGCCCGAGCGGGCCCGCCGACTGCGCCGCCTCGACCTGGGACAGCGTCCGGAACCGGCCTTCGACCTGTTCGCGGACCGGCTCGCCGAGGTGACCGGAGCGCCGTACGGCATGGTCAACTTCATCGACGAGAACCGGCAGTTCTTCGCCGGACTGCACACACCGGACGGCGACCACCGCGGCGGCGAACTCGGCGCGGTGGCCGCCGAGTCCGCCGCCGGCGGGACGGGGCGCTACATGGCGCGCGACCACGGCTACTGCCCTCATGTAGTCGCACGGCGCAAAGCGCTCGTCCTTGAAGACGTGTGCGACTACCCGCGGTTCGCGGGCAACCCTGTGGTCGACGAGATCGGAATCCGCTCCTATCTGGGCGCGCCCTTGATCGACGACCGTACGGGCCTCGCGCTCGGCACCGTGTGCGTGGTGGACACCGAACCGTGCCCGTGGGGACGGGCCGGGCTCGAGACCATCAAAGCCATGGCCAGGGAGCTCATGGACGTGGTGCGACGGCGCGGGGACCTCATGGTGTGACCGGCCCCGACCCGCAGGCACTCAGGCGCTCACGTACTTACACCGTGACCGTCTCGCCGTCCGGGAACGTGAGGTGCACCTGCCCGTCCTCGTCCACGGCGCAGTCGACCGCCTCGCGCAGTGCCTGCGGGTGGACGAGGTCGCGGGTCAGGGCGACCAGCGTGACGTGGACGCTCGCTCCGCCGGGATGCCGTGGGCTGCGCAGGTACGGGGTCGCGGAGTGCGGTCCGTACGCGTTGGCCTCGACCTCGCGCGCGACGCAGGCCTCCTCGTCCCAGCCGTACAGGGCCACCAGCGCGCTCGTCAGGCCCGACTCGGTGCGGGTCAGTGCCCAGCCGGGACCCTGCTCGGCCTGCGGCCGGACCGCGTCGGCGACCGCGTACCCGCCCTCGCGGACGGTGACGCCCGCCGGAGCCTGGACCCGGTGCACGCGCAGCTCCCACGGCCCGTGCAGCACGCTCGTCGACTCGATCGGGAACTCTTCGTCACTGCCCGGCAGTTGAGCGTGGTGACGGGAAGAGGCGCGGCGTCCCTCGCAGGTGAGGGGGTGGATGCGGAGGCGGCGCGAGGGCGTGCCGTCGGGGGCGATCAGGGCCAGGTGGTTGTCGATGGTGCGCGCCCAGGCGTGCGCCGCGGACTCGGGTGCGGTGGCCGTGGAGTAGGCGAGCTTGGCGTAGTGCGGGTCGTCGGTGGCGGGCCCGTCGAGTGCGTTGTGGTCGCTGCCGTGGTTGATCAGGCGGACGATGCCGTCGTGCGGGGTGCCGTGCAGCAGCCAGCCGGGTGCGGGCAGCGCCGTGCAGTGATCGGCCCGCTCGGACTGCTCGACGGGCAGCGGGAGTTCGCGCTCCGTCCACACCGGGTGGTCCGCGGGCAGCAGCAGCCCCAGGAAGCCCTTGCTCGCCCAGTACGGGGATGCGGGCCCCGAGTACGCCTGGGTGGCGGGCAGGAACGTGTCGTACCAGCCCAGCGGCAGCAGCCCCCGCTCGTCCGGCACCCCGCGCTCCACGAAGTGCCGGGCGGTGCCCGAGGCGAGGCGGCGGGTGAGGCCGGGCGCGAGCGGCGTGCAGTCGGCCAGGGCGCCCATCCACACGGGGGCGGTCGCCGCGAACCGGTAGGTCAGGGAGCGGCCCTGGTGCACGGGCGCACCGTCCCCGCCGAAGAACCGCGGGTACGTGGTGAGGAACTGGGTCAGTCGCTCGCGGTAGACCTTGCCGCGGCCGCCGTCGCCCTCGGGACCTGTCATGCGGGCCCACAGCAGCGGGTACAGGTGCATCGCCCAGCCGATGTAGTAGTCGAAGTTGCGGCCGTCGCCGTCCGTGTACCAGCCGTC
Organism: Streptomyces sp. NPDC050085; assembly: GCF_044460595.1. Classification (NCBI taxonomy): domain Bacteria; kingdom Bacillati; phylum Actinomycetota; class Actinomycetes; order Kitasatosporales; family Streptomycetaceae; genus Streptomyces; species Streptomyces sp. NPDC050085. Next base: position 176,390 of record NZ_JBITJZ010000001.1, on the reverse strand, counting down.
GCCGACGTACCAGTCCTCGATCCGGTCGAGTCCGCCGTCGATGTCGCTCTGGCTGTACGGGGCGCCGACCGACGCCAGGAACTGCTCCGACACCACTTGGAACAGGCGCCAGTTGTTGTCCCAGGTGCGGCCGCCGACGAACCCCGAGAACCAGTCGACGACCCGTTCCTGGACCCGGGTGTCGAGCCGGTCCCAGATCCAGGGGCGGGTCTCGTGCAGCCCGATCGCGATCGAGGCGGCCTCGACCATCTGCTGGGAGCAGTCCGTGAGTTCGGGCCAGGCCTCGCCGCTGTCACGGTCCGTGCCCGTTGTCAGACCCTGCGTATACCGTTCGATCAAGGGGGAAACGGCGGGATCGTCGTCCCCGCCGCCCGCGCCCGCTATCCGGAAGGAGGCCAGCAGAAATGTCCGAGCGAACCCTTCGAGCCCGTCCGAGACGACCCCGGACCAGCTGGCCCGCCCCGGCAGCCGGTACTGGGCGAGGCCCGGAGTCGCGTACGGCAGCAGGGCGTCCAGCTGCCGGTCGGCCAGGGCCTCCCAGTGCGCCCGCGTCCAGCCCGTCAGCGGGGAGCGGACGCGGTCGGTGGGCGGCAGGGAGAAGTGCGGGGCGGGCATGATGGTTCGCTGGCTCCTCGATCGGCGTGCGGTGCAGACGCGGGACGGCTGGATGTCCGGTCACTGAAGTGTGCCTGGCGTCAAGCCAGTTGAGCGGTGTGCGTGTGACCCCGTGAACCGCCGACCCGGACGGTGAGGACCGGACGGCGCCCCGGGGTGAGCGTGACCGTGTCGTCGGCCCGGACCACGCGGCTCACGGGGAAGGGGAGTTGGACGGTCAGGGTCGTCCCCGTACGGCCGGGATCCGCGACGGCGACCGACCAGGTGCGGCCGTCGTGGCGCACGAGCACGGTGCCGGGCCCGTCCGATCGCAGCCCGTCGACGGTGCCCGCCGTCCAGAAGTGCGCGGCGAGCAGCCCGAGCCGGGGTGCGGTGACGGCCTGGACGGTGGCGTCGTTGGCGAGGATCCGCATCGGCCGGGAGCGGGACCAGACCGCGGTGGCGGCAGCGGTCGCACCCGGAAGCAGGACATAGGCGTAGGTGGCGCAGGAGGGGGAGGTGCCGTGGTCGAACCAGAGAGTGGCGTAGCGGCGGGTGACCGGGGTGGTGCTGCCGCCGGTGTCCGCACCGGTGTTGAGGGCGCGCCAGGTGCCGGTGCGTTCCTCGCGCAGGGCGTGCAGGGGTCCGCCGGCGGGGAAGACGAAGCCGCCGGTGCCCTCCAGATGCGCCCAGTGCGCGTCCGGGAGGGAGGCCGACCACCCCTGCGTGGTGGGCTGGGGCCGTCCGTCGACGACGAGCCGGGGTGCGGTGCCGCCGTGCAGATTGCGGTTCTCCACGACCGTCTCGATCGTGCGGCCGTCGCTCGCCGTGATGTCCGCGCCGAGCGCGACGACCGCGTTGTCGACGAAGAACCACGCCTTCTTGGCGCGCAGGGTCGATCCGTCGGCGATCAGCTGCATGGCGGCCGCGCCGTGGCGGGCGTCGAGGACGGCGCCGCCCGCCACGGCGTTGGCCGGGCGGAACGTGCCGGTTCCGCCGCCCGTGCCGAGGTCGGTGCGGGAGCGGGTGTCCACCGTCGTGCCCGGCAGCCGGTACGGGTCGACGGTCGGCCAGAAGGCGTCACCGAAGGCGTCGAGGTCGTCGCCGTCGTACAGGTACGTCATGCCGTCGCCGGTGTACCAGCCGTGCAGGTTCTCGCCGTTGCCCGCCTCGTAGGCGGCGATGCGCTTCGAGGACAGCGACAGGGCGCACGCCCAGCCGGGCCGCCGGTGCACGACGCGGTCCATGTCGGCGAGGACGAAGTGCCCGGTGCTCCGCTGCGCGGGCCGCACGGCCGGATCGTCGAGCACGGCCTTCGCACGCGCGAGCGCGGGGACGCCGACGAGGCTCGTGTACGGGGTCTCCTTGTTGCGCAGGATCCAGCCCTTGGCCGCCGCACGCCAGCGGTCCGCGTACGACTGCGGTGCGCCTTCGGCGAGTTGGAGTATGCAGGAGACGGTCACGGCGCCGTCGGTGTGGTCGCGGGCCCGTTCGCGCGATATCGCACGGCCGCGCACGGCGTCCATCATCACGCCGTCGAACAGGAAGGGAGCGAAGGTCCGGTCGACGGCCTCGTGGAGCACCGAGACCGCCGGGTCGGCAACAGCCCAGGCGGACCCGGCGAGCAGGGCGATGAGCTGGCCCGCACTGCCGAGCAGGACACTGCCGTAGGTGCCCGTGTAGGCCACGTTGCCGTGCTGCACGAAGGAGCCGTCGGCGTAGAACCCGTCGCCCGAAGCGACGTACTGGAAGAGGCTGTTGCGCCCCTGGTCGCGGACGTCGGACAGGGCGTCGCGGGCGAGCACCAGCGTGGCCGCGTCCCGGGCGAGCAGGCCGCGCAGGGCGACGATGACGGCCTTGTCGGCGCGGTTGGCGCCGGTCTCGGCGAGCGTGGGGGAGTTGGTGCGGCGGTCCGCGTCCGGGACGAAGCGGGCGACGGTCCGCACGGACGCGGCGAGGTCCTCGGCGGGCAGGTGCGCGCGCAGCAGGACGCAGGTGTCCATGAGCGCCCGGGGTGCGCCGATCTCCCAGAACCACCAGTTGCCGGACTCGGACCGGTCGGCGCGGTAGCCGGCCGTGCCCACGTAGCGCAGGGCGTCGAGGAGCCCGGCGAGTACGGCCGCGTCACCGGACAGCGAGGTGCCCGGGGTGGCCCAGGCGGTGGCGAGCGTGCGCAGCCGCTGGTAGCTCTGGCCGAACATGCCGGGATCGGAGGCGGGGGACAGGTCCGCCCACAGGGCGGTGCGGCCCGCCGACGTGTCGAGCTGCCCCCACCAGGCGGCGGCTTGCGTGTCCAGCGCGGTGAGGGCGGCCGCGAAATCGGGGTCGTTGGGGTCGAACGGGCCGCCGGTGAGCTGCTGTTCGGCGCGCGCGAGGAGTGGCTCGTACGGGTCTGCGTCGGCCGCGTCGGCCGCGGCGGCGGAGCCCGCCACCGGGAGGAGGGCCGCGGCGGCGCCCGCTCCGGCGAGCGTGAGGGACTGGCGTCGGGTCAGGTCCATGGTCGGTCGTCGCCCTCCGGCTCAGTCGGACAGGGTGGCCGGGTCGACGGGCGGCTTCGGCAGGCCGAGCGCGGCCAGCGTGGAGAGCCCCTCGGCGTCGATCGGGTACGCCCACTTGGACACGAGGAAGTCGGTGAGGTCGTAGCCGGTGACGCGGCTCGTGTACACCGCGAAGTTCGTCCAGCGCAGCGCGTCCTGGGTCTGCCAGTCGGACTGCGGGTTCTCGGTGCGGATCAGCCGGTGCAGGCGCGGCCAGATGTCCGTGCCGAAGGCGAGCTCCAGCTGGCGCAGCGACACGAGCTTCTCGTACGCGCCGAACGACGTGCCGAAGGCGAGCCCGGGCGTGCCGAGCTTCGGCAGCGCGGACTGGAACGGGGTGAGCCCGGTCTTCGCGTCCGGGGTCAGGAGGTTGGAGGGCTGCCCGAGGACGCGCTGTGCGGCCAGGGAGTAGATGTTGACGGTGACCTCGGTCAGACCGGACGGGCGACAGGCGAACTGCTGGTGCAGATGGCCGAGTTCGTGGTACAGCCCCCACCCGCGCGTGTTGAGGCCCTGGACGGTCAGCAGCCGGTCGAAGTAGGCGGGCGGGAAGGCGTTGTAGTAGTGCGTGGCGTACGCGCCGACCCCGGCGGGCACCTTCGGGACCTCGCTGAACTGGTAGGGGCCCGCCTTGCGCCGGTGCAGCGGGGCGGAGCCGTCGAGCCCGGCGACCTCGGCATGGGAGGCGATGACCTTCTCGAAGGTCTGCATCAGCGCGGTGTGGTCCTCGGCGCGGTAGGGCAGGAAGTTCGCCCGGGTCACGGTCACGAGGGCGTGCGGCGAGGACAGTTCGACGTACAGCGAGTCGGTGAAGGTGTCGAGCTGCTTCTGGAACTGGGCCTCGGTGGTGGTGCCCAGGACGAACGTCGGCATGCGCACGGCGCCTTGGACGAAGGTGACCCGGGCGCGCTCCCCGTGGCCGGGCAGGCGCAGGTGGATCGGGCCGCCGTAGGGGTCGCTGACGGTGTTGACGCCCTCGGCCAGGGTGGTCGCGCGGGGCGTCATGAGGTCCGGGTTGTCGGGGTGGTTGTCGAAGGTGCCGATGTGCAGCGTCGGCAGGACCCCGTCGAGCGCCTGCACCCGGACCGTGAGCTGCGCGCCCGCGGGGGCGTAGTGGCCGGTCGCGACGAAGTCGCTGCCGCGGTAGGTGGTGGCCAGCCGCAGCCGCTCCGACTCGGCGTCCGGGAACGCTCTGACCAGCAGGGCGTCGGCACACGGAGCGGCCGCGGCGGCGGTCGCGCCGGCGCCGACGACCGCGGCGGCACCGACCCCCGCGAGTCCGGCGAGCACGGCACGGCGACCGGGGCCGCGGGAGTCGGCGAGGGCGTGACGGGGCAAGGGGGCAGGGCGCATCCGGGGACTCCCATGGGGACGAGGAACGTCGGGGTGATGGGCGGGACGAGCGTGCGAGCTGCGCGCCAGCATGTAAGCGTTTGCTATCCGACCGCAAGAGGGTCCGGAGAGTTTCTGTTCGTTACTACGTCAACAGGGCCGGATGCGAGCAGGATTGTGCATCCGGTGGGCCGGTGCTGCGGCTCAGACCGGGCGGCGGCGCGCCGGTGGCGGGGCCACCGAGTCCCGGACCACGAGGTGCGTGCCGAGCCGCAGCGTGCCGGTGGTGGGCGCGCGCCAGTCGTCCTCGTCGCCCCCGTTGAGCGCGACCCGCACGGCCTGGCGGCCCATCTCCTCCAGCGGGATCCGCACCGTCGTCAGGCGCGGCCGCAGCTCCTGCGCCACCGGGATGTCGTCGTAGCCGACCAGCGACACGTCCTGCGGGATGCATACCCCGGCCTCCTCGAGCGCCTGCGCCGCACCGGCCGCCACGATGTCGTTCGCGGCGAAGACGGCCGTGAACCGCGGGCCCTCCCGCAGGAGTTCGGTCATGCGCCGATAGCCGAAGGCGCGGCTGAACGCGCCGGGCTGCTCGAGCTCGGGATCGCGCGCGACACCGCGCAGCTCCAGTGCACGGCGGTGCCCGGCGAGCCGGTCCATGGCCGTGGACAGGCCCGGCGGACCGCCGAGGTACAGGATCCGCTCGTGCCCCTGGGAGATGAGGTGGTCGGTGAGGGCGAAGGCGCCGCCCTCGTTGTCGTACTCCACCCCGACCGTGGGCGCGTCCGCGCCGATCGACGGACGGCCGCACAGCACGAGCTTGGAGCCGCCCGCGTCCAACTCCCGGGCGCGGCGCGCCAGTTCCGCCTTGTACGCCCGGTCGTCGACGCTGCCGCCGACGAGCACCACGGCGTCCGCGCGCCGCTCGTGCATCAGCTCGATGAAGGCGAGCTCGCGCTGCGGTTCGCCCTGGGTGCAGCAGACCAGGCACAGGCGTCCGCCGTCGGTGGCCTCGCGCTCCACGCCGCGTGCGATGTACGCGTAGAAGGGGTCGATCAGTTCGCTGACGATGATGCCGACCGTGCGGCCGGAGACGCCGGCGAGGGCCCGGGCGTGGGCGTTGACCACATAGCCGAGCTCGCGCATCGCCGCTTCGACGCGCTCGCGGGTCTCGGCGGCCACCGGATAGTTGCGGTTCATCACACGGGACACGGTCGCCGTGGAGACGCCGGCGTGCTTGGCCACGTCGACGACGGTCGCGCGCCGTCGGCCGGCCGCCCTGCCGTCTCCGGGTGCCGTGGAACTCTGCCGGGACATCCGATTCACCCCCTGATGCTCGTGCTGGTCCGCGGGGCGCGTCCGCCGCCCCGCGCTGGTCGTCCGCCCGCTGCAGAGCCTAAGCGGTGCGGCGTGCGGCCGGTCACGCGATGCGCTCCAGGTCCTCGAGGAGCACGGGGTGGTTCAGCGGCACCCCGCGCGCGTACCGTGCCAGTTCGTCGACGGCGAGGGCGCCGAGCCGCCCCACCTCGTTGCCCTGGGCGCCCGCCATGTGCGGGGTGATGAAGACGTTGGGCAGGTTCCACAGCGGGTGGTCGAGCGGCAGCGGCTCCGGGTCCGTGACGTCGAGCACGGCATCGATCCGGCCGCTGACCAGGTGCGCGGTGAGGGCCTCGGTGTCCACGAGCGGGCCGCGCGCGGTGTTCACGAGCAGCGCGCCCGGGCGCATCATGCCGAGCCGCCGGGCGTCGAGCAGCTGCCGGGTCTCGTCGGTGTCGGGCGCGTGCAGGGTCACGACGTCGCTGGTGGCGACGAGCGTGTCCAGGTCGGTGCGGGTCGCGCCGAGCAGTTCGGCCTCGGCGTCGCCGACGTAGGGGTCGTACAGCAGCACCTCGGCGTCGAGGGAGCGCAGGAGCTGGACGACCCGGCGGCCGATCCGCGAGGCGCCGACCACGCCGACGGTGATGCCGCGGGTGCCGATCCAGTGGTGCCGGTCCAGGTCGGCGCCGGTGCGATGGGTGCGCCGGGTGCGGAAGAGGTGGGCGAGGGGGAAGGCCCGCTTGGCTCCCAGGATGATCGCGGCGAGGGTGAACTCGGCGACCGGCACCGCGTTGGCCGCGGCCGCCGAGGAGACCGTGATGCCCCGCTCGTACGCGTCCCTGGTCAGGAACGTCTTGACGGTGCCGGCCGCGTGGATCACCGCGCGCAGTCGGGGCGCCCGGTCGAGCACGGCGCGGTCGATGGCCGGGCAGCCCCAGCCGGTCAGCAGGACCTCGCAGTCGGCCAGGGCGGCCCGTGCCTGCGGGCTGCTGAACTCCCGTACGACGTGCGGCGGTTGGATGTCCGCGGTCTCCTCGAGGCGGACCCGTACGGCCGGCGGGAAGACGTCGTCGACGGCCGCGGAGTCCATCGCGAGAACCGTACGGGGTCGCCGCGGGGGCGGTGTGGCGTCGGCGGTCCCGGCCTCGACCGGCACTTCGTCAGTGGTACGCACCCTGCCTCCGGACAGTAAACGTGTTCTATGACGTGACCGCACGCTAGGGAGCGTGCGGCTCGACCGTCAAGGTCAAGTGACGTTCTGAGGGAGGGAGTTGTCCAGTGATGCCTGAAATGCCTGCCAGGAAAGGCATGTTGAAAGGTGCGCGTAACCCAGCTGTTTCGCGCATCTCTTGACGATGGGGTTAACCGCTTACTAACTTGCCGCCGCAGTACCGCAGTTCTTGCGCCAGCCGGCCGAAGCCGAACAGGACCGCCCCATGACTGCTCCCACACCATCCGCCGCGGCACCACCACTCGCCGTCCCCCGCAGGACCCTCCGGCAGCGCCTCAAGCGCGACAGGGTCATGCTGCTGCTGTGCCTGCCGGGCTTCCTGTACTTCGTGGTGTTCCACTACGTGCCGCTGCTCGGCTACATGGTGGCGTTCCAGGACTACCAGCCCTACCTGGGCTACATGCACAGCGCCTGGTCCGGCTTCACGAACTTCACGAACGCCTTCGCCGACCCCGACTTCTGGTCCGCGACCGGCAACACGCTGAAGATCGCGCTCGTCCAACTGGTCCTGTTCTTCCCGGTCCCGATCGGGCTCGCCCTGCTGCTCAACAGCATCGTCAGCGACAAACTGCGCCGCTTCGTGCAGAGCGTCGTGTACCTGCCGCACTTCATCGGATGGGTCATCATCGTCTCGATCTTCCAGCAGATCCTGGGCGGCGCGGGCGTCGTCCCCGACCTGCTCGAAACGATCGGCCTGCCGCGCTACGACATGATGACCGACCCGAACGCCTTCCCCTGGCTGCTCGCGCTCCAGGTCATGTGGAAGGACGCCGGCTGGGGCACCATCATCATCCTTGCCGCGCTGCTCTCCATCGACCGCGGCCTGTACGAGGCCGCGGCCATGGACGGCGCCGCCCGCCGGCGCCGCTTCTGGCACGTCACGCTGCCCGGCCTGTCCCCGGTGCTCGTCCTCCTGCTGATCCTCAACCTCGGCAACATCCTCACCGTCGGCTTCGAGCAGATCCTGCTGCAGCGCGACGCGGTGGGCGCGGGCGCCGGTGAAGTCCTCGACACCTACGTCTACTTCCACGGCATCAAGGACAACCAGTGGGGCACCGCCGCCGCGGTCGGCATGGTCAAGGCCGTGATCGGCACGGTGCTCGTGATCGGCGCCAACAAGTTCGCCCACCGACTCGGCCACGAAGGGGTGTACCGCGGTGCTGACCGTTGAGACGACCGCAGTGAAGACGCGCCGCCCGGCCCGCGCCACCGCACCGGCAGCCGGCGACCTGCGCCCCTCCGGCGCCCGTCCGCCCTGGATGGAACGACCCACGAAACTCGGCCTGTTCTTCAAGGGCCTCGCCCTCGTGATCGTCGTCGGCCTGGTCGCGTACCCGCTGCTCGGCGTGATCGGGACCAGCTTCGCCTCGCAGGCCGACATCATCCGGTCCAACGGCCTGGTCCTGTGGCCCGACCATCCCAACCTCGACGCCTACCGCAGCGCGTTCACGGGCGGCCGCGTGACCCGCGCGCTGTTCGTGAGCATCGGGATCACCGTCCTCGGCACGCTCTGCAGCCTGCTCGCCACCATCGGCATGGCGTACGGCCTCTCCCGGCGCGGCATCGTCGGCGGCCGCTTCATCCTCATGACGGCCCTGTTCACGATGCTGTTCAACGCGGGCGTCATCCCCAACTTCCTCCTGGTGAAGGAACTCGGGCTCTACAACACCTTCGCCGCCCTCGTCCTGCCCACCATGGTCAGCGCCTTCAACCTGGTCGTCATGCGGGCGTTCTTCATGAACCTGCCCGAGGAGCTGTACGACGCCGCGAAGGTCGACGGAGCGGGCGACTTCCGCACGCTGATCCAGGTCGTCCTGCCGCTGTCCAAGGCGGTCATCGCCGTCGTCGGACTCTTCTACGCGGTCGCGTACTGGAACGCGTACTTCAACGCCCTGCTGTACCTCGGCGACAACGAGAAGTGGCCGCTGCCCATGGTCCTTCGGACCTTCATCCTTCAGGGCCAGGGCATCGACACCGCGACGGCGGGCGAGGCGGTCGCCCCGCAGCAGGCCGTGCAGATGGCCGTCCTCGTGATCGCGGTCGTGCCGATCCTGCTCGTCTACCCGTTCCTCCAGCGGTTCTTCACCAAGGGCGTGCTCACCGGCGCCGTCAAGGGCTGACCGCCCCCCCTTGCACCGCCCCCTCCCACCGTCCTGTGCACCGTCCCTCGCACCCCCCCGACTTCCCCTTTCCCTCTCCTTGTTGAGGAGCCCTCGATGCCCCCGATGTACCCGGCCACGTCCATCAACCGCCGCACCCTGTTCCGCTGGGGCGCGGGGGTCGGTCTCACCGTCGCCGCCGCCCCGCTGCTCGCCGCGTGCGGCGACGGAGGCACCGCCGCCAAGGCCGAAGCGAAGAGCGCCACGCTGCTGCCGACGACCACCGTGCGCAACATCGGCATCACGGCCGACCTGCCGGGCACCGCGGCCGGGGTGCCGGCCACGTACCTGAAGTACCCGACCGAGCTCACCCGTGCGACCAAGGGCACCCCGCTCAAGGGCGCCAAGAAGATCTCGGCCGTCACCGAGACCTTCACGCCCCTGCCGCCCGCGCGCGGCAAGAACGCGGCCTGGCAGGCGATCGAGAAGCTGCTCGGCACCGAGGTCGACTTCACGGCCGTGCCGGCGGACGACTACCCCGCGAAGTTCTCCACGATGGTCGCGGGCGACCAGCTGCCGGACATCTTCATGTACCCGGAGACCGGCGGCGTCGACAACATGGCGGCGTTCCTGAGCACCAAGTGTGCCGACCTCGGCCCGCACCTGTCGGGCGACAAGGTCAAGGACTACCCGAACCTCGCCGCGATCCCGAAGTTCGCCTGGCAGGACGCCATCAAGGGCGGCAAGCTCTACGGCATCCCGATCGCCCGCGCGGGCAGCGCGGGCGCCGGCTTCTACCGCGCCGACCTGTTCGCGAAGGCGGGCGTCACGAGCCTCGACCAGATCGACAGCCTCGACCGGCTCGTCGAGCTCGCCAAGGAGCTGACGAACCAGAAGAAGAAGCAGTACTTCTTCTCCGGCGGCGCCAAGAACCTGTTCGCGATGTCGAACGGCGGCCAGCACTACTGGAAGCGCGACCACACCACCGGCAAGTGGACGTACCAGCTGGAGGACCCGGCCTACCGGGAAGCCATCGAGACCCTCGCCAAGCTCTACAAGGCGGGCTGCTTCTACCCCGGCACCGTGCAGATGTCCGGCGCCCAGAAGGCCCAGTACACCGACCTGTTCAAGAACGGCAAGGCCGCCTACGTGTACGACGGCATGCCCGGCTACTTCACCCCGGGCACCGGCTACGTCGACGCCATGGCGGCCATCGACAAGACCTTCGACGTGCGGCCCATGGTGCCCGTCGGCGAGAAGGCGGTCACGTGGACCGACAACGTCTCGCTGCAGAACTGCTACATCAGCAAGGCGAGCGAGTCGCGCGTCAAGGAGCTCCTGAGGCTCGCCGACTTCGCCGCCTCGCCGTTCGGTTCGGTCGAGTACACCCTCATGACGTACGGAGTCGAAGGCACCGACTACAAGCGCGACAAGGACGGCACCCCGGTCCTCACCGATCAGGGCGCCCAGGACGTCACCGTGCCGTGGACCAAGCTCGCCTCCGCCGGCCAGCCGCTCTTCAGCGCCACGCAGCCGGACGCCGCGAAGTACGCGCACGAGGCCTATACGAAACTCATCCCGAAGCTCATCGAGGACCCGACCCTCAGTTACTCCTCACCGACCTGGGACTCCAAGGGGCTCGGCAGCCTCTACACCATCCAGTTGGACGGCGAGAAGGACATCATCACCGGCCGCAAGTCGATGTCCGACTACGACGCCCTCGTCAAGAAGTGGCGGAACGCCGGCGGCGACACGTGCCGCGCCGAGTTCGAGCAGGCCTCCAGCTCCTCCAGCTCCTCCAAGGCTTCCAAGGCTTCCAAGTAAGGGGACGACGTGACCTCCAGCAGACGCTCATTCCTCACCACGGCCGCGGTCGCCGCGGCCGTGTCCGTACCGGTCCTGGCTCCACCCGCGTTCGCCGCCCACGGCTTCGACCCCCGGCCCGGCTCGGACGGCGTCGGAGACCCGCTCTACCCGACCCTCGGCAACGGCGGCTACCAGGTCACGCACTACGACCTGACCTTCGACTTCACACCCGTGACGTACGACTTCACGGGCGAGGTCACGCTCTCCGCCCGGGCCACGCAGGACCTGTCCTCCTTCAACCTGGACACCGACGGCCACACGATCGACGCGGTCACCGTGAACGGCCGCGCCGCTCAATTCGCCCTGTCCGTCGGCAAGTCGGGCCAGGAGCTCACCGTCACGCCGGCGCGGCCGCTGCACGAGAACGCGCCGTTCACGGCCACCGTCACCTATCACGGAAACGGCAAGGCGCCCCGCACCGGCCTGTCCGGCTGGAAGTTCGGCACCGACGGCGGTTTCGCCTCCGCCGTGCAGTCCTCGCGCGCCGACACCTTCCTGCCGTGCAACGACACCCCGTCCGACAAAGCCACCTGGACGTTCCACATCTCGGCGCCCGAGGGCTACGTCGCCGCCGCCAACGGCAGGTTGACCGGCAAGGACAAACGGTCGGACGGCTCGACCGTGTGGCACTTCGCGCTGCGCGAGCGCATGCCCACCGAGCTGCTCGGCATCGCCGTGGTCAAGGGCACGTACCTGTACGGCACTTCGCACACGGGCCTGCCGCTGCGGCACGTCGTCCCGCAGGGCCAGGAGGACAAGTACGGCCCGATCGTGGCCCGCACGCCGGACCATCTCGCCTGGCTGGAGGCGAAGTTCGGGGCGTACCCCTTCTCCGTCTACGGCATCCACATCTACGACGGGTACACCGACGCCCTCGAGAACTCGACGCTCACCCTCATGGGCACCAACTGGTTCAAGCTCAACGCCGACGGCAACCCCACGTACGAGAACACCATGGTCCACGAGTTGACCCACCAGTGGTTCGGCGACTGTGTGACCCCGAACGACTGGCAGCAGGCCTGGCTGAACGAGGGACCCGCCACGTACTACGCCGCTCTCCACAGCGAGGAGCGCGGCTGGTCGCTGATGGTCGACAAGATGAAGACGACGTACGAGAAGCTCGACGCGATCCGGGCGAGCGACGGCCCGCCCGGACTGCCCAAGGCGCTCGGCGGAACCAACATCTACGACGGCGGCGCCCTCGTCCTGTACGCCCTCCGACTCCAGGCCGGGCAGCGGACGTTCGACCGGATCATGGGGCAGTGGCCGCGCCGCTTCAAGGACCGGACGGTCACCAGCGAGGACTTCATCCGGCACGCGGTCGACGTGGCCGGGGACCGGTCCCTCGACGCGTTCCTGCGGGACTGGCTCTTCGGTGCGAAGAACCCGCCGATGCCGGGGCATCCGGACTGGTCCGCCGCGGCGTGACACCCGGCCAGGGGCCGGACAGGGGTCGGCCCACGTTCCGCCCGCCGGGGCCCGCGTGGGCGAGGTCCCGTGTCTGGGGTGACCTGGGTGTCCGGACCGGGTGTCCGGACCGGGTGTTCGGACCGGGGCTGTTCGGACCTGGGCATTCGCCCCGCCGTCCGGGTGCGCTCGGGATCGCCGCGCCGCGCCGCACGGGGCCCGTGCCTCCGTCGTGGTGTGAGCGCGGCGGGGATCCCCCGCCGGATGCGGCTCCGCGCTGCGTGCCGCATAGGCCCCGGGACCTTCGGGTGTCGGCCCAGGGCCTCGGGTGTCGGGTGCTTGGTGTCGGATTTCGGCTCCCGGGCCTCCGGCCTCCGGGCGTTGGGCGTTGGGCGTCGGGCTTCGGGGCGTCGGGTCTTGGGTTTCGGTCGCCGGGCTTGCGGGCCTCGAGTGTCGGGTTTCGGCTCCGGGGCCTCCGGCCTCCGGCCTCCGGCCTCCGGGCGTCGGGTGTCGGGGCGTCGGGTGTCGGCCCTCCGGGCCTTGGCCCCCGGCCTCCGGGCGTCGGGCGTCGGGCGTCGAGTGTCGAGTGTCGGCCCTCCGGGTCTTGGCCTCCGGCCTCCGGGCCCTGGGCGTCGAGTGTCGGCCTCCGGGCCTCCGGGCCTCCGGGTCTTGGCCTCCGGCCCCCGGCCACCGGGCGTCGGGCCTTGGGTGTCGGCCGCCAGGCTTGCGGGCCTCGGGTGTCGAGTGTCGGCCGCCGGGCTTGTGGGCCTCAAGCGTCGCCTCCGGGCCCCGGCACCCCCGGGCCCCGGCACCCCTGGGCCCCGGCACCCCTGGGCCCCGGCACCCCTGGGCCCCGGCACCCCTGGGCCCCGGCACCCCCGGGCCTCGGACGCCGCGCGCGACCGCGCGCCCCGGACCCGGCTCGTCCCCGCCCCCGTCTCTGCCCGTCCCCGCCCCTGGCTGGCCCTGTCCCGTCCCTGCCCCGTCCGCGCCCCGCCCCTGGCTCGCCTCTGTTCTGCCCGTGCCCTGCCCCATCCATCAACCCACCCCCCGACCGAGCCGTCGACCCGCCCCATCCATCAACCCACCCCCCGACCGAGCCGTCGACCCGCCCCATCGGAAGGTCCTCGCATGAGCCCACGTACCCGCACGCTCCGCAGCGCGGCCGCCGCGTTCCTCGTCGCCGCGGCCGTCGCCCTCGTCCCGCTGCCCGCCGCGCAGGCGGCCCCCGGTGCGAAGGTCCTGCACGCCGCGCCTCACGGATCCGGCACCTCCTGCACCGTCGGACACCCTTGCTCGCCGGAGGGTGCACGCGACGCGGCGGACTCCGGTGACCGCATCCAACTCGCCGACGGCACCTATCGGTTGAACAAGCCGCTGACGCTGGACGCCGACGACTCCGGCGTCACCTGGGCCGCCGAACGCGGCGCTCACCCCGTGTTCTCCGGCGGCCGCGCGCTGACCGGCTGGAGCGCCAACGCCGACGGGACCTGGAGCGCGGACGTGCCCGACGGCGTCACCCCGCGCCAGCTCTTCGTCGACGGGGTCCGTGCCGTGCGCGCCCGCGGCGAGGCCTGCGCCGCCTCCGTGTGCGACGCCACCACGACCGGGATGAGCGGCGCCGAGAAGACCGGCATCGCCACCTGGGCGCGGCCCACCGACGCCGAGGCCGTCATCCGCGTGCGGTGGCGCAACTACCACTGCCGGATCACGGGCGTCAGCGGCGACAACCTCACCTTCGCGCAGCCCTGCTGGGCCAACTCCGCGTCGGGGACGAACCGCACGGGCCCCGCCTGGGACTCGACCGCCGTCGACTCCACGCGCTACTCCGGGGTCGCCTACTTCGAGAACGCCCGCGAACTGCTCGACCAGCCGGGGGAGTTCGTCTGGGACTCGGCCGCACGGACTGTCACGTACCTGCCGCGCAAGGGCGAGAACATGCGGCGGGCCCACGCCGTCACCCCCGTCACCGAGAACCTCCTCGTCCTCGACGGCGCCCATGACGTCCGTGTCACCGGCATCGGCTTCGTGTACGCCGCCTACCAGCAGCCCTCCACCGACGAGGGCTACGCGGGCATGCAGGCCGGACTCACCCTGACCGGCGCCACGGGCCCGGTCGACCACGCGGGCCGCTACTACACCAAGCCCGCCGCCGCGCTCACCGTGCGCGCAGGCAGGCACATCACCGTCGACCACGCCGAGTTCACCCACCTCGGCGGCGCCGGAGCCGTCCTCGAGCAGGGCACCCAGGACTCCACCCTCACCCGCTCCCGCTTCACCGACCTGTCCTCCGGCGGCGTGTACGTCGGCGACACGGAACCCGTGCCCGCCCCTGAACGCGTAGGCACGCGGAACACGGTCTCGTACAACACCGTTCGGCGTACCGGAGTCGAGTACACGGACTCCGTCGGCATCTGGGCGGGCTACGAGGCCGCGACGGTCATCGACCACAACTCCCTCGACGACCTGCCGTACTCCGGGATCTCCGTCGGCTGGGGCTGGAACCAGCCCGAGGCCAAGCAGTCCGTCCTGCGCGACAACCGCATCACCGGCAACCGCATCACGAACGTCATGCGCGTCGCGTACGCCCAGCACGACGGCGGTGCCATCTACACCCAGGGCGCCCAGCCCGGCACCGTCGTCTCCGGCAACTACATCAACCGCAGCGCCTACGGGAACACCGAGCGCGACGGCAACGGCATCTACCTCGACGAACAGTCCAGCCACATCACCGTCACCGGCAACGTGCTGACCCGCCTCGGCTACAAGTGGGTCTCCAACTGGGCCGACTACGGCATCGACAACCACGCCACCGGCAACTGGACGGACACCGACGCCCCCGCCCTGGCCGGCACCGGTTCCACCATGGCCGACAACCACACCGAACTGGACCGGCTCCCGGCGGAGGCGATCGAGGTCGCCGCGGCCGCGGGCGCCGACGGGCCAGGCCGCGTCGAACAGCTGCGCCCCGACCTCGCCCGCGCGGGCACGGCCACGCAGTCCTCCACGGACGGCACGGCCACGGCCGCGTACGCGACCGACGGCGACACCTCCACCGACACCCGCACGCTCGCCGAGCCGGGCGCCTGGTGGCAGGTGGACCTGGGTGCGGCGCGGCACGTCGGACAGGTCGAGGTCTGGAACAACACCTCCATGACCACCACCGACTTCGACGTCCAGCTCGCCCGGTCCGCCGACTTCTCCGACGCCACGACCACGCACGTCACCGGCAAGGCTCTGAGGCCCACCCTGCTGGACACCGACACGGAAGCCCGATACGTAAGGATCAAGCTCACCGGCACGGGACGCGTCGCCCTGGCGCACGTCCTGGTCCACCCGTAGCGCCCGCAACGCCCGCACGAGCAAAGGAACTTCCATGACCGGCTCCTCCGATCTGCGCCTCGGTGTCCTCGGCTACGGCCTGCGCGGCTCGCTCGCCCGCACCGCCCACCGGCCCGGCGCCGGCTCCCGGGTCACGGCCCTCGCGGACCACGACCCCGCGGCGCGGACGGAGGCCGCCCTCGCGTTTCCCGGCGCCCTGATATCCAGCGACCACAAGAAGGTGATCGGCGACCCCGAGGTCGACGCGGTCGTCGTCCTCACCCCCGACCACACCCACACCGACGTCGCCTGCGAAGCCCTCAAGGCGGGCAAGCCCGTCTTCGTCGAAAAGCCCCTCGACGTCACCGTCGAACGCTGCGACGAACTCCTGCGCACCGCGTACGAGACCGGGACCCGGCTCTACGTCGGCCACAACATGCGGCACATGCCGGTCGTCCGCCTGATGCGCGACATCATCGCGCGCGGCGAGATCGGCGCGGTCAAGACGGTGTGGGTACGGCACTTCGTGGGGTACGGCGGCGACTGGTACTTCAAGGACTGGCACGCCGAACGGCAGTACACCACGGGCCTGTTGCTGCAGAAGGCCGCCCACGACATCGACGTACTGCACTGGCTCGCCAACGGATACGCGCGACAGGTCCAGGCCCTCGGCGACCTCATGGTGTACGGCGACAACCCGCACCGGCGCGAGCCCGGCGAGGCCAAGCACGCCGACTGGTACACGAAGGACGGACACTGGCCGCCGCACACCCAGCGCGGCCTCAACCCCGTCATCGACGTGGAGGACGTGTCGATGGTCAACATGCGCCTGGACAACGGGGTGTTGGCCGCCTACCAGCAGTGCCACTTCACCCCCGACTACTGGCGCAACTACACCGTCATCGGCGACGCGGGCCGCCTGGAGAACTTCGGCGACGGACCCGGGGGAGTCGTGAAGGTGTGGAACTCCCGCCGCTCCACGTACCGCGGCGAGGCCGACGCCGAGTACCCCGTGCCGGACGCCGAGGACAACGCCGGGCACGGCGGCGCCGACCCGCTGCTCATCGACGAGTTCGTGCGCTTCGCCCGCGAGGGCGGCACCACCGACACCTCGCCCGTCGCCGCACGCATGGCGGTCGCCGCCGGGGTGCGGGCCACCGAGTCCCTGCGCGACGGCGGCACGCCCCGCGAGATCCCCGGTCTCGCCCCGGAGCTGATCGCGTATTTCGAGCGCGGACAGGTGCGCACGGCATAGGCCTGTAGGAAAGCTGTGGCGGCGCTTAAGCAAACCTCGATGGACCGGGGGCACCTTCGTACGGAAGAGTCTGTCGTGGCGGCAGGCTCTTCCGTACACCGCCACCCCACTCTTCCCTCGTACCCGGGCCGGGCCGTGCTCCGCCCTGCCCGCGTGCGCGACGACAGGAGCCGAGCCGTTGAAGGCGCTGGTCAAGGAGAAGGCCGAACCGGGACTCTGGCTGACGGACGTGCCCGAGCCGTCCATCGGCCCCGGTGACGTGCTGATCAAGGTGCTGCGCACCGGGATCTGCGGCACCGACCTGCACATCCGCAGCTGGGACGGGTGGGCGCAGTCCACGATCTCCGCGCCGCTCGTCGTCGGCCACGAGTTCGTCGGCGAGGTCGTCGAGACCGGCGCAGGCGTCACCGACATCGCCGTCGGCGACCGGGTCAGCGGCGAGGGCCACCTCGTCTGCGGCAAGTGCCGCAACTGCCTCGCGGGCCGCCGGCACCTGTGCCGTGCCACCGTCGGCCTCGGCGTCGGCCGCGACGGTGCGTTCGCCGAGTACGTCGCCCTGCCCGCGTCGAACGTGTGGGTGCACCGCGTCCCCGTCGACCTGGACGTCGCGGCGATCTTCGACCCGTTCGGCAACGCCGTGCACACGGCCCTGTCCTTCCCGCTGGTCGGCGAGGACGTGCTGAGCACGGGCGCGGGCCCGATCGGCCTGATGGCCGCCGCCGTGGCCAAGCACGCAGGCGCCCGCAACGTCGTGATCACCGACGTCAGCGAGGAGCGCCTCGAACTCGCCCGCAAGGTGGGCGTGAGCCTGGCCCTGAACGTGGGGGAGTCCACCATCGCCGACGGCCAGCGCACGCTCGGCCTGCGCGAGGGCTTCGACGTCGGCCTGGAGATGTCCGGCAACCCGGTCGCGATGCGCGACATGCTCGCCAACATGACCCACGGCGGCAAGATCGCCATGCTCGGCCTGCCGTCGCAGGAGTTCGCCGTCGACTGGGCCCGCATCGTCACCTCGATGATCACCATCAAGGGCATCTACGGCCGCGAGATGTTCGAGACCTGGTACGCGATGTCCGTCCTCCTCGAAGGCGGCCTCGACCTCGCTCCCGTGATCACCGGCCGCTACGCCCACACGGACTTCGAGGCGGCCTTCGACGACGCGGCGAGCGGCCGCGGCGGCAAGGTCATCCTGGACTGGACCTCCTGAACTCCCCACGCCCGTAAGGATTCTCGGCATGTTCGACAACGTACGCGAAGACCTCCAGGCCACCCTCGACGAGATCGTCGCCGCGGGCCTGCACAAGCCCGAGCGGGTCATCGGCACCCCCCAGTCCGCCACCGTCGGCGTCACCGCGGGCGGCCGCCCGGGTGAGGTGCTGAACTTCTGCGCCAACAACTACCTCGGCCTCGCCGACCACCCCGAGGTCATCGCCGCGGGCCACGCCGCCCTGGACCGCTGGGGCTACGGCATGGCCTCCGTCCGCTTCATCTGCGGCACCCAGGAGGTCCACAAGGAGCTGGAGGCGCGCCTGTCCTCCTTCCTCGGCCAGGAGGACACGATCCTCTACTCCTCCTGCTTCGACGCCAACGGCGGCGTCTTCGAGACGCTGCTCGGCCCCGAGGACGCGGTGATCTCCGACGCCCTCAACCACGCCTCGATCATCGACGGCATCCGGCTGTCCAAGGCCAAGCGGTTCCGTTACGCCAACCGCGACATGGCCGACCTGGAGGCCCAGCTCAAGGCGGCCGGTGACGCCCGGCGCAAGCTGATCGTCACCGACGGCGTCTTCTCCATGGACGGTTACGTCGCCCCCCTCGGTGACATCTGCGACCTCGCCGAGCGTTACGACGCCATGGTCATGGTCGACGACTCGCACGCCGTCGGCTTCGTCGGCCCCGGCGGCCGCGGCACCCCCGAGCTGCACGGCGTCATGGACCGCGTCGACATCATCACCGGCACCCTCGGCAAGGCCCTCGGCGGCGCCTCCGGCGGTTACGTCGCGGCCCGCGCCGAGATCGTCGCCCTGCTGCGCCAGCGCTCGCGCCCGTACCTGTTCTCCAACAGCCTGGCCCCGGTCATCGCGGCGGCGTCGCTCAAGGTCCTCGACCTCCTGGAGCAGGCGGGTGACCTGCGCGAACGCCTGGCGGCCAACACCAAGCTGTTCCGTACGCGGATGACCGAGGAGGGCTTCGACATCCTCCCCGGCGACCACGCGATCGCCCCCGTGATGATCGGCGACGCCTCCGTCGCGGGCCGGATGGCCGAGCTGCTCCTGGAGCGCGGCGTGTACGTGATCGGCTTCTCGTACCCGGTCGTGCCGCAGGGCCAGGCCCGCATCCGCGTCCAGCTGTCCGCCGCGCACTCCACCCAGGACGTGAACCGGGCCGTGGACGCGTTCGTCGAGGCCCGCGCCGAGCTGGGCTGACCGGTTTGCGACAATCGGGAACATGATTGAAGCGCGGCGGCTGCACATCCTCCGAGCGGTGGCCGACCACCGCACGGTCACGGCGGCTGCCGCCGCGCTGTACCTGACCCCCTCAGCGGTCTCCCAGCAGCTGACCGCCCTGGAGCAGGAGACCGGCCACAAGCTGGTCGAGCGCGGCGCCCGCGGCGTCCGGCTCACCCCCGCCGGCGAGATCCTGCTCACGCACACGAACGCCGTCCTGGCCCAGCTGGAGCGGGCCGAGGCGGAGCTCGCCGCGTACAGCACCGGCGACGCGGGCACCGTGACGCTCGCCTCCTTCGCGACCGGCATCGGCCTCGTCGTCGGCCCCGCCCTCGCCCGCCTGGCGAAGGAGTCACCCGGCATCCGCGTCCGTGTCCGGGACGCCGAGGGCGACGCCAGCCTGCCGATGCTCCTCGAGCGGCAGATCGACGTCGCCGTCGCCGTCGAGTACCGGGGCGCGCCCGACGCCGACGACGACCGGATCACCCGGGTGCCGCTCTACGCGGAACCCTTCGACGCGGTCCTGCCCGTCGCGCACCGGCTCGCCGACGCCGAGCGGGTGCCGGTCGCCGACCTGGCCAAGGACACCTGGATCGGGCCCTACCCCGGCAACCCCTGCCACGACGTGGTCGTGCTCGCCTGCGAACACGCGGGATTCTCCCCGCAGTTCGAGCACTCCTCCGACGACTTCCGTGCGGTGGTCGCCCTCGCCTCGGCGGGCGCGGGCGTCGCCCTCGTGCCGCGCTCGGCCCTGGTCGGCATGGACCTCACCGAGGTGGTCGTCCGCCCCATCGACGGCGTCGCCCCCACCCGCAAGGTCTTCGCGGCGGTCCGCCACGGAGCGGAGACGCATCCGCTGATCCGGCCGGTGCTCGACGCCCTCGGGGAGGCGGCGCGGGACTGACGCCCGCAGTGGCGGAACGCACGTAACCGCGTTGTTTCATATCTGGGATACCGTGCCGAATATGAGACGCGAGAGTGAAGTGCCTCCCAGAGGCGACACCGGACCCGAGTCGGACCCCGTCGATGCCCGGCTCGGCGCGCGCCTTGCCGAGCTGCGGGCCGAACACGGCTGGTCCCTGGGGGAGTTGGCCGACCGCAGTGGCGTGAGCCGGTCCACGCTGTCCCGTGCCGAGCGCGCCGAGATCAGCCCGACGGCCGCGCTCCTCAACCGGTTGTGCGCCGTCTACGGGCGCACCATGTCGCAGTTGCTGAGCGAGGTGGAGTCCGCTCCGGCGCAGGTCGTGCGCGCCGCCGAACAGCCCGTGTGGCGCGACGAGGCGAGCGGATTCGTGCGGCGCTCCGTGTCGCCGCCACTCGCAGGACTCCGGGCCGAGGTCGTCGAGGGGCGCCTCGAACCGTACGCCGACATCGTGTACGACCGGCCGCCCGTGCCCGGTCTCGAACAGCACATCTGGGTGCTCGACGGCCGACTCGACCTGACCGTGCAGGGCGTCACGCACACCCTCGTCGCCGGTGACTGCCTGCGCTTCCGGCTGTGGGGGCCGACGCACTTCCACTGCCCCGGGCCCGAGGCCGTACGGTACGCGCTGGTGGTGGTGCTGCCGTGACACCTCCCGTGCGCACGCTGACGGCAGCTCAATTCACCTCCCACGCCGACGAGTTGGGGCGGTTGCTGGCCGACGTCGTCGCCGGGGGCGCCTCGCTCGGCTTTCTGGCCGGACTCACCGCCGAGCAGGCCGCCGACTGGTGGCGCGCGCGCACGCCCGCCGTCGACCGTGGCGACCTCGTCGTGTGCGTCGCCGTCGACGAGGCCTCGGGCCGCTGCGTCGGCACCGTCTCCCTCGCCCTCAACGACTGGCCCAACGGCCGCCACCGCGGCGAGGTGGTCAAGCTGATGGTGCACGAGACGGCCCGCGGCAAGGGTCTCGCCCGCGCGCTGCTCACCACCGTCGAGCAGGTCGCCGCCGACGCCGGTCTCACCCTCCTCGTCCTCGACACGGAGACCGGCAGCCCCGCCGAGCCCCTGTACCGGACGGCGGGCTGGACCCCCGTCGGCGTCATCCCCGACTACGCGGGCGACCCGGCCGGGATCCCGCGCCCCACCACGCTCTTCTACAAGCGCCCCGGCGGCCGGCGGGCATGAGTGCGGGCGGGGCAGGGGAGGTGCAGGACAGCCCACGCCCTCCCGCGAACAGGAGCCGCCCCATGACCGACCACCCGGCGTACACCACCAGCGCCCTGAGCACAGGCGACGGCGCCGCCGTGGCCACGTACACCTGGCTGCCCGAGGGCGGCAGGCCGCGCGCCTTCGTCCAGATCGCGCACGGCGCGGCCGAACACGCCCTGCGCTACGACCGGTTCGCCCGCCACCTCACCGCCCACGGCTACGCCGTCATCGCCTCCGACCACCGCGGCCACGGCGCCACGGCCGCGACCACCGGCGGCCTCGGCGTGACGGACGACGAACGCCCCGGCACCGTCGACGCCTGGATCGCGATCGTCGAGGACCTCAAGGCGATCGGCGACAGCACGCGGGCGCTGTACCAGGACGTGCCCTTCGTGCTGCTCGGCCACAGCCTCGGCTCACTGCTCGCACGCGACTACGCGCAGCGGTACGCGGACGACCTGGTCGGCCTGGTCCTGTCCGGCACCTTCCGCTCCCTGCCGGGCGCCGACAACGAGGGATCGATCGCGCTGCTCGAGGCCGAGATCGCCCGCGAGGGACGCGCGGCGCTCTCCTCCTTCGTCCCCGACCTGTTCACTTCCTTCAACGACCCCTACCCGCACCGCACCGGCTTCGAATGGCTCTCGCGCGACGAGGCCGAGGTCGACGCGTACGTCGCCGACGAGCGCTGCGGCTTCCCGTTCTCGGCGGGCCTGTCCCTGGACTTCGTCCGCGCGGTGCGCCGCATCAACGACCCGGCGAACCTCGCCCGCATCCCCGCCGACCTGCCGATCCACGTCGCCGTCGGCACCGAGGACCCCTGCAACCAGCGCATGACCCTCGTCCACGAACTCCTCGAGGACTTCCGCTACGCCGGCGTCACCGACCTCACCTGGCGGGGGTACGAGGGCGCCCGCCACGAGATCCTGAACGAGACCAACCGCGCCGAGGTCCAGGCCGACCTCACCGCATGGCTGGACAAACGCGTGCCGTGACCTGCCGGTCGTCCGCGATTGTCAGTGCGGCCCCTTACGGTTCCTGTCATGCCGGATGCCGAAGACGTACGCACCATCGCCCTGTCCCTGCCGGACACGACGGAGAAGATCGCCTGGAGCATGCCCACGTTCCGGGTGGCGGGAAAGATGTTCGCCACGCTGCCCGAGGAGGAGACGTCGATCGCCGTGCGCTGCCCGAAGGAGGAGCGGGACGAGCTGGTGCTCGCCGAGCCGAAGAAGTTCTGGATCGCCGATCACGAGGCGTCCTTCGCCTGGGTCCGCGTCCGGCTCGCGGCGCTCGACGACACGGACGAGCTGCGCGACATCCTCACCGACTCCTGGAGCCAGGCGGCACCGCCCCGCCTGCTCGAGGCACACCCGAAGCTCGGCGCGCCCGGCAGCGCGCGCTGACCGGACCCGGCGGATCGCTCAACGGCACGCGGAGCGGCGGCCGTTCAGCGGGCTGAAACTCCCTGGGGCCCGCCGCGCGGTGCGTGGCATGATCCGCCCGTAGGGGTGGACGGCACGGCGGTGAGCCGGGGACGGAGTCGGGCGGACATGGGCGGGGACGGCACGGGCAGACCGGTCGGACGGGTCGGACGGGTCGGACGGGTCGGACACAGCATCTGGTCACGGGACTTCGGGCTGTTCTTCACCGCGCGGGCGGTCGCCAAGCTCGGCGACACCATGCTGCCCGTCGCACTCGCCGCGGGCCTGCTCCAGTACGGATACGGGGCGGGCGCCGTCGGCCTCGCGATGGCCGCGTCCGTGGGCTGCTTCGCCGGACTCGTCATCTTCGGCGGCGTCTTCGCGGACCGCTTCAGCACCCGCCTGCTGATGATCGGCGCCGACGTCACGCGCCTGGTCTCGCAGTCCCTGGCCGCCGTCATGTTCTTCACGGGACACGTCGTGCTCTGGGAGATCTGCGTCATCGGCGCGGTCAACGGAGCGGCCTCCGCGCTCTTCCAGCCGGGCGTCGCGAGCACCGTGCCCCGCCTCGCCGATGACGTACAGGCCGCGAACGGCGCGATCCGCGTGGCCGAGTCCGGCTCGCAGCTCGCGGGCCCTGCCGTCGCAGGCCTCCTCGTCGCCTTCGCATCGCCCGGTCTCGTCTTCGCCGCGCACGCGGGAACGTACGCACTGAGCGCCCTGTGCCTGGTGCTCCTGCGCCTGCCCCCGGCCGCCCCGGACAGCCACGCCCCGAGCAACGGGTTCCGCAAGGACCTGATCGAGGGCTGGCAGGAGTTCCGGTCCCGCACCTGGCTGTGGGCCGTGATCGCCGTCTGGTGCGTCCTGCAGATCGGCGCGTCGGGCCCGGCCGTCCCCCTCGTCGCGACCCAGGTCACGCAGGAGTACGGGCCGCGCGCCTACGGCCTGGTCAACTCGGCCCTCGGCGCGGGCACCGTCATCGGCGGCCTGATCGCCCTGCGGGTGCGGCCCCGGCGCATGCTGCGGGCCGGGACGGTCGCCCTGTTCGGCTTCGCGCTCTTCCCGGCGGCCGTCGGCGCGGGCCTCGGCGTGCCCGGGATGATGGCGGGCTGTGTGATCGCCGGAGCGGGGATGTCGTTCTGGGGAGTGATGTGGGCGACCAGCGTGCAGACGCAGGTGCCGCACGACGTCCTCAACCGCATCCACGCCTACGACGTCGCGGGCTCGCTCGCCATGGCGCCGGTCGGCCAGGCGCTCGCCGGGCCCGCCGCCGGAGCGTTCGGCACCCGGCACGTCCTGCTGACCGGCGGCGGCGTCGCCGTCCTGTGCGCGGCGGCACTGCTCGCGGTCCCGGCGATCCGCGGCCTCGTCCGCGCCGACGCCCCGCGGCTGCGTTCCCTGCCCGCGCCACCCGCGCCTAGGCGGGAACCGGCGCGGCCAGAAAGCCGCTGATCCGCTCACGCAGCGACGCCGCGTCGAGCCCGTGCGCGGCGACGTGCTCCTCGACACCGCCGTAGCGGCGCAGCTCCCGGCGGCCCACGCCGAGCCCGAGCACGCGGTGCGGCAGATCGGCGAGGGCGTCGTTCGCGGCGGCCGTCGACGTGCCCGCCAGATACGGCTCCACGACGACGACGTCGGCGACGTCCCCGACGGCCCGGCGCAGGGCACCGGAGTCGAAGGGCCGCACCGTCGTCGCGTACAGCACGGTCACGTCGAGCCCTTCGGTCGCCGCGAGCACGTTGTCGAGCAGCGGCCCCACGGCCACCACGACGCCCCCGCGCCCCTCGCGCACCGTGAGGAAGCGCGAGCCGTCCAGCGCGAGTGCCTCCCGGTTGGACTGCGTCGACAGACGGACGTACACCCGCTCGTTGCCGTCCCCGACCGCGTGCCGCAGCAGCGTCTCCGCCTCGTCGGGGTGGCCCGGCACGTGCACGGTCCAGCCGTCGAGGGTGTCGAGCACGGCCACGTCGCCGGGCGCCATGTGCGTGAAGCCACCGGCCGACACGTCGTACGAACCGGCGGCGCTCACCAGCACCCCGCCCACGTCCTGATGCCCGAAGTCCAGCTTGATCTGCTCGAAGGGCCGCTCCACGAGGAAGCTCGCGAACGTGTGCAGCACGGGCCGCATCCCGGTCAGCGCCAGGCCCGCCCCGGCGCCGACGAGCAGTTGCTCCCTGATGCCGACGTTGATCACCCGCTCCGGGTGGCGGCGCGCGGCCCCGGCGAACTGCGCCAGACCGATCTCGGCGAGCACGACGGCGACCCGGGGGTCCTCGTCGAGCAGCCGGGAGACGACGGGGGCGAAGCGGTCACGCATGGTGTCCATGACGGCGTCCTTCCTGGACCAGAAGAATGGGGGATGGGGATGGGGATGGGGATGGGGATGGGGATGGGCGATGGGGATGGCGGAGTCGGTAGGCGCGGCAGTGTCGGGCTCACGAGAACTTCGGCTCGACGCGCGCGACCACCACGTGCGGCCGCCCCGGATGCGGCGCGGTGAACGCCTCGTACAGCGCGGCGTGATCACGACCGTCCACGGACACCGTCGACCACCCGGCCGCGTCGAACCGGGCCGCGATGCCTCCCGCCCGGCCGTAGGTCGCCGACAGGTTGTCGATCACGACGGTGTGCAGCCGCTCGACACCGGCGGCCCCGGCGAACGCGATGGCCTCGTGATTGCTGCCCTCGTCGAGCTCCGCGTCCCCGACCAGCGTCCACACGGCAGGCTCGTGCAGCCCCTGCGCACGCAGCCCGAGCGCCGTGCCCACCGCGATCGGCAGCCCGTGCCCGAGCGACCCGCTGCCGATCTCCGCGCCGGGCACGAGGACCCGGTCGGGATGGTGCCCGAGTGGCGAGTCGAACCGGCCGAACCCGTCCAGCCACTCGACCGGCACGAACCCCTTCGCGGCCAGCACCGCGTAGTACGCCATCGGCCCGTGCCCCTTGGAGAGCAGGAAGCGATCGCGACCCGGGTCCTCTGCGGTCTCCGGCGTGACCCGCAGCACGCGGTCGTAGAGCACCCAGAGCACGTCGAGCGTGGACGTGGCGGCGGGCCCGTGCTTCTCGTCCCCGGTCAGCACGCCCATCAGGCGCGCCAGATCGTCGTACCCGTACCCGTTGCGTTGCGCTGTTGTCGTCATGACACGCAGCGTGCAACCTCAACTTTGCTTGAGGTCAAGCCCGCCCCGCGCGGGAAAGGGATGCGCGACCACGGCCCCGAGTGCGGTATGGTTTCCGTGCACGTTCGGCCCGGGGAAAGCCCAGGTCAGCGAGCATCGGGACGTGGCGCAGCTTGGTAGCGCACTTGACTGGGGGTCAAGGGGTCGCAGGTTCAAATCCTGTCGTCCCGACAGTTCGAACGTATCGAACGTCGCAGGTGAAGGGCCGTTTTCGAACGGCCCTTTTTCTGTTGCTCGCGCGCTCCCGGTGGGAGCGACGGGAGTGGGAGCGCGCTCCCACTGTCCCCTTGTCTGTTCACTCCCACTCGGGCCGCTGCGCGCATGTTTGATTCCTTGCGCGTACGTTCACGTTCGTGCCCGGTTTGTGACTTGGGTTCGCGGCCCATTTGCCGTCGATCGGGTCGACTTCTGGTTATGGGCTGGCGCTCTTCGTGCTGGCAAGGGGTGCTCCCAGTGGGAGTGGGGTCGGGAGCGGGGTGGGAGCGGTGACACCTTGTCCGGCGGCGAGGGTATGGGGTCATGCGAAATCTTGACCCCAGTTCCGATTCGGGATGGACGGGTATGTCGGATTTCGTCGAGCACCGTTGCGGGATGCATGGAGGTGTTGAACGCGGGAGCAATTGGCGGACGTTGAGGGACGCCGGGCGCAGGGCGGTGTGTGTCGCGGACATGGGTGGCAGTAGGTGGAGGCACCGCGGGGCAGGCAGAGGTTGGGCGCTGCGTCGTCGGTCGCATGGCGGGCCGGGTGAACCGAGATGAAGCCCTCGCCCATATGCGCGCCGTACGTGGCCGTGCGCCTGCCGAAAACCTCATCCGCGCCGCTCAAGCGGCATGTTGGTACTCGTGCAGCACTCCGCCGAGGCGGTCTCTCCGGCGTACCGTCAGCTGGGTGATCTGTGCGTGGGGGAGCGGTTCGGGGGCGGCGCGTAGGGGTGCTGCCTGGACTATCGCTTGGTGGGGCCGGTGGAGGTTGTAGTGCAGTTCGAACTGGTGGAGCGCGTGGCGTAGATGGCGCTCGTTCCAGATGAGAGTGCGGTCCAGGAGTTCGTGGCGACAGGTTTGCACCCAGCGTTCCATGATCGAGTTCATGCGGGGGATCCGGACGCCGGTGCGCACGACTTGGATTCCGGCGTTGCGCAGGATGTCGTCGAATCGGGCGGGGTACTTCGCGTCACGGTCCCGGATCAGGTACACGAAGGTGGTGTTGGCGTCCGTGAGGTCCATGGCCAGGTTTCGGGCGGTCTGGGCCACCCAGGCCGCGGTGGGGTGGGCGGTGGTGCCGAGGATCCGGATGCGGCGGGTGGCGTGCTCGATGACCGCGAGGATGTACTGGCGCTGCCCCGCCAAAGTCACTGTCTCGATGAAGTCGCAGGCCAGGAGAGCGTCTGCCTGCGAGCGCAGGAAGTCGGCCCAGGTGGTGGCGGCTCGGTCGGGCGTGGGGTCGATGCCCTCGGAGGTGAGGATCTCCCAGACGGTGGAGGTCGCGACTTTGATGCCGGGGGTGGTGAGTTCGCCGTGCACCCTGCGATAGCCCCACGATGGATTCTCACGGACCAGGCGCAGGACCAGTCTGCGGATCGAGTGGACCGTGGGCGGTCGACCGGGCTTCTTGGGCCGGCTGGTGCGGGCATGGCGCCGCTTCATCAAGTCGCGATGCCAGCGCAGCACCGTGTCAGGCCGGATCAGTAACCGGAATTGACGCAGGGCCTGGCGTGGCAGGGGGGTCAGCAGAGCGGCGAGGAACGCCCGGTCCGCGGGAGTGAACTTGATGCGGTCCGTGCCGAGTTGCCGCTCAAGGACGGTGATCTGGTGGCGTAGGGAGAGGATCTCCGCGTCCTTGTCGCGGTCGCTCATCGGTAGCAATCGCAGGGCGGTGAACAGGTTGGTGACGGTCAGGTAGGCGAGACGAAGCAACACGAAATCATCCTGCCGCACCATCGATGACGCCCTTGATCTGCATGGATGACATTTTCGGCAGGCGCAGGGTCACGTTCACGTGGGATGGCACCACGCTGTGTGAACAGATCGCGCACGCACCCGAGCTGCCCGACCCGGTCACGCTCACCTGGGACCACCAGGGCCTGCGGCCGATCGCCCAGACGGAACGCATCACCGCGTCCGATGCTTCGCAAGAGGCCATCGACTCCCGCTTCTTCGCCATCGTCACCGATCTCGTCGGCACTCCGAGCGAACTTGTCGGTGAGGACGGCGAAATCGCCTGGCACACCCGCAGCACACTCTGGGGAACCACGACCTGGAGCACTGACTCCACGGCCTACACGCCCCTGCGCTTTCCCGGCCAGTACTTCGACCCCGAGACAGGGCTGCACTACAACTACTTCCGCCACTACGCCCCGGACAGCGCGCGATACCTGACGTCGGACCCCCTCGGATTTGTCCCGGCACCCAACCCGTCCACGTATGTTCACAATCCTCACACATGGAGGGACCCGCTCGGTCTTGCACCTGATGAGGGCTGCCCCGACGCGATCTCACACAAGACGGCGAGCAGTCGAAACGAAGCCTTCAGGATGGCGAAACGCGACCTGGACATCCCCATGTCGCAGCAGCCTGACGCGATCAGCAGGGTCCCTATGACGGACCGAACAGGTCAACAAATTATGGACGCTTCGCATAACCCGGTGATGACGCGCGAATACACATTCACGCGAAGCGACGGCAGTAAAGTGATCATTCAGGATCACGGGTACGGGCATTATTACGGTGAAGGTGGAGTTGGGGACCAAGGTTCACACTTCAACGTCCGCCCATCGGAAAACCCGCGAACTGGTAAGGTCCCCGGGACTGCTCAGCACTACGAGTACTAGCCGCGAAATGGAGAATCGAGTCGGCATGCGGTGGACATCATTGCTACACAACCCTGAAGGCGTCAACGCTGCATATCAGGGAAACCCGCCGGACCTCCGTGGGGTTCGTGTGCACGAAGTGACCCTCCAAGTCGAAGGTCCGACGCTGAAACTCCGCCTCGATCTGCCCGAATATCCTGACCGGCCGCCACGGAAATGGGCGGTCCAGAAATTCAACACCGTGCAGATCGAGATCTCGTTCAGCGGCCTTCGCTCCGTCTCTTTGGGTGGATTCAAAAGTGAAATCTCAGCCGATGTGTCGATCACCGAAGGTGACGGAGTCAATGTGCGTGTGACAGCTCCTGGGGTCCACCTTCAGGCGAATGCCGCAACAGTCTTCATCTCGACGCTGACCGCCTACGTCGACGAAGCCTGAATGATTCCGTCAGGTCGGCCTCGAAGTTGTCGGCCGCTCCGACGGCGGCACGCCGTTCACAGTAACCGAGGTGTTCCACGTGATGATGAACGTGGACACCGCTCCCTGCGTGTGCGAATGGCATCTTCGTGTCCATTGACGCCGAAGGATCGGAAATGTGGTTTCAGGTCGCGGAAGTCGCGGTGGTTCAACCTCGATCTTTCCACGTGGCATCGCGGCGGTCCTGAGTGGAAGGTCGTGATTGAGCTGCGCGCGCGATTCATCAGCCTTGAGAGCGATGATAGGGGAATGCTGCAAGGCGCTCGTTCTCTCAAAGAGGGCCGGGACCACGTATTCGGCTCTGTTGCCGCTCACGGCCCCTGCGTCAACGCTGAGGGACGTGTTGATCGTGGTGCGCTCGTCTCGCGACCCGCTGCTCGTCGGCCGCAGGTTCCGCGTCGGGGACGCCCTTGGGGGCACCTTCGTGGTGGTGCGCAAGGTGCCGTTGCAGGCCATCGTGAATGCCGGTCAGTGCGAGGAGATGCGAGAACAGGCCGTGGTGGACGCCGAGTTGGGTGGCGGAACGCCCGGTGGGACCCGCACCGTGGACGGTCTTCTTCGGCCCCAGCCACCTCCACTCCTCCTCGTGGAACGGATGTCTACCCCTCGGGGGCGCCTTCGTCGAACCCCAGCGCTACGGACCCGGCAACCTGTCGATACCAGGACGCAGCGCTCTTGAACTCTTTGAGCGCCGTTTCGTCGAGGAGCTCAGCTAACGGGAAGTTCGGGTAACCCGAGGTGCGCAGCGTCGTACCGGCCACCGTGCTCATCCTGGACAGCAGCTCCTCGCGCACGGAGTCGTCGGCGAGGACTCGCTTCTGGGAGGCGGAAGTGAGGTCGACGGTCACCTTGGTGGAGACCTGGTGGGATGCGTTGACGCCGATCCACGCCGGCCACGCGTAGTGGCCGTCGGGCGTGGGGGCCCGGAACGTCATCGTGCTGGCGCCGCCCTCGGCCACCGTGAACCAGAGGTCGCCGCCTTTGGCCTCCCAGGAGGTGGCGATGTCTCGGACCACGCGGAGTTGCTCGGGGCCGCCGTGCTTCTCCAGGGCGCTCCAGAAGTACTCGTCCACCTTGCCGTTCTCGATCGCAGGGCGGTGGACGGACTTCGGCGGAGTCGCACCGTAGGCCCGCGGGGACAGCACCGCAGCGCCTCCGTCGTGACGGAATCTGGGCAGCTCGATCGCCAGGAAGCTCGCTCCGGTCAGGCTGCCGCTGAGGAACTCGACGATGACGCGCAGCTCGTCGGGTATGTGGTCGGCGACGAAGAGCAGCCGCATCCTGCCCTGGCGGAGGTTCTGGCGCACCTCGCGCCAGAAGAGTTCGGGGTCCCTGTCGCCGAGGAGCTCGGCGTACGCCTGCTCGGGCTGCATACCCCGGGCACCCCAGGTCTGTTCGAAGCTGGACCTGAGAGTGTCCTCGGTCCAGTAGCGGGCGCCGTTCGCCGCGTAGTCCAGCATCTGGCCCACGACCTCGCGTCGTATGCGGGTGTCACTGGCCTGCTTGACCTCGACCAGGGTGGGCAGGGCCTCAGCATCGATGAAGAGGTGGTCGAGGCTCAGTCCTCCGGAGCTGTCCTCGCTCAGCGGGGTGGGCATCTCCTGGCGTACGAGCACGAGGTCCGGTTCGTGCGCCAGCGGGCCGCATGCCAGCAGCTGCGGGAAGTCGGCGATCAGGGTCTGGAGCTCGGCCTCGGTGTCATACGGGGTGTGCTCCATGCGCGCTATGCCGTCGTTGATGAGATACATGGGGTCGGTGGACATCTGTGGCCTCCGTGGGTCCGTGATCTGTCAGTGTTCCGCAGTCAACTGGGCGTGTTCCAGGTCGCGTTGATCCTTGCATGCAGGTCTGACATCGCTTCTCCGTCGAGTGGGAGTGGGCACGACCGCGACTCTGCGCGACAGGCGTCATCTGATCGAACTGGCCGTCACCTGGCGCCCTGGCCCGAGCCGGACGAGAGCGATACGCCAGGCGGACCCTGGTGTGCTGAAGAGACCGCATCAAACTGTGATCGATCTGGTGGCATTCCGTGCTCACCCAGCCATGCGCGCCGTGGGCACTGTGGTGCACATGCGCCGATTATTCGTCCTGCTGCTCCTGGTGGTCACGCTCGCCGGCTGCTTCGCGCCGCAACCGCCGCAGCTGGACGCGCGGGACGAGCCAGAACGCGCCTTCAGCGTGCCGCTGCCCGTACCGACCGACGACGTGGGCGACTGGTCGCTGGTGGACGCCCCCAACGGGATCATCGGGCAGGGCAGATGGATCGCGAGGGTTGATGAGGACGGACGAGCCCTGTGGCGCACGCATCTCCCCGCCGAGTTCGCCCTGACGACGCGTCCCGGCCAACCCCACGCAGCCGCCTCCGGCCCGAGCCCGAGCCCGAGCGTACTTGTCGGCACCGCCTCGCCGGGCCTGCTTCCCGCCCTTGCTTCCGTGGACCCGAACACCGGCCGGTTCCAGCGGCTCGCACCCTCCCCGCCGCGCCCCGCAGGGGAGTTGCAGACGATCACCGTGTCGCCTTCGCGGCAGGCCGTGGCTGCGACCTGCCGGTCACACGGCTCCTGCTCCCTCGTCGCCTGGGATACCGGCACAGGCCAGGTCCAGTGGACGCGGCAAACACGCGGCCCCGCTGCCTTCGCCGCACCCTGCGTGCAACAGCGCGGCTGGAAGGTGCCGGGCCAGCCGGTGCCGCATGCCTGTCATCCCATGACGTTCGTCGCCGACGGCCGCATCGAAGTCCTCCGACAAGGTGAGCAACGGCCCCACGGCTGGCGGGTGCAACTCCCACCGGGCGAGGTCGCAGGGGTGTACCCCACGACCTACCGCACCCTGGTGGTCACGGTCCCGCACGGCCCCGCATGCCGCGTGCGGGTAGCGGCGTACGACACGGGGAACCAGGCTCCGGCACCGGTCTGGCAGCGGGACTTCGCCTGGGAGCAGCCCCAGGCGGCCGTTCGCGACGGCTGCCGCCAGGATCCAACGATCCCCCTGCTGATGGGCTACGACCTCACTCTGCCGGACGCGGCGGGCGCACTCATCGGGAACGACTACGACGGCGAGTTCCCACTGCGGTTGCGTCGCGGTGAGTATCCGGTGGCATACGGAGCTCGCGTCCTTGCCTATCGGGCCGGCCGCGGATTCCGAGATCCGAACCCCGCGAAGCCGGACGATGCGGCGCTCCGCCCCGCAGAGCTCCCACCTGCCGCGCAGCCACTGGGCGGCGGGATCTGGTACGCGCCCGGTGACGGCCGGAAGGGCACGGTGATCGCCGTGAACGTGTACGGAACGGTCACCTGGCGACGGCTCGTCAGCGGCCCGCCGTTCTTCCTGGGCGACAACCGGCTCGTCTACGCCGACGGCTCGCGCCTCACGGCGTTGCGCGCCAGCGGCTGACCGTGCGTCGGCCCGCAGGGCCGCGACGAAGCCCCCGCAGGTCACTGCTCCCGCCTCGCCTACGCCGAAGGGCAGCCGAGGCACATCTGGCGCGCAAAGTCACCACCACACAAGGCAGTAGGCTCTGCCGTGCCGTCCTGGAATCCGCACCACACCGCCCACCCGAATGCGGGACTGCCTTGATCTTGGAAGCTCCATCTTCAGGGCAGGATCCGGGACAAGGCTGATTTCTCCAGCCAGAAGGTAATGAGCAAGAAGTTCCATGCGCACCCCGACGAATTCCTGGATGAGCCGGATAACCTCAACGGAGCCAACCTGAAGAGGTTTGAAGGTGTGATGCGTGGGTTCGGCCGGGCTGCAGACTGCGAGCCTTCCCTCCGCGTCCGTGACGACCATCGATTTCATGGCGTTCTGCTTGTTCTTGCCGGAGGCGAACTTCTCCCGATCCTTGCGCCCCGCGGCCGGGCGGCGGACGTGGACCTCGGTGCCGTCGATGATGCCGGTCTGTCCGTCGGTGCTGAGGTGTTCGATGACTTCGACGAGCGCGCGAAGGCGGATACCGGGTACGACGGTGCAGCTCTGCTCAGAGAGCAGAGCTGCACTGCGTCGTTCCGTGGCGGAGGTTGATCCGGTCGCCAACAGCCGGTCGACGAAGACCGGTTTGTGTTTCGCTCCCGCGCCGACTGCCCGGCGGCGGGGCTGTGACTCTAGTTCGGCCTGTTGCCGCTCGTGCCACAACGGACCTATCTCGGCGACGAGTTCAGTGATCACTCCAGAGGCCAGCCCGGTGATCTGCAGGCTTCGGATGATTGCTGCACGCGCTCGGCTCCCCACCGCACCGACCATGATCGACGCTCAAGGTTTCGACGCGCCACCGCCAACCATGCACGAGCTCGTTGCACAGCCTGCGTTCGGGATCTGGTACGTGAATTCGATGCTTGACGTCGTCCGGAATATTGTCATCCAATGACATAAATCGACTCCACTGCCCTGTTGTGCGGATTGTGCTGCTCTGCAGTCCAGCAGCGGCCCGGCAGGCAGCTACCCGCCCGGCACCAACCCCCGCTGCGGGCGCCCTGCCAACGCCGGCCAGCCAGGGCCGCCCCATCAGGGCCAGCGCCTCGTAGCCCGCGGACTCGCCGATCAGGACGTGCAGCAGCCGATCTCCCGGACCTCCAGCGTCTCGTCTTCGTCGCGGAGCAGCGCGGCCAGGTCGCCTTCGCGGCTGCCGGTGTCCGGCTGGGGTCAAGGGCGCTCGCCGGTGCCGACGGAGCCCACGACCAGGTCTTCCTTGCAGCGCCAGCGGCAGCAGAGAGCCTGGGTGGACACTCCGGTCCGTTTGGCCGAACGCGGTCGTGGTCAGCCCTCCTCAGCCGCTCGCCTGCGGGCCCTGGACGGTGGCCTCCAGTAGCGCCCGGTCACGTTCTGTGTCCGGGGGCGGCCAGGGCCGGGCGGGCGTAGCGTCGTCGTCATGGCATCACAGGACCCCACCGCCGACCTGGACGCGGCCGCCCTTGTCAGCCGGCTGCGCGCGACCTTCGCCACCCGCCGCACCGCCGCTCCGGACTGGCGGCGCGGCCAGCTGACCGCCCTGCGCGCCCTCCTCACGGACCATCGCGACGACCTCCTCGCCGCGCTCGCCACCGACCTCGGCAAGGGCCCCGAGGAGGCGTACCGCACCGAGATCGGCTTCACCGTCAACGAGATCGACCACACCCTCGACCGGCTCGACGACTGGCTGACGCCCCGGCCCGCGGAGCTGCCCGAGCGGCTGCTCCCGGCGACCGCCGAGGTCGTCCGCGAACCGCTCGGCGTCGTCCTGGTGATCGCCCCCTGGAACTATCCGTTGCAGCTGGCGCTCGCCCCGCTTGTCGGCGCGCTGGCCGCGGGCAACTGCGCCGTCGTCAAGCCCAGCGAGCTCGCCCCTGCGACCTCGGCCGCCATCGCCCGGCTGCTGCCGCGCTACCTGGACACCGACGCGGTGATCGTCGTGGAGGGCGCCATCCCGGAGACCACCGCACTGCTGGCTCAGCGCTTCGACCACATCTTCTACACCGGTAACGGCGCCGTCGGTCGGATCGTCATGGCGGCCGCTGCCCAGCATCTGACACCGGTCACCCTGGAACTCGGCGGCAAGAGCCCCGCTCTCCTCGACTCCGGAACGGACTTGGCCGCCGCCGCCCGTCGGCTGGCCGCAGGCAAATTCCTCAACGCAGGCCAGACCTGCGTCGCCCCCGACTACGTCCTGGCCATCGGCGACACCGCCAGGGACATCGAACAGCACCTCGCCGAGGCCGTACGCGAGACCTACGGAGCGGACCCGGCCACCGCCGCCGAGTACTCGCGGATCGTCAACGAGCGCCACTTCGACCGGCTGACCGCGCTCCTCGACAGCGGCCGCACAGTCATCGGAGGCGGCCACGACCGCGCCGAGCGCTATCTCGCCCCCACCGTCCTCGCCGATGTCTCCCCCGACGCCCCGGTGATGCAGCAGGAGATCTTCGGCCCGATCCTGCCGATCGTGGCGGTCCCCGACCTGGACGCAGCGATCACTTTCATCAACGACCGGGACAAGCCGCTGGCGCTGTACGCCTTCACAGACTCCGACGACACCAAGCATCGGCTGCTGACCGAGACCTCCTCCGGCGCACTCACCTTCGGCCTGCCGGTCGCTCATCTCACTGCCCCGGAGCTACCGTTCGGCGGCGTGGGCGAGAGCGGGATGGGGCGCTACCACGGTGAGTACTCGATCGACACCTTCAGCCACACCAAGGCGGTGCTGGACAAGCCGCTGGGCTGACCGCCCACCGCTCGACGTCCCCCGCCCGTGCGCGACGGCGGCCACCCCAGCAGCGTCCCCTGTCTGTGTCAGTTCGAGAGAGAGCCGTTTCGAGGTGGTTTCGGGAGTCAGTTGCTCTCAGGCGTCACAAGACGTGATGCCGCTGTTCATCCGCGGACCAGGGTGCGTCAGCGGACGACAGCACGGACCTCGATACGGCCGCCTGTCCCAGAACCGCCGAACTACGGAGAACCATGGATGACGACAGCGCTCCCCCTCCCCCTGCTGCAGGGGCCCGCGCCTTCGCGCTTCTGCGTCTCCCCAAGCTGTGGCTGGTGCCCACCGCCCTGACGGGGCTGCTCGCGCTACTGCTGTCGCTGCTCTACATGGGTGGCATCATCAACCCGAACCGCGACCTGCGAGATCTGCCCATCGCCGTCGTCAATACGGATCGGAGCAAACCGCTCGCCGGGCAGAAGGAGAACCTGGGGGCGCAGGTCACCCGGGCCGTCCTCGCCGAGACCTCCGGCGGCAAAGCCGACTGGCGTCCGCTCACCCAGGCCCAGGCCCAGGACGAGATGGCCTCCGGCAAGATCTACGGCGCCCTGGTCATCCCCGCGGACTTCACCGACTCCGTCGCCGCACTTACCACCTCCCAGGCCACAAAGCGGCCGACGATGACAGTGCTGACCAACCCCGGCATGGGCAGCCTCGGCTCCTCCCTGGCCAGCAAGATCACCACGACGGCCGCCCAGCAGTCGTCCCAGAGCATCGGCAAGCAGTTGACGACAGCGGCCGCCACGCACGCAGCCGGCACCACCGCGAGCCCGCTGCTGGCCGACCCGGTCGGCGTCATCACGCAGGTCGGCCACCCCATCGGCGACAACAGCGGCCTGGGCCTGAGCGCGTTCTACTACACCCTGCTGCTCGTACTGGCCGGGTTCCTGGGTGCCAACCTCATCAACATGGGCGCGGACGCTGCTCTCGGGTACGCGGACAGTGAGATCGGCCCCTGGCACACCCGCCGCCCGACCGTGCCGATCAGCCGCACCCAGACGCTGCTGCTGAAGATGGCCATGACCGCCGGTATCACCGTCCTCACCGCAACCCTGGTCATGGTGGCCACCATCGCGATCCTCGGCATGGACGCCTCCCACCTGCCGCTGCTGTGGATCTTCTCCTACTGCGCCAGCCTGGCGGTCGGCCTGGGAGTCCAAGCCATCAACGCCGCCTTCGGCGGGATCGGCCAGCTCGTGTCCATGTTCGTGTTCATCGTCCTGGGCCTGCCCTCCTCCGGTGCGACCATCCCGCTGGAGGCCGTCCCCGGCTTCTACCGCTTCCTCGGCATCTTCGAGCCCATGCGCCAGCTCAGCGGCGGAGTCCGCTCCATCCTGTTCTTCGACGCCCGCGCCGATGCCGGCCTCTCCCGCGCCTGGCTGATGATCGCGATCGGCGCCGCAGTCGCTGCGGCCTTCGGGTTCATGATGACCCGCTACTACGACCGCAAGGGTCTGCACCGCATGACCCCGCAGCCCTCTGCCTGAAGGCGAACCAGTGCGCCAGCAGGTCCTCATCCCCTCCTGCGAGAGGACTGCAGCGTTGTAGTGCAGGCGGCCGTCGACGAGTAATAGGTCGTGCGCGGCTCATCGGACGGTCGTGTCAGCGGTGTCCGCTTCCGTAAGGGCCGTGGCGAGCCCGGAGCCGTTCGGTCGCAGGCTGGCTAGCTGATCAGCAGGCTCAGGTAGCGATCAAGACTCGCGAACCGATCGACTCACCTGCCAGAGCCTCCACCCTCACTGGCAGGCCGCCCTCGCCGGTGAGCTTCACGCCACCGGCCTGGGCCCGGGCCACCAGCTCGGCGGCAGCCCCTCATCCACGGCGTCCCTCGCACCCACAGCGACCTCCCCGGCCTTGATGTCACTCGCCACGTCAGTCATCAACTGTCGCTTCCAGCTCGGGAGTTAAACCGCTCACGGTACAGACCCAGTCCACCGGCAGTTCGGCTCAGTTGAAGTGAGCGTGTGCCCATCTTGTATGAGCCCAGTTCTGGGGTGAAGGGCTGAGCTGGCAGAACGGGGGTACGGAGCTGGTTTTAGGTGCGGGCGGGCGGGCGGGCGGGCGGCGTGCTTGCCGTGCCGCCGCCTTGAGCCTGCAGCTCTCACAAGCACATCAAGAACTGCGTCGCCAGATCAACGAGATCAGGAAAAGTCTCGGACACCGCCGGTTGAGCGACGAGGCACTTGTCACCCATTGCCTGGCCTTCTGTACCGCATTGACGTCGCACCATCAGGGCGAGGACGACGGGATGTTCTCCCAGTTGCTGCGCGCACGCCCGGATCTCGCAACGACGGTCGCGAATCTTGTTGAAGATCATGGAATGATCGCCTCGATCCTGTCCCGGGTGCGCGAACTCGCTGACAGGGCTGCCGAATCGCGTGGCCCGGTCCTGGAGGCGATCGGGGGTGAGCTTGACGGATTGGCGGCGATCATGGAATCACATTTCAGCTATGAAGAGCGGGCGATCAGCGAGGCACTCGACGACGGAATGCCTGACACCGACTGGCCCGACATGGTCTTCCGGTTCGGTATGGAATGAGTCGCGGGCGGCGTGGAAGCGCCAGTAGGCGTCGAGGCCGCCGTTGGTGATCAGGGCGCGGAGTTGGAGGACGGCTTCGGCGCCGTTCAGTCCCCAGCGGGCGCCGGTGGCGATCGGCCAGCCGGCGGTGAGTGCGGTGTCGTAGTGGAGTTGGTCGAGGTGGCCGGTGAGGTAGCGGTGGCAGGCGGCGACCGCGTCGCGACGGGCGGCCGGGAGGCGGTCGGCGCTGGCCTGGGCGGTCATCTCGGTGGCCGCGCGCTCGGCGTGTCCGGCGAGGATCGCGGTGAGTGTGTCCGCGGCCCAGGCTTCGGCCTCTGGGCTGCCGGGCGGATGGAAGGCGTGCGGGGCAGCCCATGTGTACTCCGTGACGTGCACGAAATCGAGCAGGACCTGAATACCGGCGCCGCGGCGGGCTGCCTCGGCGTGGATCACATCGAGTTGGTGGCGGGCGCCGTCGACCAGCCGGGTCACGGGCCTGGGCCTGGGCGAAGGCGTCGGCGACGACCTGCTCGGGCGGGCGGATCACCGAGGCCGTGGACCACTTCTGCCGGGCCTTCGGCCCCGGCCGGGGCGGGCATCGCTGCGGCCCCCGGGCGGATAGGCGATGTCGTGAGGCCGCCGGGTCGACCTGGAACTTGTCGATGAGCAGGCCGGCGATCAGCTCTGCGGTCGCAGGTGATGCAGAGGTAGTGCCGCATCCGCGTCGTCTTCGCCGTGGGCGAGGACGGGTCAGTTGGCGTGGACCTCCAGGGCGGTGCGTACCGCCGACTCGAGGGCGCCTTCGATCCAGGCGGGTTTGACGGAGGTGTGGCATCCCGCGAAATGGAGGACGCCCTCGCGGGTGGGGACGTGGGGGAAGAGTTCGGTGTGCTGGCCGGGGAGCAGGACCGATGCCTCGCCGTAGGCGTAGGGGTCGCGCATCCAGGACTGGGTGCGGCCCGCGCCGGTGTAGAAGACCTCGATGCGCTGCCCGTATACGTCCTGCACTCCACCGAGCGCGCGCGGGTAGCGTTCCTCGTCGTCGAACGCGTCCCATTTCAGGGCGTCGTCGGACCAGCTGTAGGAGGCCAGGACGATGCCTCCGGCCGAGCCGGGGACCGGGTGGGAGGGCTGGAACATGAAGCGATTGGGGTTGTCGGTGGTGGACCCGCCGCCGATGACGTGCGCGGCCGCGGGCTGGTCGCGCTGGGTGGCGCGGCAGGCGTTGTAGTGCACGCGCTGGGCGGTGCTGATGTGTCCGGGCGGCACGGAGGGATGGGCGCCGAGGAGTGAGCCGTCGGCGAGGGCGCGGCCCAGGCGATAGGCGTCGTACAGGCCGGGCCGTACCGCCTCCAGCTCGCGCCGCCAGTCCGCTTCGGTGAACTCCCACCAGCGGCGGGAGAATTCCAACAGGACCTTGGTGGCGGCGTCGTAGTGCAGCTCGGTGATCGCGCGCCGTTTGCCGTACGAGAGGGCGGGGCTGAAGGTGAGGTGCCGCAGCCCGGCGAACGGCACGGTGAGGATCGCCGCGTCGCCCGTGAACGCCTCCTCGACCACGTCGGCGCCGGTCCGGTTCTCGGAGACGGTGTGCACGGTTACCCCGGCCTCGTGGTGCTCGATGCGCGTGGCCCGCCGGTCGAGGCGCACCAGATCGCGCACCGGTTCATACAGTGCGTCGGCCAACGTGGCGGTGCCGCCGGGCAGTTCGAAGAAGCGGGTGGCCGGACTGATCAGGGCGGTGGAAAAGAAGCTGTGCAGGAAGGACAGATGGATGCGGGAGGTGAGGTTGTCGACCGTGCCGATCAGGTCGATGGTGCGCTCGTCGAGACCGGCGGCCTCGGTGAGGTAGCGGTACATCGACCAGTTCCCGTACACGCGAAGGATCTTCGCCCAGCCGTCGACCAGTTCGGTGCCCTGCTTGCCGTCGATGAGGGTGCGGACCGGGGCGAGGGCCTGACGCAGGATCTCGGTCGACGGGGTGTTCTCGTACTTCTTCGGCACGCCGAAGGAGCGGTTCAGGGCGTACGGCCGCTTCCGGTAGTCGGCGCGGCGCACCCGGATCCCGTTGGCGTGGATCCAGGTGCGGAGGGCCGGTTGCCCGTCGTGGTCGACGTCGGTCAGGTAGAACGGGCGGCGTGCGAGGCCGAGTTGGTCGAGCAGTCCGGTGACCAGGGGGTGGCTGTCGGGGATGCGCATGGCGCCGGCCTCGGCGTACTGGTGCGGGTCCGTGAACGGCGGCTTCGCCTGCTCGTGCCCGCCGGTCCGGAAGGTCTTGATGCGGCCGCCGACCCGGTTGGCGTTCGCCTCGATCACCGTCACCCGGTGACCTGCGTCCCTCAACAGTCGGGCCGCCACCAGTCCCGCCGGACCCGCGCCGACGATCAGCACGTTCTTGCCCGCCGCGCGGCGACGTGGCAGCCCACCGTCCAGCAGTACCTTTTTGTAGCGGGGCACCAGCGGTTCACCGTGCTCGTCGAGGACGAGAACGGCGCGGGCCACCGCCCGGCAGACGTCCGCATCCTGCGTCGCGGGGGCGGCGGGTCCGCGTGGTGCGGCAGTGTGGGCAGGGAGCGCGGCGGCGCCGACGGCGGCCATGGCGCTCGCCGAACCGGCGAGCACCACGCGGCGGGAAGGGGTGATGTCCATGCCGCGCACCCTTACGGCAGGTGAGGGCCGCCGCCCGGGACACGCTCGACACCGCCCGGGATTCACCCGGTCACCGGCGGCAGGAACATGACGCGGTGGCAGCGCAACCCCTGGCAGGACGAGGGTGATCGGTGCGACATCTGATGCTGCGGGCGGTCGCCCTGCGTTCGTGGCTCGCGTCGGCTTGCTGCCAACTCCCAACCACGTCTCGGCGTTCACGCCGCCCGCCTGGCCCGTTCTTGGTGGTGGCGCCGGTGGAGTTGCTTGTGGGGCTGGGTTCTGCCGCGTGTCGCTGCCTCCCGTAGATCTGCGACGGCGCGGGCGTCGAGGCCTATGCCGGTAGTCGTCGTACCGGTCCCGCCTACCGGTCGTGTGGGGTGGTAGTGGTCGCGGCGCCGCGGAAGGGGGTGACGCCGGGAGGCAGGCCCGGTGCGATCTGCTTCTTGGCGAGGGTCAGTCGGAACCAGGCGATGTACGGGCGGTGTTGCTGTAGCCGAACTCGTGGGTCGCGAGTTGGACGGTGCGCGCCACGTCCTCTCGATGTGGGGACCGGGCCGAGGCCGGTGCTGGTGAAGTCCATCCAGCCCGGTTCACGGAGTTGGGCCAGTCGGTAGTCGAGCGCCGTGCGCAGGAGTTCGCGGGTGATGTCGGGGTCGAGCTGCCCGGCGAAGAGGAACCGGAGCTTGAAGTATGGGTCCCCGGGGGGCGGTGAGGGTTCGTACGGGACTTCCGCGTCGTGGACGCCGTGAAGTCGCTCGTCGCCATCGAGAGCGTCCACGCCGCGACCAACCGGATCGCCCGGACCACCCTGCGCAAGGTCGCCGGCCGCCATACGCTGGACGAGACCCTGTCGGGGATCGACCGCATCAACCTCGACATCCGCGCGCTCCTCGACGTCGCCACCGCCGAGTGGGGCGTGGAGGCCAGGGCGAATCGCTCGCCGCCGTGGCATGCGGAGACGTCTCGGACACCACGATGGCGCACCTCTGGCACTCCAACTCCGCAGCCTGCAGAGCCTTGTGGGGATCGGCGTCGACAAGAACGCTGGATACGGTTGCTCAAGAGTCGCTGTCACGGGGGGCGAGGGGCGTCAGACGGTGGCAGCCGGCGGGATCCACCGGCGGGTGCGAGGTACCGCGTCGGACATGCCGTAGTCCTTCTGGAGGGTTTCGGGGATCGCGTAGTGCATGACGCGTCCACGGGTGAGGGAGGACAGTTCGAGGATGGTGGTGAGGTGGCCAAGGCGGTCCAGGGCCCATGCGCCGAGCGGGGAGCGGTCCTCGACGGTTTCCAGGACGCCGAGGAGGTGGGGTACGGCCTTGACGACGGTGTCCCACGGCGTGCGCGGCACGTGGAGCCAGTCGGCGCAGGTGTCGCCGATGAGGTGGCGGATGAGGGCGGAGACGACGGGGTCGAAGAAGGTACCGGGCACTACTTCCTCGTAGAGGTCGATCAGTTGCCGGGTCAGCTGGATGCCCTCCTCGGAGGGCCCCATGTGCCGGACCATGTACAGGTCGAGGAACTGGCGGGCCTCGTCGAGGGTTTGGGGAACGGCACTCTGGTCGACGCCGAGCATGGCGCCGACGACGCGCCACGCGTAGTAGTACGCTTCCGCGCCCTCCGTCGACATGTGGATACCCAGACGATGCAGGCTGTCCAGGACGTGCAGTGAGAAGAGCATCTGCCCGCCGATCATGTCCTCCTGGCAGATTGGCGTTCCGTGGGCCGCGGTGTCCCAGCGGTTCTCGCGGACGAGGTGGTGGCGGATGGAGGCGTGCAGGAGGCGGACCTTCTGGGCGGCCGGGATGAAGCGGCCTCCGGCCTCGAAGGCGTCGGGCTGCATCAGATGGACGGTGAACTGGCCGGTCTCCGCCATTCGTTTGGAGGGGTACTGCAGCCCGTGAGTGGCCGACAGCAGTTTGGCCCCCCGCTGGACGAGGTAGCAGGCGGGCATGGAGGCGAAGGCCAGCGCGGTGGAGATGTGCACGTTGTTG
This sequence comes from Streptomyces sp. NPDC050085, assembly GCF_044460595.1. Classification (NCBI taxonomy): domain Bacteria; kingdom Bacillati; phylum Actinomycetota; class Actinomycetes; order Kitasatosporales; family Streptomycetaceae; genus Streptomyces; species Streptomyces sp. NPDC050085. The sequence goes on along the minus strand of NZ_JBITJZ010000001.1, from coordinate 133,584 downwards.
TCGATGAAGAAGAGCCGGGCCTTCTCCATCTCCGCCCAGTCCACCCAGCTCGGCGGGGTGCGGGTGGCTTCGAGGTACTCACGCGCGACGGCGGGCAGACCGTCCGGCAGGGGCGCTCCGGCGGTGGAGACGTAGCGCATCAGGGAGTTGAATTTGCCCACTTCACCGCGTTCGAAGAGCTCGGCGACGGTGGCATCGGCGAGTTCGTCACCGGCCCGCCTCAGGGCGTCCAGCGATGCGTCCGTGTAGGTCATGGCAGAGTTCCTCGTCTTCTTCGGGGGCGTTGACGGCAGACGCGAGCGGCGCCTGCCCGGGAGGGCCGGGCTCGCGCCGCCCGGATGCGGGCGTCAGGACAGGCGTACTGCCGCGGAATGGGCCAGCGCGGTCAGTTCGGTGGCGGCGTGCGCCGGTAGGTCCAGGTCGTGGAGGGCGCCGAGGGCTTCTTCGACCCGTGTCCTGATCATGTCCTCGATGCGGTCGGGCGCCCTCAGCCGGCGCATCACCTCGCGCACCGCGTCCAGCCCTTCTCCGTCCAGGTCGTCCCTGCCCAGCAGCGAGTGCAGCAGTTCCCGCTCCGCGTCGTCGGCGAGCCGCCATGTCTCCGCCAGCAGCGCGGTGGGGCGACGGCCGCGCACATCATCGGCGTTGGCCTTGCCGGTGTGCTCGGGGTCTCCGAAGAGCCCGAGCAGGTCGTCCCGGAGCTGGAACGCCTCGCCCAGCGGCAGCCCGTACGCGGGATGGCCCTCGCGCAGCCGCGCACCCGCGCCGGCCAGTGCGCCACCGATCAACAAGGGCTGTTCGACGGTGTACTTGGCGGTCTTGTACCGGATCACCTTCAACGACACCTCGGTGTCAGGACCGGCTCCGGTACGCAGGATCTCCAGGCACTCGCCCGCGATCAGCTCACGGGCCATCACCGCCCACAAGGGGCGGGCCCGGACGAGATACGCGGCGGGCAGACCGCTGGTGGCGAACAACTGCCCGGCCAGCGCCATCAGCAGGTTTCCCACCAGCATCGCCAACGACCGTGCGGCGGCCTCGGCGTCCGGACGATCTCCTACGACCCCGAGCAGGGCGACGTGGGTGGTGGGCCGCCCGTGCCGCAGCGGGCTGTCGTCGATGAGGTCGTCGTGCACGACCGCGGCCGCGTGCACCAGCTCCATGGAGGCCGCCGCCCGCACCAGCGCGTCGCTGTCCGGCTGCCTCACGGCCCGCCACCCCCAGTAGCAGAACGCCGCCCGCAGCCGTTTGCCATCGCAGACCGCCGCCTCCAACCTCTCGGCGACCGCGCCGAGCATCGGATCGACCGCCGCGAACTCGTCGGCCTCCCGGGCGACGAACTGCCGCAGCACCTTGTCCACGCGGGCCTTGAACGCGTCCGGCTCCCACCGGTCAGACACCGTCGGCGGCCTTCCGGGCCAGGGCACGCCGGGCCAGGATCTCCAGGTGGGCCGGCGGCACGGCAGCGTACCGGTCCAGCACCAGACGCCCACGCGCCACGAGCTCGTGCTCGGCCTCCGCCGTCAGCTCCGCGGCGTCCGACCGGTGCAGCAGTCCCCGCACGGTCCCCAGGGCCGAACCCACGGTGCTCACCGTCAGATCGGCCAGCCCGGCAGCCAGCAGCAGAGCTTGGTGGCCAAAGCCTGCGCGCTGTCCGGTTTCTTGCGTCACGCCATCTCCCTCGTCCGTCGTTCCTCCGGCCGACCCTGGACACACGCCGTCCTTTCGAGCATCGCGTCCCACGGGGCGCGACAGCGGAAGAACTCACGGTCGAGTGACCCCATCGAGCGACCGTACGGATCGTGGATGCCGCTACTGCTGGAGCAGGCACACGGAGACGAGCTCTCAGGGGCGGAAGGTGCGGCGATAGGTGTCGGGTGGGACTCCGACGCTGCGGTGGAAGTGGCGGCGCAGGGTGGTGGCGGTGCCCATACCGGTGGCAGCGGCGATGGTGTCCACGGTGGCGTTGGTGGTCTCCAGCAACTGCTGGGCGTGGCGGATGCGTTGGGTGTGGAGCCACTGCAGCGGTGTGGTGCCGGTGAGGTGCTTGAAGTGCCGGCCGAGGTGGCGTGAGCTCATGCGGGCCTGGCGGGCCAGGTCCTCCACGGTGAGCGGTTGGTCCAGTCGCTCCAGTGCCCAGGGGAAGAGTTCGCTCAGGGGGTGGTTGCCGGGGGCGGGGAGGGGAGTGGCGATGAACTGGGCCTGGCCGCCGTCGCGGTGGGGTGGGATGACCAGACGTCGGGCGATCTTGTTGGCGTTGGCGGAGCCGTGGTCGAGGCGGACCAGATGCAGGCACAGGTCCATGGCGGCGGCCTTGCCCGCGGAGGTGAGGACGTCTCCGTTGTCGACGTAGAGGACGTCCGGATCGACGGTGGCCGCCGGGTGACGCCGGGCCAGTTCCCGCGTGTGGGCCCAGTGTGTGGTGGCGCGCCGGCCGTCGAGCAGTCCTGCCGCGCCCAGGACGAAGGCGCCCGTGCACAGTGAGGCCACGCGGGCACCGGCCGCGTGAGCGGCGCGCACCGCCTCGACCAGTTCGGCGGGAGGTTCGCGGTCCGTGTCGGCCCAGCCGGGGACGATCACCGTGTCCGCCTGCGCGAGGTGGTCGAGTCCGTGATCGGGTTCGAGGAGGAAGCGGTTGACGCGCACCGGGCTGTTCCCGCAGAGGGAGAAGTCGTACCAGGGGTCCACGACGTGGGTCAGGTCGGACCCGAAGATCTCGATGGCCACGGAGAGTTCGTAGTGGAGCATGCCGTCGGTGACGGCCAGCGCGACAGCGGTCATGTCCGAAACTGTACGCACCATGTCGTTTCCGACGCTCGTGCGGGGTGCTGCCACGAGGACAGGATGAGGGTGTCAGGCCGCAGCGGATCACCATCGCAGCGGGAGTCCGAGTGCAGGGGAGCAGTCACATGGGGTCGGGTCAGCTGGTAGCGGTTTTCGGCGCGTACGGTCACACGGGGCGGTTCGTGGTCGCAGAGCTGGCCGCGCGCGGGTTCGTCCCGGTGCCGTCGGGGCGCAACGCGCAGGCTCTGGCGGAACTGGCCGGCGAGCACGGGCTGGAGGCCCGGGTGGCATCGGTCGGGGACCCGGCTTCGCTGGACCGGGCTCTGGCGGGAACGGCGGCGGTCATCAACTGCGCCGGCCCCTTCGCCTCGACCACCGGCCCTGTCATCGAGGCCGCGCTGCGCGCGGGGATCCCGTACCTGGACGTGGCCGCCGAACTGGAGGCAAATCTCGACACCTTCGCCCACTACCGCGAGCGGGCCCGCGACGCGGGAGCGGTGATCGTCCCGGCCATGGCCTTCTTCGGCGGTCTCGGCGACCTGCTGGCCACCGCGGCGATGGGCGACTGGACCGAAGCCGACGAGGCGCACATCGCCTACGCGCTGAGCAGTTGGCACCCCACCGCCGGCACCCGGCTCTCGGGCGCGGTCTCCCGTGAGCGGCGCGGCGACCACCGCCTGCGCTACAGCGGCGGACAGTGGGAGCGCCGCATCGACCAGGCGCCCACCCTGGAGTGGACCTTCCCGGACCCGATGGGACCCCGGCAGGTGATCGGGGAGTTCACGATGGCGGACGTCGTCACCGTCCCCCAGCACCTGTCCATTCCCGATGTGACCACCTACATGACCACCGAGGCCGTCCGCGACATCGCCGCCCCCGACACACCGGCCCCGACCGCCGCCGACCAGAGCGGGCGCTCGGACCAGACCTTCCTCATCGATGTCGTCGTGCGCTCGGGCGGAGCCGAACGCCGGGCCACGGCCGGCGGCCAGGACATCTACGCGGTCACCGCGCCCCTGGTCGCCGAGGCCCTCGAGCGCGTCCTGGCCGGCCGCACCAAGACCACCGGCGTCGCCTCCGCCGGGGAGATCTTCGACGCCCCGGACTTCCTGCACGCGCTCGCCCCGCACATCACCCTCGACCTGCACCCGCAGAAGCAGATCGCCTGACCCCGCCCCAGGACCCACTGCCCCGCACGTCGAACCGAGGGATTGTCAACGCGATGACCGCCCTGCCCACCCGTGCCGCCCTGACCTTCGACGGTCGCACCCTGTCCTACCTGGACCACGGCGGCAACGGCCGCCCCCTCGTAGCGCTGCACGGCCACCTCTCCGAAGGCGCGTCCTTCGCCGCCCTGGCCTCCGCCCTCGGCCCCGAGTGGCGCGTGATCGCCCCTGACCAGCGCGGCCACGGCGACTCCCAGCGTGCCCACGAGTACACCCGCGCCGGCTACCTCGCCGATCTCCTCGCCCTCCTCGACCACCTCGGCATCGACCGGGCGGTCTTCCTCGGCCACTCCCTCGGAGCGGTCAACGCCTGCCACCTGGCCGCCGAACGCCCCGAACTGGTCGAGGCCCTGATCAATATCGACACCGCCGTCGACCTCCCCGACCACGGAACCAGCCCCCTCGCCTTCGTGCTCGACTTCCCCTACACCGCTGCCACCCGCGAGGAACTGGCCGCCGCCTGCGGACCCCTCGCCGCCGCTCTCGGCCCCGTGCTGCGCCCGCTGCCCGGCGGCGCCGGCTGGCGGCTGCCCTTCCACCCGCAGGACACCGTCGACTCCGAGAACCTCGTCCACGGTGACCACTGGAAGCAGTGGCTCGCCACCGACTGCCCCGCGCTCCTCGTCCATGGGCTGCGCAGCCAGGTCCTGCCCGCCGAACAGGCCCGTGCCATGTGCTCCAGGCGCCCCGGCACGGTCTACCGCCCGCTGGACACCGACCACTTCGTCGCACAGGCCGACCCCGAGGGCCTGGCCACCGCGGTCCGGGACTTCCTCGGGGGCATCTGATGAACCACCGCGATGACCGGTCTGCCGCAGCCATGACCTCGAAGGCGATGGCCCGGCCAGTGGCACCCGGCAAGGAGGGCGCCCCCCCACAGCCGCTCCACTTCGTCGACCACGGTCCGGTGAGCGGCCCCGCCATCGTCTTCGTCAACGGCTCCTACTTCGGCACCGAGATGGGGGAGTGCCAGATGCTGCCGCTGGCAACCGAGGGGTTCCGGTACGTGGCGTTCGACCGCAGGGGACACGGCAGGTCCGAGGACGTCTGGGGCGGCTTCGACCTCGACATGCTGGCTGGCGACCTGGGTGCCCTGCTCGACCACTTGGACCTGCGCGACGTCACGCTTGTCGGGCACTCCTTCGGTACCGCCGAGGCCGTCCGCCACCTGACCCTCAGCGGTGAGCGGGTGGCCCGGGTCGTTTCCAACAGCGGAGTGGCGCCGGGGCCGGCCCGGTCTTCGGATCACGCCGAGGGACTTGATCCAGAGCTCCTTCGCGCGTTCAACGAGACCTTCCGGCAGGACCGGGCGAAGTTCTTCGCCGACGGGGCGGATGCCTTCTTCGCCCGCCATCTTCCGGGCCCCTCGGCGCCGGACGCGTACGTGGCGCACATGGTGGGCCTCTGCCGTGGGGCGACGGCACGGGCCGGGACCGCCCTCAACGACCTTCTGCCCTCACTGAACCTCGTACCGGAACTGGCGAAGATCGACCGTCCGGTCCTCGTCACGCATGCTTCCGCCCCGCTCCACCTCAGCGGCCGCCGCGCAGCCGCCCTGATCCCGGGTGCGGCACTGCACGTGTATGAGAACGCCGGCCACGGACTGTTCGCGACCCACGCGGACCGCCTCAACGAGGACCTGCGCACCTTCGCCCGTACCTGAACAGAACTGCTGGCATCGCCCACGCGGCGGCCGGAACCCGTCTGGCTGTAAGGCGCATTCCACTGACGAGTTTTGCCATGCTCAGCGACGGAACTTCGTAGTCAGGCGCGAACAGCTCAGGAAGCACCGTGTCGAGCGTTCCGGCGATCCGCTGGAGCGGCGCCCGGACCGCCGGATCGTCGGCTCGCCCTCGAACGAACGAACCCAGCGGTCTTGGACCTTGGCCAAGCAGGATCGGTTCCGAGGCCGGGGCACAGGTCTCCGAGGGCGGAAGCCGATGGACGCCATTCTCCCGGCCTCCCTGTTCGCAGGTTCACGAAGGGCGTCCCGTTCCTCCGGTCGTGGGCTTCTGAAGACGCAGGAGCAGGACAGTGGCTCAGGCGGCGAACGGGGACGGGGGCTTGGGGATGCCCGCGAGGCCACCGTCCGGGACGGAGACGCCGCCGTCGAGGACCAGAGCATGGCCCGTCATGAACGCCGCGGCAGGCGAGGAAAGGTACAGCACGGCGCTGGCGACCTCGTGCGGCTCGCCCCAACGCCCCATCGGGACATGGGCCATCAGCCAGTCGGACAGCGCATCGGTTCCGGAGGCAAAGGTGGTCAGGTCCGTGCGGATCCAGCCCGGGCAGATCGCGTTGACGCGGATACCGTCACGTGCCCAGTGCACGGCCAGGCTGCGGGCCAGTGAGATCTGGGCCGCCTTCGAGGCCCCGTACGCCTCGATGCGCGAAGCCCCCACGAGGGCCGCGGCCGAGGACATCAGGACCACGGCGGCGCGGGAGGACCGGGCCAGGTGGGGGTAGGCGCTGCGGCACACCGCGGCGGTGGCATTGAGGTTCACGGACAGGACCGCGTCCCAGTCCTCCTGGGCGGAGTCCTCCAGCGGGACGACGCGGGTCGCGCCGTCGGCGCCGGACGGCAGCATCCCCGCGTTGTGCACCACGATGTCCAGTCCGCCCAGTTGCCCGGCGGCCTCGTCGACGACGCGCGCCGCGGCTCCCGGTTCCGAGAGTTCGCCGGAGGTCAGGACGCAGGTGCGGCCGAGGCCCGTGACGAGGGACGCGGTCTCCTTGAGCGCGTCCGTTGTCCGCGCGGACAACGCGAGATCGGCTCCCGCCTCGGCGAGTGCCAGGGACACGGCGCGGCCGATGCCGCGTGACGCACCGGTGACCAGTGCTTTCGCTCCGTCGATGCGAAAGGCGTCGAATACGGACATCACACACTCCTGTGGTGGGGCGGAACGAGCCTCGGCCCGCGGCCGGTGCGGAAGGCGGATCGCATGATCCGGGCGGTGACCGGCCGCTTTCCCAGTGAGCCCTGCCTCGCCCGGCTGCGGCAACCGGTCCGGAGCAGGCGCCTGTTGAACTCTGTTGAACGGCATCCCGCGGGCGGTGCGGGAGGTTCCCGCCCCAGCAGCCCGCGCGCCGCGGCCCGCCACTGAGCCATGGCCCGCCCCACCGCGGCCGATCTCAGCGAGGGACCGACTTCGCACAGGTCGCGGCCGTGGCGCAGGGCCTCGTCGACCCGGCCCGCATACAGCAGAGCGCAGGCCAGGCGTGCCTGGATCAGGGCCGTCCCACACTGGTCCTGAGCCGGCCGTAGCCGAAGCGAGCGTTCGAGTGCCGTCACGGCTCCGGGTACGTCGCCCAGGGCGAGGAGGGCCTCTGCCCGCTGGTACTCGAACGAGGTGGCCGAGTAGGTGACGAACGCCTCGCCCGTGGCACCCTGGTGACGGAGGGACACGAGCGCGTCCGACAGGGCCAGTTGCACCCCGGCGCGGTCGCCGACCACCGCTCGGACGACGGCGAGTTGTGCCTGGGTGTAGGCCTGGATTCCGTGCTGCGCGGCGGCTGCCGCGGATACGGCTGCCCGCGCGCTCAAGCCCGCGGCGCGCAGATGCCCCAGTCGTTGGGCCTGGGTGCTCACCATCCGGACCGCGACGGCCCAGGTGGCTGGGTCGTCCGCCGTCACGGACAGTTCCCTGGCGGTGATGTAGCACCGTTGAGCTGGCCCGTGGAGCAGCTGGTCCTCGTACATGCGGCCCAGCAGCAGCACCAGGCGGGCACCCTCCACGTACTCCTCCTGCGTCGCCATGCCGAGTCTGCGCAGCCGGCCGGTCACCACTTCGCTCAGGTAGGTCCGCAGGGTTGCCGGCGCGTGGGCGCCGCCCTGCGTGCCGAGGAGTTCCGCGAAGAACTGCACCGCGGTCGAGGCGGGCTGGACGGGCCTCGCCCCGGGCAGAGCGCGAGCCGCCGTGCCGTGGGGTGGCTGTGGGGTGAGCCAGGAGGAGGGCGGGGCAGGGGGGAGACAGTCCCTGGGGTGGTAGAGCATGGCGTTCAGGGGCACTGCGAACAGGCGGTCCAGTGTCTGGCCCGGCGATGGCTGCGGACCGGGGCGGGCCCGCTGGCGGACGACGCGCACGGGGTCGGTGAAGCCCAGGTCTTCGGGCGTGACGGTTCTGCCGATGCGGCGGCCGAGGGCCTCGCAGACGAGGGGCACGATGGTGGCCGCGGGGCGGCTGCCGCGAAGCCAGTGGGCGACCGTGGTGCGGTCGTAACGGAGTTCCCCGCCTGCTTCGGCGGCGATGAGATTCACGGCACGGGCCAGTGCCTGCTGGGTCCAGCCCGCTTCCGCGAGCAGCGCGCGCAGCGAAGGGTTCGGGGTTTTCGTGAGGGGCATGGCAACCATCCCGGTCAACTTCCGGCGGCGGGTCGGCATGATCCATTCAGCCTGCGTCTTCCCCGACAGCAACAGGGCGCTCTGCGGCAAAGGGGGCGCATATGCCGGTGATACATCGCTGGGGCAGCTGACATGCGCGGTACCGGTGGGGTCGGCGTGTACCGCGTCGCGCTTCCGGGTGTTCAACGCCATTCAACACGCTCTGCCCGGACGAGCGATTCCTCATCCCACGGGTCCGGCCGCCTAATGGTCCCTGTCCCCGGACGGTCGGCCATCGGCCTGTCGTCCGCCTCTCCCGTCAGCAGAGGAGCTGTCCATGGCTGCCAGTGCCCACGATGTCCTGCCCCGCGTCTCGGAGATCGTCGCGGAGATCGCCGAGACTCCGCTGGAAGAGGTCCGCCCCGACCAGTCCCTGCGCGAGGGGTTGGGCCTCGACTCGCTGGGGCTGGTCGAGTTGCTCACCGCCCTCCACGACCGCCTGGGGGTGCTCGTTCCCGACGACCAGGCCGAGGTGCTGCTCACCGTGGACGATGTCGTCGCCCGTGTGTGCGGCGAACTCTGAGTCATCCGGATCCGGCTGCTGGAAGGGGATTTGGCATGGACTCGGAACCACCGCTTGTCGTCGTCACCGGAGTGGGCGCCCTCACCCCGCTCGGAGCAGATGCCCCATCAATGTGGCGTGCCCTGCTCGCCGGGACCTCCGGAATCCGTGCCCTGTCCGAACCGTGGGCCCAGGAGCTCCCTGTCCGCATCGCCGCACCCGTTGCGGCCGAACCCGTGGCGGCTCCGGGGGAGCGGGGCTTCGCACGACTCGACCGCTCAGCCCAACTGGCCATGGTGGCGGCCCGGGAGGCGTGGGCGGACGCGGGCCTCGGGGGCGGCGGCGACCGGGCAGGTTGCCCCATGCGCCCCGAGGACGTCGCGGTCGTCGTCGGTACGGGGCACGGCCCGCAGGACACGATCCTGTCCACTTATGAGCGTCTGAAGAGCCATGGAGCGGAGCTGGTCTCCGCCTATGCGATGCCGATGTACCTGGTGAACACGGCTGCCGCGCAGGTGGGTATCGCGGTCGGTGCGCGGGCAGGCGTCCACACGGTGTCGAGCGCGTGTGCGAGCGGGGCGGAGGCCGTTGCCTTCGGGCTGGATCTGATCCGGACCGGCCGGGCCAGGGTGGTGGTGGCGGGCGGAACCGACGCGACCGTCACTCCCTTGACGATCGCCGCGTTCTGCGCGATGCGCGCCCTCTCGCGGCACAGCGGGGACCCGGCCGCCGCGTCGCGCCCCTTCGACCGGGCCCGGGACGGCTTCGTCGTGGGGGAGGGCGCCGGGATGGTGGTGCTGGAGGACGCCTCCCTGGCACGGAGCCGGGGAGCGAAGGCGTACTGCGAGGTCGCCGGAGGCGGCGTGACCTCGGACGGCCATCACATCGCGCAGCCCTTCGCGGACGGGAGAGGGCTGGCCGCCGCCATGGGCCTGGCGTTGCGTCAGGCCGGGGAGCCCGTTGAGCGGGTGGGGCTGGTGAACGCCCACGCGACGTCGACCCCGATGGGCGACGCCGCCGAGGCGCGGGCCTTGCACACCGTCCTGGGCGAGCGGCTGCCGGAGGTACCGGTGTGCGCTCCCAAGTCCGGCATGGGGCACCTCCAAGGGGCCGCAGGCGCGGTGGAGACCGTGATCACCGCCCAGTCCCTGTGCCACAGGACCGTCCCACCCACGCTCAACTCCTACGACACGGACGAGCACATGGGACTGGAACTGGTGCGGGACAAACCCCGGCCGTTGCCGGACGGCCCGGTGGTCGCGCTCAACAACTCCCTGGGCTTCGGCGGGCACAACGTTGCCGTCGTGCTGCGCACCCTTCCCTCCTCCGCCCCCGGCCGGCCGGCGTGAACGGCGGCGGTACGACATGCGCCGTCCTCCTTCCCGGCATCGGCTCGTACGTGCCCGGTGCACTCGCGCAGGTGGGCGACCACCCGGCGGTCCGGTCAACGCTGTCCGAGGTCGACGAGGCGGTCGCAGCCGCCTACCCCGGGCCGCTGCCCTCGTCGCTGCTCCTGGGGGCCTCGGAGGAGCGGACCTCCGGTGCGTCGGGCTCCGTCGAAGTCGCACTGCACCTCGCCGTCTACACACAGGCGCTCGCCCTCTTCCGCCTTCTCCTGGCGACCGAGGACATGCGCCCCGCAACCGTCCTCGGGCACAGTCTCGGTGACATCGCCGCGCTCGCAGCCGTCGGCACCGTCACGGCGGGGGACGGCGCCAAGCTGCTCCTGGCAGCCGAGGCCGCACGCCGTCGCCACCGCGTACCCCCCGGCGGGTTGCTGGCCCTGCGGCTCTCGGCGTCCGACACCGCACGGCTGCTGCGGGAGCAGAGCCTTCCCGGTCTCCGTCTGGCCTGCGACAATGCGCCGCGCCAGAGCGTGGTCTGTGGCCCGGCCGAGCAGCTCGATGCACTGAGCGCCGCCGCGCGGGGCCGCTCGGTCAAGACGGTGCGTGTCGCCACACGCACGCTGTTCCACAGCCCGGTGCTGCGCGCGGTCGCGGACGACGTGAGGGATGTCGCTGCACGTCTTCCCTTCGCCACGCCCCGGTTCCCGGTGCGCTCGGCGGCACCCGTCCCACCGCCCCGTCACCCTGCCGCACTGCGGGACGCCGTCACCCACCATCTGACCCGGCCCGTGTGCTTCCGGCAGACCACGAGTGTCCTCGCCCTGGCCGGCACGACGGTCGTCATCGAGGCGGCGCCGCGTTTGCTGCTCACTCCGCTGATGAAGGCAGTGGCGCCCGCTTTCACCGTACGCACGGTGCTGTCGCAGCCACCGGTGCCGTCCGACGCCCGTGGCACGAACGGCACCATCCCACGGGAAGGGGCCGGAACCCGTGCTGACCCGAATTGAGTCCCTGGCGGCGTTCGTGCCCGAGACCGTGGTCACCAGCGAACGGCTGATCGCTGAACTGGACTGTCCTGTACGGGTGGATCTCGCTGCCCTGACCGGTATCCGCGAGCGGAGGGTCCGTCGTGCTCCACCGGACGGCGCGGACGACTCGTACCTCTTCGCCTTGCGAGCGGCCCGTGACTGCCTCAGCCGTTCGCGCTACCGCCCCCGCGATCTGGACGTCGTCATCTCCGCGTCGATCACGCGGCTGCACGAAGGGCCGCGCATGCGCTGGGAACCGTCGTTCGCCGCGCTGCTGTGCAGGGAGACCGGGGCGGCGTCGGCCCTCCACTTCGACCTCTCCAACGCCTGCGCGGGCATGTTCAGCGGGGTGCTCGTACTCGACCGGATGATCAAGGCGGGAACCGTGCGCAACGGCATGGTGGTGAGCGGCGAGTGCGTCACCACCATCACGGACACCGCTCTTCGGGAGATCACCGGACTGCGGGACAAACGGCTGGCCTCCCTCACCGTCGGGGACTCCGCCAGCGCCGTCATCATGGACGCCGCCACCGACGACGCCCCGGATCGTGTGCACTACGTCGAGCAGATGACCAGCGGGAGTTTCGCCAGGCTCTGCCTGGCCGGCCCGAGCGGCCCGCACACCGGCATGTCGATGTTCACCGACAGCCGGGCGCTGCACGACACATCGGTCATGGAGCAGTGGCCCGCCCTGTACCGGGCGTTCCTCGCCCGGACCGGGCGGCCCTTCACGCCGGGAGACTTCGACCATCTGATCGCGCACCAGGTGAGCCGGAGCTTCATCGACAGGGTGAAGGAGGCCGGTGAGAAGGGAGTCGGTCCCATGCCGCCCATGCTCTCCAGCCTGGAGCGCTACGGGAACACCGCATCCAACTCGCTCTTCGTCACGCTGCACGATCACCTGGCCTCGCGGAGTGAGGGCCCGTCGACCTACCTCCTCGTCGCCAGCGCTTCCGGCTTCGTCGCCGGATTCATGGCCCTGACGATCTCGCCCCCCGGAGAGCCGACATGAGTGTGGTCATCAAGTCCGCTGCTCTCAGCACGGACGGCGGGACCGGCTCCCTGCCGGACGCCGCCGGGCCGGACGACAGCGGCTCCATCGCGCACTGTGTTCGCGCGGCACGCTCATGCCTGGCGCAGGCAGACGTGGCGCCGCAGCGGATCGGCCTGCTCATCCACGCGGGCGTCTACCGCGACGGCAACCTCATGGAGCCTGCCATGGCCGCGTTGGTCCAGCACCAGCTCGGTATCAACCCGAACTTCGCCTGCGACACCACTCATCCCGCCCCTACCGTCTCCTTCGACGTGGCCAACGGCGCCTGCGGGATGCTCGACGCCATCGCCGTGGCCCAGGCGTTCCTGGCGGTCGACCCGATCGCCTACGCATTGGTCGTGACCGCGGACGCCCACCCGGGGCCCGGATCACCCCCACCCGACTTCCCCCACGACGCCTGCGGCGGTGCCCTTCTCCTGACCGGGGGCGACCGGACCGGGGTCGGGTTCGGGCCCGTACGCACGGCGCTCACCACCACCGGCGGCTGGGCCGTCGAGGGCTACTGCGACCTGTCCGCCCCGGACGCGCCAGGGGCCGTGACCGTCCGCACGGCCCCGGACGCCGTGGACCGCATCGCCCGGTGCGCGGCCTCGCTCGCGCTGCGGACGCTGGAGGAGGCCGGGCTCGGCACCGAGTCGGTCCGGCTCATCTCCTCCAGCAGCCCGCCGGGCCTCGACGCGGAGGTCGCACGCCGACTCGGGCTCCCCCCGGACTCACTCGTCTCCTGCGGGCTCCCGGACATCCGCGCCCACACGGCGGCACCCGTCCTGGGCTACCTCAACGCCCGCAGGCCCACCCCGGATTCACCCCCTGCCTCGTCCCCGGAAGGCCCCCTCCTCTTCCTCACAGCCGGCGCGGGCCCCAGCGCGGCCTGCACCCTCTACTTCCCGGAGCCACCCGTATGAGTGCACTCCCGCCCCCTGCACGCCTCGACCGCAGCGTTCTGGACATCAGCACCGGAGCGACCCGCCCCGAACTGATCGCGGCACTCGACCGCTGCCTGGACGAACCGCCCTTCACCGCTCCCCGGCCGGACACGCACGCGGGGCAGGCCCGTCAGGCGTACCGCGAGTTGCGCGCCGTCAACGCGGTTGTCGGCGGTGGCCGCACACTGCTGAACGACCCCCTCTCGCTCACCGCGCTCGTGGAGTGGTGCGCGGTGCGCGGCCCGTCGCTCGCACTGGCCGGCCTCATCCACTACGCCATCGCCCTGCCCACGGTGCTCGCCCTGCACCGCCCGGGTCCGGCCATCGACAAGGCCCTCGACGAACTCGACCGGGGCACCCACATCGGCGGCATCCTGCTGACCGAGGCCGGGCGCAGCAACAGCCACCTGGGAGTCGACACCGAGGCCCACTACGATCCGGACCGGCACGGCTTCATTCTGCGCACCCCGCATCCCGGAGCGGTCAAGCTCCTGGCCGGCGCGGCCCTGACGGACAACCCGCGCCACGACGTGGTCTTCGCTCAACTCGTCGTCGACGGAACCCCGTTCGGCACCCACGTCTTTCTCCTCCCCTTCCAGGGACCCGACGGGCTTGCGCCGCCCGGACTGCGGTTCGGCGAGCGGGTCGAGATGCCCGGCGCGCCCCTGGACTACGCCGCCGTCCGCCTCGACGGTGTACACATCCCGTACGAGTACTGGCTGCGCGACTCGGCGGAGATCGTGGACGGCGCGGTGTGCGACCCGGTGCCGAACACCGACCAGAGGCTGCTGCGCTCGCTCGTCACCTTCGCGCCCGCCGCCGCGACGATGGCGGCGGCGGTGTCCACGGCCGCCCGCGGCGCGGTCTACGGAGCCCTGAGCTTCTGCGCGGACCGCCCCAGCCGTGAGCGCAACGGACCGGTGCGCTCCCTGATGGACCACCGCACCCAACAGGAAGCCCTGTACGGGGGCATGGCCCGCGCCTACGCCCTCACGGCCTGGGCCGGTGAGGTCATCGGCGACTACGCGGCCCGGGGCGGCCCCACAGCCGCACCCGCCCCCGGCGCCGAGGAGCGCATGAACACGGCGCCCTGGGCGGCCGTCAACCGCTCGCTGGCGCTGCTCAAGGCGCGTTCCACGGCGGTCGCGGAGCAGGTCACCGGTGAGGCGCGGCGACGCTGCGGAGGCCAGGGCAATGTCTCGTCGTTCCGCCTGACGGACATGGAGGGCCTGGCTCAGGTGTCCAACTCCGCAGCCGGGGACAACCTTCTGATGACCGCGGACGCCGCCCGCAGCCTGCTGTGCGGTGTCGAGTACTCCCCGCCCGTGCCGCCACCGCCGGGCACGGCACCGGACCCTCTCACGGCGGACGGCCCTGTGGCGTTGGCGCGGGCCCGGGAGGCCGGTCTCCACCGCGAGCACGCCGATCGCGTCGCGGAAGGGACCACATCCGGTCAGGAGGGATTCCGGCTCTGGAACGAGCTGCTCCCCGACGCCCTGACGTTCGCGGAGGCGCACACGACCCGGTTGATGTGTGAGGCCCTGGACGCCCTGGTCCGGCGGACGCCCGCGCAGAGTGACCGGGAGGCGCTGGAAGCGGTACGGGATTTGTACGGCCTGCTCACTGTGCGGGATGCGGCCGCCTGGCACCTGGAGAACGGCACGCTGACGGCCGCACAGACACGAGCGCTGCGGACAGAGGTTCCCGCCCGCCTGGACCGCGTCCGCGCGTTCATCGGTCCCTTGACAGCAGGACTGGGTCTCACCGCCCACCGCTGGCAGGCCCGCACCACGTCGCGGGGGCTGGCGGACAACTTCGACGACACCGGAGGCCCGACGACATCCTGTGTCTCGTGACCGCACCCCAGGCGGACAGCGGATTGGGCCGGCTGCAGGCGGCGGCGCAGAGTGATGGAGCTGTGGGGTCTGCGCCGTTGCCGATGCTTCTTGACATCGGTGCGATCCAGTCCGCCTTGGGCGCAGTCCGTTGCGGCACGGGGCCAACCGGCGGTTGGGACGGCGTCACCGAGATCGTCACTGCCGTACTCGCAAGGGCAGCGGCGGGCCTGCGCCTGATCGACGTGATGATCTCCTGTCCAACGTTGATCCTCGTGCTCGGCATGGAGCGGTGCGCATCGTGAAGTCGCAGATCACAGGTCTGGTGTGAAGGGCGAGTTGGACACTCGTGCCGGTCGGCGGCCAATGACCATCGAGTAGATCATCGGGCGGGTCCGGGTCCGGGTCCGGGTCCGGGTCCGGCGGGATGCCGGGTTCGGCCTCGCCCACGACCGGCCCCCGCCTACGATCCGTCAGCAGGTCGACACGCCGTGAGAACGCGGGAGGGTACTCGTGATCGCCCTCACCGACGACCGGGGCCTGCTGTTGTGGATCTCGGCGGCCCGCCCCGGGCGCAGCTCGGAGATCACCGTGTGCCGGCACGACACGCTCACCCAGAAACTGCGGGAAGTCGGGCTCGGGGCCATCGCCGACCTGGGATTCGTCGGCCTCGACGGCGGCGGCCCCGACGCCGACCCGACGGTGATCACCGGCTGCACGGCCGCCCGGAACCGGCCCCTGACGCGAGGCCGGAAGCTGTCCGATACGGCACTGGCGGCCGTCCGGGCGCCCGTCGAGCACGGCTTTGCCCACCTCGAGAACTGGCGCGTCCTCGGCAAGGTGCGCACCGCCCCCGCCTGGGTGACAGCCCTGGTCAGGGCCTTGCTGGTCCTCACGAACCGCGAAGTCGCCCGATGGCCGACGATCTTCACCAAAGTCACCTGCCAGCGACCGGCACGAGCATCCTGATGCCCACGCGCACCAGTCCTGTGACCAGCAACTTCAGCTTGCACACCTCCAATTGCAGCTTGTGCAACTTGAAGTTGCTGATCACGGGGTTGGTGCGGATCGTTGATCGCGTACTCGTGCTGGTTACGGGCGGTTGCTCACGCTCAAGATCGTCTGCCCGTGCGCTCAGCGACGGACCCGGTAGCGGATGTGGGTGGCCTGCGGTGTGTCGATCACCTGGACGATCTCCAACTCGATCTCTGACGGCAACACGTCGAACAGTCGATGGCCACGCCCGAGAAGCACCGGTATCTGATGGATCTGCACCTCATCCAGCACCCCGGCCTCGAGCGCCCGCTGCGCCGTGTACGCGCCGCGCACCTGCACGTCTTTGCCTCCGGCTGCGGCTTTGGCCTGTGCCATCGCGCTCTCGATCCCATCGGTCACGTACGTCACCAGTGGATAGCCCCAGCGGGCGGCCGGGCCGGGCGGGCGGTGGCTGGGCACAAAGATGGGGAGACCGCCGTGATCACCACCCCAGTGATCCATGAGCTCGGCAGTCCGCCGTCCCGCGAGCACCGCACCGGCCGCATTCCATTCGTCCTGGAATTGCGCGGCCGGCCCGGACGGCTGGCCGGACTCCCCGTCAGCGTCGGCCCACTTATGCAGCCGCTCGCCGTCGTCGCCGCCGAGAAAATCCTCTGTGTCGGCGACGTACCCGTCGACTGACACCGACATGTCGAGCACTGATCTGGACACTTCGACCTCCTGTGGTCCTCCGCCAGACTGGTTTCACTGCATGTAGACCTGGCATGGCGGCCCTACTCATCGCCCTGACGGACGATCTTCACCACAGGCACCCGCCCGCGACCAGCCGAGGAGACGACCACCCACCGACACCAGCCCTGATGACCAGCCGTTTTCAAGATGCACAATGCTCATTGGGTGCGGTTCCTCCCAAGGGATGCCTGAGCGGTATCGCCGGGTGGGGTGTCCTCGGAGTGGTCCGTCTCTGCTTTGGGGCGGGGGAGGGGTGCTCGATGGGTTCGCTGTCCGAGGAGTTGGAGGTCCGGGAGGCTGCCCGCCCGCGACCAGGTGGAGGAGCTCTAGGCGAACTGCCGTGTAGACGGCCAGGACGCAACCGGGCTGGCATCTCGCGCCGCCGGACGCCAGACGCAAACCCCGTCATCGACGGCCTGTCCTCGCGTGCGCTGTCAGGGATCTACCGTCTTGAGCGCACCCGCAATTATCTGCGGTCTGGCGACGTCAGCGTAGCCATGCGCTAGTGGAAGGACTACGCCCGTCGTCTTGAGCGCGAGCTGTGGCACGACTACGAGTGGGGCAACGTGCACTGGTACTGCTGCGGCAATCCCCTTGAAGCGCGTGCCCTCCTCGACACCGTGACGCAGGCCATGTCACCTCGAACTGCTCGCGAACTCCGTCAGATCATCAGCAGGTTCGACGACGTCTGGAACCATCCGTCACCGCCGTACGACACGGACAGAGGATAAGAGCCAAACCAAGAGGTCGTCTCATCCTGTTGTTTCATCCGGAGATGCGGCTTTGGTGTGCTGGTGTCGGGTCGCGCCAGGAGGTGGTGTTCTCGCCGGTGAGGCGGGGGCCATGAGGTCGGTCATGGCGAGGCGGATCATGGCTTCGGAGCGGGCGGGGAGGTTCTCGTAGTCGCGGGCGAGGCGGCGGTTCAGCATGAGCCAGCCGTAGGTCCGCTCGACCGCCCAGCGTTTGGGGATTGGTGTGAAGTCCCTGCTTCCGGGATGGCGTTGGCAAGATGAACCAGTGGCATAGGACGTGTCCACGCTTCGGGGAAGGGTCCCTATCGGATCGAGGGGACTCCCGGACACGGGCCGTTCCAGCTGTGATCATCCGCCTCTCTGGGCAGTGTCTGTACGTACGTATTCGGAGATCACCCGGAAAGAGCGAAGGCTGACGGTCATGGTGAACGGGCGGGACGAGGAGCGGTGGCAGCGGGGCCTGGATGTGTTGGCCGGGGTGGAGCCCGATGCGGCGCGGCGGGTCGTGGAGGCGCTGGCGGACGTCTCGCCCGCGCTGGCCGAGCAGATCGTGGGGTGGGCCTATGGCGAGATCTATACGAGGCCCGGGCTGACGTCCCAGCAACGGGAGTTGGTGACTCTGGGGGTGCTGGTCGCGCTGGGTGGGTGCGAGGAGCAGATCCGGATGCACGTGAGTGCGGCACTCACGGTGGGGCTGAGCCAGGAGCAGATCGCGGAGGCCCTGCTGCACACTACGGTCTATTGCGGCGTCCCGAGGGCATTGAACGCCACGCTCGCCGCCAAGGACGTGTTCGCGCAGCGCGGACTGCTGGACGGGGAGGGCTGACCCGCGTACGGGGAGCCGCGGGGCGCACGCGGGCGTTAACTGGTCAGCGAGCGCCACTAGTTGACGCTTCATCAAGCCCCTGTTTGCTGGGGAGCCCTTCTCGCCTGCGGGTATGCAGTGATCACGGCCCCCACGCCGAGGCGCGCCGCCGAGGAGGAACTGCCGTGAGCATCCATGACCCGACCACCGCCCAGACCAGCCGTCTCCTCGACGACACCTCGGCCAACAGGTGGCTGATCGATGCCCTGGCCGAGCTCGGTGTCACCGCATACGCGGGGGTGAACGGTGGCGGGGTCATCCACCTCGCCCGCCTCCTCGCACCCGGCACGCCCGGGGCCGACACCCCCAGCTTGTTCACCGTGCCCGAATACACGGCCGGGTTCATGCCGCTGGGGCACCATCTGGCCGGGGGCGGGATCGCCGCCTGTCTGACCACGACCGGCGCCGCCAGCAAACTGGCCGCCAGCGGCCTCAGCGACGCCAAGGCCCACAACATCCCGGCCGTCTACCTCGTGGCCCTCAACTCCACTGCCACGAAAGGTCTTTCACCCCTCCAGGACGTCTCCGACGATGGCGCGGGGATGGTCGCACAGCTCCGCGCGGAGCTCGGGGACGCCTGCCTGCATGTGAAGGACCGTGCTCAACTGCCCGGCCAACTGCAGCTCGCCCGCCGCATCCTGGCCGACTCCCGCCCTGTCGTGTTCGCTCTGCACCCCGACGTCCTCGCCGGGCCCGCGCCCGACCCGATGGTCCCACTCCAAGGACACCCAAGGCACCCGCCGGACGTGAACGGGATCCACCGCAGGATCGCGGGACGCCGCGTAGTCGTCCTGGCCACCGACGAAGCGGCCCGCGACCCACACATGCCGGAACTGACCGCGCGCCTCACCCGCCGCTGGGGTGCGCCGATCGTATGGACCGTCAATGGCGCTGCCGCCGTCGACCCCCGCGACCCGTACGGGCACGGCCACATCGGCTTCGGCGGCAACGACGTAGCGTCCGCCCTCTTCACCGGCCTCGGCCCCGACGACGTGCTGCTCACCCTCGGCTTCGAACCCGGCGAGTACGTCCTGAACCTGGCCCGCGTCACCGCGGGCCACGTCATCCACCTCACCGCCCTCACCTTCCCTTACGGGCAAGGGGAATCCGGCTTCGCGCACCGCTGCGCCGGCACGTACGAGCGCATCACCGGCCCCATTTCCTCCACCCTGGAGGTGCTGTTGAGCCGCCCCGGGGCCGGCCCGCAGCGCCAACGCATCGCCCCCGCCCACCTCAACTCCCGTACTCCAGAGCCCCTCACGCGCCCAGGCACCGTCGACTTCGCGGCGTTCCTCGAACGCCTCGCGCTGACCTGGACCACCCCGGCGTTCGCCTTCGACGACGTGTGCATGGCCTACAAGGACCGCCAGTACGTCTTCCAGCGCCCGCACCCCCACATCCGCTCCTACGCCGCTTACCAGGGCTCGGCGATGGGCGGCGCCTTCGGCCTGGCCCTCGGCGCCAAACTCGCCCGCCCCGACCTGAGCGTCCTGTGCTTCTCCGGCGACGGCTGCTTCCGCCTGTACGCCGGCGCTCTGCCCGAGACCGCCCATCTGGGCCTGCGCCTGTTCATCCTCAACAACGGCGCCTACGCGATCGTCAACCAGGGCCTGCCGCACATCATGCCGGGCACCCCCGAACACCGTTTCCACGGCGACCTCGCCCCGGTCGACTTCGTCACCACCGCCCGCGGCCTTGGCTGGGACGCCATCCGCTGCGACCCCGACCTCGGCAACCTGGATGCCATCCTCACCGCCTGCCAGGCCCCGGGCGGACGCTCCCTGCTCGTCGAGGTCCCCGTCGACCCCGGCCAGGAGATCGGCCACAACCCACGCGTCCACAACCTGACCCGGGCGAGCTACCTCTGAGCCTCCCAGGCATTCCGCGTCCACACCTGACTTCAGCGATGGGGTTTGTACCGCGAGCGGTGGAACTCCCGAGCTGGAAGCGACAGTTGATACCTGTCGTGGCGAGTGACATCGAGGCCGGGGGGTCGCTGTGGGTGCGAGGGACGCCGTGGATGAGGGGCTGGTCGCCGAGGTGGTGGCCCGGGCCCAGGCCGGTGGCGTGAAGCTCACCGGGTGCGGTTCCCTTGAAGGGATGATCGCTACGCTCTCGAGGGCTGTCGGGCTCGGTGGCAGTTACGAGGCGTAGGCGAGGCGGGTGTCACAGATTGTGCAGCGGAAGAGCATCGCGGTGGCGCCCTCGCCGAGGTGGGTGAGGAACCGATCGAGGCGGGCTGCGTCGTGCCAGCCGGGGGTGCGGCGGGTGACCTCGTGCAGGATCTCGTCGCTGACGTCGTCGAGTCCGTAGGCGTCCATGAACTCGCCGACGAACCGTTCAGCCGCGCTGCCGTCGGCGATGCACCACGGGCAGAAGTGTCCGCTGACCTCTTGGGCGGTGTAGAAGGCCGCGGTGTAGATCCACCCCGTGGCGCGGTTGCAGCAGGCACATGTTTCGGCGCTCTCGCGGATGGGTCCGCTGGCGAGCGGATCTGGGTGATAGCGGAAGGCAGGAAGATCGGAGCTCACCGGTGCAGTGAGCGTTTTCCAACATCACGTTGAGGCGTGATGGAGGACGAGGACGGCCTGCACGACGTCGGTGATGCGGTGGGTACTGCAGCGGAGCTTGCGGAGCAGGTGCCAGCCCTTCGGTACGGCCATGGCCTGGTCTTTGACGCATCGGATCTTGGCGTGGGTGGTGTTGTGCCGTCGCTGCCATCGCTTGAGTCGTCGGCCTCGAAAGGGAACCCGGACACGGCGGCCAGCGCCCTGGTACGCCTTGTCGGCGTAGGCGGTGAGCCCAGCCGTGGCGAGTGCGTTGATGATGCCGTGCTCGCGTGCGGTGGTCAGGTCGTGGGGGGCCTGACGGCGCGGGCGAGGCCCAAAGCAGCCGGCCGAAAGGGTCGGCCAGGACCTGCACGTTCATGCCGTGGTGCCTCTTCTTTCTGGAGTAACACGGCCGGTCAGCAGCGATCCGGTCGATCGGCAGCACCGTGCCGTCCAGGATCAGGTACGCCTTCTTCCGGGCCGCGGACATCGCCTCGTCGAGCGTGGGCGCGAGCATGGCCAGTACCTCGATCGCCTCTTGGACGTAGCGGTACGCGGTCGCGATCCCGATGCCGAAACCCTCGGCGAGCTGGGCGCAGGTGTCACCGCAGCGCAGGTGTGCCAGAGCGATCAGGGCTCGGCGATCTGCGGTCAGCCGCCGCCATCGCGTCCCGATCTCCCGGCGGTGTCCGGCCAGTTGACGCGTCAGATGCCGCAGACGCGCGGTGGACAGATCGATCGCCGACGGATGGACAAGCACACGGAGCTCCCGGTGGCGCACGGTGGATCTTGGTCGTGACACCGTCTAGCAGGAGCTTCACCACGTCGCGGACCAGCCCAACTGCTGGACCGCACCGTCGGGTTGGGCACCCCCGTGCACCGGGAGCTCGGAGACGTTGCACGGCAGCCCGACTCGCTGGCCTCACCATCAGGCTGCAGAGGGCCCCATCTCACCGCAGCATGGGCACCCCGGGAGATGGTGAGGCCAGGCCGGGTGGCCGGGACCCGGCGCCGGAGCCGGGAGCTCAGGTCGGCTACTGGTTGAGCAGATGCGCTTTGTACGCCTCGCCGTACGTCGTCGTGGGCGTGCCGTTCCAGTCCGTGATCAGATCATTGCCGCCCGTGGCGCACGCCCCCCACGGATTCCATGTCCAGGCCAGGTAGCCGACGCCGTTGCTGTCCGCCCAGTTCATGACCTGGTCGAGGTAGTCGTGGTTGCAGGTGTTCTGGCCGATCTCGCCGGCCGTGACCGGCACCTTGGCAGCGACCGTGCCGATCTGGCTGTCCCAACAGGCGCTCGTCACGCAGGCGTTGAAGTTGTACGAGTGCCAGGAAGCCATCAGGTTGCCGGTCGGGTCGGCCGGCTTGTAGGTGAGCCACTGGGTGAGGTCGTTGGTCCAGGTGAGGCCGCCCGTCATGATCACATTGGTGGCGCCGGTGGCCCGTACCGCGTTGACGAGGGTCTGCATCCCGGCGGTCTTGTAGTCGATCCCCGTGCAGGTGCCGCCGTCGCGCAGGCAGGTCCACGCTTCGGTGGCATCGGTCCAGTTGTTCGCGGCGTCCGGGTACGGCTCGTTGAACAGGTCGAAGACGACCGCGTCGTTGCCCTTGAACATCTGGGCCACCTGGGTCCAGAACTGCGGTGTGTACTGCGCATCCGGCATCGGCTTCTGGCAGGTCGCCTTGGTGTCCGTGCAGCCGGCGCCCGGACCGCTGTACTGGCCGTAGGTCCAGTGCAGATCGAGGATCGGGTTGATCCCGTTGGCCACGAGCAGATCCGCGTAGTCCTTGACCGCCTGCCGGTACGCCGCGCCGCTGACGCCGCCCGCGGGCACATCGGCGGTCCCCAGCCAGCACTCCTCGTTCAGCGGCAGCCGGACCGCGTGGATGTTCCACGCCTTCATCGCGTCGACACTTGCCTGGTCCGCCGGGCCGTCCCACATCTGCTTGCCCTGGAAGCAGGCGTATTCACCGCCGGAGCGGTTGGCTCCGAGCAGCCGGTAGGTGGTGCCGCTCGCGGTCTGAAGGTGGTTGCCCGAGACGTGCAGGGCCGGGGCCGGGCCTCCGGAGCTCTGGCCGGTGACGGTCACCTTGGCGGGAGTGGCGGTCGTCGTCGCACCACTGTCGTCGACGGCGCGCGCACTGAGCGTGTAGCTGCCGCCGGTGACGTTCGTCCAGGCGAAGGTGTACGGGGCGGTGGTGTCCGAGCCGATGACCGTGCTGCCGTTCAGGAACTCGACCCGGCTGACCGACCCGTCCGCGTCGCTTGCCGTCGCCGCCAGGTCGATGGCGGCCGGGGCCGCGAACGAGGCGCCGTCCCTAGGGCTGGTCAGGCTGACCGAAGGGGGCGTGTTTCCGGAGGGCGCGCCGGTGCACGGCGTGCCGTTGAGCGCGAAGTCGGCCGGCCGCGGCAACGGGCTGGGCGGTGCGGAGCCCGCAGTGGAGCGGGTCCACTCGCCTTGCAGACCGACGGTGGTGTTGGCCTGGCCCGTGGCGATGGCGCCGTTCCAGCCGGCATCGGTGGCGGTGACCGAGGTCTTCCCGTTGAACGTCGCGTTCCAGCCGCCGGTGGCCGTCTGGCCGCTCGGCATCGTGAAGGTCAGCTTCCACCCGGTGATCGGATCGCCGAGATTCTTGATGGCGAGAGTGGTGTTGAAGCCGCCCGACGTGGGGGTCGTCTGCCACGTGCTCAGATTCTGATAGGTGACTTCACAACCTGTGGTCGCGGCCGCGGCGGAGGACGGCACGGCCGCCGTACCGCCCGCGATCAGTACCGTCGCGGCCAAGCCGGCCGCGATGCGGATTCTTCGGTGGAGCATGGGGGGTCTCCTCACTCAATTGAGGTGCACCGATGTCTCTGTACGGGGCCCACGCACAGCCGCCGCGCGCCCAAGCGGCCGCGGGGACCCTTGTGGTGATCCGGGAGAGGATGTGGGTCCTGAAGCGTGGGAGCGCTCCCAAATTGCTGTAGCTCCATGCACCTGTCAAGACCTCGAGCCGACGTTGCCGCAAAGTGGGAGGGGGCGAGGGAGCGCGGGCGCGTGCCGTCGGCAAGGTCGTGAAGCGGTGCG
Source organism: Streptomyces sp. NPDC050085 (assembly GCF_044460595.1). Taxonomy (NCBI): domain Bacteria; kingdom Bacillati; phylum Actinomycetota; class Actinomycetes; order Kitasatosporales; family Streptomycetaceae; genus Streptomyces; species Streptomyces sp. NPDC050085. Next base: position 109,537 of record NZ_JBITJZ010000001.1, on the reverse strand, counting down.
GGCTCGTGGTCATTTCCCCTCGGAGAACGCCGCGTTGACGTGCGTCCGCATGGCGCTTCCAGATCGCTTCGGAGACGCTACTGGGAGAACGAGAAGTACAGGGTTCGACCGTAGTCGCCCGTTGCCGTGGTGGGGCCGCCGCTGGGGCCGAGCGCGGACGGTGCGTCGAACTTGGTGCCGATGGCCGGAATGGCGTCGAGGAACGACAGGTCCCCCTTCGGGAAGGGCGGCGCGGTATGGCGGGGGTCGGGGCCGAACCGGGGGGTGAAGAGGCGAAGGTAGAGGTTCTCGTCCTCGGAGACCATGGTGATGCGTCCCGCGGTGGTGTGCAGGGACGCCCAGCGGACGTCCGCGTGGTAGCCCTTGAACTCCGGGTACACCCAGCCGTCGGCACCGGTCGCGGTGTCGTTGTACTGCTTCGTCCAGACGTCCGTCGCGACGCCGCGCAGCCGGTTCTTCCACACTCTGTGGGGCCCGTGGCCGAGCCATGTCACGCCGGTCACCCGCGATTCGGGATGGTCGAAGCCGATGCCGAAGAGGTCGTGCTCGCCGGTGAGGTGGTAGCGGTAGTCCAACTGCAGCCAGCCGCTGGGGTGCAGGCGCCATCGGACGTGGCGCAGGACCCCGGAGTACTCGGCCTCCACCGTGTAGCCGTTGCCGTCGGGCCCGTGCGTCAGGCGGGCGAGGTCGGCCGATCCGGTGGTGGGCAGTGGGCCGCGGGACAGCGCGAAGTCGCTCCCTCGGTGGGTGACGCCAGTCAGCAGGCCCGTCGTGGCGTCGAGCGTGACCGTGGTGGGGCCGGATGTGAGGGTGAGCGCGTCGTCCTCGAGTCGGCCGCGCACGGCTGGTCCCGGGCCCGTCCGTACCAGTCGCCGGGCCTGGTCGGCGGCGGAGGTGATGGTCCAGGTCCAGCTGCTGATCTGGAGGCCGTCGGCATCGGTGACGGTGAGTGCCAGGGCGTCGGCGCGCCGCCAGTCGGAGGGCAGGGGCAGCCGGAGCACTCCTTGCGCGCCGGGTTCGATGTCCGGCGCGGAGGTGGTGCCTTGGGCGCGCACGGTGTGGCCGTCCCGCTGCTGCGCCGGGGTGCGGAAGTCCAGGAGCCGCCAAGTGGCGCCGCAGGTGCGGGTGTTGGTGAAGGCGTAGTGGTTGGTGAGGCGGATCCGGCCGTCGAAGTCGTCGGGCAGGGCGGACGTGAACCGCTCCGGCTCGGCGAGTTGTACGGGAGACCAGATGTCCTTGATCGTGTAGAAGCTGGCCTCCTTCTCGCGGAAGGGGCCGAGGATGCCGTCGGGTGCGGCGTTGCCCGCCACGTCGACGGTGCCGCCGAGGTCGTCGCGCACGATGCCCTCGTCGATCAGCGACCACAGGAAGCCGCCGGCACTGAGCCGTTCACGGCCCATCAGCTTCCAGTAGTCGTCGAGCCCCGCGCCTGCGCCGCCGTCGTAGAGGCCGTGGAGGAACTCGGTGGGCATGAAGACGTCGCCCTGTTCCTGGAGGATGTGGCGCGTGCTGTCGTACGTCTCGTAGTGGTCGGTGTTGATGCCGCCGAAGTTCGCCCAGGGGTGCAGAACGGTGCGCTGTTGGGGGTCGTGGCGGGCGAAGTCGCCGTCGAGGGCGGTGTTCCAGCCGCCTTCGTTGCCGTTGTCCCAGAACAGGATCGAGGGGTGGTTGACGTCACGGGTGACCATCTCGGCGACGAGGGGCCTGCCCGCCGCTTCGTCGTAGGACTTCTGCCAGCCGGCTAGTTCGTCGAGCACGTAAAGGCCGAGTTCGTCGGCGAGGTCGAGGAAGTGCGTGTCCGGGGGGTAGTGGGACATCCGGACCGCGTTCATGTTCATCTCCCGCATCAGGAGGATGTCCTTGCGGCTGATGCGGGCGCTGGTCGCCCGGCCGGACGTGGGCCAGATGGTGTGCCGGTTGGCTCCCTTGAGGAGGACCTTGACGCCGTTGACGTACACGCCGTCGCCGGGGCGCACCTCGATGGTGCGGAAGCCGAATCTCTCGTCGACGCGGTGGACGGTGCGGCGGTCGCCGGCGCGGAGCGCGACCTCGACGCGGTAGAGGTGCGGGGTCTCCGCCGTCCACCGGCGGGGGGAGTCGACAGCGGTCCTGAGGGTCACCGCCGTGTCGCCGGGAGCGACGGCTGCGGTGAACGGGGCGCCGACCGGGCGCCCGGAGAGGTCGGTGACGCGGGCGACGAGACGGTCGGCGGCGCCGGTACCCGACAGATGGGCGTCGATCCGCAGCGTGCCGTCGGCGCGGGCGTCGACGGCGATGCGTTCGATGTGCTGGAGCGGGAACGCCTCGAGGTGGACGGGGCGGTAGATGCCGCCGAAGTTCCAGTAGTCGCCGAGGCGTTCGGCCCGGTTGACGGAGTCGTCGGTGGACTCCTTGCTGACCGTCACCTCCAGGAGGTTGTCCTGGCCCGGACGCAGCTTTTCGGTCACCTCGTGCCGGAACCGGTAGAAGCCGCCGCGGTGGACGGGCCCGGCCGGCTCGCCGTTGATCCACGCCTCGGTCTCGGTCATCGACCCCTCGAAGACGAGGAAGACGCGTCGGTCACGCCAGTGGGCGGGGGGCGTGAAGGCGTGCCGGTAGCGGCCCTTCTCCTCCGGGCGCAGATTCCACCCGTAGTTGTACGTGCCGTATCCGTGGAACTCCCAGTTGGACGGAACCGGGATGCTGCCCCAACTGCCGCTGCGCCGCCCGCTGGTGCACAGGAAGTCCCAGTCGACCGGGTGGTCGGCGTCCTCGCCGGACAGACAGAGGCGCTCGGTGCGCGGGGAAGCGTCCGCTGCGTCGGCCGTCTCGGGCTCGGCGGCCCTGGCCGAGCCCGCCGAAAGACCTCCGGCGGCGGCCGCGCCTGCGGCGCCCAGGATCAGAACGCCCCGGCGTGACAAATGCATGACATCTCCAGTCTTCGGAAACCGTCGGGAGGGAACCGCGGGGTGGTGCGCGTCGTCAGTCGTGTCAGCCGAGGCGCCACTGCTGGTTGCTGCCGCCGTGGCAGTCCCACAGTTCGACCAGTGCGCCGTTGGCGGTGGACGCGCCGGTCACGTCCAGGCACAGGCCTGACCGGACACTGGTGACGGTGCCGTTGGAGTTGAGGTTCCACTGCTGGTTGGTGCCACCGTTGCAGTCCCAGATCGCGACTGCGGCCCCGGCCGTGGTGCCCGTCGCGTCGAGGCACTTCGCGCCGCCGTAGACGGTGAGTTGCTTGGCCGACGTGCTGGTCCAGGTCTGGTTGGCGCCGCCGTGGCAGTCCCAGATCTGCGTCTGGGTGCCGTTGGTCCGCGAAGAGCCGGGCACGTCAAGGCACTTGCCGGAACCGGTGGCGTGGACCGGACCCGTGGTGGACCCGCCGGTCCCGGAGCCGTCGAGTCCGAAGAAGGCGATGGCCCGGGCCGCCATGCCGGCGGCGGGCAGGGTGTGCCCGACCCCCTGGAAGCTGTTCGCCTCGACCGGTGCCTGGGTGCCGGTGGAGCCGTAGCGGGTGCGGGTCCAGTTGGACTGCGGGGAGTCGGTGGAGACCGGGGTCTGGCTCACTCCGAGCACATTGGTCCACTGCTTGATCGCTTCACCGAAGTTCACGTAGTTCAGCGTGGTGTCCTCGGTGCCGTGCCACAGCTGCATCCGCGGCCGGGGGCCGGTGTAGCCGGGGTACGCGTTCCTGACGAGGTCGCCCCACTCCTGCGGGGTCTTGGTGATCTTGCCGCCTGCGCAGTCGCTGTTCCAGCCGGAGCCGTTGGTGGTGGCGAAGCAGCCGAACGGCACGCCTGAGAACGCGGCACCGGCCTTGAACAGGTCGGGGTAGTCGCCGAGCAGGACGTTGGTCGTCATCGCGCCGGACGAGGCGCCGGTGACGTAGACCCGGCCGGAGTCGGCGTTCATGTTCTGCACGGTGTACCGGACCATCTGGGCGATGCTCGTGGGGTCACTGCCCCCGTCGTGCTTGAGCGCCTGCGGCGAGGAGACGTCGAAGCACTGCCCGCTGACGTTCGCGTCCGGGTAGACGACGATGAACCCGTACTGGTCGGCCAGGCGGGCGAACTCCGTATTGGCGTAGAACGTGGGCCCCGTGCCGGTGCAGTAGTGCACGGCCACCAGCACCGCCGGGTGCGCCGGAGCGCTGTCGGGCCTGTAGACGTACATCCGCAGGTTTCCGGGGTTGCTGCCGAAGTTGGTCACCTCGTTCAGTGACGCGGCCGACGCGGTGGTGGCCGAGGCGCCGGTCAGCCCGAGCGCCGCGATCAGCGGCGAGACCGCCAACAGCAGGGCTACGAGTACGTCTCTGACGCTTCTCTTCTTGGACTTCCGGGACATCACGGTGTCCTTTCATTGGGGGTGATGCGCAGCAGCGCTGCGGAGGGCGTCGTGGGCAGGGTCACGGTGAGGTCGGCGGTGTCCGGGTTCCAGACGGCAACGGCCTGACCTGCGGCCGGGTACAGGATCTCGGCATGTGCCGCGCCGCCTGCCCGCTCGGGCAGCCGGAGGGTGGTGGTGTCCGGACCGCCCGGTCGGCGCCAGACGGTGAGGTACGTCGTGGCGGGGGTGTGCAGGGCCAGCGCGATCCAGGGGTCGTCCCAGGCGGGAAGCCCGAGCGGCCAGGACGGCACGGCCTCCGGCAGGTCGGTGCGGACGGCCTTGTACACGGCGACCGCCTCGTGGACCAGGGCGAGGGCCTCGGGCCCCAACTCGGGCAGGCGGCCGGAGAGGTGGATGCGGCCGAGGAGGGCGCTCGCCATGGTGAGGGCGACTTCGTCGAGGGAGTCCTCCGGCTGCGGATAGGCCCATACGGCGCCTTGCTCGGGGGTGACGGCGGTGGGTGCGGAGGCCGCGATGGGCGCGTACAGCTGGAGGTTCTGCTGGTCGCTGGTGGACTGCAGTTGCAGCCGTGACAGCAGGGCGTGGTCCCACCGCATGCCGCCCGAGGCGCAGTTCTCCACCACCAGGTGCGGATGGCGGTCCAGGATGCCGTCGAGCCAGTCCAGGTGTGCCCGGTTGTGGCCGGGCAGGCCGACGCCCGGGGTCTCGCCGGGGTGGGCGCTGGTGCCGGAACCGGGGTCGATGTTGTGGTCGAGCTTGAGGTAGCCGACGCCCCACTCGCCGACCAGGCGGTCCACGACCTGGTCCAGGTGGGTGCGGGCGGCCGGGTGGCGCAGGTCCAGGTGGTGCCGGCCGGTCTCCGTGAGGCGGACGCCGTCGCGGCGGAAGAACGCCTCGTCGGGCAGGGACTTGGCCATGGGGCTGTCGACGCCGATCACTTCCGGCTCCAGCCACAGGCCGGGGACCATGCCGCGCTCCCGGATGCGGTCGAGGACCTCGTGGATGCCCTTCTCGCCGGGGAAGCGGGAGGCTGCCGGTTCCCAGGCGCCGACGGTGGTCCACCAGCCGCCGTTGTCGCCGTCGTACCAGCCCGCGTCGATGACGAAGTACTCGGCGCCGGCCTCGGCCGCCGCGTCGATCAGCGGCAGCAGCTTGTCGGTGGTGGGGTCGCCCATCAGGCAGTTCATGTAGTCGTTGAAGATGACGGGCAGCCGCCGGTGGTCGGTGTGCGGGCGTCGGTGGGCGCGGCGGTAGCGGGTCAGCGCGGCGAACGCGGCGTCGGGGCCGCCGTCGTCGCTGAAGGCGAGCGCGGCGGGTACGGTGCGGAATTCGGCGCCGGGTTCCAGGGGGTGGCGCCAGCCGTGGTGGGCGTCGGTGGGCCCGAACAGTGCCGCGTAGGCCGCCCGGTCGTGTTCTTGGCACTCCCAGCGCCAGCCCCCTCCGTTGTGCTCGATCTGCCACACCCAGGTGCGGCCGGTGCTCCGGTCCGTCAGTCCGCCCATGGGCAGGTGTCCGCAACTGGACCAGGTGCCCTGGCCGTTGATGGCGAAGCCCGCCTTGCCGTGGCCGTACGTCACGCGTCCGCTGACGCCGGGTGTGGTCCGGCGCATCGGCTGTCGCTGCCAGCGGCACTCGGCGAGCCAGTCGTTGTCCGCCCACAGCAGGTCGGCGGCGTCGACGGCCGCCGGGTCCTGCGGGGTGAGGCACCCCACCACGAGCGAGCTGACCGACTCCAGGTGCAGTGTGGTCCGCCCTTCGTTGCGCAGGATCACTTCGCTGCGGAGCACGGGGACGCCGTCCGGCGATCGGTAGGTCACCTCCGCGGCCAACCCGGTCTCCGGGTCGTGGAGTTGCACGGTCAGGGTGTGCCAGTCGCCGTCGCGGGCCGCGTGGTGGGCCCGGTGGCGCAACTGCCCGCCGAGAGGGGTCCCGATCAGCCGGCTGCCCGACCAGCCGCGGCCGTGACCCGCGGCCGTCACCTCCACCAGGGGCAGGGACGCACCGGAGTCGCCGCCCGCTTCGCCGGGCAGTCCGAGATGTGCCAGGCGGGCGCCTGCGTCGTCGCCGAGGACGAACTCGAGCTGCAGGGCGTCGTGCCCCCAGCGGAAGCTCCGCTGTTCGTTCTCCATGGTGTCCTTTCCAGGTCAGTGGCCGCGCGGATCCGCGCAGCGCCGGGCGGCAGTGCGTGGGCACGCACCAGGGCGGCGCGGTCTCAGAAGCCGACGGCGCCCCAGGAGTGGGCCGTGTAGTCGCCCGGCCCGAATTCCCAGCCGGCCATGACGCTGTTGAGGTAGTGGTCGCCGGTGTAGAAGCCCCTGTTCAGGCCGTAGTTGAAGAACGGGGTGAGGCTGCCGGACCACCAGCCGGACCGGCTCCTGTCCAGGAAGCTGAGGGTGTGTCCGCCGTTGCTCCAGGTGTACTCGTAGATGTCCCAACTGCGGCCCCCCACACTGACGTTGGTCGCGGCCGGGACCGCGTTGCCGTTCGCGTCGTAGTGGTCGGCCAGCGGCTTGGTGTTGGACCAGTCGAGCCAGATCATCAGCTCGGTCTTGGAGTTGCGGTCGGTCGGCGCGGGGTAGGGGTCGATGAAGATGTCGTACGCGGCGTCGTAGTACGAGCCGGACTTCGGCCACGCCGACTGGCTGAACCACGTCGTGTTGGTGGGGCTGACGTCGCGGATCTTCTTGGGGAGCGTGGTCACCGGAGAGGTCCAGCCCCAGTCCTTGCCGTTGACCATGGCGACGAAGCCGGTGCCGGTCGAGGAGTTCACACCCCAGTTGTTGTCGTCGCTGTACCACGTCGAGGCGTTGCCGCCGGTCGCGTAGTACTTGAACCAGTACGTCTGTGACGCCGCCACTGCCGAGTTCGGCAGGGTGAACACGAGAGCCAGAGCCGCGAGCAGCGCGGCCCAGCCGATACGGAATTTCATCAGCCCTCCGGAAGGTGTGCCGAGTGGGGGGAACCGGACCTCACTTCGGGTCGCCGTAGATGACTCCGCGTCCGTTCGTCCCGAAGTAGACGCGGCCGTGGATGCGGGGGTCTCCGGTGATGGTGTTGCCGGTCCAGGCGTACTGGTGCTGGTCGTCGTTGATGCGGATCCAGGTCCGGCCCGCGTCGTCGGACCGGAAGATGCCGCGCACGCCGTGGATCTTGGAGCTGGTGAAGACGGCAGGGTAGGGGGCGCCGGGTGCGGCCTTGCCGAATCCGACGACGTCGCCCTGGTCCACCCCGTCGAACCTGGTGAAGGACGATCCGGAGTCGGTCGACCGCCACAGCCCGTACGGGGTGGGGGTGGTGGGCTTGGTGGTGCCGCCGGCCAGCCAGATGTCGCCTTCATGGCCCGGTACCGGCTTGAACCGGACGTTCCCCGCGGTGGGCAGGCCGGTCGCCGCCGTGGCCGTGAAGGTCTTGCCGCCGTCCGTGCTGAGGTGGAAGACGCCGGAGTCGTAGGCGTAGAACTTCGCCGGGTTCACCCGGTCCGAGCGCACCGAGGCCCCGGCCGGCACACCCTTCGCAGCCGACCAGGTCGCTCCGTGGTCGTCGGACCAGCTGACCGGCGCGCCGGCCGGTGACCAGACGACGCGTCTGCCGTCGGCGCTGACGGCGACGGCCTGGTCGTCGACTCCGGGCCCGGTGACGCCGGACGGCTCGTTGCCCGAGGGCCGCCAAGTCGCGCCGCTGTCGGTGGAGACGGCGAAGTGCTGGGTCCAGCCGCTGGTGGGGTTGCCGACCCGCACGATGGTGTGGGGCGCCAGCTCCGCGTAGTCCAGGGCCGGGGTGGCGCCGAAGGTCGGGCTGTCGTACATCTTCGTCGCCTTGTGCAGATCCGTGTGGCGGAAGCCGCCGACGTCGCCGACGCCCGAGAAGAGGTGAGCGGGACCGACGGGTGGGCTGATCACGCAGCCGATCGAGCACTCCTCCAGGCCCTGGGCCCGCACGGAGATGTGCACCGTGCCGCCGCTGTCCCAGTCGGTCAGGTTGTCCGCGCCGTAGATCGTCGCGCCGGTGCCGTACAGGAAGTGATCGGAGTCGAAGGGGTCGATCTGGACGGACTCCATCATCCAGCCCAGCTTGGGGGCCATCTCGGGCAGCGACGGCTTGGCGTTCCAAGTCAGCCAAGGGGCAGCGGAGATGTCGATGTCGTAGCGCAGGGTGCGCTCGGAATTCGGGCCCAGGTCCCACGCGCGGGTCCAGCTCGCACCGCCGTCGGTGGAGCGGAAGAGGATGCAGTCGGGGGACCAGTTGACCTGGGTGGACACCATCAGCGTGTCCGGTTTCTGCCGGTCGATGGTCAGGCCGCTGTACCCGTAGGCGTTGTCGTCGCTGGTCGACGGGACCGGGCTGATCCGGGTCCAGGTGTCGGTGGCGGTGTCCAGCTTCCACACGTCGCCCTTGGAACCGTCGTACGGGCCGGCGGTGTTGCTGGTCGCCAGGTACAGGTGACCGCCGACGTGGTCGAAGACCGCGTGGTGCGGGATGAAACCGGTGGGCTGCCCGGGGACGCGCTCCCAGGTCGCTCCCGCGTCGGTCGACCGGTACAGGATGTTGTCCTTGTCGGCGACGGTGACGTAGAGGGTCCGGGTGGCTCTGCCCGCTCTGCCGGTGCGCTTGTCGAAGACGACCTGCAGCACGCCCAGGTTGTCGCCGTTGTAGCCGTCGGGGTCGGAAGGATCGGGCACGAAGGTGCCGACGTTGGGGAAGTTGGTCACCTTCGCGAACGTCTTGCCGTGGTCGGTGCTGCGCCACAGCCCGTGGCCCCCGCGGACCCCCAGATAGAGGATCCTGTTGCGGCTCGGGTCGATCGCCAGCCGCTCGCCGATGCCCCGGCCGGGCATGTTGCCGCCGAGCCGGAACGGCAGGGGAGTGGTCTTCCAGGTGCGGCCGCGATCGGTCGAGCGCAGGATCGCCGCCATGCTCGGGTCCCAGTCGGGGAGGGTGTAGGTGCCCGCCGCCAGATAGACGCGGTCGGGGTCGACCTCGTCGGTGGCGATGCTGATGATGCCGGTGTGTCCGTACTCGTCCCAGCCGATCGAGTCGGTGAGGGGGATCCACCGCCGGGACGCCGGGTCGAGGCGGTAGGCGCCGCCGATGTCGGTGCGCGCGTACACAAGGCCGGGCTCGCGCTGGTTGAAGACGATGCCGGGGACGAAACCGCCGCCCACTATCTCGGCGTTGCGGAAGGTGTAGGGCGTGTGCCCGACCTTCTCGCCCACGCGGGAGGACGCGACAGGTGCGGCTGAGGCACCGGAGGGGGCGAGCAGGGGGAGTGCGGCCGTGGCCGCGCCGGCGGCCAGCAGGCCTCGGCGGGAGAGGTGCGGGGCGTGGGTCATGACGGGTCCTTGCCTTTCGGGTGCGGGTCCGTACGGGGCCTGCGCACAAGCCGCGATCCGGCAGGCCGGCTCCGGAGGGCGATTCCGCAGGCCCCGTCCGGCGCGCCGAGGGTGCCGGAAGTGCCGTAGGCGGGCCCTTCGTTCGCGTCGATCCGACCGACGGGCAGGCAGTGGCTGTGTCGTCCGGTGGCCTCCTGCCCGGAAGGCGACGGCCAACCGTGTCGATGCGCTTCGACGTTTCGGTGAGACTAAGGCCGTATTTCCGGGGGCGACAACGGGGCGTCAAGGTCACTTTTCGATAACAGGCGCGGTCGGAGGTGGGGACACGTACCGCCCGTCATGCGGCCTTACCTCGGTTGAACTGGCCTTCTAGATGAACTCTCCAAGAGGAACCGCGATGCCGGAGAAGTGGATCGCGACTGCTGGGGGACCTGTGCTGGGCACACGGCTCAGCGTCACGTCGACGTAGAAGCGCTTCGACTCCGCGATGCGCGATCCTGCAAGGGACGTCACGGATGCCGGTGCAGGGGTCGGGGCCCCGCGGTAGGACGCGGCAGGAAGACACCCCGCCGCCGCGTTCCGCACTCTTCGACCATTGACGTACGCGGCCCGCGCGGATCTATCCTCTGCCTGAACACGGGCCCCCGGGCTCCGGCCGCGTCGTCGCGCCGGACGGTGTGGCGGATCGGGGTCCGTACCGGAGGAGGGCCGGGGCGGGTATGCGCCAGACCGCACGCCATGATGTCGTCTTCGCCGCCGGCACCGCCGGAGAGCATGAACTGACCTGGTCGCAGCAGGCCCATGAACGCGAAGGATGCCACCCCCGTCTCCACGGGCCCCGCAACAGGAACGTACGGATGGGGCGGGCACTGGACGGGCGGCCCGACATGCCCGCGGTGCTGCGTGCCTTCGCCGCGGTCACGGCTCACTTCGAGGCGTTGCGCACGCTCTATTCACGTGACGCGGGCGGGCACCTGCGCGCGGTCGTCGTCGCGTCCGGCGTGCTCCAGATCGACGAGTACGCCTGTGACGCCCCGCCGACCCACGACGAGTTGAGCGCCTTCACGTGCCGACTGGCCGAGCCCGGATTCGCCCCGGACGACCTGCCGTTGCGGGCCGCCGTCATCACCGTGGACGGCAGCCCCGTCCACATCGCGCTGTCCTTGCACCACTTCTCGGCGGACACGACGGGCGCCCGGATCACGGCCGAGCACATAGCCCGACTGGCCGCCGATCCGGGTGCCGACCTCGGCTCGGGGTGGCAGCCGCGGCAGATCGCGAGCTTCGAGGCCAGCCCCGCGGGGCGGCGGCACGCCCATCGTGTCGACGCCCATGACCGGACCATGCTCCGCCGGTCCGCCATGCCCGAGCTCCAGTTGCCCCCGGGCCACAGGGCCGCCGTCTACAACTTCGTCTGCCTCGACTCCGCGGCGGTCGCCCTCGCGACAGCCGGTCTGGCGAAGCAGTACCGGACATCCGCGGCCGCGGTCCTGCAAGCCGCCTACGCGTGCACACTCGCCGAGCACCTCTCCATCGGCACCTGCGTGTTCAACACCGTGCTGCCCAACCGGCACACCGCCCTCGCCCGCGAGGCAGTGGCCCATATCGCCGGCAGGACCCTCGTCCCGGTCGACACGGCCCTGGGCAGCGACCGGTTCCCGGCGCTGTGCCGAGCCGTCGACGCGGCACTCGTCAGATCCTCCTCCGTCAGCCTGCGAGAGCCCGACCGCTACGCCAGATCCCTGGACGAGGTCTCCGCCGAACTGGGCCGCTCCGCGCACAACCCGTACGTGGTCAACATCCGCCCCATAGCGCCCCGTACGCTGATCAGGGCTCGCGCGGCCAGGGCACCGCAGGACCTCGACCGGGCGCTGGCAGCCAGCCGCTACCGACGATTCCCCAAACCCGTCGACGCGTACTCCGGGAGCCTCTCCTTCCACGTGTGGGGCATGTCCGAGACGGCCGGAATCAGTCTCGGGACGGATGCGACCTCGTTCGACGCGACGGATGTCGAACAGATACTGCGGTCCTTCGAGAGTCGGCTGGTCGCAGCCGCGATCGGCGGTCGCGCCGCGAGGAGCGGCTCCTTCGCCGGCGCATAGAGCGCGGCGGGACGGAGACTGTCGGAAAGACCGTGGATCAGCGGTGGCGCGTCGGCCGGAGGGCTGCGAAGGTCTGGGGCATGGCGAGGTGGGCGAGGCAGACGCCACTTTCGACACAGGCCCTAGGAGTCCAGCCTGCGTGCGTGTTCCTCGAGCCACGCTGCGGAGACGACCTCGGCGTTCGCGTCGAGGGCGCCGGCTGTCCGGCGCAGGGCGGCGGCGGCATCCGCAGGAGAGGTGGGCAGAACGCGGGCGGCCTCGGCCAGGGCCTGCGCTGCCGTGGTCTCGGCGGCTCCGGCGCGCTGGAGGGCGATCGCGGCCCGGTCGGCCGTCTGGGCCGACTGTTCGACGCGATCGTCGCACCAGTACGCCCACGCGAGGTTGAGCAGGCAGACCCCCTCCGCCCGGGGATTCTGCATCTGTGACGCCTCGTGTCGGGCTTCTTCGAGCACCGACGCCGCCTGAGCCGGATCGTCGAGGGCCAGGAGGGCGACTCCCTGCGCGTTCAGTGCGTAGGCGATCGCCTCCTGGCTCCCTGCGGCGCGGTAGGCACGGGCCGTGTCGGCACCGGACGTGACGGTCTCCTGCCAGCGGCCCAGAGTGAGCAGGGCGATGGTGCGTGCGTTGCCTGCACGCGCAGCCGTCAGTCGGTCTCCGGTTGCTGCGGCCAGCGCAGCCAACTGGTCGGCGACCACCAGTGCGCTGCGACCGTCGCGCAGGTAGCTGTGGGTCAGGCTGACCGACAGCCGGGCGTGCACCTCGCGTTCGGTGTCGCCGAGCTCGTGTGCCAGCTCGGCGGCCTGGACGAGCGGTCCGATCGTGGCTGCCAGGTTGCCGAGTTGCCGGTGCGCGTCCCCCAGGCCGAAGAGCGCGGCCTGCAGCGCCTGCCGCTCGCCGAGTTGTTCCGCAAGAGTGGCCGCCGCGGTGAACAGTTCGAGTGCCTGCTCCATCGGTCCTGCGCTGAGCCGCGCATGCCCGTGGGCGACAAGGTGGGCGAGGCGTACCCGTTCGTCGTCGATATGCGGGTCGACGATCAGGTGCATCGAGAGAGCAGTGAGCACGGAACCGTGCCAGACGAGCCATTCGCTGATCTCGTTGAGCACGCGTGCCGCGGCATCGTGGTCCCCGGCGCGGACGAGGTGGTCGAACTGCCGCCGGTTCGGCTCGATGTCCTCCAGCGTTCGCCATGTCCCGGGTGGGGCCGTGCGGTCGCCGTACCAGGATGCGATCCGTCGTTCCACTGCTTGCCTCCCCAACGGGCCGTCCCAGGGCATCTGGTCGCGAGCGATGTCCGCGTCCAGCGGGTGCAGGGCGAGCGTACGGCTCGCCCGGTCCGCGGACACCAGCCGTACGCGGACGAGAGCGGCGAGAACAGCCGGTACGGGCAGTGCGGGATCGAGGACGGCCGTGATCTCTTCGACTGCCCGCTGTCCTACCGGTGTGCGGAGCACGGCGAGGACTTCGAGTACGGTGCGTTCCCGCTCGTCGAGCCGGTTGTACCGGTCCTGTGCGAGGTCGGCCACCACGTCCTGACGGCTCGTGAAATCGGCCAGGACGTCGTGCAGGGAGGGCAACAACACCGTGTCATCAGTGAGCGCCCCGACGAGGAGTTCGAGAGCGCGAGGGACTCCGTGGACGCGGACAGCCGCTTCCAGTAGTTCCTCGTCGGACAGGTCGGCCAGCCCGAGGTCACCATCTCGGTCGAGCTCGCGCAACAGTGCTGTGGATTCGGTCGGGCTCAGTCCCTTCGAGACGGTCACCTGGGCGGCGAAGCGCCGGAGTTCGGGCGCGAGGCGTACCGGTACCTGGCTGGTGACGAGGAGACGTGGGCCGGTTGCGGAGCGGAAGACCCAGTCGAGGAGGATCCTCAGTTCCGGGTCGGCGATGCTGCCGTCCTCGAGGAGCAGATCCTCCATGTTGTCCATGAGGATGACGACGGTCCGCTCGCCGATGGCATGCAACAGCTCTGCCAGACGGCTCTGTGTGGTCCCTCCCTCGGCCCAGACCGTCCTCAGGCGGGGTTCGTGCTCAGGACCGAGCAGACGGGCACAGTCGAAGTAGAGGCGTTCCAGAGAGATCCCGGACGTTCGGGTGGAGAGGTTGACGAGGCCGGACGGACGGGGCCCTGCCGCGGTGTCGGGCCACTCGCCGTGGTCGAGGAGGTCCATCACTTTCGCTGCGAGTGCGCTCTTGCCGATGCCGCGTCGCCCGACGACCGTCACCATGCGAAGGGTGGGATCGCTCAAGTGGCCGATGATCTGGTCGCGTTCGCGGGTGCGGTTCTTGAACAGCTCGATCCCGTACGCGACCGGGACTCCCACGACGCGCACCTCGGGGACCGGGGCGACGAGTGGCGTTCCGGGAACCGCGAGTGGGAGTTGCTCGGCGTCGCAGATGCCCAGCAGCCGCGTGAGCTCGGCGCGGTCGGTCGGACCGAGCAGACGCAGTGCATGGTCCATGCGGGCCGCGGTGAGACGGCCCGTGCCCTCCCGCCGGTGGTGCTCGGCCACCACCCCCACGATGCGGTCGCCGGCCCAGACAGCAGCGCCGGACATCCCCGACCACGGCGAAGTGCTCGGGTCCGGGTCGGCACCGGCCGGTGTCACCGTCAACTCCAGTGTTCCCGTACGGAGGTTGGACAGCGCGGCCACGGTCCCGTCCGCCTGGTGCACTTCACGGAAGGACGCACCGTCACGGCTGCGCCGCTTGAACAGGGGGAATCCCGCGCACCGTACGTCGATCACGTCAGGCCGGTCGTCGGCGATGCGCCCGAACCGGGCCGGGGCGATCGCCCGGGGTGCTCCCTCCGGCGCCGGCACGGCGAGTACTGCCAGATCGACGCCCTTGTCCGACCACGTCACGGTCGCCGGAGCCGACCACTGAGTGGGCCGGTCGGCGTCGCACCGTACGACGATGGATGTCGCGTCGGCCACGACGTGGGCGGCGGTGAGGACGAAACCGTCGGTGATCCGATAGCCGGAACCACGCTGCCTGCCGGTGTGGCACTCTACGATGATCTCGGCGAGGCGGTGGGGATCGAGGCCGGACCGGGAGGGCAACTGCTCAGAGTTCATCGGGTAGTTCGGCGTCCGAGATCAGTGCGGATCGGTCGGGAGCGTCATCACGAACAGGCTGAAGAGTGAGCATGAGCCGTTGCGTGGTGGTGCGCGCGGAACGAGCGGTGTGCTGGGCGTCGATCACCCAGAACCGGACCTTGGCCCCGGGCTCGTGGCTGCGCTCCACGCCCACGGTGAGTTCGAGTTCCAGTTTCTCCGCCCGGAAACGGATGCCGCTGCCGTCCCCGTCCGCCATGGCCCGGCTCAGCTCGCCGCGCAACTGGGCGATCATGTCGGCCAGTTCTACCGCGTCGTCCATTTCCGGCCCCCGCTCCCGTACGCCCACCCACCGGTCACATGCGCATCGAGCATACCGGTGGACGTTCAACTGGCCATGGAGAGCGCTCACTTACCGTCGGGGCAACGGGCGAGGCCGCTACCTGAGGAGGGGCGCTTCAGACAGCCCGCTGATAGTCCGCCCAGGCGATGTGTGACTCATGGAGCCGTATGGTCACGCCGGTGACTCCGTCGGCCCCTGGGCCCAGGTCGCCCGCACGTATGCGGTCCACCAGCCGGTCGGCTATCACCTTGGCCAGGAACTCCGTAGTGGTGTTGGTCCCGGCGAAGTCGGGGTCGTCGTCGAGGTTCCGGTAGGACAGCTTCGAGACGACGGCCCGGACCTCCTTTGCCGCCAACTCCATGTCCACGACGATGTTGTCGTCGTCCAGCTCCGGCCGCTGGAAGGTCGCGTCCACCACGTACGTCGCCCCGTGCAGGCGTTGGGCGGGTCCGAAGACCTCGCCGCGCAGGCTGTGGGCAATCATGAGGTGATCGCGGACGGTGACGGTGAACATGACTTCTCCGGTGGGGATTCGGCGGCGTGGGTGTGGTGAGGGCATCAGCGGTTGCCGTAGCGGATGCGATGACAGAGCCCAGGAAGTCGACCTGCTGCCATCTCGGCCATGACGCGCGGGAGTTCCTCGAATTCGGACTCATCGGTGATCAGCACGTCGAAGACCGGGTCCCGCAGAAGATCGAGTGCCAGTCCGAGCCTCTCGGCGAGCGAGAAGCGTCCGCTGCGCGCCGGTGGGACGGCGCCGACCTGACTGCTGCGCAACGACAGGCGCCGGGAGTGGAAGAACTCTCCCAGCGGCAGCGTGACCGGACGGTCCCCGTACCAGCTCAGATCGACCACGGAGCCCTCGGGGGCGAGAAGTTCGAGGGAGCGCCGCAGCCCGGACTCGGTGGCGCTGGCGTGGAACACGAGATCGCGGTCGTCAGCCGCTCGAGGCGGGAGGGCGAAGTCGACGCCGAGCGCCGCGGCGACCTCCGCCCGTGCGGGATCGATGTCCACGAGTTGCACCCGGACCCCGGGGAAGTGGGCAAGAAGGGCGGCCACGCAGCACCCGACCATGCCGCCGCCCACCACGGAGATCCGGTCACCGATGCGCGGCGGGGCGTCCCACGTCGCGTTGAGCGCGGTCTCGACGACACCTGCCAGGACGGCCCGCTTCGCCGGAACGTCGTCGGGCACCAATGCCAAGGCGTGGGCAGGGACGCGGAACCGGGTCTGGTGAGGGTAGAGGCTGAACACGGTTCGGCCCACCAGTTCGGTGGGACCCTCCTCCACGAGGCCGACATTCAGATACCCGTATTTGACGGGACCCGGGAATTCGCCTTGCTGAAACGGGGCACGCATCGTTGAGTACTGGCTTGCGGGCACCCGCCCTTGGAAGACCAGCGACTCGGTACCGCGGCTGACCGCTGAGTACAGCGTCCGGACTACTGCCTCGGCATTAGCGGGCAGGCGGGCAGGCGGGCAGGCGGGCAGGCGGGCAGGCGGGCAGGCGGGCAGGCGGGCAGGCGGGCAGGCGGGCAGGCGGGCCTCGAAGGTCATGATTTCGCCTCGCCCCGGAGCCGTGACCCAAAAGGAACGTATGTGGCTTGGCACGCGTGATCCTCTGGTACGGGCGGCCCGCCTCCACGGCCGCGAACGATGTCCAACGCCAACTGCCTCGACCCGTCGGGCCGTGCCGCGATCCTAGACGATCACGCCAACTCGCCATCCGGATGGCTCCGTTCCGCACCGGTGGCATACGTTTTCCGCCGGCGCGGACGCTGTGGTGCGGCTCGTGCCGGGACTGTCGTGGATCTGGCTCTGCCAAAAGCACGACAGTCCCGTACGCCCTGACGACTCCTTTCCTCGGCCGGACCCGTGGCACACCACACCCTCAGTGCTGCAGTGTCAGCAGACCCGGACGGTAGGGCAGGAGGCCGTAGTCGAGGCCGTCGGAGCTGGGGCTGCGGCCCTGGTAGAGCAGCTGCAGGTTGCAGGGATCGACGGTCATGGTCTGATCGGCGCTGGTGCGGATCAGTTCGCCGTGGCTGATGTCGTTCGTCCAGGTGGCACCGCTGTTGGCCTTGCCCGCGAAGGGGTTGCTCTCGGTCGCGGCCTGGGGTGTCCACGAGCCGTTCAGGCTGGTGGCGGTGAACGAGCGGAAGTAGCGGCCCTGCGAGCCGATCGCCTCGACCATCATGAGGTAGCGGTTCTGGCCCTGGAGCTTGTAGACCTGCGGGGCTTCGAACAGGTTGTTCGTCGTGTCGCTCATGACCGTCGTGTACGACGAGCCGAAGCTGCCCGGGAAGTTCCCGATCGGCATGCTTGCCCGGTAGATCTTGCCGTTGTCACCGGCGAAGAACAGGTACATGTTCGTCCCGTCACCGATGAGCGTCTGGTCGATGGGCCCTGTTCCGGAGCCGGCGATGCTCCCGGAGAAGAGCACCTGGGGCGATGACCAGCCGTTCGGGTTGGTGGGGTCGCTCGACGTCCGGTAGGAGAAGGCGGTCGCACCCCACTGGTAGGTGAGCACCCAGATGTTCTTCGGCGCGAAGTAGAAGAGCGTGGGTGCGACAGTGCCGGACGACATGGTGTTCTGGGGGGCCGAGGCCATGTCCGACCAGTTGGTGAACAGGCCGAAGTTCATCGAACCCCAACTCGTCCCCGTGTCGTGCGTCGTCGCGTAGACGAGCTGCTTGCCGTTGTACGGGACGACGGTGAAGTCCTTGAGCGAGGCCCAACCCGGCTTGGGCTGTGCCAGCGCGCCCGTGGAGGACCAGCGGTACGCCGACGGAAGATCGCAGGCGCCGGGGGTGTCGCCGCCGGCCTTGACGAGCTTCCACTGCTGGTTGGTGCCGCCCCAGTCGTCGTACTGGACGATGTTCGCGCCGTCGGCGGTGGAGGCGCCTTGTACCTCGAGGGCCTTGTTGCTGTGGCGCGAGATGAGCCGGACGTAGCCGTCCGAGCTGTCGGCCAGTCGCCACTGCTGGTTCGTGGCGTTCAGGTCGGTCCACTGGACGATCGCGCCGCCGTTCGCGGTCGACCAGTTGTGGACGTCCAGCACCTTGCCCGAGTGGCGGGACTTGATGCGGTAGTAGCCGCCCCCTGAATCAACGAACTGCCACTGCTGTTGGGCCTGATCGTTCCTGGCCCACTGGGTGATGCGGGAGCCGTCGTCGGTCGCCAGGTTGTAGACGTCCAGGGCCTTGCCACTGTTGCGGTTGACCAGCACGTACGAGGCGTTGGTGTCGACGGTCGCCGCGTCGGCCGGATGGGCACCGAGGAAGGTGACCACGAGCAGGAGGGGCGCAAGGACGGCGAGTAAGCGTCTCAGGCGGAACGGGGACGCATGCCGGAACCGCATCAGAGGGACTCCTTGAGGGGGAGAGAGGGCGGGGGCGGTACCGAAAACTTTTCGGAAAGTTCCCGGACTTGTTGACGCCACAAGTTAGGAATGCGAGGCACTCCGGTCAAGGCCTGAAGCTCGACTGTCTACAAAAGGCGCCTGCATGCTGGGGCTCAAAAGGCTGTCGCGTCGACCGAAAACACAGCACACAACGCCCTGACCCCGACCTACGGCATCCGGCGGCAGTGGCGTGAAGAGTGCGCCGGAGGCTCTGAGGGATTCCGGAAAGTTTCGGATGGGGAACGGAAACTTCTTCTGCGGGGAGTATTGACGAGTCCTCGTCAAGCCTCAATCATCCCTGTCTGAGACACCGGCCATGGTTCAGGATTTCGAACCGTATCGGCCGGGTTCCGGCCCGCCGCTCCGCCTGTCCGTCTGCCGAGTGGGGGGCGATCGAGCGGGGCGGACGACGCACTCTCCTGCGCTTCTGCCCTTCCGCTCTTCCGTGACTTCTACCTTGGAGGCACCGCCATGGGCTCGTACGCCCTTTCCGGACCCGATATCCGCCGAAGGACCCGCGGTCTGCTGTTGGCCCTGGTCGTCGGCGTCCTGGTGGCGGTCGGCGCGCTGGCCGCCCCGCTGAGAGCACACGCCGCCGAGAGCACGCTCGGCGCCGCGGCGGCACAGAGCGGCCGCTACTTCGGCACCGCCATCGCCTCGGGCAGGCTGGGTGACTCGGCGTACACGTCGATCGCGGGCCGTGAGTTCAACATGGTGACGCCCGAGAACGAGATGAAGCCCGACGCCACCGAGCCGCAGCGGGGTCAGTTCAACTTCACCGCCGGTGACCGCGTCTACAACTGGGCGGTGCAGAACGGCAAGAAGGTGCGCGGTCACACCCTGGCCTGGCACTCCCAACAGCCCGGCTGGATGCAGAGCCTCAGCGGCAGTGATCTGCGCCAGGCGATGATCAATCACATCAACGGCGTGATGGGCCACTACAAGGGCAAGATCGCCCAGTGGGACGTCGTGAACGAGGCCTTCGCCGACGGCAGTTCGGGCGCCCGGCGCGACTCCAACCTGCAGCGCACCGGCAACGACTGGATCGAGGTCGCCTTCCGCACCGCCCGCGCCGCCGACCCGGCCGCCAAGCTCTGCTACAACGACTACAACGTCGAGAACTGGACCTGGGCCAAGACCCAGGCCATGTACAACATGGTCAAGGACTTCAAGCAGCGCGGCGTGCCGATCGACTGCGTCGGCTTCCAGTCGCACTTCAACAGCGGCAGCCCCTACAACAGCAACTTCCGCACCACCCTGCAGAACTTCGCCGCCCTCGGCGTCGACGTGGCCATCACCGAACTCGACATCCAGGGCGCCCCGTCCACGACCTACGCCAACGTGACCAACGACTGCCTGGCCGTCTCGCGCTGCCTCGGCATCACGGTCTGGGGTGTGCGCGACACCGACTCCTGGCGATCGGGCGACACGCCGCTTCTGTTCAACGGCGACGGCAGCAAGAAGCCCGCCTACACCGCGGTCCTCAACGCCCTCAACGGCGGCTCCACCACGCCTCCTTCGGGCGGCGGACAGATCAAGGGTGTCGGGTCGGGCCGCTGCCTCGACGTGCCGAACGCCGGCACCGCCGACGGCACCCAGGTCCAGCTGTGGGACTGCTCGGGCGGCACCAACCAGCAGTGGACGTACACGTCCGCCGGTGAGCTCAGGGTCTACGGCAACAAGTGCCTGGACGCCGCCGGCACCGGCAACGGCGCCAAGGTCCAGATCTACAGCTGCTGGGGCGCCGACAACCAGAAGTGGCGCCTGAACTCCGACGGATCCATCGCCGGCGTCCAGTCCGGTCTCTGCCTCGACGCCGTCGGCGCCGGCACCGCCAACGGCACCCAGATCCAGCTCTACACCTGCTCGAACGGCAGCAACCAGCGCTGGACCCGCACCTGAGGGCACCCGCCCTCGACGAAAGGGCGAATCGCTGATCGCCCCGGGGCGCCACGGCGGTGGCGGCCCGGGGGACCGGCCGCCACGCGTTCCACCCGAGTGTCGGGCTCACTCGCACCGGCAGGATGTCGGGGTTTGGGAGCGCTCCCGCACCCCGCTCCGAGCCCGGCGCGGACCTGTGCCCCACCCGGCCCGTCAACTCCCACATGTCCGGCGCCGGGGAGGCGACCGTCTCCGCCTGCCCCGGCGACCGGGCCTGCTCACCCAGCCCAACTCCGCCTGCTGACCAGCATCGACACAGGAGCCGTTCATGCCCACTGTTCCGTCGTTACCCCGCACCGGACGCCTCGCCGCCACCCTGCTGACGAGCTCCCTCCTCGTCGGCGGCCTGCTCACCACGCCCGCCGCGGCAGCCGTCGTCTCCCAAGCGGCGGCGACCACGGCCGTACGCGTCAACCAGGTCGGCTATCTTCCGGACGGCCCCAAGCGCGCCACGGTGGTCACCACGGCGACGCAGTCGCTCCCCTGGCAGTTGCGCGACGCGTCAGGAGCGACGGTCGCCTCCGGCTCGACCGCTCCGCGCGGGGCGGACGCCCCTTCCGGGCAGTCCGTCCAAGTGGCCGACTTCTCCTCGTTCCAGGGGACCGGTTCGGGATACGTCCTGACGGTGGACGGCAGCAGCAGCGTGCCCTTCGACCTCCGCGCGAACCTGTACGACGGTCTGCGCTCCGACGCGATGGCGTTCTTCTACCACCAGCGCAGCGGCATACCCATCGACGCCTCCCTGGTGGGCTCCGCCTATGCGCGCCCGGCCGGACACCTCGGCGTCGCACCCAACAAGGGCGACACCTCCGTCCCGTGCCAGGCCGGCGTGTGCGACTACACCCAGGACGTCAGGGGCGGCTGGTACGACGCGGGCGACCAGGGCAAGTACGTGGTGAACGGCGGCATTTCGACCTGGCTGATGGTCAACTCCTTCGAGCGGGCCAAGCGCGCGGGCAAGGAGGCGGCGCTGGGCGACTCCTCCCTGAAAGTCCCCGAGCGCGGCAACGGCGTACCCGACGTGCTGGACGAGGCGCGCTGGGAGCTCGACTTCCTGATGCGGATGCAGGTGCCCGAGGGCAAGCCGTACGCGGGCATGGCGTTCCACAAGATCCATGACGCGGCCTGGACCGGCATGCCGCTGCGCCCCGACCAGGACCCCCAGCCCCGCGAGCTGCACCGTCCGTCGACGGCAGCGACCCTCAACCTCGCGGCGTCGGCGGCGCAGTGCGCACGGGTCTACCGGGCCTATGACGCCGCCTTCGCCGACCGCTGTCTTTCGGCCGCGCGGCGGGCCTGGACGGCGGCCCGGGCCAACCCGGCGCTGTACGCGCCGGATGCGGACAGCACCGGTGGTGGCTCCTACGGCGACACCACGGTCAGCGACGAGTTCTACTGGGCGGCGGCCGAGCTGTACGCCACGACCGGCGAGAGCGGCTACCGGGACGCCGTCACCGACTCGCCCTGGCACACCTCCTCAACCGCCTTCTCTGCCTACGGATTCGGCTGGGCGGACACGGCCGCGCTCGGCCGGCTCACCCTGGCCACCGTCCCGAACGGCCTGCCCACGACCGACCGGGACCGGGTCCGGGCCTCGGTGACGGCGGCCGCCGACGGCTACCTGTCCCGGATGGCCGCCCAGGGCTACGCGGTGCCCGTACCGGCGGACGGCTACTTCTGGGGCTCCAACGGCGAGGTCGCGGGCGACGCGATCGTCCTGGCCGTCGCCGGAGAGCTGACCGGAAACCAGCGCTACCGCACCGGCGCGCTGGAGACGATGGACTACCTCCTCGGCCGCAACGCCCTCGGCCAGTCGTACGTGACCGGCTATGGCGAGACGTCCTCGCAGAACCAGCATCATCGCTTCTGGGCCCACCAGTTGGACGCCTCGTTGCCCCATCCTCCTGCGGGCTCGCTGGCGGGCGGGCCCAACAGCGGCCTCCAGGACCCCGTGGCGGAGGAGAAGTTGACCGGCTGCGCGCCCGCCGCCTGCTATATCGACGACATCGGCTCGTACTCCACGAACGAGGTGGCGGTCAACTGGAACGCCCCGCTGGCCTGGCTCGCCGCCTACGCCGCCGAGCGGACCTCCACCGGCGAAGAGCCCACCGGTGCCTGCGCGGTGACGTACAAGACCGACAACGTGTGGAACACGGGCTTCACCGCGACGGTCACCGCCAAGAACACGAGCTCGACCCCTGTGGACGGGTGGCAGCTGGGCTGGGCCTACGCGGGCGGGCAGCGCGTCACGAGCGCCTGGAACGCGACCGTCACCCAGAACGGCACCGCGGTCGTCGCCCGTGGCGCCGACTGGAACCGGACGATCGCACCCGGAGCGACAGTGAGCTTCGGAGTCCAGGGGGCCTACAGCGGGACCAATCCCACGCCCACGGCCTTCACTCTCAACGGGAAGACCTGCACCTGACGAACTCGCTGCCAGGCTGGGCCTGTCCGGCAAGCTCGCGCGCGAGGCGGTCAAAGCCCCAGCTGTCGTCCGCGTCCTCGAAGTGCGGCGCGGCGGCCGTCCGCCGACACCGGCGGCCACCGCACTCGCCGACCCCGGATCTCCTGCGCCGCGCGAGCCTCATCGCGTCGATTTCAGTACATGACGGCAACGCGTGGTCCGGGGCTTCACATGTTGGCGGAGTGCCGAGATTCGTCAAGCCCCGGCTGTCGGCATTGCCGCCAGATCACACGCAAGTTTCGACTCACCTCTTGACAGGTGCACCTCGCTCCAGCAACTTGGGAGCGCTCCCACGACTTCAAGGCTTGCACCATCTCCCATCAGAGCCGCGGGGGAGGAGACGGTGCGTTGTGACCGGTGGGACCCCGGTCGCAGCGCTTCGGTGACGCCCGAACGTCCCCCTCCCGCATTCGGAGAGAGGAACCAGCATGTCGCTGGCGCCCGCACCCCCCGCCCGAAGACCGGCCTCTCGGAGCATCGCCGCGCTGATCGCCACCCTCACGCTCGTGATGGCGGCACTGGGGCTCACGTCGTCGCCGTCGTCCGCGGCCGAGCCGCTGACCCTGCATCAACTCGCCGACGCGCAGGGCAAGTACTTCGGCTCGGCGACCGACAACGGGGAGCTGTCCGACACCCCGTACACCCAGGTCCTGGGCTCCCAGTTCGGGCCGATCACCCCCGGCAACTCCATGAAGTGGGACAGCACCGAGCGCACCCAGGGGCAGTTCAGCTTCGCGGGCGGCGACCAGGTCGTGGACTTCGCCCAGGCGCACGGCCAGCGCGTCCGCGGCCACACCCTGGTGTGGCACAACCAACTGCCGGGCTGGGTGGGGCAGTTGCCCGCCGCGCAGGTGCGCACCGCCATGGAGAACCACATCGCAGGCGTCGCCGGCCACTACCGCGGCAAGGTGTTCGCCTGGGACGTCGTCAACGAGCCCTTCAACGAGGACGGCAGCTTCCGCAACTCGCCGTTCTACAACGCCATGGGCAAGGACTTCATCGCCCACGCCCTGCGCGCCGCCCGGGCCGCCGATCCCGGCGCCAAGCTGTACATCAACGACTACAACGTGGAGGGGCTCGGCGCGAAGAGCGACGCCCTCTACGCCCTCGCCCGCGATCTGCTGGCCGCCGGAGTGCCGCTCGACGGCGTCGGGATGCAGGCGCACCTGGCGATCCAGTACGGATTCCCGAACCAGATGCAGCAGAACATGCAGCGCTTCGCCGACCTCGGCCTCGACGTGGCCGTCACCGAGCTCGACGTGCGGATGCAGCTGCCGAAGGACACGGCGAAGGAGGCCACCCAGGCCGACTACTACCGCCGGGTCACCGAGGCCTGCCTGGCGGTCACGCGGTGCGCCGGGATCACGGTCTGGGACTACACCGACAAGTACTCCTGGATCCCCGGCGTCTTCAACGGCGAGGGCTCGGCCCTGCCGTGGGACGGCAACCTCCAGCCCAAGCCCGTCGTCATGGGCGCGCTCCGCAAGGCCCTCGGCGAGACCGGCGCGGTCGACACGCAGGCCCCGAGCGTGCCGTCGGGCCTGCGGGTGACCGGCACCACCTCGGCCTCCGTCTCCCTGGCGTGGAACGCCGCCACCGACGACACCGGTGTCACCGGGTACGACGTCTTCCGCGGCGGCACGAAGGCGGGGACGGCCTCCGGTACGTCCTTCACCGACAGCGGGCTCGCCGCCTCCACCGCGTACGCCTACATGGTGCGGGCCCGCGACGCCGCCGGGAACGTCTCGGCGCAGACCGCGCCGGTGAGCGCCATGACGCAGTCGGCGGGCACGGGCGGCGGCGCCCTGAAGGTCCAGTACAAGAACAACGACCAGTCCGCCGGCGACAACTCGATCAAACCCGGACTCCAGTTGGTCAACACCGGCGACTCGTCCGTCGATCTCTCCAAGGTGACCGTCCGCTACTACTTCAGCGGCGAGTCCGGTGCCACGACGTACAGCACCTGGTGCGACTGGGCGGTGCGCGGCTGCGGGGCGCTCACGCACCGGGTCGTCGCGATGAGCAGCCCGACGGCCGGCGCCGACCACTACCTGGAGGTGGGCTTCGCCGCCGCGGCGGGCAGTCTCGCCCCCGGGGCCTCGAGCGGCGAGGCGCAACTGCGGCTCAACAAGAGCGACTGGTCGAACTTCAGCGAGGCCGACGACTACAGCCGCGGTACGAACACGTCCTTCGCGGACGCCCCGAAGATCACCGTCCACCTCGACGGCCGGACGGTTTACGGCACCGCCCCCTGAACCACGGTCCGGGCGACAGCCCCCGCCCGCCCGGACCGTGCACCTCCACCACTCCCACCCGCATCCCCTCCTGGAGGACCTGTGTCCGCACACCCCGAGATGCCTGAAAGATCCGAAAAGTCCGCCTTGCTTTCCCGGCGTTCCTTCGTCGGCGCGGCCGGCGGCGCGCTCGTCGCCCTTGGTGCCGGGCAGGCGCTCGCCCGGGCCGCCGAGGCCCCGGACGGTTCCGCCGCACCGGCGGCCGCCGCCGCGGGCGGCCCCTACACGGAGGCGTTCCTCACCCAGTACAACAAGATCAAGAACCCGGCCAGCGGCTACTTCAGCCCGGACGGCATCCCGTACCACTGCGCCGAGACCCTGATCGTCGAGGCCCCCGACCACGGCCACCAGACGACCTCCGAGGCGTTCAGCTTCTGGATCTGGCTGGAGGCGGCGTACGGCCGGGTCACCGGCGACTGGGCCCCGTTCAACAAGTCGTGGGAAGTCGCCGAGGCCACGATCATCCCGCCGCACATCGACCAGCCCACCAACGACGCGTACACCCCCTCCAAGCCCGCCACCTACGCGCCCGAACACCCGCAGGTCACCAGCTACCCGTCCGAGCTGAACTCCTCCGTCGCCGTCGGCTCCGACCCCATCGCCACCGAACTCGCCTCCGCGTACGGGACGATGGACATCTACGGCATGCACTGGCTGATGGACCTCGACAACGTCTACGGCTTCGGCAACAAGCCCGGCTCCGGCGACGAGCTCGGCCCCGGGAAGATGGCGTCCTTCGTCAACAGCTACCAGCGCGGCGCGCAGGAGTCCGTCTGGGAGACCATTCCGCAGCCCACCACGGACCTCTTCAAGTACGGCGGCCCGAGCGGCTACCTCGACCTCTTCGTCAAGGACGCCTCGTACGCGAAGCAGTGGAAGTACACCAACGCCCCCGACGCCGACGCGCGCGCCGTGCAGGCCGCGTACTGGGCGCTGACGTGGGCGACGGCGCAGGGCAAGGCGAGCCAGGTCTCCGCCTCCGTGGCCAAGGCCGCGAAGATGGGCGACTACCTGCGCTACGCGATGTTCGACAAGTACTTCAAGAAAATAGGCAACTGCACCAGCCCCACCGGCTGCCAGCCCGCTTCCGGCCGCGACGCGCAGCACTACCTGCTCTCCTGGTACTACGCCTGGGGCGGCTCGACGGGCTCCGGTGGCGGCTGGGCCTGGCGCATCGGCGACGGCATCGCCCACCAGGGCTACCAGAACCCCCTCGCCGCCTGGGCGCTGTCCACCATCCCCGCCCTCACCCCCAAGTCGCCGACAGCGAAGGGCGATTGGCAGAAGTCGCTCACCCGGCAGCTCGAGTTCCTGCGCTGGCTGCAGTCCGCCGAGGGCGCGCTCGCCGGCGGCTGTTCCAACAGCTGGGACGGCCAGTACGGCACCCCGCCGGCCGGCACCCCGACCTTCTACGGCATGGCGTACGACTGGCAGCCCGTCTACCACGACCCGCCGAGCAACAACTGGTTCGGCTTCCAGGTCTGGTGCATGGAGCGCGTCGCCCAGTACTACTACGTCACCAACAACGCGACCGCCAAGGCCGTCCTCGACAAATGGGTGGCCTGGGCCTCCGCGCAGACCACCGTCGGAGCCGACGGCAGCTACCGCTTCCCCGCCACCCTGGGCTGGACCGGCGCCCCCGACACCTGGAACGCCACGAGCCCCGGCGCCAACACCGGCCTGCACGTGTCGGTCGTCGACTACGGCGACGACGTCGGCGTGGGCGCGGCGCTGGCCATGACGCTGATCTACTACTCCGCGAAGTCCGGGAACGCCGACGCCGCCGGACTCGCCAAGTCCCTGCTCGACGCCATGGCCCGGCACACGGACACCCAGGGCATCGCCGTCCCCGAGACCCGCCGCGACTACGACCGCTTCGACGACCCGGTGTACTTCCCCGCGGGCTGGTCCGGCACCTCCCCGCAGGGCGTGAAGCTGGGCTCCGGTACGACCTTCATCGGGATGCGGCCGTGGCTCAAGCAGGAGCCGGGCTGGTCGAAGGTGCAGACGTACCTGGACGGCGGCGCCCCGCCGGTCTTCACCTACCACCGCTTCTGGGCGCAGGCGGCGCTGGCGCTCTCCTTCGCCTCGTACGCCGAACTCCTCGGCAACGAGGGCGGCCCCGGCGGCGGCAGCGACACCACCGCGCCGACCGTCCCGGCCGGCCTGAAGGTGACGGCGACGACCGGCACCAGCGTGTCGCTGAGCTGGACGGCGTCCACCGACGACACGGGCGTCGCGGCGTACGACGTCTACCGCGACGGCACCCCGGTGGGCACCCCGACCGCGACCACCTACACCGACACCGGGCTCTCCGCGTCCACCGCCTACCACTACCGGGTCGCCGCCCGGGACGCGGCGGGCAACGCCTCCGCACTGTCGGCCGAGGTCATCGGCACCACCAAGGCGGGTGGCGGTACGGGCGGGGCCAAGGTCCAGTACAAGAGCAACGATTCCAACGCCACCGACAACGCCATCCGCATGTCCCTGAAGGTCGGCAACACCGGCGGCGGCGCGCTCAGCCTCTCCACGGTGACCGTCCGCTACTACTTCACCGGCGACGGCGGCCCGTCCACGTACACCACGTGGTGCGACTGGGCGATGCTCGGGGCCGCCAACATCACGCACCGGGTGGTCGCCTTGAGCAGCCCGACGACCGGCGCGGACCACTACCTGGAGGTCGGCTTCAGCGCCGGTGCGGGCAGCGTCGCCGCGGGCGGCGACTCCGGCGAGATACAGCTGCGCGTGCACAAGAGCGACTGGTCGAACTTCAACGAGGCCGACGACTACAGCCACGGTACGAACACGTCCTTCGCGGACGCCTCCAAGATCACCGCGTATGTCGGCGGCGAACTCGTGTGGGGGACGGCGCCGTGAGGGGAGGGCACCTGCGCGGCGCTGTCGCCGCCATCGCCGCGGGCATCCTGCTCGCCGGGCTCGCGCTGTTCACCGGCGCGGACCCGGCGGCGGCCGCGCCGGTCACCGACTGCACCCAGTGGGGGACCACCGAGATGCAGGGCGGCACGTACACGTACCAGCAGAACGAGTGGAACTCCTCGGCCCGCCAGTGCGTCAGCGTGGACACCGCGACCGGCGCCTGGAAGGTGACCGAGGCGAACTTCTCGCTCACCACGGCGGGGCCGCCCGCCACCTACCCGTCCAGTTACAAGGGCTGCCACTGGGGCGCGTGCACCACGAACAGCGGCCTGCCGATCCGGGTGAGCGAACTGGGCAGCGCCCGCTCGACGTTCGACACCACGCAGGTCGCCTCCGGCGTCTGGGACGCCGCGTACGACCTGTGGTTCAACTCCACGCCCACCACCGACGACCAGCCCGACGGCACCGAGTTGATGATCTGGATCAACCACCGCGGCGGCGTCCAGCCCATCGGCTCCCGCACGGCCACGGTCACCCTGGACGGCCGGACCTGGGACGTGTGGACCGGGCCCGGCGCCTCCGGGTGGAAGGTCGTCTCGTACGTGTTGCAGGGCGGCGCCACCGCGGTGACCGACCTCGACGTGAAGCGCCTCGTCGACGACGCCACCGCACGCGGCCAGATCAACCCCGCGCACTACCTGATCGACGCCGAGGCCGGCTTCGAGATCTGGCAGGGCGGCCAGGGTCTCGGCGTGAACTCCTTCTCGTTCGACGCCAGTAAGGGCGCGGGCGGCGGCGGGGACACCACGCCGCCGACCGCACCCCGCAACCTGCGCTCCACCGCGGCGAGTTCGTCGTCCGCCACGCTGGCCTGGGATCCCGCCACGGACGACGTCGGCGTCACGTCGTACGACGTCTACCGCGGCGGCACGCGCGTCGGCTCCACCGGCGGCACGACGTACACCGACACGGGTCTGACGGCATCCACCGCGTACAGCTACACCGTGCGCGCGCTGGACGCGGCCGGGAACGCCTCGCCGCCCGCCGGTCCGGTGAGCGTGACCACCGCACCTGGCGGTGGTACGGGCACCGGGAACCTGAAGGTGCAGTTCAAGACCAGCGATACGAGCCTGACGGACAACGCGATCCGGATGACTCTGCAGTTGGTCAACACCGGTTCCAGCGCGCAGAGTCTGCAGGACGTCGAGATCCGGTACTGGTTCGGCGACGAGGCCTCGTCGTACACGACGTGGTGCGACTGGGCGCAGATGGGCTGCTCGAACCTGACTCATTCGGTGTCGACGAACGGTACGACGACCGGGGCCAACCGCTATCTCAAGGTGAACGTCACCGGTGGTTCGCTGGCCGCGGGTGCCTCGACCGGCGACATCCAGTTGCGGCTGCACCGGGCCGACTGGTCGAACTTCAACGAGGCCGACGACTACAGCCACGGCACCGCGAGTTCGTACGCGGACGCACCAAAGATCGGCGTCTACTCCGGCGGCCAACTCCTGTGGGGCACCGCGCCCTGATCCCCCCCCCGACACCCGGTGGCGGGAATCCTTCCCGCTGCCTCCCGCCACCGGGCCGTACATCCGCACACCCTTAATCCGAGAGGAACAGCACGCAACGATGAACACCACCACGCTCCTCAGACGCAAGAGCCGCTTCAGGAGGCTCGCTGCGCTGCTGCCCGCGCTCGCCATGGGCGCCGCGCTCGGCGTCGCCCTCCCCACCGCACCGGCCTCGGCGGCCGCGGCGGCCCGCGTCGACAACCCGTACGTGGGCGCGAAGCCGTACGTCAACCCCGACTGGTCCGCCAAGGCGAAGGCCGAGCCCGGCGGCTCCGTCATCGCCGATCAGCCCAGCTTCGTCTGGATGGACCGGATCGCCGCGATCACCGGCACCTCCAACGGCCGCGGCCTGCGCGCCCACCTCGACACCGCGCTGACGCAGGGCGCCACGCTCTTCCAGGTGGTCATCTACGACCTGCCGGGCCGCGACTGCTCCGCGCTCTCCTCCAACGGCGAGCTGAAGGCGGAGGAACTCAGCCGCTACAAGTCGGAGTACATCGACCCGATCGCGGCGATCCTTGCCGACCCGAAGTACGCCGCACTGCGGATCACCACGCTGATCGAGCCGGACTCGCTGCCCAACATGGTCACCAACGCGGGCAGCGCGGCCGGAGCCACGGACGCCTGCCGGCACGTCAAGGAGCTGGGGGCGTACGAGCACGGCGTGGGCTACGCGCTGAACAAGCTCGGTGACATCCCCAACGTCTACAACTACATCGACGTCGGCCACCACGGCTGGCTCGGCTGGGACACCAACTTCGACCCGGCCGTCGACGAGTTCAAGCTCGCGGCCACCACCGAGGGCGCGACGGTCGACGACGTCGCCGGCTTCATCGTCAACACCGCCAACTACG
This sequence comes from Streptomyces sp. NPDC050085, assembly GCF_044460595.1. NCBI lineage: Bacteria > Bacillati > Actinomycetota > Actinomycetes > Kitasatosporales > Streptomycetaceae > Streptomyces > Streptomyces sp. NPDC050085. The sequence continues at coordinate 78,976 of NZ_JBITJZ010000001.1, read as the reverse complement.
GGGCGCTGCACGAGCCGAACTTCAAGGTCACCGACTCGGTCAACGGCACCACCGTGCGCCAGTCCAAGTGGGTCGACTGGAACTACTACGTCGACGAGCTGTCCTACGCCCAGGCGATGCGCGACCGCCTCGTCAGCCGCGGCGGCTTCAACTCCGGCATCGGCATGCTGATCGACACCGCCCGCAACGGCTGGGGCGGCACCGCACGGCCCACCGGCCCCGGCCCGCTGACGGATGTGAACGCCTACGTCGACGGCGGCCGCATCGACCGCCGCATCCATACCGGAAACTGGTGCAACCAGCAGGGCGCCGGAGTCGGCGAACGCCCGCAGACCGCGCCCGAGCCGGGGATCGACGCGTACGTGTGGGCCAAGCCCCCGGGCGAGTCGGACGGCAACAGCGCGCCCGTCGACAACGACGAGGGCAAGGGCTTCGACCGGATGTGCGACCCGACGTACGGGGGCAACGCACGCAACGGCAACAACCCGACCGGCGCCATGGCGGGCGCCCCGCTGGCCGGCCACTGGTTCTCCGCCCAGTTCCAGATGCTGCTGGCGAACGCCTACCCGCCCCTGAACGGCGGCGGCGACCCCGGCACCGACACCCAGGCGCCGAGCGTTCCGGCGGGCCTGAAGACGACGGGCGCCACCTCGTCGTCGGTGTCGCTGTCCTGGACCGCCTCGACGGACAACGTGGGCGTCGCGTCGTACGACGTGTACCGGGGCGGCACCCTCGTCGGCTCCACCGGCGGCACGACGTACACCGACAGCGGTCTGACCGCCTCCACCACCTACCAGTACACGGTGCGGGCGCGGGACGCCGCCGGGAACGCCTCGGCCCAGTCCGCCCAGGTCGCCGGGACGACGACGGCGGGCGGTGGTACGGGCACCGGGAACCTGAAGGTGCAGTTCAAGACCAGCGATACGAGCCTGACGGACAACGCGATCCGGATGACTCTGCAGTTGGTCAACACCGGTTCCAGTGCGCAGAGTCTGAAGGACGTCGAGATCCGGTACTGGTTCGGCGACGAGGCGTCCTCGTACACCACCTGGTGTGACTGGGCGCAGATGGGCTGCTCGAACCTCACCCACTCGGTGTCGACGAACGGCACGACGACCGGGGCCAACCGCTATCTCAAGGTGAACGTCACCAGTGGCTCGCTCGCCGCGGGCGCTGCGACCGGCGACATCCAGTTGCGGCTGCACCGGGCCGACTGGTCGAACTTCAACGAGGCCGACGACTACAGCCACGGCACCGCGAGTTCGTACGCGGACGCACCAAAGATCGGCGTCTACTCCGGCGGCCAACTCCTGTGGGGCACCGCCCCGTAACCCGAGAGAGCCTGCCGCACGACGACGCGACCGGCGCCCCCGGAGCTTCACCACTCCGGGGGCGCCGGTCGCGCGGCTGAGGGCGGGGCAGGCTACTTGACCGCGCCGACGGCGATGCCCCGGGTCAGCGTCCGCTGGAAGAGCAGGAAGAAGACGATCGCGGGGAGCACGCCGAGCAGGGCGGCCGCGTTGGTCATCGTCGCGTCCATCAGGCGCTGTCCCTGCAGCACGCCGAGTGCCACCGACACCGTCTGGTGGTCGTTGGAGAGCAGCATGACGAGGGGCAGCAGGAACTCGTTCCAGGTCCAGACGAAGAAGAAGACGAGCAGGACCCCGATCGTGGGCCGGCTCATGGGGACCACGACCCGCCACAGCACCTGCCACTTACCGGCCCCGTCGATCCGTGCCGCCTCGATCACCTCGCGCGGGAATCGGCCGAGCACGGAGGAGAGGAGATACGTGCCGAAGGCCGACTGGATCACCGTGAACACGATGATCACGCTGAGCCGGGTGTCGTACAGGTCGGCCTTCTTCGCCAGGAAATACAGCGGGTAGACCAGCGCCTCCTGCGGCAGCATGTTCGCGAGCACGAAGAAGGCGAGCACCCAGGTGCGGCCGCGTACCCGCCCGATGCCGATCGCGTACGCGGTCAGGACGGACAGGAGTACGGCGAGGACGGCGACGGAGCCGCTGATGAGGACCGAGTTCCACAGTTTCTGGCCGAAGTCGACGCGCTCCCAGAACCCGGTGATTCCGTCGGTGTAGAGGCCGTGGGGAAGGCTCAACGGGCCGTTGTTCGAGTAGTCGTCGGGGGACTTGAAGGCGTTGACGACGACGATCAGGAACGGCGCGATCATGAACAGGGCCGCGACGACCAGCGCCACGAGCACCGGATGACGGCGGATGGCGCTGCTCACGCGGCCCGTCCTTCCTCGGCGTCCTCGGCCCGCGTCTGCAGTTTCAGACCGACGAGTGCGAGTACGAGAATGATCACGGTCAGCACGGTGGAGATCGCGGCGCCGTAGCCGACCTGGGTCTGCTCGAAGAACGTCGTGTACGAGAAGTACGACGGGACGTCCGTGGCGCCGCCGGGGCCGCCCTTGGTCAGGACGTAGATCGCGCCGAAGACCTTCAGGGCGGCGATCGTGCACCACAGCAGCACGACCTGGATCTCCGGTCGGATCTGCGGCAGCGTGATGTGCCACAGGCGGCGCCACCACCCCGCCCCGTCCAGCTCCGCGGCCTCGTACAACTGTGGGTCCACGCGCCCGAGGCCGGCCATGAGGACGACGAGCGGGAAGCCGAGCTGCACCCAGACCATCACGCCCATCACGGAGTACAGCGCGAGGTCCGGATCGCCCAGCCAGTCGTGCTGCCAGGAGCCGAGGCCGATCGCCTTCAGGAACGCGTTCAGGGCGCCGTCGTCCGGGGCCAGGATCCAGCTCCACACGATGCCCGCGACCGCGATCGGCAGCACCTGCGGAAGATAGAAGCAGGCGCGCAGCACGGCCGCGAGCCTGCTGCCGTAGTGCTTGGCGACGAAGTCGAAGAGCGCCGCGGCGAGCACGAGACCGACGGCGGTGGGCACGATCGCCATCGACAGGACCATGAAGAGGCTGTGCCGGAAGGACGCCCAGAACTCCGCATCGGCCAGCAGCTCACGGTAGTTGGACAGGCCTGACCACTTCGGGTCCCCGACGCCCTGCCAGTCGGCGAAGCTCCACGCCGTGTTCATCACGAACGGGGCGATGACCACGGCGAGAAAGGCGAGCACGCCCGGCAGGAGATAGAGGGTGTACGAGTCGCGGCGCCCGACCTTCGCCGCGTGTTCCTTGCGGGGGGCGGCGAGACTCATCCCTTGGACGCGCCCTTGTCGTAGGCGGCCTGGAGGGCGTCCAGGTAGGTGTCCGGGGTCGCGCTTCCGGTCATCAGCCTCTGCGTCTGCGAGACGAGCGTCTCGTAGTACCCGGCGACCGGCCAGTCCGGGTAGTAGGCCAACCCGTCGTTCTTCGTGAGGGAGTTGAAGTGGTCGATCAGTTCCTTGGACTTCGGGTCCTTGATGGCGGAGGCGTCGGCCGCGACGGGGACGCCGCCCTTGTTGCCGAGCATGTTCTGGATCTTCTTCGACATGGTGATGTCGATGAAGTCGTAGGCGAGCTGCTTGTTCCGGGACTTGGCGGGGACGACCCACAGGTTGCCGCCGGAGCCCGCGGTGAGCGAGGCGCCCGGGAAGACGCCGGACGACCAGCCGAACTTCGCCTCGTCCTGGAACCGGCCGAACCACCAGGAGCCGGAGAAGATGATCGGGCTCTTCTGCTGGAGCCAGGAGACACCCGCGTTCTCGGCGGTGGCGCTGGTGGTGTTCTTGCTGATGTACCCCTTCTTCACCCAGTCGGAGAACGTCTCGGCGGCGTACGTCCAGGCGGCGTCGTGGAAGTCGGCCCTGCCCTTCAGCTCGTAGTCGTCGACCCAGGCGCGGTCGGCCTTGGTGAGGGCGAGCTGGTAGAGGTACTGGTGGGCGACGTACTCGGCGCCGGAATTGGCGAGCGGCGTGACGCCGTGCTGCTTGAACTCGCGCAGCGCAGTGGTGAGTTCGTCGAACGTCTTCGGGATCTTGATGCCGTACTTCTTGAAGAGGTCCTCGTTGTAGTACGCCATGAGGTACTCGCCGTAGTTCGGCACCCCGTACCACTTGCCCGAGCCCATTTTCCCGGCCGGGGAGTAGCGGCTCGTGGTGGTCACGGACGGCGGGAGCAGCTTGTCCCAGCCGCGCCGGCCCACCTCTGCGCTCATGTCGGTCAGCAGGCCCTGCTTGGACAGCAGTCCGGCGGTCGCGTCGCCCTTGTTGTACTCCATGACGTCGGGTGCGGCGTCCGAGCCGAGCACCATGGACGCGGTCTTCTGTATCTGGTCGAAGCTCTTCTCCTCGAGCTTCACCTTCACCCCTGGATGGCCGGCCTCGAACTCCTTGATGGCCTCGTTCCAGGCGGCTCCCATCGCACTGTTGGCGGCCTCGTAGTGCCACAGGCGCAGAGTCTTCCCGTCGCCCCCGCTGCCGCTGTCGCCGCTTCCGCAGGAAGTGAGCGCCACGGAGCAGGCGAGCGCCAGGCCGAAGGCGGCGAGGGCGCGGACGCGCCGAAGTCTCGGACGGGTGGTGGAGCTTCGAATCGACAACATCCGCTGGATCTCCCAGGAATCGGCAATCATGGATCGAAGCGCTTCGACGGGCGACGGTATGAGGGCGCCGTCCCGGAGTCAATAGGTCCTGCAAGATGGGGTGTTGGAGCGATTCGATGAGCCCGACCGCGCTCGCCGAGGCAGGCCCGGTGCTGTCGGTACGTTGGAGCGTCCGACCACGACTCCGCGAGGCACCGTGACCGAAATCAGGGCCGCACGAACGGCTTTCGTCCACCTCGACGCTCCACCGGAGCTCGCGGCCGTCGGCATCGGCGTGCACGGCCCGGCCGGCCACGTGGACGACTTCGAGCTGCCGGACCTCTGGCAGTTCCATCTCTACGACTACGAAGCGGACTTGACGGTGGGCGCCGTCGTGCATGCCATCCGGCCCGGCAGCGTCAGCCTGGTGCCGCCCGGCACGCCGGTCCGCTACCGCTACCGGGGGCGTTCCGAGCACCTCTACGCCCATCTGCGGCTCGGCGCGGGCGGGGAGTCGCGCGAGGTGGCGTCGGTGCAGCACGCAGGCTCTCAAGTCGGCGCACTGGAAAGGCAGTTGAGGCAGGCGCTGACCGCCTGGCCGCACTCGCCCGGGCGGGCGGTGGCCGAGGTGTGGGCCGCGCTGTGGCGGGTGGCCGAACTCGGTCCGCCCCGCGACGGGACCGCGCCCACCGCCCATCCGGCCGTGGCCCTCGCGGTGTCCCTGATCGAGGCGCGGCTCGCGGAGCCGCTCACCGTGTCCTGGATCGCGAAGGAGGCCGGGGTGTCCCACAACCACCTGACCCGCCTGTTCCGCGTGGCCACCGGGCAGACGGTCATCGGCTACATCCGCTTGCGCAGGATGACGCGAGCCCGCCACTTGCTGCGCGCCAGCACCCTGTCCATCCCCGCCGTCGCCGCCACCGTGGGCATCCCGGACCTCCAGGCGTTCAACAAGGCCTGCCGCCGCGAGCTCGGCGCGTCCCCGCGCGCCGTCCGGGCCCGACGCACCTGATGGTGAGAATCGACCAGTTGAGGGTGAACACGACCCACGCGCGCCGGCCGGGCCGACTCCTAGCGTGAGAGCCATGGAGGAAACAGAGAAGAAGATCCCGGGGACCAGCAGGCAGTTGCTCAGTTCGGTGCAGATGGCCCGCTTCGTGGCCCGCGGCGCCGTGCGCCTCGACGCGGTGGTGCCGCCGGAGATGAACGCGGAGGCGCTGCACGTCCTTGCGCACGGGGTGCCGCAGGTGCCGTACGGAACCCCCCTCGGCCAGGCCTTCGCCCCGGGGTCGTTCGTCGACCGACTGCTCCAACTGCCCCAGGTCGCGGGAGCGTTGCACAGCCTCGTCGGCCCGGGACCGACCGTCGACCACCACGCCGTGCACACCCGCGAGCCGCACGAGGGGCAGGCCCAGCCGCTGCACGCGGACGCCATCATCGACGTACGCCCCGACGCGTTCGACGTCCAGCTCATGTACTACCCGCAGGAGGTCACCCTGGAGATGGGCGGCACGCTCAGCGTGCCCGGCAGCCATCTTCGGCGCACCAACGAGTCCGACACCGGCCGCTACCAGAACCTGCGCGGCCAGGACCGCCTCGTCTGCCCGGCCGGGACCGTGGTGTTCCTGCACCATGGGATCTGGCACGGCGGCCGCCGCAACGACAGCGACATCGTCCGCTACATGTTCAAGATCCGCTTCAACCCGCAGGTGCGCCAGCGCCTCCTGTGGGACACGGCGGACCTCGACGACCCGCAGGTGCGCACGGAACTGGACGCGCACTTCCCGTGGTACGAGCACGCGACCGGCCGCCTGGAGCGCTACAACCGCGTCCTGCTGTGGCGGGAGCTGACCGGTGACGACGCCTTCGACCTCGACCACTGGGTGACCAGGGTCGGCAACCGCCCTCAGGAGCCCGCCGCATGACCGCCGCCGCGACGAACCAGACCCCGACGAACGCGACCCCGACGACCGCCACTCCGACGCTGCGGCAGCAGGTCCTGGTGCTGTACCTGGCCACCTCCGCCCTGGACTCCTGGGTCGTGGGCTGGTCCCGCTACGACGGGACCGGCCGCACCACCCCGACCGCGGGCGACAGTGACGAGCCGCCCTACGAGACCGGTGTCGCGGCCCTCCTCGACGGCTGGCGGCTGATCCAGGCCTCGCAGCTCGTCCCGCCGTCGCCGGGCCACGAGTACGACACCTCCTTCCTCAAGCACGAGTTCTTCTTCGAGCGCCTCGTCGACCTGCGGGATCCGGTCGAGGAGTGAGGCGAGGGCTCCCGGTCAGTACACGACGGCCAACCGCCGCTCCGGTTCGGGAGGTTGACGCCCGGCTTCGGGTCGAGTGCGTGGAGCCGAAGCCGGAGACCGCGTAGTACATGAGGTACGGGCCGCCGTGGTACGAGACGTCCGGTGCCCACGGGGCCTTCTCCGCCGAGTACGTCGACCACCACGACGGCAGGATGGTGAGCGCCGAGCCCGCCCGCCGGCCCTTGGGCTCGTTGCGGCGACCGGGGGTGGTGCTCGTGCGGCGGGCTCCATCGACGGGGTCGGTACGTGCGGCAGTCGCCGCAGCCTGGCCGAGAGGCTGCCGAGGCCGTGACACGGGGCCGAGGCCCGGTCGCCCGGAACGGCCCCGGCGCCCTCGGGTGCGGGCCCGCCGCGCCCAAGATGCGGCGATGACAGCGGTCGCCGAGACTGACCGCGTGAACGCCAACCTGCGGTCGGTCAGCTCGGAACCGACGTGCCACCCGGATCCGATCGCCCGGGACACCTTCGTGCTGGGCCCGCAGACGCCGCGGTGCCGGTAGTCGGGCCCGCTCATGCCGAACACGCTCAACGTCGCGGTCGTCGTCGGCACCCGGCCCGAGGCGATCAAGCTGTTGCCGGTGATCCGGGAGCTGAAGGCCAGCGAGGGGTTCCATCCGACCGTCATCTCGACCGGGCAGCACGAGAGGATGGTCCGTGAGGTCCTGGCACTCGGCGGGATCACCCCGGACATCGAGCTCGGGGTCGGATATCCGGGGATGCCGCTGAACGACCTGTTCACCGAGATCATGGACCGGTTCGACAAGGCCCTGCGCAAGAACTTCGGGCAGCCCCCGCAGCCGGGGCAGGGCAGGCTCGGCTCCGACCAGTACCCGGTCACCGTCCTGGTGCACGGCGACACCAGCTCGGCTGCGGCGGCCGCCCTTGCCGCGTTCCACCTGAGGCTGTCGGTGAACCACATCGAGGCGGGCATGCGGACGCACTCGACGCTGTCCCCGTTCCCGGAGGAACTCAACCGCCAGCTGATCGCCCGCCTGGCCGCGTTCCACCTGGCACCGACCACGCTCAGCAAGCAGAACCTGATCCGCGAGGGCATCGACTCCGACCGGATCCTCGTGACCGGCAACACCGGCATCGACGCGGTGCTCTGGGCCGCCGAGCAGCAGACCGACTACGGCGATCCGGTCCTCGACGCGCTCGACCCGCACACCCGCGTCGTCGTCGTGACCGCGCACCGCCGGGAGAACTGGGGCGAAGGACTGGTCGGCATCGGCCGCGGCGTCCAGCGCGCGGCGGCCGACCACCCCGACGTGCTGTTCGTCGTCCCGCTGCACCCCAACCCGATCGTCGCCGACACCCTGCGCCCGCTGCTCGCGCAGAGCTCCAACGTCCACGTGACCAGACCGATGGACTACGTACCGTTCGCCAGGCTGCTCAAGCGCGCGGTCCTGGCCATCAGCGATTCCGGCGGGATCCAGGAAGAGGCCCCCTCCCTCGGCACGCCGGTCCTGGTGACCCGGGACAACACCGAACGCACCTCGGGGCTCAACACCGGCACACTGCGCCTGGTCGGCACCGACCCGGACCGCATCGCCGCGGAGGCAGCGGTGCTCCTGGGCGACGAGCAGGCGCATCAGAAGATGGCCGAGGCACCGAACCCGTACGGCGACGGGCACGCGGCGCGTCGGATCGTGCAGGCCTTCGGGCACCTGACCTTCAACACCACGCCGCCGGTGCCGTTCGGGCACGGCTATCGGCGCTCGGCGGTCCTGGGCGCGGCGGGCCTGGCCCCGGACCGTACCTTCCTCGACCCGCTCGTCACCGACCCGCTCGTCACCGAGCCGCTCGTCACCGACCCGCCCGGCCCGGACCCGGTGTGACCAGCGCAGCCGCGTTCGACTTCTACGCCGGCGCGGGACCGGCCAGGGCCCTGCTGGTCCTGGCGCTGGCCATCATCGTCTTCGGCGTCGTCTGGACCGCGATGCTGTTCGCCGTCGCCTCCCGCCAGCGCCGGTACGACCGCAAGCGCCAGGCCGACGACCCGGGCACCGCATCTCCGTCGCTGTTGTGGGTGTTCGTGGTTCCGGCACTCAACGAGGAGGTGACGATCGCCGACAGCGTGCGCCGCCTGTTCGACCTCGATCTCGAGCGGCGCGTGGTGCTCGTGGTCGACGACGGCTCGCAGGACCGCACCCCGCAGGTCCTCGCCGAACTCGCGCGCCCCGGGCTCGTGGTGCTGCGCCGTGACCTGCCCGAGGCACGCAAGGGCAAGTCGGAGGCGCTGAACGACGCGTGGCGGCACATTCACGACACGGTGCTGACGCAGGGCCCGCATCGAGGGACGGGACCGGAGGAGGTGGTCGTGGTGATCGTGGACGCCGACGGCCGGCTGGACGCCGCCGCCCCCGCTCAGATCGCCCGCCGGTTCGCGGACCCGCGGGTCGGGGGCGTCCAGAGCCAGGTGACCATCTACAACCGCAAGGGCTTCCTCACCTGGTGCCAGGACGTCGAGTTCGCCGTCTACGGACGGCTCTACCAACTGGCGCGCAGCTTCTGGTTCATCGCCGACATGGGCGGCAACGGCCAGTTCAACCGGCTGTCCGCGCTCGACGAGATCGCCGGCACCGAGGGCCCGTGGCGCCCGGCGCTCACCGAGGACCAGGACCTGGGCCTTCGGCTGTACGGCGCGGGCTGGCGCAGCACGCACGAGTGGCGCGCGGGCGTCTCGCAGCAGGGGTTGAACAACTACCACCGCCTGTCGCGCCAGCGGACCCGCTGGTACCAGGGCAACCTCCAGGCACTGCGGCACCTGGGCGGCATCCTGCGGATGAAGGTCTCCTTCATCGTCCGGATCGACCTGCTCTGGTACATCACCCTGCCGCTCCAGCAGCTGATCGTGGCCGTCGCGCTGCCGGTGGCGGTGGCGCTCTGGTGCTTCGGTCATCTGCCGTTCTGGAACGGTCCGTTGTGGCTCATCATGCTCATCTACGGGCTCGCGTTCGGCACCGGCACGCTCGGCCTGCTGGCCCGCTCCGAGCCGATGCGCGTGCGCGACCTGCCGCTGGCGTTCCTGATGTCGATCCCGTACGCGCTGTACACCTGGCTGATCATTCCGAGCCTGTTCCGAGCCCTGTTCCGGCTGATCTTCCGCCGAGGCGGCTGGGTGAAGACGCCGCGAGAGGCGATCCCCGAGGCCGAGTGACGGGCTGCGTCGCCGGGGGTCACATGTCGGTGCAGTGCTCCACGCGCCACCGGTGGAACTGGTCCGGGCGGTTGGTGATGACGCCGTCCACGCCCCACGAGGTCACGTTCTGCCATTGGGGTTCGGTGTCGACGGTCCAGGTGTACACCTCGACGCCGGCCTCTTTGAGCTGCGCGATGACGGCGGGCCGGGTCGCGAGTGCGCTGGACTGGACCACGTAGGCGTCCAGGCCGAAGGCGCGGGCGGTGGCGACGGGATCGGCGTCGAGGGTCGAGCGGAGCAGGGCGACCTTGGTCTGCCAGGGGGAGGTGGCCGCGGCCCGCACGATGTTCTCGTCGAAGGACTGGAGTGTGGTGCGGTCGGTCATCCCGGCGTTGGCGACGAGCTCGAGGACCTTGTCGACCGCCGCGGAGGTCTGGGGGCCCTTCATCTCCAGCAGGAGCCGCACGGTCTTGGGCTTGAGGGAGGTCAGTACCTGCTGCAGGGTGGGGACGCGGCCGCCGCCGTCGATGGTGAGCTGGGCGATCTGTGCGGCGGTGAGCTGGTCGACGCGTCCGGTGCCGTTCGTCGTGCGGTCCACCGTGTCGTCGTGCATGATCACCGGCACGCCGTCCTTGGTGAACTGCACGTCGGTCTCGACCCAGTCCGCTCCGTGGTCAGCGGCGATGCCCAGGGCGGCGAGCGTGTTCTCCGGCGCGTTGGCGGGGCCTCCGCGGTGTCCCATCGCGTACGTGTCGGTGCAGCCGTAGACGACGGACGTGTCCCAGACGCGGATGGTGTCGACGCTTCCGGCGAAGTACTCCTGGAAGGTGCCCTGGTAGCGGACCCGGCCGATCTGGAGTCCGCCGGTGGCCTTCCACGGGGTGGTGAACGAGGCGGCGGTCTGGGGCTGGCCGTTGACGAACAGCTGGATCTTCTTGGCGGTGGCGTCGTAGACGCCGGTGAGTTGGGTCCACACGCCGGTCTCGGCGGTGCTGGTGCTCACGGAGCGCACGATCCCCGTGTCGTCGGTGTCCCGGCCGCGGAGTCGGCGCCATCGTCGACGCCGTCCTGGTGATCCCGGCCCTGGCGTGCAGCGCGTACCACTTCTACGAGCTGTCGCAGAAGCCGGCCGGCTCGCCGCGGAGCATCGCGATCGTGGAGGAGACCAGCAACCTCACCAATGACATCGCCCGTGTCAGCTACGCGGTGGCCGTCAACACGAAGGAGGTCCCCAAGGCGGTCGCGGTGGGCGTCATGGGCGTCGCCAACATCTGCACCGGCGGCCTCCAGATCGCCGAGTGCGCGATGGTCTGACGGCGCCGCTCGCCGCAGTGCTCCGTCACGTCGCGCTGCGTTCGCCGGCCTCCCGGTACTCGCGCTCCGTGGGCCGGTACGTCTCGTCCGGGCGTCCGGTACGCAGGAGTTCGCGCCACTGCTCGGTGCTCCACGCGTTGGGCGTGGTGGTGGCGATGAACTCCTGCAGCACCTGGAGGAACCGTGCGGGGTCGGCGTGGTGCGGGAAGTGCCCGGCGCCGGAGAAGATCTCGAGCCGGCTGCCGGGCATCGCCTCGTGCGCGGTGTGGGCGTGGGCGACGGGCAGCACGCTGTCCCGGTCGCCCCAGAGCAGGAGCGTGGGAATGCCCTGGGCCAGGTAGCAGCGGTCCAGCATGGTGACGACCTGGCCGCGCCAGTCGACGACGGCCCGCAGCGTACGCGTGAACGCGTTGCGGGAGTTCTGGTCGGGCAGGGCGTCGACCAGGTCGACGAGGTCCTCCGCGTCCACGCCGAGCCCGGTGTCGAGGAGTTGGAGGGCGCGGATGCACGCGTTGATCTGCAGGCGCGCGCCGGGCAGCTTCAACAGGCCGAGTCCGAGCCCCGCGCCGGGCAGGGTCGCCGCCCGCAGCACGGGGGTGACCCGGCGCCCGACGCCGCCGGTGGAGATCAGGACCAGTCGGTCGACGCGCTCGGGGAACTGGTACGCGAACTGCATCGCGACGCCGCCGCCGAAGGAGTGCCCGACGAGGGTGACGCGTTCGATGCCGACCACGCCGAGGAGGTCGCGCAGGCCGTTCGCGTACGCGGCGACCGAGTAGTCGGCGCGGGGCTTCGCCGAGTGACCGTGACCGAGCAGGTCGGGGGCGATGACGGTGTGCCGGCGCGCCAGGGTCTCGATGCAGTCCTCCCAGTGCGCGGAGCTCGCCCCGACGCCGTGGATGAGGAGCACCGCCGGTCCCTCACCGGTGATCCGGTAGGCGCGGCGGTAGCCGTGGACGGTGGAGAAGGCGAGCGTGCCTGCGGTGTCCGGCCCACGTGCGGCAGAGCCGCGGATCGGAATGATGTGCGCCATGTGTCCGGTCTCCCCGTGCGCGGTACGTCGAGTGTACGAAGCACGGCGCGGCGCGGGGTTTCACGGCGGTTGCGGATGGATTCCCTTCTTGCTTCACGTGCCGGGGACCCCCCCTCGGTCTCACTTCACGTACGTCCCGTAGTGCCGGTACAGCGTTCCCGTTCCGCCGAACTCCTTGAGCACCGCCGCCCACACCGCGTCGATGTGGGCGACCGCCTGTTCCTCCGTGAGCCACTCGGAGAAGCTCAGCACCTTCGTGCCGTCCAGGCTGACGTGCAGGTGCGCGGCCACCGCGCCGGGGTAGGCGCGGTCCTCGCCCTCGGTGCGTTCCTCCGACGCCAGCAGACCGTCGAGCCAGGCCCGGGCCGCGTCCTCGTCCGCGGTGTCGAAGAACGCGACGGGGAACGACTCGGGCACGGGGGCGGGTTCGGGCAGGGCGGTGCCCCGGACCGTGCGGTAGTGGCGGAAGGGCGTCGCCGTCGGCTCGGCCGATGCGGCCGCTCCGCGCTCGGCGTCCAGGCCGAGGCCGACGACGACCGGCCAGGCGGCCTCGGCCAGTTCGCGGTCCGACGCCCACTGCGTGTGGATCAGGACCGTGTCGCCCTGCCCTTCGAGGTAGACGGTCAGGGACGTCAGGCCCCGCGGCCACGCGGCGAGGTCCGCTGCGCGCAGGGCCACCGCCTCGGCCACCGCCCGCTGTCGGTCGGGGCCGTCGACGGGCACGGTCGTGACGAGCGCGACGGCGCTGTCGGGGCTGTCGAGGACGGGCCTTGCCGTGGCAGCGGTGTCGGTGGGCGACGAGGGGTGCGGCATCGGGAATCTGTCTCCTCAGGGCGAGCGAGGGCGGGGTGCACGGGACGGCTTCAAGTCTCCGGCGCAGGGCGGGCGCACCCCAAGTGCCGCTGTTTCAGGGCTTCGTGAGGTCGTTCGGGAGTTCGGACGGTTCGACAGGTTCCGGAAAGGCCTTCGTCAGGGCGTCCGGCGAGCGTCAACTCTTCGTCAGGAGCTGCTCGGTGAGCACCTCAAGGCGGGCGGCCGCCACGCCGTCGAAGCCGCGTGAGCCGACCTCGATCCGGTGGCCCTCCACGAAGGCGCTCAGCGGTTCGGCGGGCGGGTCGTCGATGGCGGCGACGATCGGCGGCAGCGCCGCCGAGACGGGCTTCGCGTGCCGCTGCATCGACTTGATGTGCTCGAGCGTCTCGGCGTCGTACTCGCCGGAGAAGCCGGTCGCGGTGACGCCGGGGTGGATGAGCACGTACCGGATGCCGGTGGTGGTGGCGTACCGGTCGGCGAACGCCACGCCGAGCAGGTCGTTGAGCTTTCCGCCCTGGCCGAGGGCGACGCCCCCGTGGTAGCCGCGCCGCAGTTGCAGATCGTCCCAGCGCACCACGCCCGGATCGGCGCCCGGGCCCGCGACGTTCACCACGACGGGCCGCTCGGCCTTGCGCAGCGACGCGACCAGGCCGTGCCCGAGGAGGTACCGGCTCAGATAGAAGAGGGCGAAGTTCTCCTCGTACCCTTCCCGCGTCAGTGTCCGGTCGGACCGGTAGTGGCGCGCGCAGAGCACGAGCGCGTCGACCGAGGGCGTCCGGCGCGCGATCTCCTCGATCGCCCCGCGGGTCCGTGCCAGCAGGCTCAGGTCGGCCGTGACGAAGTGCGCCCGCTCGGCGGCGCCGCGACGGCGGGCCCGCTCCAGGTACTGCTCGCCCTTGGCCGGGTCGCGGCCGATGACGAAGACCGTGTCGCCCCGCTCCACATACCGTTCGGCCAGGGCCTTTCCGATGCCGTCCGTACCGCCCGCGATGACCAGGGTGCTCACTGCTTCTCTCCTTGCGTCGCGACGGCGGGCCTGTCTTCTTCTGCGGCTACGTTCACGTCGTCGGGGTGGGTGGCGCCCTGCTGAGCCGGGGCGGGCGCCGGGCGGCCGGGCAGCTGCGTGGCGGCGAGCAGCGTCACGACGAGCGCGATGGTCACGGTCCACGCGGCCGCGTGGAATCCGCGCACGGCGTCGCCGTCACCGGCGGTCTGCACGACGAGCGCGACGGTCGCGATGCCGATCGAGGCGCCGAGCTGGTTGAGCATGTAGAGGACCGAACTGCCCTGAGGAACCAGGGCACTTGGGAGTGTCCGGTACAGGGACGCGATCGTCGGTGCGCCGACCGAACCGAGCCCGAGACCGAGAGTCAGTGCCGCGAGGGCGGTCAGCGCCTCGGGCGTGTGCGCGCCGGCCCGGGTGAGGGCGAACGCGCTCAGCCCGGCCACGGCGGCGCCCGCGAGCACCAGCGAGCGCGAGCCGAGACGGTCGGACAGCCGACCCGTCAGCGGCATCGAGACGGCCGACCCGACGCCGAGCGGAGCGAGCAGCAGGGCCGCCGCGAACGTGCCGTGTCCGCGGGCCTGTTGGTAGTAGAGCGGCAGCGCGAAGAGGCTGGCGAAGGTGGCGAGCCCGACGAGCGAGCCGACCGTGACGCTCGCCGAGAAGCTGCGCCGCTTGAACAGGCGCAGGTCGATGAGGGGCGCCGTGCGCCGGGCGCCGAGTGCGTGCACCGCGTACCCGGCGAGCAGCAGTGCGGCCGCGGCGAGCGGGACGAGGACCTGCCACACGGCGAACGCCGCGCGCTCGGCCGCCTGCGACAGGGCGAGGACACCGGCGGCGACGCCGGGGCCGATCAGGGCGAGCCCGGTGACGTCGAGGCGTACGGTCTCGGCCGTGGTGTCCGGCGCGTCCTTCGGCACGACCCGCAGGGCGAGCACGAGGGCGACGATCCCGATCGGGATGTTGACCAGGAACATCCAACGCCAGGCCAGGCCCTGGAGGATGATGCCGCCGATCACGGGCCCGAGCACGGGACCGCTGGAGCCCACCACGCCCATGAGACCCATGACGCGTCCGGCCCGCTCGGGGCCCGAGGCGCGGGCGAGCAGCGTGAGCATCAGCGGGTCGAGCAGACCCGCCCCCAGGCCCTGGACGACGCGGAAGACGATGAGGCTGGGCGCGTCCCAGGCGAGCCCCGAGCCGATGGACCCGGCGAGGAAGACGACGAGGCCGAGCAGCCACAGCCGCCGGCCGCCGAACCGGTCGACGGCCCAGGTGGTGACGGGGATGGAGACGGTGAGGGCCAGCAGGTAGCTGGTGGAGACCCAGCTCACCGTGGCCAGCGAGGTGCCCAGGTCGTGGGCCAGGGTGTCGGCGGCGACGGCGATCATCGAGCCGTCGAGGATCCCCATGATCCCGCCCAGCAGGATGACGCCGATCAGTCGCCGCAGCGCGGGATCGAGGCGCGCGTCGGGTGATTGCACCATGACTCTCTCTCCGAAAGGTCGAGCGGTGAGCGGTGGCCGCGTGCGTGATCGGACAGGGCGCCGACAGGGCGGCGCGGCCACATTGTACTGGCGGGTGCACTTTAGGGTTCTCAGCGGTCTGATTGCAATGGCGCGACTGATGGATTGCACTCTCTGGTGCAGTTCTCGAACCGGCCCGGTACGATGACGAAGTGACCGGAACGAGGACAGAGACCAAGGCGACCGCGGCCGCGAAGACGGCGAAGCCGTCCGGGCGGGCGGCGTCCCGCGGCCGCATCGACAAGCGCGAGGCGATCCTCGGCGCCGCGTTCACGGTGTTCGCCCACCGTGGCTACGCGCGCGCGTGCATGGAGGAGATCGCCGAAGTGGCGGGCGTCGCGAAGCACACCGTCTACAACCACCTCGGCGACAAGGAGAACGTCTTCCGCAGCGCCCTGGAGGCGGCCGCGGACACCGTCATGGGGGAAAACCTCGCTGTGGTCGAGGAGTTGACCGCGGATGCGAGCGGCGCCCCGTTCACGCCCGACCGTCTGCGCGAGACGCTGGAGGACGTCGCCCACCGGCTGCTCCTGCAGTGCTGCGACGAGCGCTCATGGGCGCTGCGACGCCTGCTGTACGCGGAAGTCGCACACTTCCCCGACCTGCTGGAGGTCGTGTGGGGCCGCGGCGCGGGCCGCCTCAAGCAGTCCCTCGCCGACCGGCTCGCCCGCCTGTCCCTCGCCGGACACCTGCGCCCGTGCGACCCCGCCGAGGCCGCGGAACAGCTCCTGGCACTCCTGACCGGCCCCATGGAGGCGCGGTCGCACCTGGGCACCCACCGGCTGCCCGAGGCCGAACTGCGTGCGGTGGGCGGCTCCGCCGTCCGCACCTTCCTCCTGGCCTACGGGCCCACGACCTGAACTCGCCCTGCACGCACGGCATTTGTGAACGCCGGTGAACACTCCTTTAAGGCGGCCGCCGCACCCTGTCGCGCCCCGGTTTTCGGTGGATCATCACAGCAGGCCCGACACGAGCGGGCCGGGCAGGGAGGCATCGTGCACGTCTTGATGGTGGGGACCCCGGCGGACGGTGCCGGCTCGCCGGCCGCGCGCCTCGAACGGCTCGGCCACGACGTCACCTGTGTCGCGACGGGCGGCGCGGCCCTCGGCCAGTACCGGGAGGCGGACCTCGTGCTGCTCGACCTGGACCTGCCGGACATCGACGGCCTGGAAGTGTGCCGACGCATCCGCGCCGCCACCCGGGTCCCGCTGATCGCGTTCACCGACAGCGGCACCGAACTGGACCGGGTGCTCGGGCTGCGGGCCGGTGCCGACGACTGTCTCGACAAGCCGTACGAATTCCGGGAGTTGGTGGCCCGCATCGAGGCCGTGACGCGTCGGACGCGGCCGCGGGAGTCGGCGCGGGAATCCCCGACCGTGGTCTCCATAGGCGGGCTCCGCGTCGATGCGGCATCCCGTGAAGTGCTGGTGTGGGGGCGTCAGGTCGACCTCACGCGCAAGGAATTCGACCTCCTCTACTATTTGGCCCGGCACTCCGAGAAGGTGGTCAGCCGGCAACGGCTGATGAAGGAGATATGGGGCGACGGGGGAGTGCGGGAGACCGGGGCACGCGCCAGTCGCACCGTGGACACCCATGTCAGCTCGCTGCGCGGCAAGTTGGGGGACAGGGCCTGGATCCGCACGGTGCGCGGCGTCGGCTTCCGGATCGGGCACGGGTGAGCAGCCAGGTGAACAGCAAGGTGAGCAGACAGGTGAGCAGACAGGTGAACAGCCCTTTCCCCGCGGATTTCCCGACCGATTTCTTGACAGTGAATTGTGAATAAGTGGTTGTTCCTCTGACGATCGCCGGGATCGATTCCGCCTAGAGTCGAGAGGCCAGCGTCCGCCAATTCAGCGACGGAGACCGTCAGATGACGTCCACTGATTCCCATTCGTCGGCCCGCTCCTCCTGCCCGTTCCTTGCCTCTGACTTCACTTCGGAACGCCTCGACCTCGACCCGGTGTACGCACGTCTGCGGCACTCGGAGCCGGTCAGCCGGGTCACCATGCCGCACGGCGGCGACGCCTGGTTGGTGACCCGCTACGACGACGTCCGTGCGGCGCTCGCCGATCCGCGGCTGAGCCGGGCCGCCGCCGTCGGCAAGGACGTGCCCCGCTCCAGCCCGCTCATCCAGCACCCCGAGTCGCTGCTCAGCATGGACCCGCCGGAGCACACCAGGCTGCGCAGGCTGGCCGCCAAGGCGTTCACCGTGCGCCAGGTCGAGGCTGTACGCCCCCGGGTGCAGGCGATCGTCGACGGGCTCGTCGACCGCATCGAGGAGACCGGCGCGCCCGCCGACCTGGCGGGCGGACTCGCCTGGCCGATGGGGATCACCGTGATCTGCGAGACGTTCGGCATCCCGGAGGAGGACCGGGACGACTTCCGGTCCTGGACCGACCGGATGATGGCCCTCACCGTGGCCGACCCGACCGTCATCGAGGCCGCGCGGGCCAGCCTCGACGCGTATCTGCGCGAGCTGATAGCCCGGCGCATCGCCGAGCCGGGCGACGACCTGCTCAGCCGGCTGGTCACGGCGCGCGAGGGAGAGGACCAGCTCACCGAGGCCGAACTGGCCATCTTCGCCGTCGACCTGCTCACCGCGGGCCATGAGACCACCGCCAACCAGACGGGCAACTTCCTGTTCACGCTGCTGTCCAGGCCCGCTCTGTGGGACAGCCTCGTCGAGGACCCGGGGCTCGTACCGGCGGCCGTGGAGGAGCTGCTGCGCATCACGCCGCTCGCCACCAGCGTCGCGCCGTTCTCGCGGATCGCCGTCGAGGACTTCGAGTTCGGCGGCGAGCTGATCCGCACCGGTGACGCCGTCGTCGCACAGAACGACTCCGCCAACCGGGACGAGACGGTCTTCGAGCGGCCCGAGGAGATCGACTTCACCCGCGAGCACAATCCGCACCTCGCCTTCGGGCACGGCGCCCACCACTGCCCGGCGGCCCCGCTCGCCCGCCTCGAACTGCGCATCGCCCTCGACACGTTGGTGCGCCGGCTGCCCGGGCTGCGCCTCGCGGTGCCGGTCGACGAGGTCGTGTGGCAGAGCAACCGCGTGATGCGCGGGGTGAAGGAACTGCCCGTGAAGTGGTGACCCGCAGGACACAGAGCGGCGGCGCGGTGCCCCTCCCGGACGAGAGGGCACCGCGCCGCCGCCGTCCGTCAGCGGAACGCCGCCGCGTGCTCCCTGGCCCACGCCGCGAACGACACCGCACCGTGCCCGAGCACCCGCTCCACATCCGGCAGCGGAGCCTGCGGGCGGCCGTCCCGCTCCCTCTGGTAGTCGAGCAGGACGTCGGCGATCGCCTCCGGCAGCACCGCGGTCAGCTGTGCACGCTGCTCCGCGCGGTCGACCCGCTCCACGACGACGGGCACCCCTGCGGCCGTCGCGATCAGCTCCGCCTGCCGCCGCGCGGACAGCGACTCGGGCCCGGTGAGCCGCAGGACCTCCCCGCGACGGTCCTCGTCGAGCAGCGCCCGCGTGCTCACCGCGGCGACGTCGGCCTCGTGGACGGGCTCGCTGTACGTGTCGGGGTAGGCGAGGCGCAGGCTCTGCCCCGCTCGGATCGACGGCGCCCACTGCAGCGCGTTGGTGGCGAGCGCACCGGCCCGTACGAACGTCCAGCCGAGCCCGGAGGACCGCAGGGCGTCCTCGACCGCCCGGTGCTGGCGGGCGATGGGGCTGTGCTCGGCGCCGTCGGCGTCGATCGCCAGCGACGAGAAGAGGACCACGTCGGTGACGCCCGCGTCCTCGGCCTCCCGGACGAACCGCTCGGCGGTGTCGGGGCGCGCGTACAGGAAGACCTTGCGGATCCCCTTCAGCGCCGGGGCGAAGGTGCCGGGCGCCGCCAGGTCGAGGTGGACGGGCGGTTCGCCGGGGAGCTCCGCGGCCGCGTCCGGGCGGGCGCTTGCGGGCCGCACCTCCGCGCCCGCGTCCCGCAGTTGCCGCAGCACGGCGGCTCCGACGCGGCCGCGCACTCCGGTCACCAGGATGGTCATGAAGGGCTCCTGTCGTGGTCGGCGACGGGCTGTCGCGTGTCGATGCCGTGGTGCAGGTGGAACCGCTTGAATCCGATGGGGCGCACCCCAGGGGTGGCACCCGTGGCCGCCAGGGTCGCGCGCCGGGTGGCGCCCGCGAGGAACGCCTCGTGGGCCGCGTCGTCCGTCCACTGCGCGTAGTTGAGGACCCGCGTGCCGTCGGTGCTGGCGTGGAAGTGGGCGCTGAGCATGCCGCGGTGCTGATCGGCGGGGGCGCCCTCCAGGGCGCCGACCACGGACTCGATGATGCGCTCCTGCCGGTCGGCGCCGTCCACGTCGAAGGTCGCCACCACCGCACAACCGGGCGGCTGCGCAGAGGAGTTGAGGACGACGTTGCGGCGCAGCCGGTACTCCACCGGTTCGGCGCGGGCGGCACCGCGCAGCGCCCGCACGAACGGGCGGTACGCGTCCGGGTGCCGCGCCTGTACGTAGGTGAGGACCGTGTCCTCGTCGGTGTTCAGGTAGGCGTGGAAGGCGACGACGCCGTCGGGCAGTCCGGCGGCCCGCCACTGGCCCGCGACCTCGTCGAGCAGCATCGTCCCGCGGGCCCGGTCGGGCACGTACCACTGCGTGACGAAGACGGCGTGCGCGTCGGGCCGGGCGATGTCCGGGCCCACCGGCGCGGGCAGCGTGTCACGTCCCATAGGGGTGCTCCTGCCGTGCGCTGCGCAACGCGCGTCCCCACCACACGAGTTGGTCGATCAGTGTCTTCGCCGCGGTGTCCGCCGTGTCGTCGTCGAGGATGTCCGCCGAGGCGTCGAAACGCTCCCACGCGGTGTGGAAGCTGACGGTCTCGCGCACCGTCACGGCGTGCAGCTCGGCGAAGACCTGACGCAGGTGCTCCACGGCGCGCAGCCCGCCACTCAGACCCCCGTAGGAGACGAAGCCGACGGGCTTGGCCGCCCATTCGGTGAGGAACCAGTCGAGCACGTTCTTCAGCGAGGCCGGGAAGCTGTGGTTGTACTCCGGCGTCACCACCACGTACGCGTCGGCGCCGTCGAGCACGGCACGCAGTGCGTCACGGACCGCGGCCGTCTCCGGCGGCGGCTCGTGGCCCGGTTCGGGCAGCGTCACGGGCAGCGGCACCTCGCGCAGGTCGACCGGGTGGACGGCCAGGTCGGGGCGGGTGCGCGCCCGCGCGGTGAACCAGTCGGCGACGGCCGGGCCGAGCCGTCCGTCGCGGACGCTGGCCGTGATGACGACCAGGGAGAGGGGCGGGTGCGGTGCGGTCACGTTCGAACCTTTCGGGAGGCGGTGAACAGTGGGGGCAGGGCCGCCGCGAGACCGACGGCGGCGACGGCGGCGATCGGGGCGAGCACCGGCCGGCCGTCGTGTCCGGCGGTCAGCAGCGCCCCGGTCAGCGGCAACAGCACGACGGCGCCGAACTGCACGGCCGCCTGGTAGGCGCGGATCGCGGCCGGCCGGTCCTCGGCGGCGACCGCCGATGCGGCCCGCATGTTGAGCGCGGCGAAGGACAGCACGAAGCCCGCGCCGACGAGGAGGAGCACGGGCAGCACATCGGTGACGTACGACGTGAAGCGCGGGCGGGCGAGCAACAGTGCGCAACCGGCGAGCGGGGCCGCGGCGCCGAGCGCGATCAGCCGCTCGATGCCCCAGCGCGCCGTCAGCCGTGCGGCGAAGGGCAGAGTGACGGCGAGCGGTACACAGGCGGGCAGCAGGGCCAGCGCGTTGAGCCACGGCGTCCACCCGAGGCGCTCCTGCACCTGAAGGGTGATCAGGAACAACACGCTGTGATACGTGCCGTTCAGCGTCGCCGCGCCGATCGCCGTCCGCAGCAGCGGGCCGCCGCGCAGCAGCCGCAGCGCCGGACGGGCGGGCGCCGCGGGGCCCCGGTCGGCCGGCAGCACCCGCAGCCCGAGCACCAGCAGGAGCAGCGCGAGCGGTGCCGGGAACCACAGGGTCCAGCGCCAACTGCCCTGCAGCAGCGCCCCGGACAGCAGAAGACCGGCCGTGAACCCCGCCGCCCCGCACAACGAGTACACGGACACCGCACGGCGCTGGCGGGGGCCGTCCGGGAACGCGGTGGCGATGATGGAGAGCCCGGCCGGGGCGGTCAGCGCCGCGCAGACGCCCTTGACGACCCGCGTGGCGATGAGCAGCGCCGGGCCGTCGGCCAGTCCGCCGACGAGGGAGGCCGCGGCGAACGCGGGCATCGCCGCCAGGTACACCCGCCGCGTCCCGAGCCGCGCCACGAGCCGCGCCCCCAGCAGCAGCGCGGCGGCGAAGCCGAGGGCGAAACCGCTCATCAGCCACTGCACGGTCCACGCGGACAGGCCCAACCGCGCGCGGATGTCCGGCAGGGCCACCAGGACGACCGAGACCTCGATCGCGTCGAGGATCATGTTGGCGGACAGGATCAGCAGAACCGCTCGGTGCCGTACGTCCCAAGTGCCCGCAGAAACCGGGGAGTTGACTGCCTGCGCCGGGGCTTCGCCGGTCATGGGGTGCCGGGGGCGAGGAGCGGCGGCAGCTTCTCGGTGATCAGCTCGATGTTCTCGGCGACCAGGTCGTCCGGCATCCCCGCGATGCTCGCCCAGAAGATGAGATGACGCACCGGCAGCCCCGCCGTGAGCTCCTTGATCCGGGCGGCGGCGTCCTCGGGGGTGAGGATGTCGAGCAGGCCCCGGGTGTCCTCGGCGTCCGGGTCGCGCAGGTCCCGCAGCGTCAGCGGCGGCGGCCCTGCCTGGCCCGTCCCGTGCAGGGCGCCCTGCCGATAGGAGTTGACCTGGTGGAGCAGGTGCGGGCCGACGCGCTGCCAGGCCGCCTCCGGGTCGGTGGAGAGGATGATCGGCAGCAGGTCGGAGACCCGGGCGGACTCGGGCGGATGCCCGCCCTCCTCGAGGCCCTGCACATAGTGCTCGTGGATCGTGCGGGAGATGTGCAGCAGCCCGAGGCCGAGCCGCCCGGCGATGCGCGCGCCGCGCGGCCCGTAGAACCCGCCCCACACCGGCGGCGGGTCCTGGATCGGCCCCGGGGTGATCGCCCCCTCCCGCCACAGGCGCAGGATCTCGGCGATGTTCTCCTCGGTGTGCTGGAAGCGGCGCCCGAACTCGGCGCCGAACAGGGCGTATTCGGGCCGCCTGTACCCCGCACCGAGGCCGAGTTCGAGGCGCCCGCCGCTGATCAGATCGACCAGCGCGGCCTGCTCGGCGAGGTCCACCGGATGGTGCAGCGCGGGCAGCACGACGGACGTGCCGATCCGGGCGTCGCGCGTGCGGGCCGCGACCGCGGCGGCGAACGTCAGCGGCTGCGGCAGGTAGCCGTCGTCGAAGAGGTGGTGCTCGGTGAACCACAGTCCGCCGACGCCGCGCCGGTCCGCCTCCTCGCACAGCTCCAGGGTGTGCGCGTAGTGATCGGCCCAAGGACGGTGCCACGCCCCGGGGTTGCGCAGGTCGAAGAGGAGTCCGACGTCCACGGTGTGCTGCTCCTCCTGTGAGGGCTCGGGCGGCCGGGTCATCCGAGCAGGGTCCCGCCACTGGCGTCGATGAAGGCCCCGGTGATCCAGCGGGCCTCGTCGGTGGCGAGGAACGTCACCACGTCCGCGACGTCACCGGCCTCGCCGACCCGGTTGAACGCGGAGAGCGCCGCCATCTGTTCGACCGCTTCGGGGATGTCGAACACCGCGCTGCCGTTGTTGGTGATGCCGGGCGCCACGCTGTTGATGGTGATGCCGCGCGGCGCCAGTTGGCGGGCCAGGTGCAGGGTCAGCTGCTCGATGGCGCCCTTCGTCATCGCGTAGGCGACCTGGTCGGGGTTGGCGACGCGGGTGAGACCGGAGGAGATGTTGATGACGCGGCCGCCCTCGGGTATCTGCGGCAGGGCGCGCTGCAGAAGGAAGTACGGGGCCTTCGCGTTGACGGCGAAGAACCGGTCGAACTGCTCCGGGGTGACGTCCTGCGGCGGGATGCCGCTCTGGGAGGTCTCCCCGGCGTTGTTGACGACGATGTCGAGCGTGGTCGAGCCCGTGCGTTCCTTCAGGCCCTGTTCGAGGCCGAGGAAGAGTTCGTGGACGTCGCCGGGGACGCCGAGTTCGGCGCGGACGGTGAAGGCGCGGCCGCCGTCCTTCTCGATGAGCGTGCGGGTCTCGTCGGCGGCGGCTTCGTTGCCGGCGTAGTGCACGGCGACGAGCGCGCCCTCGCGGGCCAGGCGCTGGGCGATGGCGCGGCCGATGCCGCGGCTGGAGCCGGTGACGAGCGCGGTCTTGCCGGTGAGGCGGGTCATGCGGCAACTCCTGGTTCGTTACGGGGGTTTGACGGCGCGAGGACGTCGGCCTCGGCGTCGACGCCGCTGATGGTGCGGGCGAGATGGCCGACCGCCGTGTCGAGGCCGAGCAGTTCGGCGAGGACCGCGCGCAGCCCTTCCACCTCCGGGCCGCCGAGCAGCAGCCGGGACTGGGCGCGGATGCCGGTGAGGGTGCGGGCGCCGACGCGGTGGCGCAGCCGGTCGTAGTCGTCGAGCTCCGGGCCTTCGGTCCGGCCGGTGAGGTGGTCGGCGAGCCGGTGGCCGAGGGCGGCGGCGTCCTGCAGCCCGAGGTTGAGGGCCTGGCCGCCGACCGGCATCTGGACGTGCGCGGCGTCGCCCGAGAGGATCACGCGCCCCTTGACGTAGCGGGCGGCCTGGCGGCTGGTGTCGTCGAAGGCGTTCAGCCACACGGGCGTGCCGTGCCCGATGTCCTCGCCGGTGACCTTCGCCCAGGCGGCGACGACTTCGCCGAACGAGGGCGGCCCGGTGCGCGGGGCGGGCTCGCTGCCGTGCACGCGCACCATGATCCGGGTCGTGCCGTCGGGCCAGCGGTGGGCGGTGGCCAGACCGTGCGGGTGGCGCTCGAAGCGGCGGTTGGGCACGCCGATGCCCGCGACGTCCGCGCGGAGCATCTCCACGGTGGGGTCGTCGCCGGGGAAGTCGAACCCGGCCAGCTGGCGCACGGTGCTGCGCTCGCCGTCGCAGCCCACGACGTACGAGGCGGCCAACCGCCGTACCTCGCCCCCGAGTTGGATGCCGGAGACGACGACCCGGTCCGCGTACTGGCGCAGTCCGGTGACGGCGTGGCCGCGCCGCACCTGGGCGCCGAGACCGGTCGCCCAGGCGTGCAGTGCCGCTTCGAGACGGGTCTGCGGGCACTTGAACTGGCCCGCGTACCGGTGCCCCGGGGCGGCGGCCCGCAGGTCGAGCGGGAGGCCGCCGAAGTGTCCGGGGCCGCCGTCGGGGAGCGGGCCCAGCCGGGCCAACAGGCCGCGCTCTTCGAGGAGTTCCATGGTGCGCGTGTGCAGGGTGGAGGCGCGGGACTCGGTGGTCGGCGCGGTGAGCTGTTCGAGGACGGTGACCTGGACACCGGCGCGGCGCAGGTCACCGGCGAGCAGCAGGCCCACGGGACCGGCGCCCACCACGATGACGTCGGTCGACTCGGGTCCGCCGGAGGGGAGGGCCGCGGTCATGGTCAACGCCGCTCTTCCGCATAGCTCTTGGCGTGGCCGAGCGTGGCGCGGCTGTTGCCGCCGAGGGCCTCGCGGATGAAGGCGCGGGCCTCGGGGACGCCGGCGTCGGGACCGAGCACCCGGGTGATGGCGTCGGCGTTGAGGACCACCGTGTGCTGGGAGGTGGCGGTGGTGGTGCCGTCGGCGTCCTCGTCGAGCTGCCAGTAGCCGGTGTGCAGCGCCAGCAGGGCGGGCAGCGTCGTCTGCTTGTACGCGATCCTGTGGTGCGGGAAGGCGACCCGCACCGACTCGGTGGTGTGGGTGGAGCCGTCCTTGGTACGGGTGTCCATGCGCAGCGTCTGCAGCCCCGGAGTGTCCTCGGTGAACTCGACGGAGGCGACGTGCGGCAGCCGCTCGGTCCACCGGTCGGCCTCGTTGAGGAAGTCGAACACGTCCTTGGCCGAACCCTGGACACGGACGCTGTCCTCGAAGGAGAGCGTGAGCTCGTCCGCGTGCGAGGCCCGCTCCAAGTTGTCCTTGAGAGCGGGGAGTTCGGCCTTGCTGTTGCGGTCGACCGCCTCGTCGATCCAGCGCAGGGAGTCCGGATCGTCGTCGATGGCGCGATAGGTGTGCAGCAGCCGTACGCGGGTCTCGCCCTCGGCGACGGGCTCCAGGATCCAGGTGCCGGTCATCTCCGCGATCGGCGGCGCGGAGACCTCCTGCCAGAACCGGATGCGCAGCGCGGAGGGGTCGAGGACGCGGCGCGACGTCCAGTTCTTGGCCTCGCCGTTGGCGGTGGCCCAGATCCGGATCCGCTCCTCGTCGCCGTCGCGCTCCAGGTGATCGACGTAGACGGACGGCGGGAACAGGCGCGGCCAGTTCTCCACCTCGGCCAGCAGCCGGTACACGTCGGCCGCCGCGGCCCGCACGGTGATCTCGTGCTCGACTTCTCGTACGGTCATGGTGAACTCCTTGAGGAAAAGGGGGAGTCAGAAGTTGCCCAGGCCGCCGCAGACGTTGAGGGCCTGCGCGGTGATGGAGGCGGCCGTGTCCGAGGCGAGGTAGCCGACGAGCCCGGCGACCTCCTCGGGGGTGGAGTAGCGGCCGAGCGGGATCTTGGCCTGGAACTTGGTGAGGATCGCGTCCTCGCTGGTGTCGTAGGCGGCGGCGTAGCCCTGGCGCACGCGCTGGGCCATGGGCGTCTCGACATAGCCGGGGCAGACCGCGTTGACGGTGATGCCGGTCGGTGCCAGCTCGTTGCCCAGCGCCTTGGTGAAGCCGACGACGCCGTGCTTGGAGGCGGAGTAGGGGGCGCCGAGGACGACGCCCTGCTTGCCCGCCGTGGAGGCGATGTTGATGATGCGGCCGCGGTCCTTGGCGCGCAGGCCGCCCGTGTTGAGCACTTCGCGGGTGACGCGGAAGACGCTGTTCAGGTTGGTGTCGATGACGTCGTCCCACAGCTCGTCGGCGAGGTCGGCGGTGACGCCGCCGCCGCTGCGGCCCGCGTTGTTGACCAGGACGTCGACGGGCCCGAAGCGTGCGACGGCGGCGCCCACGAACTCCCTGACCTCGTCGGCGGAGCGCACGTCGAGGACGGTGCCGTCGACGTCGAGGCCGTCGGCGCGCAGTTCCTTGACGGTGGCCGTCACGTTCTCGGCGCTGCGCGCCCCGATGAACACCCGGTGGCCCTGGGTGGCGAGCAGTCGGGCCACGGCGAGCCCGATGCCACTGGTCGCCCCGGTCACCACGGCCACGCGCGAGGCGGTCACGGGGGGCTGGGTCTGCTGTGTCATGTCCGGCCCCCGTCAGGCGGCCTGGGCGGCGGACAGGAGGGAGTTGACCGCGTCGATGAGCGCGGCGGGCGTACGGGCCTCGACGAGGGTGTCGTCGTCGAGGGTGATGCCCCACTCGCGTTCGATGCGGCCGCCGGTCTCCAGGAGGGCCAGCGACTCGTAGCCGAGCGCCTCGAACTCGGAGTCGAGGATGTCGCCGTCGAGGTCGACGCCCTCGTCGGCGCCGGCCGCCTCGCGCAGGACGCGGCGCAGGTCGTCAAGGGTGAACAGGTGCGTGGACATGAAGGGGTGCCTTTCGTGTGAGGTGACGTGAGGTGGGGCGGTGGGGGTCAGTCGGTGGCCGCGCGGACCACGAGCGCGGAGTTGAAGCCGCCCTGGCCACGGGCCAGGACGAGGGCCGTGCGCAGCCGCGCCGGGCGCGGGGCGTCGGTCACCAGGTCGATGGCGTGTTCGGCGGCGGGCCGGGTCGCGACGGTCGGCGGAATGACGCCGTCGCGCAGGGCGAGCAGGGCGGCGGCCAGATCGAGGGGCGCGGCACCGGAGTACAGCCGGCCGGTCATCGTCTTGGGCGCGGTGACCGGGACGCCGCGCGGGCCGAACACCTCGGCGAGCGTCTGCGCCTCGACCCGGTCGAGGTCGGGAACGGCGGCGGCGTCCGCGAAGACGACGTCGATGTCGCCCGGCGCCGACTCGGCATCCGCCAGGGCCAGTTCGACGGCCCGGCGCAGCCCCGGGGCACGGCCGCTGCCGGGACGGGGGTCCATCGTCGCGGCGTGCCCGACGATCTCGCCGTAGACGTGCGGGGCGCCGCGGCGCCGGGCGTGCTCCGCGTCCTCGACGACGAGGAGCGCCCCGCCCTCGCCGGGCACGTGCCCGCAGGCCTCGGCGTCGAACGGCACATAGGCCCGCCCGGGGTCGTGACGCGTGGTGAGCCGTCCGCCGGCCTGCTGGGCGACCCAGCCCCAGGAGCAGATGGACGCGTCGACGGCGCCGGAGACCACCAGCGACGTGCCCTTGCGGACCTGGCGGCGGGCCTGCGCCACGGCGTCCAGGCCGCCCGCCTCGTCGCTGACGACGACACTGCTGGGGCCGCGCAGCCCGTTGCGGATGGAGATCTGGCCGCTGTTGACGGCGTAGAACCAGGCGAAGGACTGGTAGGCGGAGACGTATTGGCCGCCCTTGCTCCACAGCGACTTGAGCTCGTTCTGGCCGAACTCGAAGCCGCCCGAGTGGCTGGCGGTGATCACGCCCGCGGCGTAGTCCGGGAGTTCGCCGGGCTTCACCCCGGCGTCGGCGAGCGCCCAGTCGGCGCTCACCAGGGCGATCCGCGTCATCCGGTCCGTCTGCGGCAGCAACCGGCTGGGCAGGTGGTCGGCCGCCTCGAACCCGCTGATCTCGCCCGCGAGCCGTGACGGGTAGGAGGAGGCGTCGAAGCGGCTGACCTCCTTGACGGCGCTGCGCCCGGCGAGGGTGTTGCGCCAGTACTCCTCGAGGCCGAGCCCGTTGGGGGCGGCGATGCCGAGACCGGTCACCACGGTGCGTACGCTCATCGCTCGCTCCGATCGGGACGGGCCAGCACGACGGCGCTCTGGAAGCCGCCGAATCCGCTGCCCACCGACAGGACGGCGTCGGTGAGCTGGTCGCGGGCGGTCAGGGGTACGTAGTCCAGGTCGCACTCCGGGTCGGGCGTGTGCAGGTTCGCGGTCGGCGGGACGACGTGGTGCTCCATGGCGAGCGCGGACGCGGCGATCTCGATGGAGCCGATCGCGCCGAGCGAGTGCCCGACCATCGACTTGATGGAGCTGATCGGGGTCCGGTACGCGTGCTCGCCGAGGCTCGCCTTGAACGCGGCCGTCTCGTGCCGGTCGTTCTGCTTGGTGCCGGAGCCGTGCGCGTTGATGTAGTCGATGTCCGTCGCGTCGAGGCGGGCCTCGTCGAGGGCCACCCGGATCGCCTCGGCCATCTCCCGGCCGTCCGGGCGCAGTCCGGTCATGTGGAAGGCGTTGGAGCGGGTCGCGTAGCCCGCGACCTCCGCGTAGACGTGGGCGCCGCGGGCGCGGGCGCGGTCCAGGCGCTCCAGGACGAACACGGCGCAGCCCTCGCCGAGGACGAAGCCGTTGCGGCTGGCGTCGAAGGGGCGCGAGGCGTGCTCGGGGTCGTCGTTGCGGGCGGTGGTGGCCTTGATGGCGTCGAAGCAGGCCACCGTGATGGGGGAGATGGGGGCGTCGGTCGCGCCCGCCACCATGACGTCGGCGAGCCCGTCGCGGATGACCTCGGTGGCGTAGCCGATCGCGTCGAGACCCGAGGTGCAGCCGGTGGAGATCACGGTGCTCGGGCCCTCGGCGCCGACCGCCCAGGCGACCTCGGTGGCGAAGGAGCTGGGGACGAGGAAGTTGTACAGGTGCGGCACCGCGTACGCGTGGTCGACCACGTCGAGGCGGCCGCCGTCGCTGACCGTGCGGTACTCCTGGTCGAGTCCGGTGGTCGCGCCGACGGCGCTGCCGATGGTGACACCGGTCCTGGCCGGGTCGAGGGCGTCGAGGTCGAGGCCGCTGTCCTGCACGGCTTCGCGGGCGGTGACGATCGCGAACTGGGCGGCCCGGTCCGTGCGCCGGATCTCGTGCGGGGTCAGGCCGGCCGGCTCCGCGTCGAAGTCGACCTCGGCGGCGACCTGGGAGCGGAACGGCGACGGGTCGAAGAAGGAGATGCGGCGGGTCGCGGTGCGGCCGTCGGTGAGCAGCTGCCAGAAGCTCTTGGTGCCGAGCGAGCCGGGGGCCGTCACACCGATGCCGGTGATCACGACCCTGTGGTCCGCGGCGCGGCTCACCGGGCGCTCCACTGGTAGAAGCGGCGGGCCATGGCGTCGGCGGGGGAGCGCCAGGTGGCCGGGTCGTACGCCTCGATGTGCGGCTTGAGGTCGTCGCTGATGGCGACGAAGCGCGGGTCGGTCTTGGCGCTCTCTATCCGCTCACCGCCGTCCGCGTCGTCGAAGTCCTGGAGGTGGAAGTAGAGGCCGCGGTAGGCGAAGAGCTGGCGCCTGCGGGTGCCCATGAGGTGGGGCATCTCCGTGGCGTCGAACGCGCCGAAGAGACGGGCGACTTCGTCGTCCGAGCCGGGATGGAGCCGGGCGACGATCAGGGTGCTGTGCATCGTTACCTCTCTTGGGAACCGGTGCGGTGCTGCGGCCCGAACCAGCGGGCCAGGGCCGTGGGCAGGTCGTCGTGGCTGCCGGGCGCGGCCCACGCCACGTAGCCGTCGGGACGCAGCAGTACGGCGGCGCTGCCGTACGGGACGGGGTGCGAGGGGGCCGCGGTGACCACGTCGACGCGGTCGCGCCAGGGGGCCGCGCGGCGGCGCAGCCACGGATTGTCCTCGAGGTCGAGCAGGACTCCGCGGCCCTGGCGCAGGAGTGCGGCGCTGCTGGTGGGACGGCCCGCCACGGTCAGCGGCAGGGCGGGCAGCCGCGCGCCGAGCAGGGGGTGCGGGCCCGCGCCGACGTCGTAGCGGATCTCGACGCCGCTCACCTTCGCGGCGAGGTGCCGGGCCACCTGCTCGTACGAGAGCAGCTCGCCCAGCACGTCGCGCAGCGGCTGCACCTCGGCGCCGCCGAGGATGAGCAGGCTCTGCGCCTGGGTGTTGGCGAGCAACTGCCGCCCCACGTGGTGGCGTTCGGAGTGGTAGGTGTCGAGGAGGGCGGCGGGCGCGCGGCCGTGCAGGACGGCGGCCAGCTTCCAGCCCAGGTTCACCGAGTCCTGGATGCCGGTGTTCATGCCCTGGCCGCCGGCCGGGAGATGGATGTGGGCTGCGTCCCCGGTGAGCAGCACGCGGCCCCGCCGGTACTCCGTGACCTGCCGGGCGGCGTCGGTGAACGCGCTGACCCAGACCGGCTCCGCGTGCGCGATGTCGTGGCCGGTCAGGCGCTTGTACGTGTCGGCGACCTCCTCGAAGCGGGGCGGCCCGGTGCGACGGCGCGGCGGCGTGCCGCGCTCCCCGACGATGACGCGGTGCACGCCGCCGCCGAGCGGCGCGGACATGACCATGCCGCCGGAGACGAGCTCCCCGGTGAACCGGGGCGCCACGTCGACGCCCCGGACGTCGGCGAGCAGCAGCTCCGTGGTCGCGGCGGTGCCGGGGAAGTCGAACCCGGCCGCCTTGCGCACGCCGCTGCGGCCGCCGTCCGCGCCGACCAGGTGACGGGCCGTCAACGTCCGCTGCCCGTCCGGCCCGTGGACCCGTACGCGGATCTCGTGCGGGTCCTCGTCGAACCCGAGGAACCGGTGCCCGCGCCGGATGTCGGCGCCCAACTCGCGGGCCCACGCCTCCAGTACGGTCTCGGTGGTCGACTGCGGGACGGCCTTGGCCGCCTTGTGCGCGCCGT
This sequence comes from Streptomyces sp. NPDC050085, assembly GCF_044460595.1. NCBI lineage: Bacteria > Bacillati > Actinomycetota > Actinomycetes > Kitasatosporales > Streptomycetaceae > Streptomyces > Streptomyces sp. NPDC050085. The sequence continues at coordinate 47,700 of NZ_JBITJZ010000001.1, read as the reverse complement.
CCAGGACACCGAAGTCGAGCGGGATGCCACCGAAGTGGCCCTGCGTGCTCGTCACCGGATCACCGAAGCGGGGCAGCAGCCCGCGCTGGTCGAACGTCTCCATGGTGCGGATCGTGAGCCCGAGGCCGCGCGACTCGCCGGTGCGCTGCGCCAGCCGCTCCAGCACGATGACGCCGATGCCGGCCAGCCGCAGTTCTCCGGCGAGCATCAGGCCCGCAGGACCCGCTCCCACGATGACGACGGATGCGTCCATAAAGCTCTCCTCTCCCGACTCTTGAGGCGGCTGATGAGGTCTGGATTGACCAGCCACAAATATCCTCGGCGGTGCCGCTTCGCGTTTTCAACCCGTGAATTGCAGGACACGCAAAAGGAGTTGTGAGGTGATCGTCAACACGGCTCGCCCCGCAAGGAAACCGACAAGCGAATGTCAGAGGAAGTGCAAATCTCGGGAATCGGCCGGGGTGACGTACGCGAGCCGGGCGGCGTGTGACTCAGCTCACTGCCGGATCGTACGATCTGAAACTAGCCTCGGCACCTGTGCCCTTCCGGGGCCACGGGGCGCCGCCGACGTCGCTCCCCACCGTCTTTACAGGCTTGTGAATAATCCAGGCCCGGGGTTGTAGCGACTTGGCAGGCTCCGTCACGCTGCATCGGTCGCACGGCCGCGGCAAAGAACCGGGGGAATTGATGCATGCGTTGGTGGTCGATTCCGACCTGTCCGAAAGCTCTTTCATCAGCGCCGAGTTGCAGCGCCACGGCTTCGATGCAATGGAATGCGTAACGGGATCAGAGGCTCTGGATATCCATGACAAATTCGATCTGCTGCTGCTCGATCTGCGGCTGCCCGACATCGACGGCCTGGAGGTGTGCCGGGCCGTGCGCGCCACGAGCGACATCCCGCTGATCGCGTTCGCCCCGGCCGGCCGCGGCCTCGACCGGGTCCTGTGCCTGCAGGCCGGGGCCGACGACTGCCTCGCCAAGCCGTACGGCCTGCGCGAGCTCATCGCCCGCATCGAAGCGGTACTGCGCAGGTCCGGGCCCGCCAAGGCCCCGCTCGTCCCGGCGCCCGCCGCACTGGCCCGCGGCTCCCTGTGCATCGACCCGGCCACCCGGGAGGTGCGGCTCAACGGCCGGCTCATCACGCTGACCCGCAAGGAGTTCGACCTGTTGCACCGCCTGACCGCCGAGCCGCACACCGTGCACACCAGGGACCGGCTGATGGCCGACCTGTGGGGCTACGGCGACAGCGGCTACGCGCCGGACGTCCGGGCGAGCCGCACCATCGACACCCATGTCAGCGCGATCCGGGCCAAGTTGGGGGCGCCCGACTGGATCGTGACCGTGCGCGGCGTCGGCTTCCGGTTCGGCCGTGCCTGACGGCCCCGCGCGCCCCGCTGCGCGCCGCGCGGTGCTCACCCGGCGCCGGCACATCGACCTGCTGCGCGTCGCCGGCGGCCTGTGTCCGCGCTGACCGCGCGCACGACACCGCGCGCCCCGGCCCGACCGCCCCCTTTGCCTCGCCATCTCCCGCTCACCCCACTGGAGTTGACCCATGCCCGGTTCCCGCGCGTCCGCGGACCGCAGACACGTCGCCGCACTCGCCTCCGCGCTCTGCCTCGCCCTGCCGCTCACCGCCTGTTCCGTCGCCGGTTCCGACGGTGCGGGCGCCGCCGCCCGTTCCGGCGGGCGGCTCACCCTTGCCGTGTCCGCCGACCCGACCTGCGTCGACCCGCAGCAGGCGGCCACGAACGACGCGCTGTACGCGGCGCGCGGCCTCGTGGACTCGCTGACCGACCAGGATCCCGAGACGGGGAAGATCGTGCCCTGGCTCGCCACCTCGTGGGACGTCAGCAAGGACGCCTCCCGGTTCACCTTCCACCTGCGCACCGGAGCCACCTTCAGCGACAAGACCCCCGTGGACGCGCAGGCCGTCAAGAAGAACCTCGACGCGGTGCACGCCCTGGGCGCCCGCTCGATCCTCGGCGCCGGCTTCCTCGAGGGCTACAAGGGCACCGAGGCCATCGACGCACACACGGCCGAAGTGCGCTTCGACGGCCCCAACGCCCAGTTCCTGCAAGCGACTTCGACCCCCACCCTGGGGCTGCTGAGTCCCGCGACCCTGCGCCGCACCGCGGAACAGCGCTGCACCGGGCCGCTGGCCGGCTCGGGCCCCTTCACGCTCAAGAGCTACACGCCCGACAAGTCCGTCGAGCTGCGCAGACGGGACGACTACGCGTGGGGCTCGCCGCTGTGGAAGAGCCGCGGCGCGGCCCGCCTCGAAGGCATCACCCTCCAGGTCGTGCCCGAATCCGGCGTGCGCTCCGGCAGTCTCACCTCGGGCCAGGTCGACGTGATCGCGGGGGTGGCCCCGCAGGACGAGGCGACCCTCAAGGCGCAGGGAGTGTCCGTCGTCGGCCGCGCCAACCCCGGCGTGCCCGTCGCGCTCAGCGTCAACACCGCGAGCCCGGTCGCCGGGGACGTCGCCGTGCGGCGCGCCCTGCAGGCCGCCGTCGACCGCAGGGAAGTCGTCGACACCGTCCTGAGCCCCAGCTACCGGCCGGCCACCAGCTCGCTGGCGAGCACCACCGACGGCTACCGCGACAACACCCGCCTGCTCGGCCATGACATCCCGCGCGCCAAGTCCCTTCTGGGCCAAGCAGGTTGGCGCCCGGGCGCGGACGGCATCCGCGTCAAGGACGGCCGGAAGCTCACCCTCAAGGTCATCCTCGCCACGAACTTCGGCCCCAACCAGTCCGCCCTCGAACTGATCCAGCAGCAGGTCAAGAAGGCCGGCATCGGACTCACCCTCAAGGTCCTGTCCATCGCCGACTACCAGAAGGCCAGGAGCGCCGGCGACTACGACCTCGCATGGGGCAACGGCACCCGCACCGACCCCGACATCCTGCGCACCGCGTTCTCCTCGAAACTCCTCAACCTCTCCCGCATCCACGACACGACGCTGCAGCGGGAACTCGACGCGCAGGCGGCCACCGCCGACACCGCCCGGCGCGCCGCCCACGTCGCCACGGCGCAGCGCCGCGTCCTCGAACAGGCCTACCAGATCCCGGTCTTCGAGATGACCAGCGTCTTCGGACTGTCCAAGCGCGTGCACGACGTGCGGTTCGACACCTCCTCCCGCCTCCAGTTCCACGACACGTGGCTGTCGTGACGGCGCGCCGCACGGAAGGGGGGACGCGGTGAGGAACTACCTCGTGCGCAGAGCGGCGCAAGCGCTGTTCGTCCTGTGGGCCGCGTACACGGTCTCCTTCGGCGTTCTGTACGTGCTGCCGGGCGACCCGGTGGTGATCATGGCCGCGGGCGGCGGCGACGCGAGCTCCGTCACGCCCGCCCAGATCGCCGAGCTGCGCACCCGCTACGGCCTGGACCGACCGGTGCCCGAACAGTACGCCATCGGCCTGTGGCACGCCGTGCGCGGCGACTTCGGCACCTCGGTGCACAGCGGGCAGCCGGTCACCCGGATGATCGCCGACGTGCTGCCCGCGACACTCCAACTTGCCGCAGGCGCGCTGCTGTTGGCACTCCCGCTCGGCTGCGCCGTGGCCTTGGTCGGCACCGGCACGCGGCGCCGATGGCTGCGCCAGCTGGTGTTGTCCCTGCCCGCGGCCGGAGTGTCGGCGCCCACGTTCTGGGTGGGGCTGATCCTCGTACAACTGGTTTCGTTCCGCTGGGGGTTGGTGCCCGCGTTCGGCAACGAGGGCTGGCGGTCACTGGTCCTGCCGTCCGTGACCCTGGCCCTGCCCGCCGCCGGGCTCGTCGCGCAGGTCTTCGCGAAGAGCCTGCGGACCGCGCTCGCCGAGCCGTACGTCGACACGGCCAGGGCCAAGGGCGCGGGGCGCACCCGCGTGCACGTCGGGCACGCCGCGCGCAACGCGCTCGCCCCGCCGCTGACCGTGGCCGGAGTCCTCGTGGGCGGGGTGCTGGCCGGCTCCGTGGTGGTGGAGACCGTGTTCTCGCGCACGGGCGTGGGCCGGCTGACGGCGACGGCGGTCACCACGCAGGACATCCCCGTCGTCCAGGGACTCGTGGTCCTCGGCGCCTGCGCGTACGTCGCGGTGAACCTCGCCGTCGACGTCGTCCTCCCGCTGATCGACCCGCGGATCGCGGCGACGGACCGCCCGGCGGTGACGGCATGACCGGCCTCGCCACCGAAGCGACCGCACCCCCGGCCGAGCCGTCGGGACCCGCCCCCGCCACCCGGACGCGCGCCCGCCGCGCGGCGGCCTTCTGGCTGACCAGACCCGGACTCGTGCTCTCCGTGGCGCTGCTCGCCCTGGTGCTCCTGGCCGCGGTCTTCCCCACCCTGCTCACCTCCCGCGACCCCCTGGACGGCGTGCCGGGCGCGCGGCTCCAACCCCCGGGCGGGCAGCACCTGTTCGGCACCGACCAGCTGGGCCGCGACCTGTTCGCCCGCGTCGTGCACGGCTGCGCCCTCACCCTGCGGGCCACCGGGCTCGCGGTCGCCGTGGGCCTCGTCGCCGGCTCGCTCGTGGGGCTGCTCGCCGGATACCTCGGCGGGCGTGCGGACGACGCCCTGATGCGCCTGACCGACGTGCTGCTCGCCGTACCGGGACTGCTGTTGTCCCTGGCCCTGGTGACCGCGCTCGGCTTCGGCACCGTCGAGGTCGCGGTCGCCGTCGGCGTCACCAGCGTCGCCATGTTCGCCCGGATCATGCGCACGGAGGTCCAGCGGATCGCCCGCGCGCCCTACGTCGAGGCCGCGCGGGCGACCGGTGTGCGCTGGTACGCGGTGCTGCTGCGGCACGTCGTGCCGAACGCGGCGGCGCCCGTCCTCGTGTACGCCGCCGTGGACTTCGGCGCGGTGGTGCTCCAGGTGTCCTCGCTGTCCTTCCTCGGCTACGGGGCCCGGCCACCGCAGCCCGAGTGGGGCGCACTGGTCGCCGGGGGACGCGACTACCTGGCGTCCGCCTGGTGGCTGACCACGCTGCCCGGCCTCACCATCGCGGCCACCGTCCTGGCCGCGGGCCGCGTCGCCCGCGCCCTCGACGGCGAGGCGAGGGAGAGCCGATGACACTCCGAAAGGACACATCCGTGGCGGGGGAAACGCTCCTCGACATCCGGGACCTCACCCTCTCGTACGGCACCCGTGCGGGCCCCGTCCCAGCGGTACGCGGCGTCGACCTGAGCGTGCGCCCCGGCGAGGTGCTCGCGCTGGTCGGCGAGTCCGGCTCCGGCAAGAGCACCACCGCCCACGCCGTCCTCGGCCTGCTGCCGCCCGGCGCGCGCATCGAGCGCGGCACGATCCGCTACGCCGGTACGGACCTGGCGGGCGCGGACGAGGCCGTGCTGCGGGCCCACCGCGGCCGCGCGATCGGCCTGATCCCGCAGGACCCCATGGTGTCCCTCAACCCGGTGCACCGGGTGGGCCGCCAGGTCGCCGAGGCGCTGCTCCTGCACGGACTCGCCGCCGACCGGGAGTCCGCCCTCGCGCGTGCGGCCGAACTCCTCGACGAGGCAGGCCTCGACCGGGCGCGGCAGCGGGCCCGCCAATACCCGCACGAGCTGTCCGGCGGCATGCGCCAGCGCGTCCTCATCGCGATCGCCCTGGCCGCCCGACCCCGCCTGCTGGTCGCCGACGAGCCGACCAGCGCCCTCGACGTCACCGTGCAGCGCACCATCCTCGACCACCTCGACACCTTGACCCGCACGTCCGGCACCGCGGTCCTGCTCATCACCCACGACCTGGGTGTGGCCGCGGACCGGGCCCAGCGGATCGCCGTCATGTCACAGGGCCGCATCGTGGAGACGGGACCCGCGCGCGACGTACTGACGACGCCCCAGCACCCGTACACGCAGAGCCTGTTGGCGGCCGCCCCGGCGTTCACCCCGCGCCGCCCCCGGCCGCGCCCCCGCGTCCCGGCCGGGGTCCCCGATCTCCTGGTGGCCGAGAACCTGGTCAAGGAGTACGCCCCGCGCCGCACCGGCCCCCGCGAAGGGCCGCTGCCGCGCGCCGTGGACGGCGTCAGCCTGCGCATCGCACGGGGCGAGACGCTGGCCCTGGTCGGTGAATCGGGCTCGGGCAAGTCGACGACGGCCCGGCTGCTGCTGCGCCTGACCGCCGCGACCCAGGGCCGGATCACCTTCGACGGCGCGGACGTCACGCACCTGCGCGGCCCGGCCCTGCGCGGCCTGCGCCGTCGCCTGCAGATCATCTACCAGAACCCGTACACCTCCCTCGATCCGCGCATGCCGGTCGCCGAGATCGTCGCGGAACCCCTGCGCGCCTTCCGCGTCGCGGGCCGCACCGAACGGGCCCGGCGCGCCGCCGAGTTGCTGGACCGGGTGCACCTGCCCGTGGCCGTGGCCCGGCGCCGCCCCGCCGAGCTCTCCGGCGGGCAGCGCCAACGCGTCGCCATCGCCCGCGCCCTGGCCCTGCGCCCGGACCTGGTGGTGTGCGACGAGCCCGTCTCCGCCCTCGACGTCTCGGCGCAGGCCCGGGTCCTCGACGTCCTCGCGGAACTCCAGCGCGAGGACGGCCTGAGCTATCTGTTCATCTCCCACGACCTCGCCGTCGTACGACAGGTCGCGCACCGGGTCGCCGTGCTGCACCGGGGCCGGGTCGTCGAGTCCGGACCCGTGGAGACGGTCTTCACGACGCCGGAGGACCCGTGGACCCGGGAACTGCTGGCCGCGATCCCGGGCAAGAGTTTGTCACCGTACGGGAGTTGAGTCCGCCTCTTCCCCTGCCGTCGGCGGCGCCGTGCGGACCGTCACCCGGTGCGGTTCCTCGGCGCGCAGGGCCGTCGCCGCCGCGTAGCCGGACGGGGCGGGCACGTCGCGCACGCTCCAGCCCGACGGCCGGGACGCGCGGTCCGTGTCGCCCAGGAAGTCGGCACGCGGCGGACGGGACAGGCCGGTGCCGAGCCCCTTGAGGTACGCCTCCTTGCGGGACCAGAGCCGGCTGAACGCCCGTGTCCGTTCCACGGGCCCGAGGAGCTCCAACTCGGCCCGCTCGATGGGGTGGAGGCGCGACAGGCACGCCTCGACCGTGCCCGGCGGGCAGATCCGCTGGACGTCGACGCCCACCGCGGCCGACGCGACGGCCACGGCCGCCAGACCGTGGCTGTGCGAGAGCGAGAAGTGCGGGGCAAACGACAGGCCGCGCAGCACCGGACGGCCGTGCGGGAGCTCCCGGCCGAAGCGGAGAGCGGCCGCGTCCGGCTCCACGTACCGGGCGAGGACGTGCCGCAGCAACAGATGCGCCCGCACGTAGCGGTCCCGGCCTCCCGGTGTCGCAAAGCCGCGGGCCCGGCGCCGCTCGGCCCCGTCGAGCAGCGCGTACTCTCGCGCCGGCACCGCCGCCCCCGGGCCCGGCACCGCCAGCAGCCACAGGTCCACGGACCCGGGGCCCGGCAGTACCCGCCGCTCGCTCACGGCCGCGCCCGCTCTTCGGACGGCTCCCGGTCCCGCGCCGCCGAACCCACCGCAACGGCCCGCACCGCACCACGCCGCCCGGCGGCCGCGGCCACGATCCCCGCGCCCAGCGACACCAGACCGCCGACCACGAACCCGGACCGCGCGCCCCAGCGCTCGGTGAGCCAGCCGACCAGCAGCGCACCCAACGGCGTCGACCCCTGCAGGACCAGCGTGTACAACGCCAGGACACGGCCCCGGAACTCGGGTGAACTGCCCAGCTGCACACGGTGGTTGACGGCCTGCACGAAGAAGATCGACGCCCCGCCGGTGAGGAACAGGAGCACCACCGACGCCGCGTACGACGACACCTGCCCCACCGCCGTCTCAAGCACCCCGAAGACGACGGCGGCCCCTGCCACGAGGCGCGCCGACGGACGCCCCCGGCGCGCCGTCGTCGCCAGCGCCGCCGTCAGCGAACCCGCCGCGAACACGGTCGTCACCAGGCCGAACGACGAGGCGTCGGCGTGCAGGACCTGCTTCGCCAACAGGGGCAGCGTCAACTGGAAGTTGAGGCCGAACAGCCCGATGACCGCGACCAGCGCCATCGGCACCAGCAGATCGGACCGGCCCACCGTGTGCCGCAGCCCGTCCACGACCCCGGCCCGGTCGCCCGCCACGCGCCCCGGCCGGGAGGCGCCGCCCCGCATCAGACGCAGGGCGACCACCGTGGCGGCATAGCTCGCCGCGTTCAGCAGCATCACCCAGCCGACGCCCATCGCCGCGACGAGGAGCCCGGACACAGCGGGACCCACCACCCGGGCGACGTTGAAGTAGGCGGCACTCAACGCCGAGGCGTTGGGCAGCAGTTCGGGCCCGACGAGCTCACCGACGAAGGCCATGCGCGTGGGCACCTCGACGGAGTTCACCACCCCCAGACCGAACGCGAACGCGTACACCTGCCACAGCCCGGCCGCGTCCGCGAGCACCAGCAACGCCAGCACCAGGGCGAGCGCACCCGAGACGAGATTGGCGGCGGTCAGCAGCGCCCGCTTGTCGTGCCGGTCCGCGAGCCGCCCGCCGTACAGCGTGAACAGCAGCAGCGGGGCGAACTGCAGCGCCGTCACCGTGCCGAGCGCCGTCGCCGAGTCGTCGGTGAGGCCGAGGACGAGCCAGTCCTGGGCGACCACCATCATCCAGGTGCCGGCGACCGACACGATCTGACCGAGGGCGAAGAGGCGGAAGTCGCGCACGCGCAGGGCACGGAAGACTCCGCCCCCACTGCCGCTCACGAGGGCCGGCCCGGCGGCGTCGCACCCGCTGCCACCAGGCACTCCTCGAGGAAGGCGAAGACCTTGAGGTGGTACGCGCGGGCCGCCCACCCCAGGCTGACGTTGTGCCCGGCCCGCTCGAGCCGGTCCACCACGACGCGCGGCGCGCGGGCCGATCCGCCGGTCAGGTCGGCGACCTCGTCCGGACCGTGCCGCCACCACGCCTCGTGCTCGGCGAAGGTGAAGCGGACGGGCACCCGCACGCGTGCGAGCACGTCGGCGCCCCGCGCCGTCCAGTCGCCCACCGAGTCCGTCTCCCGCGCGGGCATCGGCGCCACCACGGACCGGCACGCGAGGAAGGTGCCGGGAGGGTAAAGGTCAAAGGAAGGACCCCAGTTGAGCAGCCGCGAGGCGAAACCGGCGCCCTGCCCGGCCCGCTCGGGCGGCACGGCCGGTCGGAGCCCGGTGCCGGAGACGTCCACGCCGAGCAGCCCGCGGGGCGGCCGGTCCGCGGCGAGGGCGAGCGCGACCTTCCCGCCGTAGGAGTGCCCCAGCAACAGCACCCCCGCGTCGGCGTCGGCCCGCCGGCCGACGAACTCCGCCAGGGCGGGCCCGATGTCGTCGACCTGCTCACGCAGCGTCCGCCCCTCGGGCCGCAGTCCGGCGTGCGGACCGTATCCGGGCCGGTCCAGGGCGAGCACCGTGAACCCGAGCCGCGCCCCGAGCGCCAGCAGCGACACATCCGGATGGGCCTGCCCGTCGAAGTAGCCCGCGCTCATGCCACCGCCGTGCAGGGCGACCACCAGGGCGCGCGAGGGGCCGTGCGCGGGGTCGGGCCCGGCGAGCAGCCCGGACAGGGGAGTGGAGCGGTGCTCGGTGGTGAGCGTGACCCGCCGCACACCGGGCGAGACGCCTGACGGCGCACCCGACGACCCCTGCGGCCTGACACCTGACGACACGGCGGACAAGCGGGTTCCCTCCTTCGCGCAGGCGGAAATGGGCCTGCCTCTCAGGGTCGGTCCCGCCCGTTCGCCGGATCAAGGTGCTCCGATTCAGGGCTTGGTGAGCTTGCTGAACTCCGCGTCAGGAACGTCAGGAGCGTCAGGAGTATCCGAGCTCCGCACAGCCCGGCCCCCCCGCCGGTGTCAGGCCATCCAGAAGAAGACGGCTGTCGTGCGCTTGTCCTCCATGACGCTGCCCCAGTAACCCGTGGCGCTGTGCATCATGTTCGCCGTGTAGAGGAGCAGCCGGTTGTAGCGGTGCGGTACGCGCACGTCCTCGGTGAACGAGTCGGGCTGGACGAACCGGGTGCCCAGGGCGTCGACGAGGTTGTTGTGCGGGGCGGTCACCAAGTTCCCGCCCAGCCGGCCGCCCGGCAGACTCTGCCGGTAGAAGCTGGTTCCGCAGTCCTTGGGCACGTTCGGATTGAGATAGAGCACCGCCGCGTACCGGCACAGCGAACGCGAATCCGTGTGCGGACGCGGCTCGCACTCGTCCTTGCCGACGACCTGGATGCAGTTGTGGTTGAGGGTGCCGCCGCCAGGGGCGGTCTCCTGCCACAGTTCCCGCGCGCCGGTGGCCTTCTTGACCAGGCTCTCCACGCGGGCCAGTTCGTGCGGTGCGAGCCCCGGCATCGTCCGCAGGCCGGGCCAGCTCTCGGGCTTGTGCGGGTAGCCCTCGACCCAGTCGTCCTGGGCGAGGAACCGGGCCCGAACGGCGTCGGCGTCGGCCAGCACGTCGTCCAGGACCCAGTAGTCACGGCCGCGGGTGGGCTTGCGGTAGGGCAGGACCGGCAGGGCCGCGGTCCTCGGGAGGCGTGGGGGCATGCGGGCGACGATAGGGCCGGGGTGCGTCACCTCTCGCCCGCGAACGGGTCAACCTTCTGTCAACTCGAGGGGCGCGGTGGCCTAGGGTCGATCGCATGAGTCGTTGGCAGGAACTGACCGGTGGGACGTCCGGGGGCGAGTACGCCGCGCGCTTCGAGGCGCTGGCCCGCAGTGGGAAGGACGTGCACGGCGAGGCCGCGTTCTGTGCGGCCCTGCTGCCCGCAGGGGCCCGCGTGCTCGACGCCGGGTGCGGTACCGGACGGGTCGCGATCCGGCTCGCGGAGCTCGGGTACGACTGTGCCGGGATCGATCTGGACGCCTCGATGCTGGACGTGGCGCGGGCCCGCGCGCCCCGACTGCCGTGGATCCAGGTCGATCTCGCCGCGTTCGACCCGGCCGCGTGCGGTCTCGCCGCAGACTTCGACCTGGTGGTCGCGGCGGGCAACGTCCTGCCCCTGCTCGCACCCGGGACGGAGGCAGAGGTGGTCGCACGCCTGGCCGCGGCCCTGCGCCCCGGCGGCCTGCTGGTCGCGGGCTTCGGCCTGGACGCCGCCCATCTGCCCGTGCCGCCGAGCATCACGCTGCCGGAGTACGACGCCCACTGCTCCGCGGCCGGTCTGACCCTCGTCGACCGGTTCGCCACGTGGGACGCGGCCGCGTACGACGGAGGCGGTTACGCGGTCAGCGTCCATCTGCTCGGTCCCTGACGCGGCGGCTCAGCGCACCGGGAAGCCGAACGCATAGCCCTGTTCCTTGAGGTGGGGCAGGATCCGGCGCAGGGCCTCGACGGTCTGGCCGCGGTCGCCGCCCGCGTCGTGGAACAGGAGCGTCGGACCGTTGGGCAGCTCGCGTTCGACGGTGGCGACGATGGCGTCCGCACCCGGACGCTCGAAGTCCTTGCTGTCCACGTTCCAGCCCAGCGGGCGCATGCCCCGGGAAGCGGCGAGCTTACGACTGTAAGGGGTGAAGGCCCCACCGGGTGCCCGGTAGTACATCGGCCGCACGCCCCCCGACGCCTCGGTGATCATGCGTTCGGCGTCGAGTATCTGCTGCGACTGGTACGCCTCGGACTTCTTGTCCATCGCGGTGTCGTGCGACACCGAGTGGTCGCACAGCCGGTGCCCGGCCGCGACGACCTGCTTCACGAGGTCCGGGTGCGCCTTGGCCTGCGGGCCCACCATGCAGAACGTCGCCTTCACGCCGAACTCCTTCAGCACGGCGAGGACTTGAGGCGTCCAGGCGGGGTCGGGCCCGTCGTCGATGGTGATGTTGACGCCGCGGGCGCCCGCGTCCGAGGCGTGCGCGATGGTCACCGCGGTCGGCCGCGCGTCGCCGCCCGGCGCGGCCGGGGCGGCCGCCTCCGGTGACGAGCCGTGCGCGGTGCCGGCCTGCGCCGTCCACACCGAGGCGCCGGTGGCGAGCAGCGTCACCCCGAGCGCGGCCCCGACCACCTTGCTGTTCCAGCTCCGCCCGTGTCCTCGCCGCGCCATGTCCGTCCCCTTCGCACTCTGCCCCACCGGTCCCGATCACCGCGTGATCACTGGGCAGGACGAGACGTACGGGCCGAAGGATGCGTCCGTTACAGATCGCGGACAACTCCGGGAAGGTTCGCGGACACTCCCGCGGCCGGAAGGCGGCCAGAAGGCGGGCGGAATGCGGCCGATCGACGGCACGGAACGTCAGGGGGACGGCTCCGGCACGGCGGCCAACTTCTCGAACAGCGCGTCGCGTTCGGCATCGATCCGCGGGTCCGCGCGATGGTTGATGTGCCCTTCGAGTTGGCGGAAGACCGGCTGGTGGGGGCCGCGCTCCGTCCGCTGGGCGGTGACCGCCGCCTCGGTCGCGGGCGGCGGTCCGTAGGGATCGGTGGCGTCGCTCCACACCACGTCGTGCACGCCCGCCACCGCGATGTCCGCCGCCATGGGATCGGTGTCCCGCCGGACGTTGGTCCAGCCCGCGAGCGAGGCGGCGAGCGGCGCGATCCGGTCGTGGACCGCGTACGCCGGATAGTGCCGGGTGAAGAAGAGGGTGAGCGGGCACCCCGTGGTCAACAGCGCGATGCGGCGCCGGAGTTCGGGCCGGGTCTGCCACAGGGCGAGGACCGCGATCACCCCGCCGAGCGAGTTCGCGTGCAGCAGCAGCCGGGCGCGCGGATCGCGGGCGAGCAGGTGGTCGATCCTGTGCACCAGCTCCGGCACCGCGCGGACGGTCCAGGCGGTGGGCGCGAAGGGGTGGGCCGAGCGCGGCCAGAACGCGCCGAACGCCCAGGCGAGCCCGGCGTTCTCCCGCGCGTCGCGCCGGATCGCGATGGCCCGCGCGGTGAAGAGCGCCACGGCGATCAGCGCGACGAGGATCACCCCGGCCAGCGAGACCAGGAACTGCACGATCGAGGTCACCCGCGCCCGGAACTCCACGGCGATGGCGTCCTCCAGCTCCTGTACGAGGTACAGGCCGGCCAGCACCAGGACGATCAGGGCGCCGGCCACGCCGAACAGCAGGTCGGCCCTGGCTGCCCCCTTGTCGGTGACGCGGCGCGCGAAGCCGATGCTCCGCGTCCGGTCCAGCTGCTCGCGCAGAGTCTCCCTCCGCTGGACCGAGGCCGGGTCGGCCGACCGTCTCACCTCCTCCCGGTAGCGCCGTCGCAGGATCCGGCGCGCGGCGAACCGGCCGGTCCCGTGCGGGAGTCGGGGCCACTGGCCGAGCAGCGGCATCGGCCGCAGGTACCAGCGCAACGCCATCGTCACCGGAGTCGCGAGCGCGGCGAGGGCCAGGCCGAAGAGCAGGACCGTGGTGCAGGCGGCGACCACCTTCAGCGCCGTCTGCGGCAGGAGCAGCTCCTCGCCCTTCGGGGCGTCCTGGGCGCGCAGCCAGCCGCGGGCCCACAGGGCGAGCGCGGAGGCGTAGATCCAGCCGAGCAGGCACCCCATCAACGCGGTCACGGCACCGGACGCCCCGTACAGGGCGTGCGTGCGCCGCCGCCCTCCCAGCGGCGGCAGCGCGGACAGGACGCACAGCACCACACCGGCCAGCTGCACACCCAGGAGAGCGCCGGACGCCGGGCTGAGGCCGGGCAACCGGCCCGCGGTCGACCAGCGGGGCCCGGGAGCCAGGCAGTACAGCACCGCCCCGAGCAGGACGAGCAGGCAGCACGTCACCATGGACGCCTGCACCGCACGCAGCCGCCACGGCCCCGTGCCGAACAGGGTCCACGTCCCCAGCGCCCCGATGACGACGAACAGGACGACGGCCGGGGCCTGGTCGCCGCCCTGGGAAGCCGGCGGCATCGCGGTGAGCACCGCCAGAGTCAGCACGCCGGCACACAGGTGACGGCTCATCAGGCCGTCCGCGCGCGTGTTCCGCTGCCAGTACCCGTACTCCTCCAAAGGCGTCGACCGCCCGGCGCGCTCGGGCAGCAACAGCCGTTGCCACAGGGCGGGTTGACGCGCCGGGGCGGGCGGGATCCGGTCGGGGTCCTGCCACACCGTGCGGTACTCGCGGCGCCCGTCACCCGCGGCCCACGCCGCCAGGAACAGACCCACCAGAGGCACGGTCATCGCGAGCAGCAGACCGTCGGGCACCGACATGCCGCGCACGGTCGCCACCACGTCGTTCCCCGACGAGCACAGGTCGGCGGAGGAGCGGCACTGCCACACCAGCTGATCCATCGTCACCTGGGCCAGGCCGCCGACCAGCAGCACCGTCAGCGAGAGCCCGAGCAGCCGGGCCCCGAACCCGTACAGCGGACTCAGCCTGCGTCCGCCAGGACGGTGGGGGCGCATCCAGCCCGCCACGTTCACCAGCAGGAACGGCAGCAGGAACAGCCACAGCGACCGCATCGCACCGCCGGAGGTCAGCGCTGCCCAGTCGTACACCTCGCGCACCACCCCCGCCCGGTGCGCGCCGCCCGTGGCCCGTGACCGGTACACACCGGCCTGCCGGTCCCCGCTCACGCGCCCCACCCGGTCCGGCACGAGCACGTCGCTCCGGTCCAGCGCGCCGACTCCCGGCACGATGAGCTCGTACACCTGGCTTGTCCCCATGGGCGCACAGGGTGACAGGGGCGGCGGAGCGCGGGACATACGCCGTTCGTACGAGGGCGAGGCGACCGCCGGGCCGCACGTGCGCCCCTGGTCGCGGCACGGACACGACGGGCGGTGCCCGGGGAACCGACGTCGGCCTCCCGGGCACCGCCCGCTCAGGACGGATCCCGCTACCTGACGATGACCTCGCTCACCACCGGCGTGGCCGAACCGTCGTTCCAGGCGAGCCGCACCGCGTCCGCGTGCGTCCCCGCGGGCGCGCGCAGGATCGTGACGGGCCCGTCCAGCGGGCCGATCGCCTGCCACGTGCCGTCGATCCGCAGCTGCACGTCGGCCCTCGACGCGGTCGCGTCGTCGGGACGCAGGACCGTCACCGAGGTCACGTCGCGCGGCGCCGGCCAGGTCACCGTGAGCGCGTCACCGGAGGCCGGTGCGGCGGCGGCCCGGTAGGGGTTCTCGGGCACGCCGTCCGCGGCGGCGGCCAGGCTGCTGCCGTCCGCCGCGGCCGGGCCGCCGCCCACCGTCGGCCGGTCGGGCCGTGCCACGGTGAACTCCCGCACCACGAGCCAGTTCTCCTGACCTGCCGTCGCACGGGCGCGCACGTAGCGGGCGGTCGTCCCGCTCGGCACGTCCGCCGTCCACGTCGCCTTCCCGGTGAACTCCGTGCCCAGCGCGTGCCACGTGCTTCCGTCCGACGAGTACTCGAGGACGCCCCGGTGGAGGTAGTCCTCGGTGCTGCCGGGCTTGCCCATGGCCACGGTCACCGCGCCGAGCTTCCGCTCGCCGCCCAGGTCGACGCCGACGCTCTCGCCGACCTGCGGCGACCGGCTGCTCCAGAAGTACGTGGAGTCGTCGCCGTCCGTCATCCGGTCGGCCGTGTTGCCGTTGTACACCGGAAGCCCGGTCGTGGCGGTCGGCTGCGGGGCCAGGCCGAGCAGGGCGTTGGACGTGTCCCGCACCTTCGCGAAGAACGGGTCGAGCACGCCCTCCCCGACGACCACCGGCACCTTGTTGCCGTTCAGGTCGGTGTAGCGGAACGACTTCGCCTCGGCGACCAGGCCGGGCAGTTGCTGGCGCAGGGTCCAGGCCGCGGCCGTGTGCCCGGCGCGCTGCTGCGCCAGCATGCGGGTCGCCGCGATCCCGGCGACACCCCACGCCTGCGCCGAGTCCAGCCACGGTCCTGCATCGTCGACGAAGCCCTGCTCGACGCCACCGCCGCGGATGGTCGCCGGTGCGTCGCGCAGCGCGGTGAACGCGGCCGTCAGCCGGGACGCCGGAACCGAGCCCGCCCAGAAGCCCTGCACCAGGGCCGAAAGCTCGGGCGCCTCCGTCGAGTTGAGGGGCGAGCTGTGGTTGACGTCCGTGAACGTCCGCAGCGCCCGCTCGACCTCCGCGTTCCCGCCGGCGGCCTCCCGTACGGCACGGGTGTAGGACGCGTCGGGGTCGTACGCCGAGTCGTTCCACGTGTAGTCGGCGACGGTGTGCAGGGCGAGCTTCGACGCGTACGGCTGGATCATCGGGTTGGCGGTGATCCCGGCCAGCTGTTCGGCGAGGCCCTTCTCCCGGCCGACGAACGGGCCGAGGAAGAGACGCCCGGTCGCGTAGTCGTTCACCGGGTAGTTGTCCCAGGTCAGGATCGGGTGCCCGAAGACGGCCCTGGCCCGCTTCGCCTGCTCCACCGTCATCGTCGGCGCGACCACGCCCTCGCCCGTCCACTCGACCAGGACGTCCTTGTCGAGCTGTCCGGAGAGTGCCGTCTTGTAGGGGGACGAGGCGGTGTTGTAGTACTCCGTCGGCACCATCTGCAGGGGCAGGGCGCCGTCATGGGTCTTGATGAACCGCTGGTTGACGCGGTTGAGCAGATACGCCTGCGCCTGCCCGGCTGCGCCGCCACCGGTGCCCCACTTCGCCTTGTCGGCGTCGCAGTTCCAGGCGGTGTAACTGATGTCGTCCAACGGTACGGCGAACTGCCGCACCCCGATGTCCCACAGCGTCCGGAACTTGTCGGTGAGTGCTTGGAGGTCGGCGTCGGAGCTGTAGCAGACGCTCAGGCCGGGGGAGAGGGCGTAGGTGAACTCGACGTGGTTCGCGCGCGCCCGGTCCACCAACTCCTTGATCTGTCCGAGCTGTTCGGCCGGGTAGGCGTCGCGCCACTTGGCCCGCAGGTACGGGTCGTCCTTCGGCGAGTACACGTAGATGTTCATCTTGTGCGCGCCGTAGTAGTCGAGCTGGTCCAGGCGCGCCGCGTGCGACCACGGGGTGCCGTAGAAGCCCTCGATGACGCCGCGCACCGGTGTCGCGGGCCAGTCGCGCACGGCCAGGCCGCGCACCGTGGCGCCGGGGGACCCGCGGTGCGGCAGCACCTGGCGCAGAGACTGCGCCGCGTAGTACGTGCCGGTCGCGTCCGCGCCGGACAGGACGATGCGCCCGGCGCCGTCGCCGTGCGCCCTGCCCAGGGCGAGGACGTAGCCCTCGGCGGCGAGCCCCGCGGGGCCGTCGGTGTGCAGGGCGGCGAGCGCCGGAGCCGACGCGGGGTTCTCGGCGGGACCGCCGACGTAGACCGTCAACTGGCCGGATGTGGCGGGGGCTTGGCGCGACGTGGTGATGTGCCGGACGCCGGCCGCCTGCAGCGCGGCGGTGGTCAGCCGCACGGCGGCGGGGTCGGACGTCGCGCCGGTGACGAGCGTGACGGAGGGGGTGAGGGTGATCTGGTCCGTGCGCTGCTGTTCGGTGTGCGGGGTCGGGGTGATGACGGGCGGCCCCTCGTCCGGGCGGGGCCCGGCGACGGCCGGGCCGGAGCCGAACACGAGGGGTGCGGCGGCCAGGGCGGCCGCGGCGAGGACCGCCGTCAGGGACGTCCTGCGAGATCTGTGCTTCGTGCGGAACATGGGTGAGCCTCCACGGTTGGCACATGCTCTAGCGGACTAGACCACTTTGGTGATGCACTGTCAATGTTGCGCGGTAGAGCGGAACTTCGAGCAGTTTCGAGCAAACGGGGCCGACGTGGTCTTCGTCAACGGCGTGGGCGCCGAGGGCGCCGAACTGCCCTTCGGTGGCATCAAGCGCTCCGGATTCGCGGGCCCGGCAGGTTCCGCGCAACCGGAGCGCGGAGCACGGGGCGCGGAGCTCAGGCAGGACGTCGCGGACGGCGAACCGCCTGGCTCCGTGCTTGTTCGTGGTGCGCGCGCACCCTGGCCGGACTCGTCTCCCGCCGCCCCAACCCCGTCTGAACACACGCCACTTGGCGGCCCCTCGGCGACTTCGAGGCCTCGGTGTACGGCCGAATTCCGTCGCCGCCCGGCAAACATCGCCCGGGCGCGATCATCGTATCGAGCTAATCCTGGCGACTTTCCTTGGCTCGCGGCAGGAAGCGGGGGCTAATGTTCCCCCGGATCTGGACGGATTTCCAGGTTCTCTACATGTTTTTCCCTTTCTCTACACAACGACCTGATACGCGCATGCCCTGAGCAAGGAGAGCTCGCCCGATGACAGTTGTTGACTCGAGCCCCGATGCGCGAGCGGAGGTGCCCCGGCAGTCCAGCCTGGGCACGGCGGCCGCCCGCAACCTCGCCCATACGGCCAAGTCCGCCCCGCAGATGCAGGAGATCACCTCCCGCTGGCTGCTGCGGATGCTCCCGTGGGTGGAGACCCAGGGCGGGGCCTACCGGGTGAACCGGCGCCTGTCCTACACCGTCGGCGACGGCACCGTGGAGTTCGTGCAGGACGGCGCCCGGGTCCGGGTGATCCCCCGGGAGCTCGGTGAACTCGCGGTGCTGCGCGGCTTCGACGACGTGGACGTACTGACGGCCATCGCCGACCGGTGCGTACAGCGCGACTTCCGGATCGGCGAGACGCTCGTGGAGCGCGGCGCGCCCGCGGACCGGCTCCATCTGATCGCCCACGGCCGCGTCAGCCAGACCACCGTCGGCCAGTACGGCGACGAGATCGCCCTGGACGTGCTCGCCGACGGCGCCCAGTTCGGAGAGCACGCCCTGCTGGACGAGGACGCCCGGTGGGAGCACACCGCCACCGCCGAGACCTCGGGCACCCTGCTCACCCTGTCCCGCGCCGACTTCGCGGCCGTGGTGTCCATGGCCGCGAACCTGCGGGACCACATCGAGGAGTTCACCTCGCTCTCGCGCCGGCCGCAGACGCATCGCGGCGAGGCGGAGATCGCGATGTCGGCGGGACACACCGGCGAGCACGAGCTGCCCGGCGCGTTCGTCGACTACGAGAGCAAGCCGCGGGAGTACGAACTCTCGGTGGCGCAAACCATTCTGCGGATCCACACGAGGGTCGCCGACCTCTACAACGGGCCGATGAACCAGACGGAGGAGCAACTCCGCCTCACCATCGAGGCGTTGCGCGAACGCCAGGAGCACGAGCTCGTCAACAACCGGGAGTTCGGACTCCTCCACAACGCCGACTTCAAGCAGCGCATCCAGCCGCACTCGGGACCGCCCACCCCCGACGACATGGACGAACTGCTCTGCCGGCGCCGCGGCTCCAAGTTCTTCCTCGCCCACCCCAAGACGATCGCGGCGATCGGGCGCGAGTTCAACGCGCGCGGGATCTACCCGGACCACGTCGACCTCGGCGGCCAGCAGGTCCCGGCCTGGCGCGGGGTGCCCATCCTGCCCTGCAACAAGATCCCCATCACGCCCGAGCGGACCAGCTCGATCCTCTGCATGCGCACCGGCGAGAAGAACCAGGGCGTCATCGGCCTGCACCAGACCGGGCTGCCGGACGAGTACGAACCCGGCCTGTCCGTCCGGTTCATGGGCCTCAACGAGCAGGCGATCACCTCCTACCTCGTCACCACCTACTACTCCGCCGCGATCCTCGTGCCGGACGCCGTGGGTGTGCTGGAGAACGTACAAGTCTCCCGCTGGCCCAGGTAGCAGCGCCCAGGCAGTAGTTCGCAGTCGCCACTTCTCCGAGGAGCCCTCGATGCCCCTGCCCGCGCCCACACCGATCGCCGATCTGCAACGCATCCTGCGCGGCCCCAGCGGCCTGGGCACGGCGAGCCTGTACCTGACCCCGCGCGAGGAGCCGCGGACAGCCCCGGAGCCCGCGGCCGAGGGCCGGCCGATCCCGGGTCTCTACCACCATCCGGTGGCCGAGCCCGACCCGGTGCGGGTCGAGGAGGTGAGCCGCAGGATCAAGTCGTGGGCCCTTGACGAGGTTTCGCTCTACCCCGACGACTGGGAGGAGCAGTTCGACGGCTTCTCCGTGGGCCGCTACATGGTGGCCTGCCATCCCGACGCACCCACCGTCGACCACCTGATGATCGCCACGCGCCTGATGGTGGCCGAGAACGCGGTGGACGACTGCTACTGCGAGGACCACGGCGGCTCGCCCATCGGCCTCGGCTCACGCCTGCTCCTTGCCCACACCGCCCTCGACCCCGTGCACACGACCCCGGAGTACCAGCCGCAGTGGGCGCAGTCGCTGCACGCGGACGCGCCGCGGCGTGCCTACCGCTCCGCCATGGAGTACTTCGTCCAACAGGCGAGCCCCTCCCAGACCGACCGGTTCCGGCACGACATGGCCCGCCTCCACCTGGGGTACCTCGCCGAAGCCGCCTGGGCCGAGCAGGACTGCGTACCCGAGGTGTGGGAGTACCTCGCGATGCGCCAGTACAACAACTTCCGCCCCTGCCCGACCATCACCGACACCGTCGGCGGCTACGAACTGCCGGCGGACCTGCACGCACACCCCGCGATGCAGAAGGTCATCGCGCTCGCGGGCAACGCGACGACCATCGTCAACGACCTCTACTCGTACACCAAGGAACTCGACGCTCCCGGCACGCACTTGAACCTGCCCGTCGTGATCGCCGAACGAGAGGGCCTGACCGCCAAGCAGGCCTACCTCAAGTCGGTCGAGGTCCACAACGACCTCATGCACGACTTCGAGACCCATGCCGCCGCCCTGGCCGCCGAATGCCCCGTCCCGCCCGTGCAGCGCTTCCTGCGCGGCGTGGCCGCCTGGGTCGACGGCAACCACCACTGGCACTGCACCAACACGTATCGCTACAGCCTGCCGGACTTCTGGTAGGAAGAATGGACGCATCTGTGACCAGCACCGAACTCACCGCCACCGACGCCGCGTTGATCATCCCGAGCCCGGCGACTCCCTACCAGGGCGACATCGCCCGCTACTGGGACGGGGAGGCCAGGCCCGTGAACCTGCGCCTCGGCGATGTCGACGGTCTCTACCACCACCACTACGGCATCGGCGACGTCGACCACGCCGCCCTCGGCGACCCCGAGGACAGCGAGAGCGAGAAGAAGCTGATCGCCGAGCTCCACCGACTGGAGTCGGCGCAGGCCGAGGTCCTCCTCGACCACCTCGGCGACATCGCGCCCGGCGACACCCTGGTGGACGCCGGCTGCGGGCGCGGCGGATCGATGGTGATGGCGCACCAGCGCTTCGGGTGCAAGGTCGAAGGCGTCACGCTCTCGGCCAAGCAGGCCGAGTTCGCCAACCGGCGGGCCCGCGAACTGCGCATCCAGGACCACGTCCGCGCCCAGGTCTGCAACATGCTCAACACCCCCTTCGAGACCGGGCAGGCCGCAGCCTCCTGGAACAACGAGTCGAGCATGTACGTCGATCTGCAGGACCTCTTCGCGGAGCACTCCCGCATCCTCGAGGTCGGCGGCCGCTACGTGACCATCACCGGCTGCTGGAACCCGCGCTACGGGCAGCCCTCCAAGTGGGTCTCCCAGATCAACGCGCACTTCGAGTGCAACATCCACTCGCGCCGCGAGTACCTGCGCGCCATGGCGGACAACCGGCTCGTGCCGCAGGCCGTCGTGGACCTCACGCCCGCCACGCTGCCCTACTGGGAGCTGAGGGCCACGTCCTCCCTGGTCACGGGGATCGAGGACGCGTTCATCAACTCCTACAAGGACGGATCCTTCCAGTACCTGCTCATCGCGGCCGACCGCGTCTGACGCGCGGCCGCACCCGACCTGGGCGCGTGACCTCAACTCCGGCGTGGCAGCGCCTGTCGGGTCACGCGTCCAGGCGCACCGCGTTCCGGTGTCTCGTCGACCACAAATCCACTGCGGGACTTCCCGGAACGTTTAGGCTATGTCGGTTGTCCGGCTCCAGGAGCTGACAACCTCGGGCAAACCGGGAGTGGCACGGCGAACCCCCGGGCTGCCGCGGCCTTCGACGTGAGGACCCGATGGAAGCCACGCGCACGAACGCTGAGCTCAGCCTGCTCGATGCGGAGATGAGCGAACAGTTCGAGGAGCCTGCCTTCTTCACCGCGGGGTGCGCCGCGCAACCGCGCACCCTCGTCGACGTCCTCGACGCGACCGTGCGGTCGTACGCCGATGAACCCGCCCTCGACGACGGCACCCGCCAGTTGACGTACCGCGCACTGGCCGCCGAAGTGGCGCAGCTACGGCGCGAGCTCGACGCCGCCGGGGTCGGCCACGGCGACCGGGTCGGGATCCGCCTGCCCAGCGGCACGAACGAGCTGTACGTCGCGATCCTCGCGGTCCTCGCCGCCGGTGCCGCCTACGTGCCGGTCGACGCGGAGGACCCGGACGAGCGCGCCGACCTCGTCTTCGGCGAGGCGGAGGTCCGTACCGTCATCGGCGCCGGACACCGCTTCACCGTCGACAAGCCCGCCGACGTGCCGGCCGCGCGCCCGGGCCCCGAGGACGACGCGTGGATCATCTTCACGTCCGGCTCGACGGGCCGGCCCAAGGGCGTCGCCGTCAGCCATCGCAGTGCCGCCGCGTTCGTCGACGCCGAGGCCGCCCTCTTCCTGACGGACGACCCCGTAGGGCCCGGCGACCGGGTGATGGCCGGTCTCTCCGTCGCGTTCGACGCCTCCTGCGAGGAGATGTGGCTGGCCTGGCGGCACGGCGCCTGCCTGGTGCCCGTGCCGCGCTCCCAGGTGCGCAGCGGAGCCGACCTCGGGCCGTGGCTCGTCGAGCAGGAGATCAGCGTCGTCTCCACCGTGCCGACCCTCGCCGCGCTGTGGGAGCCCGAGACCCTCAACGACGTACGCCTGCTGATCTTCGGCGGTGAGGCCTGCCCGCCGGAGCTCGCCCAGCGGCTGGTCACCGAGGGCCGTGAGGTGTGGAACACGTACGGGCCCACCGAGGCCACCGTCGTCGCCTGCGCCGCCCTGATGACCGGCGAGGGCCCGGTCAGGATCGGACTGCCCCTGAACGGCTGGGAGTTGGCCGTCGTCGACGGGGACGGACGCCCCGTGCGCATGGGCGAGAGCGGCGAACTCGTCATCGGCGGCGCGGGACTCGCCCGCTACCTCGACCCCGAGAAGGACGCCGAGAAGTACGCGCCGCTGGAGTCGATGGGCTGGCAACGGGCCTACCGCAGCGGCGACTTGGTGAAGGCCGAGCCCGAAGGGCTGGTCTTCCTCGGGCGCGGCGACGAGCAGATCAAGCTCGGCGGCCGCCGCATCGAACTCGGCGAGGTCGACGCCGCCCTGCAGGCGCTGCCCGGCGTCGCGGGCGCGGCCGCCGCCGTACGCACGGCACGCGGCGGCAACCAACTGCTCGTCGGCTACCTCGTCACCCAGGACGGCTTCGACCGCGCGGCCGCCGTCGAGCGTCTGCGTGCCGAACTGCCCGCCGCACTCGTCCCGTTGCTGACCCCGGTCGAGGAACTGCCCACCCGCACCTCCGGCAAGGTCGACCGCGACGCGCTGCCCTGGCCGCTGCCCGAGGCCGACTCCGGCGGCGGCGCCGAGCAGTTGTACGGCACCGAGGCCTGGCTCGCCGAGCAGTGGAGCGAGACCCTCGGCATCCCCGTGACCAGCGCGGGCGACGACTTCTTCGCGATCGGCGGCAGCAGCCTCGCCGCCGCCCGGCTCACCACCCGCCTGCGCACGCGCTATCCGAGCGCCGCCGTTCTCGACCTCTACGAGCGGCCCGTCCTGCGCAAGCTCGCCCGCCGCCTCGAGAAGTCCGCGCAGGACGACGGCGCCGACCGGACCGTCGCCCCCGTGCCCGTCCGCACCCAGCTCGCCCAAGTGACCCTGCTGCTCCCGCTGTTCACCCTGGTCGGGCTGCGCTGGGCCGTCGCACTCGCCGCGCTCGGCGGCGTCCTGCACCAGTTCGGCGCCTACCCGTGGGCGCCGGCCGTCTCCTGGTGGCTGATCGGCGCGGGTGGCCTCGTCCTGTACAGCCCGCCCGGCCGGCTGTGCATCGCGGCGGGCGGCGCGCGGCTGCTCCTGCGCGGCGTCGCACCCGGCACGTATCCGCGCGGCGGCTCCGTCCACCTGCGCCTGTGGACCGCGGAGCGCCTCGCCGAGTACAGCGGCGCGACGTCCCTGACCGGCTCCTGGCTGGAGCGGTACGCCCGCGCGCTGGGCGCCAGGGTCGGCGCGGACGTCGACCTGCACTCGATGCCCCCGGTCACCGGACTGCTCAAGCTCGGCCGCGGCTGCGCCGTCGAGACCGAGGTGGACCTGTCCGGGCACTGGCTCGACGGCGACCGCCTGGAGATCGGCGCCGTCAAGGTCGGCGCGGGAGCCGTCGTCGGCACCCGCAGCATCCTGTTCCCCGGCGCCCGGGTCGGCAAGCGCGCCGAGATCGCCCCCGGCTCGGCCGTGCGCGGGCCCGTCCCGACCGGCCAGCGCTGGGCCGGTTCCCCCGCGGTCAAGCAGGGCAGGGCCAAGCGCGACTGGCCCACGGAGCGCCCGCCGCGCGCGGTGCACTGGCGCGCGATGTACGGCGCGACGGGCATCGCCCTCAGCCTCCTCCCGGTCGCGGCCGCCGTGCCCGCGCTGGGCGTCGCCCGCGCCCTCGTGCCCGCGGACGCCGCACTCGGCGGTGCCGTCCGCGGCGCCCTGCTCGCGCTCGTCCCCGCGACCCTGGCCTTCGGCCTCGCGTACGCCCTGCTGATCCTCGTCGGCGTACGACTGCTCGGCCTCGGCCTGCGCCCGGGAACCCGGCCCACCCACAGCCGCACCGGCTGGCAGGCGTGGACGACCACCCAGCTCATGGACCTGTCCCGGACGACGCTCTTCCCGCTGTACGCCGGGCTCGTCACCCCCGTCTGGATGCGGCTGCTCGGCATGCGCGTCGGGCGCGGCGCCGAGGTGTCCACCGTGCTCGCGCTGCCCGGTCTGACCACGGTCGGCGACGGCGCCTTCCTCGCCGACGACACGCTGACCGCGCCGTACGCACTCGGCGGCGGCTGGGTCCGCATCGGCCGCGCGGAGATCGGCCGACGGGCCTTCCTCGGCAACTCCGGCATCATCGCGCCCGGCCGCCGCGTGCCCGACGACGCGCTGGTCGGCGTCCTCTCGGCCACCCCCAAGAAGGCCAAGGAGGGCAGCTCCTACCTGGGACTCCCGCCGGTCGAGCTGCCCCGGGCGGCCGCCACGCGCGACGACAGCCGCACCTACGCGCCGGCCGCCCGCTTGAGGGCGGCCCGCGCCCTGGTCGAACTGTGCCGCACCGTCCCGGTGTTCTGCTCGGCCGCGCTCGTGGTCCTCACCCTGGCGCTGCTCGCCGCGGCCGCGCAGCACGGGCTGTGGCTCGCGGCGCTGCTGTCCGGGGCGGTCCTCCTCGGCGCGGGCGCGCTCGCCGCGCTCACCTCCGTCGCCGCCAAGTGGCTGCTCGTCGGGCGGCACCGCACCGGCGAGCACCCCCTGTGGTGCGCCTTCGTGTGGCGCAACGAACTCGCCGACACCTTCGTCGAGATGCTCGCCGTGCCCTGGCTCGCCGGAGCCGTCCCCGGCACCCCGGTCCTGAACCTGTGGCTGCGCGGGCTCGGCGCCCGCATCGGGCGGGGTGTGTGGTGCGAGAGCTACTGGCTGCCGGAGACCGATCTGGTCACCGTCGAGTCCGCGGCGAGCGTGAACCGGGGCTGTGTCCTGCAGACCCATCTCTTCCATGATCGGATCCTGCGGACGGATACTGTGATCCTCCGCGCGGGTGCCACTCTGGGCCCGGGCGGGATCGTGCTCCCCGGCAGCGAGATCGGGGCCCGCTCGACCCTGGGCCCCGCGTCCCTCGCGATGGCCGGGGAGTCGGTACCGGCGGACACCCGCTGGCTGGGCAACCCGATCGAGGCCTGGCGCCCCTGAGGCGGCGGGCCGCCGTCACCCGGCCGACGGGGACGGTACGGCGGCGCGTCGGACGAGGACACGGCAGGGAGCGGACCAGGCGTGAGCGGGCAGCAGATGACGGCACCGGACCCCTACTTCCCGGGCAACGGTGACCCCCGCTTCCGGGTGCACCGCTACGAACTGGACCTCGACTACCGGCCGGTCCCGAACCGGCTCGAGGGATCGGCGCGGCTCAGCGCGATCGCGGGCCGCGCCGCGCTGAGCGAGTTCCAGCTGAACCTCGGCGACTTCCGCATCGGCCGGATCCGCGTCGACGGCCGCGTCCCGCACTACACGCTGCGCGGCGGCAAGCTGCGCGTACGGCCCGCGAAGCCGCTCGCCGCCGGGGCCGCGTTCACCGTCGAGGTGCACTACGCCGGCAACCCCAAGCCGGTCAACAGCCCCTGGGGCGGCCTCGGTTGGGAGGAGCTGACCGACGGTGCGCTGGTCGCCAGCCAGCCGGTCGGGGCACCGTCCTGGTACCCGTGCAACGACCGGCCCGCCGACAAGGCCGCGTACCAGATCTCGGTCACCACACCCTCCGCGTACCAGGTGGTGATCGGCGGCCGCCTGCTCACCCGTACCACCAGGGCCTCCACCACCACCTGGCTGTACGAACAGCCCGCGCCCACGTCCAGCTATCTCGTCGGCCTGTCCATCGGCAAGTACCAGACGGTGCTGCTCGGCGACCCGGGGCTCAGCGGGGTGCCGCAGACCGGGCACGTCCCGGCCCATCTGCTCGCCGAGTTCTCCCGGGACTTCGCCCGCCAGCCGCAGATGATGGGGCTCTTCGAGGAACTCTTCGGGCCCTACCCCTTCGGGGAGTACGGCGTCGTCGTCGCCGACGAGGAACTCGACGTGCCCGTCGAGGCGCAGGGCCTCTCCCTGTTCGGCGTCAACCACGTGGACGGCGCCCGCGGTTCGGAGCGGCTCGTCGCGCACGAACTCGCCCACCAGTGGTTCGGCAACAGCGTCACCGTCGCCGACTGGCGGCACATCTGGCTCAACGAGGGCCTCGCCCGGTACGCGGAATGGCTCTGGTCGGAGCGTTCGGGCGCGCGTGCCGCCCACGAACTGGCCGGTATCTCCCACCGCCGGCTCGCCGCACAGCCGCAGGACCTCAAACTGGCCGACCCGGGCCGCAAGTCGATGTTCGACGACCGGCTCTACGAACGCGGCGGCGTCGCCGTGCACGCGGTGCGCTGTGCGCTCGGTGACGACGCGTTCTTCCGGATGCTGCGCGAATGGGCCGTCGTCCACCGGCACGGTGTCGTCAGTACGCAGATGTTCGCCGGGCACGTGGAGCGGTTCGCACCCGGGCCGGTGGACGAGCTGTTCGACGACTGGGTGTACGGGACGCGCCTGCCGCCGCTGCCCGCGGCCGTGCGATGAGCCGCGGTCGTGGGATCAGGTGCGGTCGTGGGATCAGGTGCCGTCGTCAGACCCCGGAGACCTTCCCGCTCGACACCACGTCGTAGACCAGCGTCAGCGTGCGCCGCCCGCCGGGCGCCAGCGTGACGTCCCAGCGGGCGATGCCGTCCGCGTCGAGCGAGTCGGGGGCGGGGGAGCAGGCCTCCTTGCGGAGCCGGACGTCGACCTCCGCCACTTCGGAGACCGGGATCCGCTCCCGCAGTGTGATGACGTGGGCGCCGGACTCCTCCGGCGCGGAGAACCGGGACAGGTGCAGCCGGACCGTGCGGGTGGTCACGGCCTTGCCGGTGAAGCCCGTCGTGTCGCGGGACTCGTCGCTCTCGCGGATGACGCGGTACGTGTCCGAGCTGCCGAAGGCCAGCTCCGCGGGGGCGCCGGGCGCGGTGAACGCCAGGGTGCCGCGCCCGGTGAAGCCGCTGGGGCGGACCAGCTCCACGGGGCCGGCGAGCAGGGCGTGCCCTGAGGGGTTGGTGAACCGGACCACTTCGGTGACCAGCGGGGAGAGTTCGGGCGCGCAGGCGTGCTCGCTGTGCGCCGCCGTGACCGCGGTGGTGAGCGGCACCCGGTGGGCGCGTCCGTCACCGGGCACGGCGACCGGGGCGGGGGCCTGCAGGACGCGTGCCTCGCCGCCGTCGTCCACGCCGGGCAGACCGGCGACCGGCTTCGGGCCGAGCCCGGAGATCTCCTCCTCGCGCACCTCCACCTCGACCGTGCGGCGCTCGGCGGCGGACCGGTCCCGCAGCGTGAGCCGGTCCTCCACGAGGCGCGGCGGGGCGGTGGCCCCGGCGGACCGGGCCGTCGACAGCGTGAGCCGGACCCCCGACCAGTCCTCGCCCGTGCGCTGCCACACCATCGCGTCGGTCTGCAGCGTCAGTTCACCGTCGTCGAGCGTGGCGCGGTAGGCGGGGCGCCACACGGCGCAGGGCGTGAGGTGGCTCAGGCGCAGTGCGGCGGTGCCTCCGGTGTCCGAGCGCACGGTCAGCCGGACGAGGGCGGTCAGCTCCGGGTCCTCCTGCTCGGCCAGATGCAACGCCTGCCGGGTCTCGGTCAGTTCGACGGTCGCCGCGGTCAACCGGGCCTCAACGGAGCGCAGTTCGTCCCCGCAGGCGTCGCGCTCGGCGTCCACCCGGTCCAACTCGCCCGCCCAGCGCGCCGGTTCGGCCTCTCCGAAGCCCGTGCCCTCGCCGATGTCCCGGAGCAGATCGGCGGTCAGCCTGCCGAGGACGTCGCGCCGGGTACGCAGCCGCTCGCACCGCCGCTCCAGGGCCCGGCGCTCCTCCTTCAGGGCGTGGACGTGCCGGCGCAGCGCCGAGTCCTCGTCGGCCGGCGGCTGCGGACCCCGCGGCGTCCAGGCCCGGACGAGTCGTACGTCGAGGACGGTGGCGTCCGGGGCTCCGTCGAGCTCGGCGTGCAGGCTGTGGTCGACGGCGAGGGCGCTGACCGGCCCGAGGAGCAACTCCTGTACGCCCACAGCGAGTTCCACGGTGGCGGTGCGCTCGACGTGGGCGCGGTCCTCCAGACAGGTCACCGCGGTGACGGGCAGCGGCGTCGGCACGGCGTCCGGCCGGGACAGGGGCACGGGCTGCGATACGGGCATGTGTGTCAGCTCCTGCGGTTGCCGCCGGTCAGGGCCTTGGCGGCCGGGATGCGGATCTCGTAGCCGCCGTCGAGCACGGCGGTGCCGCCCGCGGGGACGTCGACCCGCCACAGCCGGGTGCCCGGCACGTGCTGCTCGGGGCCGTCGGTGGCCTCCGGGGGGCGGGTCCAGGTGCCGTGCTCCTCGATGCGCACGTCCGGTTCGGAGGTCACGGGGACGCGCTCGCGCACCTCCACCGTGACCGGCCGGGCGAGGCGGTTGGCCAGCTCCACGTGGACCCGGTGGTCGAGCACGGTGGTGGTGCTGCGCAACCCCGTGGTGGTCTCGCGCAGTTCGGTGCGGCGCGCGGCGCGCAGCGCCTCGGCCGGTCCGAGCCCGACGCGTCCCGTGCCGCCAGGGGCGAGGGTCGGCAGGGCCGTGGTCGGCAGGTGGTCGCCGTCGACCGTGATGTCCACCGGGCCCGCGAGGAGCGCCTGGTCGGTGGTGTTGGAGACCAGCAGCGTCGCGTACACGGTCTCGTCCACGGACGGCACGCAGACGTACTCGGTGCGCAGCGCGATCGGGAGCTCGGTGACCGTGACGGTGTGCCAGGTCCCGTCGGAGGGGATGTCGGCGGGCGCCGAGGCGTCGTAGCGGTGGTCGAACGAGCCGGACGACAGGTGCGGCCGTACCGCGTGCCCGGGCAGCGGCAGCGCGTCGACCGTGCCCGCGCGGCGCCGGTACTCGGCGGCCACCGCGTCGGTGGGGGAGCCCGGCAGCAGGAGGCCGCGCCGGTCGCCGGGCTCCTCGGGTCCGGCCAACACGAGCCCGGTGTAGTCGAGTTCGGCACTGCTGGGACGCGGCGGCCCCAGCTGCGGCGGAGGCGGGGGCGGTGCCCCGGCGGGGGCCGGAGCCGGGGGCGCGGAACGGTCCAGGGCGTCGAGTCCCACCGTGCGGGGTGCTCGGCGCAGCCCCGACGGCGCGGCGGGTGCGACAGGTGCGGCTGCTCCGTAGCCCGCGGGTGCGGCTCCGCCGTAGGCCTGCGGGGCGGCCGCGGCGGCCCCTGGCGCGTCGAACGTCCGGGGTTCCTCCGCCGCCTCCGCGTACCCGCCCGCCTGCGCCGCGGCCTGGAAGGCGGTGACGGGCCGCGGCCCCGCCGCGTCGTACCCGGTGAAGAGCGCGGAGAGCCCCGCGGGCGGCTCGCGCCAGCCGGACGGCTCCGGGGCGCTCTGCCGGCGCCCGATCCGCAGCGAGCGCAACTTCGGTACGCCGGTGGGTCGTTGCAGGTCCGCGGTGGAGAGCCCGAGGTGCACACCGGTCCAGTCCTCCCCGGTGCGCTGCGCGACGAAGGCGCGGAGCACCAGCCGTGCGTCACCCTCGCCCTGACGGTGTGTCAGTCGATAGGTGGGCACCCAGACCGCACCCGGGACGCGGTACTCCACCTCCACCACGACCCTGCCCGCTCCGCCGCCCTCCACGGTGAGGTCGGCGGCGACCGCCAACTGCACGCGGGCCGACGGGGCGTCCGTGGACGCGCGCTCCAACCGGTCCGTGGCGAGCGCGAGTTCGTGGTCGATCCGGCGGAGCTCCTCGTCCAGCGCGGCGAGACCGTCGTGCAGCGCCGCAAGCCGCTCGTCGACGAAGGCGGCGAGGCCCAGCCACGCGTCCACGGGGGTGCGCCGGTGCGGGTCCTCGCGCTTGCGCGCCGGTGCCACCGGGCGCAGGCCCGCGATCTCCTCGACGCGCCCGGCCTGCCGGTCCCGGCGCACCTGGACCGCCTGCCGCTCCTCGTGCAACCGCTCGACCTCGCGGCGCAGTTCGTGGTCCGCGCCGGGGGCGACCGGCTCGGCGTCGACGACGAGGCGCGCCTCGCCGACGCGCGCGCCCGCCGCGTCCACGACGCGGGCGCGCAGCGAGTCGGGGTCCAGGGTCCGCGGCAGTCCGCCCACCCGGACTCGGCCGTCGGACGGCACGACGCCCTCGGCCCGCCGCCGGCAGACCGCGCCCCGCGCGTACACCACCACCGACGTCAGCCTCGATTCCCACGCCTGCGCCGCCGCGTCGGTCATCGCGCTTCCTTCCCCGTACGCCGCCGATTCCGGTCGAAGAGTACGCCGTGGCCGCCGGTCGGGACCATTGTGCGATCTTGCCGCTGCCTTCAGGATGCGGGTATGTCTGAGCCCACGGCTGCAGCCGCAGCAGCGTCCGGTTCCTCGTCGCCGTCCGTTCTCGCCGCCCTGGTGGCCGGATTGCGGGGTGGTGCGATCGAAGTCGTCGACCTCACCGCGCCGTTGTCGTCGCGTACGCCGGTGCTCCGACTGCCGCCGGAATTCGGCCAGACCCGGGTGTTCGAGCTGGAGGAGATCAGCCGGTACGACGACCGGGGGCCCGCCTGGTACTGGAACAACTTCCGCAGCGGCGAACACACCGGCACCCACTTCGACGCGCCCAACCACTGGGTGACGGGCAAGGACCTCGGTGACGTCGCCTCGGTGCCCGCCGACCGGCTCGTGGCCCCCGCGGTGGTCCTCGACTTCACGGAAGAGGCCGCGAAGGACCCGGACTTCCTCGTCGAGGTGGAGCACATCCAGGCCTGGCAGAGGCACAACGGGC
Organism: Streptomyces sp. NPDC050085; assembly: GCF_044460595.1. Classification (NCBI taxonomy): domain Bacteria; kingdom Bacillati; phylum Actinomycetota; class Actinomycetes; order Kitasatosporales; family Streptomycetaceae; genus Streptomyces; species Streptomyces sp. NPDC050085. Next base: position 16,447 of record NZ_JBITJZ010000001.1, on the reverse strand, counting down.
CGTTGCCGCAAGGCGGTTGGCTCCTGCTGCGAACGGGCTGGAGCAGCAGGTCGCACGCCCAGGAGCCGTTCCTGAACGCCGACGAGAACGGGCCGCACACGCCGGGCCTGTCCGCGCAGTGCGCCCGCTGGGTCGCCGAACGGACGCCGGTGATCGGGCTCGGCGTCGAGACGGTGGGCACGGACGCGGGCCGCGCGCACGCCTTCGAGCCCGCGTTCCCCTGCCACTCGTACCTGATGGGGAGCGGCAAGTACGGTCTCACGCAGCTGCAGAACCTGGCTCAACTGCCGCCGACCGGCGCCGTCGTGGTCGCCGGGCCGCTGCCCATCGTCTCCGGCTCCGGCGCCCCGGCGCGGGTCCTCGCCCTCGTCGAGCGATCGGGGCAGGCGTCATGAACGTCGCCGAGGCGGTCGGCCGGACCCTGGTCGCGGCCGGGGTCGACCAGGTCTTCGGGGTCGTCGGCTCCGGCAACTTCCACGTCACGAACGCGATGGTGGCGGCGGGCGCCCGGTTCGTCGCGACGCGCCACGAGGGCGGCGCCGCGACCATGGCCGACGCGTACGCCCGGGTGCGGGGCGGCGTGGCGGCGGTCAGCGTGCACCAGGGGTGCGGGCTCACGAACGCCATGACCGGCATCGGCGAGGCGGCCAAGAGCCGTACGCCGCTCGTCGTCCTCGCGGCGGAGGCGTCGCAGCCGCGCTCCAACTTCGCTGTCGACCAAGGGGCGTTGGCGCACGCCGTCGGCGCGCGCAGTGCCCGCGTGACCTCGGCGGCCGACGCCATCACGCAGGCGTCGGACGCCGTGCGCCTCGCCGTCCACGAGCGGTGCACGGTCGTGCTCAACCTGCCGCTCGACGTACAGGTTCAGGAAGTCCCGGACGCCGAACGGGAGTTGGCGGCCGTCGCGCCGCCCTCGCCGCGCCCCGCCGTCACCCCGGCCGACGACGAGATCGCGGCCCTCGCCGGGATCCTCGCGTCCGCCGAGCGCCCGGTCCTCGTCGCCGGGCGCGGCGCACGCGGGCCCGGCTGCCGCGCGGCCGTCGAGGCGCTCGCCGAGCGCTGCGGTGCGCTGCTCGCCACGTCGGCGGTGGCCCGCGGCCTGTTCCACGGCAACCCCTGGTCGCTGGACGTGTCCGGCGGCTTCGCCTCGCCGCTGGCCGCCGAGTTGATCGAGGGCGCCGACGTGGTCGTGGGCCTGGGCTGCTCGCTGACGATGTGGACGACCCGGCACGGCCGGCTCATCGCCGACGACGCCACGCTCGTCCAGGTCGACGACGACCCCGCCGCCCTCGGCGTGAACCGGCCCGTCCACCTCGGCGTCACCGGCGACGTGCTCCTGACCGCGCGGCGGACGCTGGGCGCGCTCGGGGACGACGAGCGCCGCGGCTACCGCACCCCCGGGGTCCGCGCCGCGCTCACCGACCGACTGCGCTGGCGCGACATCCCGTACGAGGACGAGGGCACCCGGGACCGCATCGACCCGCGCACGCTCAGCATCGCCCTGGACGACCTGCTGCCCGCCGAGCGCGTCATCGGCATCGACTCGGGCAACTTCATGGGCCATCCGACGATGTACCTGTCCGTCCCCGACGAACAGGGCCTCTGCTTCACCCAGGCCTTCCAGTCCATCGGGCTCGGTCTCGCCACCACGATCGGCGCCGCCCTGGCCCGCCCCGACCGGCTCGCGGTGGCCGCGCTCGGCGACGGCGGGGCACTGATGAGCGCCGTCGAGCTCGACACGGTGCGGCGGCTCGCGCTGCCCATGGTGGTCGTCGTGTACAACGACGACGCGTACGGGGCGGAGGTGCACCACTTCGGTCCGGACGGCTTCCCGCTCGGCACGGTCGAGTTCCCGCCCACCGACATCGCGGCCGTCGCCCGCGGCTACGGCTTCGAGGCGGTCACCGTGCGCACCCCGGCCGACCTGAAGGCCGTACGGGACTGGCTCGTGGGACCGCGGACCGCGCCGCTGCTCGTCGACGCCAAGGTCGTACGGGAGCACGGGTCCTGGTGGCTGGAGGAGGCGTTCCGCGGGCACTGAACACGGCGAGGGGTCCCGTCCGGCGCGGACGGGACCCCTCGTGGTGGCGTGGCGGGATCAGGCGGCCGCGGCCTGCGTCACGGTGCCCCGCAGCCGGGCGACGACCTCGGTGACCTGGGCCGCGACCTCGGCGTCGTCCGCGGGGTGCGTGGTGGCGAACCGCTCGACCGAGCCCGGGATCGAGAGCTTGACGTCCTCGAGCACGGTGCCGCCGGCGATGCCCACGGCCTTGCGGGCCTCGTCCTGCGCCCAGACGCCGCCGAACTGGCCGTAGGCGGTGCCGACCACGGCGACCGGCTTGCCGGTGAAGGCGCCGGCGCCGTACGGGCGGGACAGCCAGTCGATGGCGTTCTTGAGGACGGCCGGGATGGTGCCGTTGTACTCGGGCGAGAAGAGCAGGAACGCGTCCGCGGACGCGGCGGCCGCGCGCAGGCGGGCCGCGGCGGCGGGGACGCTGCCCTCCACGTCGATGTCCTCGTTGTAGAACGGGACGTCGGCCAGGCCTTCGTACAGCTCGATCTCGGCGCCCTCCGGGGCGTGCTTGGCGGCGGCCTCGGCGAGCTGCCGGTTGTGCGAACCGGCGCGGAGGCTGCCGACGAGCGCGAGGATGCGAACAGACATGAGGTCTCCAAAGAAGGCTGAAAGTGACCCGGACCGGGGTCCGTTTAAAGTTGTAGCAGCCTAAGCGGACCGTGGTCCAGTTTTCTCGAGAATGCTTTACGCTGTGTTCATGTCCCGCACCCTGCCACCCCTTCCGGACCCGCAAGACGCCGACGGGCAGCCGCAGTTGCTCGCGATCGGCCGCCCCGGCGAGGAGTCGGGGCTGCGGGCCGATGCGGCGCGGAACCAGGCCAAGGTGCTGGAGGCGGCCGCGCGCCTGGTCGCCGAGCGCGGTGCGGCCGCGGTCACGATGGAGGCGGTGGCCACCGCGGCGTGCGTCGGCAAGGGGACGGTGTTCCGCCGCTTCGGCGATCGCAACGGGCTGCTGATGGCGCTCCTCGACCACTCCGCGACCCAGCTGCAGGCCGATCTCATGGGCGGCCCGCCGCCGCTCGGCCCCGGCGCCCCGCCGATCGAGCGGCTGCGGGCCTTCGGCCTGACCGTCCTGCGCAGGACCGCCGACCAGCTCGACCTCCAGCTTGCCGCGCAGCCCGAGCCGTCCCGGCGGCTCGCGCACCCCTCGCACGAGGTGCTCGCCCTGCACGTCCGCCATCTGCTGACGCAGGTCGTCCCGGACGCGGACTGCGATGTGTACGCGCAGACGCTCATGGGCTGCGTGGATCCCGCGGTGGTCCACCATCTGACGCGGCGGCGCGGGATGCCGCTCGAGCGGCTCGAGGAGGGCTGGCTCGACCTGGTCGCCCGCCTCGCCGCCGCCGAGCGGCCCCACTGACGAGGGCGTTGCTCAGCAGGTGCCGTCCGACACCTGAAGTCCCTTGCCCGCGCCCGCCGTTCGGCCGACGATGTCCGGCACGCAGTTCGCCGCGTCGAGCGTGTACGCGTACGGGATCGAGACCGTGGTCGTCGACTTCACGTCCGGTCCCGCCGGGTTGTTCTCGTCGCCGGGCGCCGACCAGGTCACGTTGTCGAAGACGTTGCCGCTGACCTGCCAGTACCCGGCCGCGTCGGTGTAGAAGGTGCCGAGGACGTCCTTGGAGTCCTTGAAGTGGTTGTTCTCGACCTTGGCCTTGGCGCCCGCGCGGGAGTTGATGCCGGACTCGTTCAGGCTCACGTACGCGTTGTTGTAGATGTGGGCCGTGCCGCCGCGCAGCAGCGGGGCGCGCGAGTCGAGGTTCTCGTACAGGTTGTGGTGGAACGTGACGAAGCCGTTCGACAGGTCGCTGTCGCTGGAGCCGATCAGTCCGCCGCGGCCCGAATTGCGCAGCGTGCTGTAGGACAGCGTCACGTACTGGGTGTTGTTCTTCATGTCGAAGAGGCCGTCGTAGCCGTCCGACTCGCCGCCGGAGGCGAGCAGGCTGACGTGGTCGACCCAGACGTTGCGGACGTTCTTCTCCATGCCGATGGCGTCGCCGCCGTTCGACGTGGGCGAGCCGGACTTCTTGACGTTCCTGACCGTCACGTTCTGGATGACGATGTTGCTCGACTCCCTGATGTGGATGCCGAGTTGGTCGAAGACGGCGCCACTGCCGACGCCGACGAGCGTGACGTTCTTGATCTGCTTCAGCTCGATCACGTCGTCCGCGGTGGTGCAGCTGTCGCCCGACACCTGGCTGGTGTTGGCGTGGTTGATCGTGCCCTCGACCTCGATGGTGATCGGGGTGTCGCGCGCGGCCCGGCCGCACAGGGCCTGGTGGATCTGGGTGCCCGTGGTGGCCCGCACGGTCTGCCCGCCCGCGCCGCCCGTCGTGCCGCCGTTCCGGCTCGCGTACCCGGTGGCGGTGGGGGCGGCCGCGGACGCCTCGGGCGTCGACACGGCCGCCGCGATCCCGCCGGCGAGCGCCGCCGCGGCCAGCGCCGCGGACAGGCGCAGCGCCGTGGGCCGCCGCATCCCGTGCGCCCTGGTCGCCCTGGTCGTCCCGTGCGTCTTGCCCGTGCTGCGTGTCCTGCGCATCCCGTGCATCCGGTGGTCCCCAATTCGTCGGCTCGTACCGGCAGTTGCCGGTCACGTTCCTGTCGCCGCCGCGACGTGTGGGGTTGCCGGGTCAGGCGCTCACGCGGTGACCTTCGCGAAGAAGGCCGCCACGTTCGTCCGCGTCCGCTCGACCTTCTCCTCCAGCGTGAGGGTCTCGTGCACGCGCGAGCCCGACCCCGCGTCCTTCTTGCCGCGCACGTACAGAGAGCAGGCCAGATCGCTGCACATGTACGCGCCCACGGAGTCGCCCTGCTTCCCGGCCTTGCCCGCCTTGGGCGCGACCAGCAGGGAGACGCCGCCGGTGTGCGTCGTGACGCACATCGAGCACATGCTGCGCCGGGTCTGCCACGACGCCGCGTTCGACGAGCGCAGGGACAGACCCTGCACCTCGCCGTCGATCTCGGCGACGAGGTACGCGCGGTCGGGGGCCTGGGGGTCGCGCCAGCCGAAGAAGTCCAGGTCGTCCCAGGGGCGTTCGGCCAGATCGTGCGGGACGTTCATGCGCTTCGCCTCGCCCTTGCTGCAGTTCACGAATGCGGAACGGATCTCCCGTTCGGTCAGTGGCTTCATAACACCGAGGCTAAGTTGCCTAAAGCTTTTAGGCAAATGCATAATGAGTGAAGCAACCAGGGCGTCGACGGAAGGGCAGTCATGGTGCGAGTGGGGCTCAATGCGGAGCGCCTGGCGCGGGCGGGCGCGGACCTGGCCGACGAGGTCGGCTTCGAGCACGTCACCGTCTCGGCCCTGGCCCGCCGGTTCGACGTCAAGGTCGCGAGCCTGTACTCGCACGTGAAGAACTCGCACGACCTCAAGACGCGGATCTGCCTGATCGCCCTGGAGGAGCTCGCCGACCGGGCCGCCGAAGCGCTCGCCGGACGCGCCGGCAAGGACGCGCTCACCGCCCTCGCGAACGTCTACCGGGACTACGCCCGCGCCCACCCCGGCCGCTACGCATCGGCCCAGTTCCGTCTCGACCCCGAGGCGGCCGCCGCCAGCGCGGGAGTGCGGCACTCGCAGATGTTCCGCGCGCTGCTGCGCGGCTACGACCTGGCCGAACCGGACCAGACCCACGCCGTACGCCTGCTCGGCAGCGTCTTCCACGGCTACGTGAGCCTGGAGATGGGCGGCGGATTCAGCCACAGCGCACCCGACTCGGACGAGACCTGGGTGCGCACCCTCGACGCCCTCGACGCGCTCCTGCGCAACTGGCCGGAGGCCACCTCGTGATCACCGCACCCCTCACCCCCGACCTGCTGCGCGGCGCCCTCGACGTCGAGCGCACACCGCTCGGCCTGCTGCCGCACCGGCTGCCCGCCCGGGCCCGCGCCCAGAACGTCGACGGACAGCTCGCCATGGCCGAGTCCCAGCCCTCGGGCGTACGGCTCGCGTTCCGTACCCGGGCGACCGCGATCGAGCTGGACACCGTGCCGACCAAGCGCGTCTACGCCGGATCCCCGCCCCGGCCGGACGGCGTGTACGACCTCCTCGTCGACGGGCGGCTCGTCGCGCAGGGCCGGGTGGCAGGCGGTCACTGCCTGGTCATCGACATGGCCGCGGGCACCTTCGAGCACCGGCCGGGGGAGCCCGGCACCCTGCGCTTCGACGGCCTGTCCGATGCCGTGAAGGACGTCGAGATCTGGCTCCCGCACCAGGAGACCACCGAGCTCGTCGCCCTGCGCACGGACGCCCCCGTCGAGCCGCTGCCCGACCGGGGCCGGCCCGTGTGGCTGCACCACGGCAGCTCCATCAGCCACGGCTCCGACGCCGCGAGCCCCTCGGCCACCTGGCCCGCGCACGCGGCCTCGCTGGGCGGCGCCGAGCTGGTCAACCTGGGGTTCGGCGGCGCCGCGCTGCTCGACCCGTTCACGGCGCGGGCGATGCGGGACACCCCGGCCGACCTGATCAGCGTCAAGATCGGGATCAACGTCGTCAACTACGACCTGATGCGGATGCGCGCCTTCACCCCGGCCGTGCACGGGTTCCTCGACACCGTCCGGGACGGGCACCCCACGGCGCCGCTGCTGGTCGTCTCCCCGATCCTGTGCCCGATCCACGAGGACACCCCGGGTCCCGGCGCCCCCGACCCGGCGTCGCTCGGCAGCGGGCAGGTCAGGTTCATGGCGACGGGCGACCCGGCCGAGACGGCGTACGGGAAGCTCACGCTGCGCACCATCCGCGACGAGCTCGCCCGCATCGTGGCGCAGCGCCGGGCCGACGACCCGTACCTGCACCACCTCGACGGGCTCGCGCTGTACGGCGAGGCGGACCACGCCGAGCTGCCGCTGCCCGACGCGCTGCACCCCGACGCGGCCAGCCACCTCCGCATCGGCGAGCGTTTCGCCGAGCGCGTCTTCGGCCCTGGCGGCGCCTTCGCGTGACCTCTGCGGGCTCATGATCAGGGGCGCCCGCAGGGCCACCGAGCGGGCGGGTTAGCATATGAGCGCCGCCTAGCTCGAAAGAGACGCACGTGACTGTCAATGACGACTCGTTCACCAATTGGAAGCACCGCGAGGAGACCGCGGAGTCGATGATCCCGATCATCGGGAAGCTGCACCGCGAGCGGGACGTGAACGTCCTGCTGCACAGCCGCTCCTTGGTGAACAAGTCGGTGGTCAGCATTCTCAAGACCCACCGTTTCGCCCGGCAGATAGCGGGCGAGGAGCTCTCGGTCACCGAGACGATGCCGTTCCTGCGGGCCCTGGCCACGCTCGACCTCGGGCCCTCGCAGATCGACATCGGCATGCTCGCCGCGACGTACCGCACCGACGAACGCGGGCTCGGCGTCGAGGAGTTCACCGCCGACGCCGTCGCCGGAGCCATCGGCACCGGCAGCATCGAGCCGGGCGCGGGCCGCGACGTCGTCCTCTACGGCTTCGGCCGCATCGGCCGCCTCGTCGCCCGCCTCCTCATCGAGAAGTCCGGCTCGGGCAACGGACTTCGGCTGCGCGCCATCGTCGTCCGCGGCGGCGGCGAGGCCGACCTCGTGAAGCGGGCCTCGCTGCTGCGCCGCGACTCGATCCACGGCCAGTTCCAGGGCACGATCACCGTCGACGAGGCGACCAGCACCATCGTCGCCAACGGCAACGCCATCAAGGTGATCTACGCGAACGACCCGTCCGAGATCGACTACACCGCGTACGGCATCGACAACGCGATCCTGATCGACAACACGGGCAAGTGGCGTGACCGGGAAGGGCTTTCGGGGCACCTGCGCCCCGGCATCGACAAGGTCGTGCTGACCGCGCCCGGCAAGGGCGACGTCCCGAACATCGTGCACGGCGTCAACCACGACACCATCAAGCCGGACGAGCAGATCCTGTCCTGCGCCTCCTGCACCACGAACGCGATCGTGCCGCCGCTGAAGGCCATGGCCGACGAGTACGGCGTGCTGCGCGGCCACGTGGAGACCGTCCACTCGTTCACCAACGACCAGAACCTGCTGGACAATTACCACAAGGCCGACCGCCGCGGCCGCTCCGCGCCGCTCAACATGGTCATCACGGAGACCGGCGCCGCCTCGGCCGTCGCCAAGGCGCTGCCCGACCTGAAGGCGCCGATCACCGGCAGCTCGATCCGCGTCCCCGTCCCGGACGTCTCCATCGCGATCCTGAGCCTGCGGCTCGGCCGCGAGACCACCCGCGACGAGGTCCTCGGTCACCTCCGGGACGTCTCGCTGACCTCGCCGCTCAAGCGCCAGATCGACTTCACGGACTCGCCCGACGCGGTCTCCAGCGACTTCATCGGCTCCCGGCACGCCTCGATCGTGGACGCGGGTGCCACGAAGGTCGACGGCGACAACGCGATCCTCTACCTCTGGTACGACAACGAGTTCGGCTACTCGTGCCAGGTCATCCGGGTCGTCCAGCACGTCTCCGGGGTGGAGTACCCGACGTTCCCGGCGCCGATCGCCTGACACCCTTGGCGCGCCTTCGGCACCGTCCGCTCTCCGGGGCGGGCGGTGCCCGCGTTCACCGCCGGGCGGCCAGCACCGCCGCGAGTCCCTCCCGCAGGTCCCGGACGAAATGCTCGGGAACCTCCAGCGACGGGAAGTGCCCGCCGCTTTCGGGGCAGGCCCAGCGGGCGATGTGCCGGTAGCGCTCCTGCGCCCAGGGGCGCGGACACTTCTCGACGTCGCGGGGATACATGGTGATCGCCGACGGGACGTCGACGCGCAGTCCGGGATCGAGCGAGTTGTGGCTCTCGTAGTAGATGCGGGCCGCCGATGCGCCGGTCCTGGTCAGCCAGTACAGAGTGACGTCGTCCAGGATCCTGTCCATGGAGATCGTCTCGAACGGGCTGTCCTCGGTGTCCGACCACTCGGCGAACTTGTCGAGGATCCAGGCCAGCAGCCCGACCGGTGAGTCGACGAGCCCGTAGCCGATGGTCTGCGGCCGGGTCGCCTGCTGCTTCGCGTACGCCGCGCGGTGGCGCCAGAAATCGCGGGTTTCGTCGGCCCATCGGCGCTCGGCCGCTGTCAGCCCATCCATGGTCAGCCCGGGCGGTCCCTCCGCGAACGTCGTGTGGATGCCGAGCACGTGCGCCGGGAACCTGCCGCCGAGCACCGTGGTGATGTTGCCGCCCCAATCCCCGCCGTGGGCAAGGAACGTGGGGTAGCCCAGCCTTCCCATCAGCTCCACCCACGCGGCCGCGATCCGTTCCGTTCCCCAGCCGGTGGTGGCCGGTTTGTCGCTGTACCCGAAGCCCGGGAGCGACGGGACCACGACGTGGAACGCCGGTGCGTCGGCGTCCGCCGGATCCGCCAGCTCCTCCACCACGTCGAGGAACCGGACGATGCTGTCCGGCCATCCGTGCGTCAGGATCAGGGGAGTGGCATCCGCGCGCGCGGACCGACGGTGCAGGAAGTGGATGCCCAGACCGTCGATGGTCGTGCGGAACTGCCCGATCCGGTCGAGGCGCTCCTCGAACGACCGCCAGTCGTACCCGGTGCGCCAGTGGTGCACGACATCGACGAGGTCGGCGAGCGGAACACCCTGGGCCCAGCGGCCGGGTCCGGGCGCGGCGCCCCGGACCGTCTCGGCCTCCGGCAACCGCGCGGCGGCCAGCCGTGTGCGCAGATCGTCGAGGTCGGCCTCCGTCGCACGGACTTCCCATGCCTGTACGCCGTTGACCGGTGGTTCTGCGCCGTTGAGCGGTGTTCCTGCGTCGTTGAGCGGGGCTTGTACGCCGCCGGTGGGTGCTTGTCCGTCGCTGGTGGGGCGGGGCATGAGACCTCCAGGCCGTCGCGGAACCGGTCGTGCATCGCGAGAACCGGCTAAGACGGTTCTACTCCGTCGTCGCGTCGTCGCGCAACCGGCTAAGGTGGTTCCATGCCTTCTGAGTTCCCCGACTTCCGCCTCGGCAGCGTGCTGGCGACCAGCTTCACGGGGACCCTGTCGGAGCGTCATGGCACCTCCGTGGAGCGCATTCCCGTACCGCACCGACTCGTCGACTGGCTGGCGGTGAGCGGCCTCGCCGTGGATGCCTGCACCCTCGACCAGCTCGAACTCGCCCGAGAGTTGCGGGAGTCGATCCACGCCGCCGCGACAGCGGCCGCGCTCCAGGACGCCCTGCCTGCGTCCGCCCTGCGCGTCATCAACGACCGCAGCGCACAGGGGCGGGCCGCGGCGGTCCTGACGCCCGAGGGGCAGCGGCGCTGGCGGCTCGACCCGGCCTCCGGAGTGGAGGACGCCCTCGGCGTGATCGCCGCCGACGCGATCAGCGTCATCGCGGGCGAACGCGACGGAAGACTGGCCCTGTGCGCGTCACCGACCTGCCGGGCCGCCTTCTTCGACACCAGTCAGAGCCGCACCCGCAAATGGTGCGACATGAACACGTGCGGGAACCGGCAGAAGAAGGCCCGCTTCCACGCCAGCCGAGGCAGGAACTCCACAGCTCAGCCGAACACGCCCTGAACCAGAGCGACATGAGCGGCGGTGCCGCCGAGCACCGACAGCAGCACGTTGCGCCGCCACAGGTGCAGGCCGACCGTGACCGCGAGGGCGAGCGCGGCCGGCCACGCCCGGTGCGGGACGTGCGGGGAGAAGTCCCGCAGGGTGTGGACGGTCAGGATGGTCAACACCCCCAGAGGCATGCGGGAGTTGAGGTACGCGGCCGTGGCGCTCGATCGCAGCGGCGCCAGGGCCAGGAACGGCAGCGCGCGCAGCGCCCAGGTCACGGCGACCGAGACGCCCACCGCCGCCAGCAGGTACGGGGCGTCAGGCACGGCCGGTCCCCAGGTGCCGTGCCATCAGACCTGCCGTGAACAACGCAAAGGCCACCACGAGGAGTTGGCCGGGGAACACGAAGCGGGCGAACAGCGCGCAGGCCAGCGCCAGCACGGGGGTGACGACGTCCGGGTGCGCCCTCAGCGCGTCCAGGGCGAGCGCCACGAACAGCGCGGTCACCGCGAACTCGACCCCGTGCAGATCCACCGGCAGCCAACTCCCCGTCAGGGCTCCCAGCGTGGCTCCGCCCGCCCAGTACGCATGAATGACCCCCTGGGCGCCGAGGATCCGCGGACCGTCCCAACTCGCCGCCTGTGCACGGGTGGTGACCACCCAGGCCTCGTCGGACAGCGCGAACGTGCCGTACGCCCTGCCCGCCCGGCCCGCGATCCGGTGCAGCGGGAACGCCAACGCGTAGAACACGTGCCGGACGTTCACGAAGAACGCCGTTGCCGCGATCGAGCCGAGGGGCGCCGCGGCGAGCACCAGGCCGAGCAGCAGGAACTCCAGCGAACCCGCGTACACGCACCCCGACATCACCGGCGCCCACCACCAGGCGAGCCCCGAGCGGACCAGCAACACCCCGAAGGCCACGCCCATCGGGAACGCGCCGAGCCCGACCGGACCGGCGTCCCGCACGGCAACAACCAGACGGTGCAGGCGAGTTGACATGGAGCAACGGTAGGCCGATTCGCGCCTTACATGGTTGCGAAGTGTTTCCCTAAAGTCGCGCCATGCGCAAGGAAATGACCCTCGATGCCATCGACCGCGAAATATTGCGTCTCCTGCGTGAGGACGGCCGCCTGACCAACGTCGAACTCGCCCGCCGCGTGGGCCTGTCACCGCCGCCCTGCCTGCGCCGCGTACGGCGCCTCGAGGAGGCCGGGATCATCACCGGCTACCGCGCCCGCGTCGACCACGAGGCGCTCGGCGGCGGCCTGGAGGTGATGGTCTTCATCGAGGTCTCCGTGAGCGATCTGAAGACGCTCGCGGACCTGGAGGAGGTCATCGCCGGATACGACGAAGTCGTCGAGTTCCGGCGGCTGTTCGGCCGCCCCGACTATCTGCTGCGGGTCATGGTCGCCGACTACAACGCGTACGAGGCGTTCCAGACCGGCAAGGTGATCGGCCTGCAAGGGGTCGCCCGGGTCGTGTCCCAGCCCACCATGAAGAAGATCAAGGTGCTCGACTGAGGGATCCGCCCCGGCCGGCCGGGACTGCCGGTAAATCCCCCGCACCGGCGAGTTCTTCGGCCCGCGGGCGCCCGATACTGGGCCCGCCCGGAAGGAGCCGCCGTATGCGCCTGCCCCGCCGCCCGCGTCCCGTGCTCGTCGACGCGGCCCTCGCCGCACTCGTCCTGTTCGCCGTGTCCCTCCAGTTCCTCTTCCCCGACGAGGGCGGGGACCCGCTGTCCTGGCAGGGGTTCCTGCTGGGCGCGGGCACGGCCGTGCCGCTCGTGTGGCGGCGCCGCGCGCCCATGGTGTGCGCGTCCGTCGTCTCGGTGTTCACCCCGGCGATGGCGCTGTACCACGCGCCGCCGCCGGACGTCGTGTACGGCGGCCTCGTCGTGCTCTACACCGTCGCCGCGTACTCCGCGCCCGTCCCGCGCCGCATCATGCTCACCGGCTGGTTCGTCGGCGCCTGGGCCACCATGTCGATGAAGGAGCACGCCGAGCCCTTCGAGTACGCCTTCCACCTGCTCAGCGTGTTCAGCGCGTACGGCTTCGGGCTCCTGGCCCGCACCCAGCGCGCCTACACCGCCGCCCTGGAACAGCGGGCCCGCGCGGTGGAGCGCGAACGCGAGACCGACCGGGCCCGGGCCGCCGCCCGCGAGCGCGCCAGGATCGCCCGCGACATGCACGACGTCCTCGCACACGCCGTCAGCCTGATGGTGGTGCAGGCCGAGGCCGGGCCCGTCGTGGTGCGCAGCAGGCCCGACCGGGCAGAGGCCGCCTTCGAGGCGATCGCCGGGACCGGGCGCGACGCCATGGTGCAACTCCGCCGCATCCTGGGCGTGTTGAGAGAGGCCGAAGGCAGCTCGGCGCGTGCCCCGCAGCCGCGCCTCGCCGACGTTCCCGAGCTGGTCGGCAAGGTCGACGCCACCACCGAACTCAGCGTCACCCTGCGCACCACGGGACACCCGCGCCCGCTCGGCCCCGACACGGAGACCGCCGCGTACCGCATCGTCCAGGAAGCCCTGACCAACACCCTCAAGCACGCGTACGCTGCCCGGGCGGACGTACAACTCGACTGGGTGGAGGGGGAGTTGACGATCACCGTGACGGACGACGGGACGGGCCGCGCAGCGCCCGGGTCCACCGGTGGGCACGGGCTCGTCGGGATCGAGGAACGGGCGGCGGCCTGCGGCGGCAGCGCGCGCGGCGGACCGGGACCGCACGGCGGATTCCGGGTGACCGCACGGCTGCCCGCGCCCGGCGGGCCATGAGCATCCGCGTCGTCGTCGCCGACGACCAGGAACTCGTCCGCAGCGGCTTCGCCATGATCCTCGAGGCGCAGCCCGACATCGAGGTGGTCGCCGAGGCGGGCGACGGCGCGCAGGCTCTCACCGCCGTGCTGCGGCACGCGCCCGACGTGCTCCTCCTGGACATCCGCATGCCGCGCATGGACGGCCTCGAAGCGGCCAGACGCGTCTGCGCACAGTCGAGTTGCCGGGTCGTCATGCTCACCACGTTCGACCTCGACGAGTACGTGTACGAGGCGCTGTACGCCGGGGCGTCCGGGTTCCTCCTCAAGGACGTGCGCCGAGACGACCTCGTGCACGCGGTGCGCGTCGTCGCCGCCGGTGACTCGCTGCTCGCGCCGTCCGTCACCCGGCGCCTGGTCGCCGACGTCATCCGCCGCAGGCGCCGCACCACCGCCGCGCCGAGCCTCGACGCGCTCACCGCCCGCGAGACGGAGACCCTGCGCCACCTCGCGCGCGGCCTGACCAACGCGGAGATCGCCGGGACCCTCTTCGTCAGCGAGCACACCGTCAAGACGCACGTCAGCAACGTCCTGAGCAAGCTGGGCCTGCGCGACCGCGTGCAGGCGGTGATCTGCGCGTACGAGTCCGGGCTCGTGACCCCGGCCGCCGAATGACCCGGTGACCCGGTGACCCGGTGGCCCGGTGACTCGGTGACCCGGTGACCCGGTGACCCGGTGGCCCGGTGACTCGGGCCGCCGGACGAGACCGTGAACTCGCCCGCCCGGGGGAGCCGTCGCCGCCGCCTCCCCCGTACGGGCGAGAGGCGAACCGCCCGGCACGGCGATCCGCCCAACAGGCCGCGCCCGCAACGCTGTTCGCGTCCCATCGGAACCCTCCGAGGAGGCGCCGTGCTCAGCGCACTCGCCCGGGCGGCCACCCGCCGCCCCCGTACCGTGATCCTCACCTGGCTGGCCCTGATCGTGCTCGGACTCGGGCTCGGCACCGGCGTGTTCGGCCGGCTCTCCGACGCGGTCCCGGAAGTCCCCGGCACCGAGTCCGAGTCCACCGAGGCCCTCCTCGAACGCATCGACCCGCGCGGCGAGTCGATCACCGCGGTCGTCGAGGCACCCCGCGTCACCGACGCCCCGGTGCGCCGCACGGTCGAGGCGGCCGTCGCCGACCTGCGCCGCATCCCCGGCATCGCCGACGTGCCCGACCCGTACACCGCCCGCGGACTGGCGGCCGCCGACGGGCGGGCGCTCATCGTGCCGATCACCCTCGAGGGCGGGCTCGGCGACGACGCGGAGGACGACGCCGTCGACGCGGCGGCCGACCGCATCAACCAGGTCGACGCCGCCGACGTGCACGTCAGCGGCGGCCCGCTGCTCGGTCGGCAGCTGGGGGAGCGGGCCCAACAGGACGTCCAGCGCGCCGAGTTGTTCTCCCTGCCCGTCGTGCTCGCCCTGCTGCTCCTCGTCTTCGGCGGACTGCGCGCCGCGGGGCTTCCGCTGCTCGTCGCGGTGAGCGGCGTCGCCGGGGCGTTCCTCGCCCTGTTCGGCTTCAGCCAGATCACCGAGATCTCCGTCTACGTCGTCCAGGTGACGACCATGCTCGGACTCGGCCTCGCCGTGGACTACGCCCTGCTGATGGTCATGCGTTTCCGCGAGGAGCGCCGCACGAGCGCCGACGTTCCCGAGGCCGTGCGCCGGACCGTCGACCGCGCGGGCCGCACCATCCTCTTCTCCGGCCTCACCGTCGCCGTCAGCCTCAGCGGACTGCTCGTGTTCCCGAGCCCGTTCCTGCGCAGCATGGGCCTGGCCGTGGCCGCCGTCGTGGTCGTCGACATGCTCGCCGCACTGACCCTGCTGCCCGCGCTGCTCACCCGCTTCGGTGCGCGCATCGCCCCGTCGAAGCCGCGCGTGCCCGGCGAAGAGGGCCGGGCCTTCGCCCGCATCGCGCGGTTCGCGGGGCGCCGCCCGATCGCCGTGATGACGGTGAGCGTGCTGGCCCTGCTTTCGCTCGCGCTGCCCGTGACGAACCTGCGCATCGACATCGGGGATGCCCGCCAGCTGCCCGCCGCCACCGAGGCGCGCCAGGTGTACGACACCGTGCGCGCGCACTACCCGCCGGGCGCCGGCGTCGACCCGATCGTGATCGTCCAACGGCCGGGCACGGACCCGCAGTTCGCGCGCCGCGTCACCGCCCTGCCCGGTGTCGCCTCGTACGAGACGCAGCCCCTCCCTGACGGCACCCGGGTCCTGCGCGTCAAACCCACGGGCGCCGTGGACGGCCCCACGGCGACGCAACTGGTCAGGGACGCACGGGCGTTGAGGGACAGCGGGCCGGTCATGGTCGGTGGCACCGCCGCCCGCCTCGTCGACTTCCGCCACATGCTCGCCGAGCGCACCGCCTGGGCCGCCCTCACCGTGCTCGTCGGCATCCTGGTCCTCCTCTTCGCGTTCACCGGCTCGGTCCTGATCCCGCTGCGCACGGTCCTCACGACGCTGCTCAGCCTCGGCGCGGCGCTCGGCGTGGTGGTGCTCGTCTTCCAGGACGGCCACCTCGCCTCCTGGCTCGGCGGCGAGGGCCTCGGCGCCCTCAGCCTGACCGCGCCCCCGCTGATCGTCGCCATCGCCTTCGGGCTCGCCATGGACTACGAGCTGTTCATCCTCGCCCGGATGCGCGAGTCGTGGACCGCGATGGGCGACGCCTCCGGCGCCGTGGTCAGCGGCCTGCGCCGCTCGGGGCGCGTCGTCTCCTGCGCCGCGCTCCTCCTCGCCGTCGTCTTCGGCGCCTTCATGACGGGCGGCTTCGCCCCGATCCTGGAGATCGGTCTCGGCCTCACGCTCGCGGTCCTGATCGACGCGACGGTCGTCCGCATGCTCCTCGTACCGGCGACGATGGCACTCCTCGGCCGCTGGGCATGGTGGGCGCCGCGGCCGCTGCGACGGGTGCACGAGCGGTTCGGGGTGCGCGAGGACGCGGGGGAGCCCCTCGTCAGGTCCTAGGGCGTGTCTTCAAACTCCCTCCCCCAGCTAACGCTGGGAGGTGCCCCCAGCCTCACGACGCCTGGCACGCGCCCCCAAGCTCTCGAACAACCTCGAGCAGGGAGGTGCCCCCTTCGCCGCACCGGGCGTAAGGCCAAGTACATCCAGTACGAGGCC